>DATHZS010000045.1:0-18924 GCA_035458505.1 Anaerolineales bacterium | reverse complement strand
TTCGCCTATGCCGGGGCCTTCTCGCTGGCCTATCTCTCGTTAAACGCCGGGGTTGGTGCCCTGATCCTGTTCGGCTCGGTGCAGGTAACGATGATCACGGGCGCACTCAGGTCGGGCGAACGGTTAGGAGCAGTGCAATGGATCGGGGGGATGGTCGCGATCGGCGGGCTGGTCTATTTGCTCCTGCCGGGGGTCTCGGCCCCCGACCCAGTTGGTGGCCTGCTGATGTGTGCTGCCGGGATCGCCTGGGGTGTGTACTCGATGCGCGGCCGGGGTGCTCCAGCCCCGGTATCAATGACGGCCGGGAACTTCCTGCGGTCTGTCCCGTTTGCGCTCCTGTTTGCCGCCCTGGGGTTTGCCTCCATGCACCTGGAGCCGGCCGGGGTTTTGCTGGCGATTACCTCCGGGGTAATCACATCGGGTTTGGGGTATGTGCTGTGGTACCGCGCTTTGAGGGATCTGACCACCGTCCAGGCCTCGCTCGTCCAGCTGCTGGTGCCGGTGCTGGCGGGATTTGGAGGCGTACTGCTGCTGTCAGAGCAGATCACCACCCGGCTGGCGCTGGCCAGCGTCTTCATCTTAGGCGGGGTTGCCCTGGCCGTAGTCAAGCCCCCCAGACAGAAAGAACACCGGTCCAGCCCGTGATGGCTGGCATAAACCGGTTCGCAGGCAGGGTCGAAGGATCATCTTAATCCTTACTGATTTGTCAAAGATACAAATTTCACACTGCTCTAGCGTATTTCTTGTTTCCAAAAAACAAATGCCAGTAAATAGGCCCCTACTGCAAACAACAGCAAAGCCTGATACCCTGCTGCCAACGCTGTGTATTCCAAAACACCTCCCGCCATCGCTCCAAGCAAGTTTGCACCAAAGGCTGTATCTGCCCCATTACCCTTGTCTGTATCCTTAAATGATCGACTGAAAATCATGTTCGCGAGGAAGATTGGCAAGAATGCAACAAAGCTGGCAATAAGATAACGCAAGATGGTTTGTTCAATGCCCAGGAAAATTTGCAGCGGCAAAAAGAAATTAATCAGCATGCTTGCAACCAATAAAATGTATAACATGTTCACGCGTTTTATCTTGATCCGGGCGTTTATGAAGATAGCCAAAAGAACACTGCTCAGGATTGCAAAGAAAACCAACGAATTGACAATCCAAGTTGAACCAAACAAAAGCGAAAAAGTCACCAGACTTCGGGTTTCCAGCACCATAAAAGCAACCCCGAGAAAGAAAAAATGCCAACTAAACATTTTGCGCTCGTTTTTGGGTTGAGTCAGGCCAACCATTGCGAATGAGATGACCGCGATCATTCCTAACGCCAACAAGAATACACTGGGGATGGTGCGCTTCGGCATATATACAAATGGCCAATCATCGATTGTCAGCGAAAGCCCTGAGTCTCCCTTGAGGCGACCTTCTCCAATCACAGGTAATTTAAAATTCTCAAAGTTCTTATTGGTGTGTTCCGCGCCTTCTAAATAAGGTTCATTGACATACTCTGGCATAAAATCCAGTCCCGGTCCACTCAACAATACAGCTGCTCTCCCCCAAGCGCCATAGGTAGCTACATACGGCTCTTCACCAAACGTAACTTCCAACATCTGGGCTAGTTTTTGAATCAACCACTCTTCCCTATAATAATTGTACATCACCAGGACTCCATCCTCAGATAGAAGATCCCGAGCTGCGGAGAGCGATTCTGTGGTCAGCAAGAAACTTTCCAGCCGAAGACTGGAAAATCCAGAGGTCAATGTAAGAGAATCCGGCAAGGCAAAAACAATCAGGTCAAATTTTTCTTCGGTGTCATTAAGGTAGAACCGCCCATCTTGGATAACAACTTCAACTCGCGGGTCCTGATATGGGCGGTCTGGATGCAATTCCAAACCAATCTGGTAAATTTTCGGGTCAATTTCTACAGCGGTAATTTCATCCAATCCTTGTTCCAAAGCAATAGCCACGTCCGAGCCTGAACCCGCACCAATAATCAGTGCTTTCTCAGGGAAATGTTGCTCATCCAGCATGTCATAGACTTTGAAGTAAAAATTTTCCTTAGTTTCTGTAGGTGTCAGACCTTGATGCCCAATACCATTAACGCTAATCATGTATCCTTCCATATCAGGCATATCGTACAAACGGATCAGATAGTAAGGCGACCAGATTGTGCCAACAGAAATAAACCATACAACAAAAACACCACACCCGAATAACGATATTGAAATCAATAACTCTGAGCCAGGGCGGGTGATCAGGTAGACCAAGGCAATCAAAGTGAACCAAATTACCGGCGGTATAGAAAAAAATGAAATCATAAAAAAGGCTGCAATGCCCGTTAAGCTACCGCCAATATCCAATGCATATGCTTCTAGCGGCGGCAAGGCGGGCAACAGTCGCCCCAGGGTACGTCCCAGAGGCAAGATGGTTACAGCTGAGATAATGAACATCAAAGGTAGCAACCAAAATCCTTCTGAGTCCTGACTGTTTTCTGAGATCCCGTAATACAGAACTTCGTTAGAAGGAATATCAAGTATAAATTGATTGCTTGAGACAAAAAATATTGTCAGGAATACAACAAAGGGAAATGGAGGCAGCCATAAATTTTTTCGCCTGCTGGACAGAATGCCAGTCCCCATACCAAGAAATGTAGCCATTAAAATAAAATTGAGGAAAAAACCTAAATACCGCACATTGCTGGGGATCCAGCGGATAAGAGCAAGTTCAGTGAAAAGGATCAAAAAGCTTATGAGAAAGAGTTGGATTCGGATAGTTCTTTTATTGGCACTTTGAAGACGCTCATCCGTCCAATATATAAGACCCATATCACGAAACATGTTTATCAATGACATATCCTATCCTTTTCAATTATTATAGGATCGCCTGGCTCCTCAATCGCATCCGATCATATTGATTGTACAGAATTTTGATTTTTCTGCTTTTATTTTGACAGGATAATCGGTACAGGTAACACCTAAAAATTTTTTTCTAAAGAAAAACCAATTAAATCCATCCCTCTCTTTTTTGAATATGGTAAACACCAAACTTTAAGGATACTGTTTTGCCCTTAAAGTTTGCCGGGGCAAGCTAACGCTCACTCCCGTTCCAGCCAGGACTCAGGAGGAAGAAAGCGCCAGAGATTACAACATATGGGCCAATGAAAGTTCGACCAATGCCGATTCGGCGACCCGCAAAGTGTTCGAGGGTTTGGTGGAAGATTAAGAATGTCATTTTGACCAGTACGATATGGAAATGACAAGCATCTCAAAATTTGGCGACCGCTACCTGGCACTCCAATCCATAGAAGGCAGTCAAAAACCGTTCCTCAGGGGGCAGCGAAGCCTAGTACATAGCCTTCAATAGACGTCAATACCACCCACCCCGGCTGCACGTATGGTCACTTCAGTCTGCCGGGGTGATCATTTTTAGCGGAAATCCGCTTCCCAGCCAGCTCCCTCTGAAACCGGAGGATTCCCCACTTTTTATGTCGGCAAGAGATTACAAAAACACTGCTGAAATATAAAGTTAATTAAATCCCAAATTGGGATAAGATGGTCTATTTTGCAATACTTTTGACAAAATTCAGCAGAATTGTAAGGACTTCATTTCCAAAGTCATCGAAGAACATTCCCGTTGCGTGTGATGTTCCCGGGTATACATAAATTTGTTTCGGATCTCCCAAAAGCTCTGCTGTCTCCTGATAACCCTCTACGCTCCATTCAGTGCCTGTTATCCAGATATCCTGTTCAGTGAATATAACAACTTTGGGAATTGCCAGCGCCTGAACATCCGCTTTGCTGACTAACCTGTAGCGTATTTTCCACTCACTGGAGAGCATAACCAACCCATCTATCTGTGCCTCGACTGCACCGGCAAGACAGGCGGTTCCCCCCATACTGGAACCAATACAAATGATACGTTCATAACCCTTTTCTCTTACAGAATCAACGACTGTTACAACATCGACCCCAATATTACTAAACACGTCAGATCCGCTGGAAGCACCATGACCGCGGAAATCGAAAGACATTGTAGCAATCCCATTTTCGATCAATAGATCTTCAAAACTCTCCCATTCCTTATGCGATGAGGTATGCCCATGGGCAAGCACAACGATCAAACCCTGATCCAGGGGTATCTCTGGCTCTCGAAGGTAGCCTACCAGATCTATCCCTTCTGGGGATTTCATCATCACCAATTCAACACCTTCCGGAACTTCAACAGGGGTCTTGGTGGGAAGTTCTGTTGGGATTGGGGTATCCGATGGAACGGGGGCAGTTGTCTGGGTAATAGTGCTGGCAGGTTCACTTTCAACGATATCTGTTTTCACAACTGTTGCAGTGGGGCTGATCACACTTGATTCTTGGCATGCGGTCATTACAACAAGGCAAGATAAAACAAGAAATATCCAATGGAAATTAATATTATGATTTTTCATAAAACACCACCTATATTTCTATTGAATCTTAATGGGTCTTGTTGGTTTGAATGGAAAAACCCATTTGTGGTGTGTTCGTTACGGGATCCTTTTATCAACCCAAATCTGCCGGGGTGATCATTTTTAGCGGAAATCCGCTTCCCAGCCAGGTTAAGATAAAAATTAACGATTCCCCCTTTTTGACTGCAAAAAAGTATAATACTACTATGGACAAAGCAAGCAACCCCACTTTTTATGTCGGCGACATACCGATTCACGGTGATTCGATCCTGGCTCCGATGGACGGTTATTCCGATAAACCGTTCCGCGGCCTGGCGCGCATGCTCGGTTCGGCGATGAGCTACACCGAGTTCGTCAATGCGATGGACGTGATCAACCGCCCTCATTATGTGGCTGAACGGCTTGCTTACGAGGACTCTGAGCGACCAGTAGTCTTCCAGCTGTATGATGACGCCCCGGACCGCCTGCAGCAAGCCGCCGAAATGCTGATGGTCCACCAGCCGGACATCCTGGATATCAATATGGGCTGTTCCAGCAAATCGATTGCGGCGCGCGGCGCGGGAGCCGGCCTGCTGCGCACCCCCGACAAAGTAGGAGAGATCATCCGCTCCCTGAGCGATGCATTCGAGATCCCGGTCACCGCCAAGATCCGGCTGGGCTGGGATGACGATTCGCTCAACTATCTCGAGATTGCCCGCATCGTGGAAGACAACGGCGGCAAACTGATCGCGGTCCACGGGCGCACCAAAGCGCAGGCCTACGGCGGTAAAGCTGATTGGTCGGCGATTGCCGAGGTCAAAGCAGCGGTCTCGATCCCGGTGATTGGCAACGGGGACATCAAAACCGTCGCCGACAAGCAGCGCATCATGGACAAGACCGGGTGTGATGCAGTGATGATCGGGCGAGCCGCGATTGGTAACCCGTGGATCTTTGCCGGGAAAGACCGCGGCCAGATCTCTCCGCAGGAGGTGCGCCAAATGATGCTGGTTCATCTCCAGCGCATGCTGGACTTCTACGGAAAAGAGAAAGGGCTGGTGCTCTTCCGGAAACATGCAACCCGCTACATCAGCCTCTCCCCATTGAAGAAAGAACAGCGCAAACAACTGCTGACCTGCGGAACTGAACAGGCATTTATTTCGTTTTTAGATAGCCTCTATTTTGATCATGCTTTCGAGAAGGAGGAAGCATATGTCTCTTAAATTTAAATGGATTTTGATTGTTACGGTACTTGTAACCCTGACAGTCGCCTGCAACTTATCGGGTCAGCCCACAACCACGGTTGACGAGAATGCGGTTGCCACCAGCGTGGCACTCACGATGGCCGCCCAAGGACCCCAAATTGAAGAACCCACCCCGCAAGGCGACGGCAGCGGCGGGGGCGAAGATGCACAGCAACCTCCGGCCACTGAGACCCCCATTCCAACGGAAACGCCGACCAATACGCCGGAACCGACCGCTACAGAAACCCTCACCCCAACTCCAGAGCCGACCCTGCCGATGGGCATTGATGAGCTCAACCTGGGGAATCCTGATGCCACGTACGGGTTCAATTCCAAAGGTCCTTTCTACGTTTATTCCGCCAGCGATTCACAGGTAGAGGTCAAGGACAGCACCCTGCAGTTCACCATCTTTGATGCCATCTCATGGACGATCTGGTCGTTCTCCTCGTTGGAACTGGAAGATTTCTATTTCGAGATCAGCGTGAAAATGCCAGACAACTGCCAGGGCACCGACCGCGGCGGGATCATCTTCGGCACGCCAATTGGAGAAACCGAGCAAGGGATCAACTACCAGGTTTCCTGCGATGGGCGCTACCGCCTGTTCATCTATGACGGGATTGAAACCACCACCCTGATCAATTGGACCAGCAGTGATGAGATCGACGCCGGCCCCGGGAAGACCAACCGGATTGGAGTCATGCACCGCGGCCAGAAGATCACCCTGTACATCAATGGCATGCTGGTTGAGCAGGTCTCGGATGACACGTATGTCGGGAAAGGCCGGATCGGGGTCAATATGGGTGTGGATAATCACAACAATGTCACGATCACGTTTGACGATGCGGCATACTGGACGGCGCTCCCCTAAAGCAAAACACACCAAGAACCAGAACAGGGGCGTACGATTGTACGCCCCTGCTGTTTGGATTGTTTTTACCTTAACATTCGCCAGTATGCTGCTCTCTGGATGCGGAACGGATTCCCCCTCTGCCACCCCGATGAAAGAAATCGATCTGGACTCCCTGGTGGAGGAAGCTGTTGAAACGCAGCGCGCAGAAGGGGCCCAGGGAGACCAGCGCGCCGCCACGCTGACGCAGGCAGCGGCACAGCCGGCAATCCTGCAAGCTCAGACCTCAACCCCTACAACCACGCCCACACCTCAATTCTCACCAACGCCGCTGCCTGGGCTGCCGACCTTGCCGTCCATCGACACGTCCACTCCGATCCCCCCCACCGAACCCACCCGCCAGCCAGGAGATCCGGCCTTTCGCCTGGGAGATGCCTCCTGGAGCGACCATTTTGACAGCGGCGAGAACTGGAGCGAGTTTTCCAACAGCCGTTCTGAGATCGAGATCCGGGATGGGGAGCTTTTCTTCACCGTTGTCAACCCTTCCTCAGGGCCGGTCTGGTCTGTTTCCTGGCCCAACCTGAGCAATTTTTACCTGGAGGTGCTGGTCCGGACACCAACCGCTTGCAGCGGGAAAGACCGGTTCGGGTTGGTATTCCGGTCTCCAGATCCTTCGCAGGGGTACCGCTTTGAGATCTCCTGTGACGGGCAGTATTCGGCAGTTGTGTTCGATGAAAATTCCAGCCAGTTAATTGTGGCCTGGGCCAGCAGCACCCACCTCCAGGCCGGGCCAAACCAGATCAACCGGATTGGCGTCTGGACAGAGGGAAAAGTGCTCTCCTTCCATATCAACGGGCAGGCTGTTGCCGGACTGGAGCACAACGATTACCGCAGCGGTACGTTCGGCTTCACGGTCACTTCGGAAAACACCGAGAACCTAACTATCGCCTTCGATGATCTCTCGTTTTGGGTATTTGAATAAAACTATTCGCGGAAGGGGATCAGGAAGCGCCGCCCAGCCAGATCGCGGCGAACCCAAACATTGCCGCCACGGTAAAGAAGATCAGCAAAAATTGATCGGGGGAGCGCTTATTCTCTAAATGAAGTTCCAGCATTGTGCCCGCAAAGCGGAACTCCGGGCCGCCGAACCAGGCCACCAGCCCGCCGCCAATAGCACCGCCTAAATGTCCCCAGTTATCAATCCCCGGGCTAAGCCCAAAAAGGAAATTAATCGCGGCGACCTGCAAGACATTGCGCACAATCCTCTGGGCCTGGGGACCAAAGACCTGCTTGTTGCGGTAACCCAAAATACCATAGGCGGCCAGCAAACCAAATGTGGCCGTAGAGGCCCCCAATGACGGGGCAGGCGTCAGCAGGTACGAGGCAACCCCTCCGGCAAATCCTCCTGACAGATAGAGCAGCAGAAAACGACCATGCCCGTAAAATCGTTCCAACTCGGTACCCAAAATATACAGCGCATACATATTGAAGCCAATATGAAGGATGTCTCCATGCAGCAGCACCGGAGCAATCAGCCGCCAATATTCCCCCGCATCGATCAGCGGGTTAAACTTCACACCAATTTCAACCGGAATGTCCCACCCAAGCAGGGTTTGGGTTGCCAGTTGAGCAATGAAAACCAAAATGGTAAGCGCCATGATCGAATAGGTCACGACCGGCTTGGTATCCGGCAGCGTCAGCCTGATCTGCGGGCGGGGGCGCTCTTCCGGCGCGAGCCGATCTGCCTGAACGGGTTGTTCTTCCGGGTTTTGGGGTTGGTTGGAGTGATTTGGGAGGGACAAAGGATTTCCTTCCGGTTAGGATAGTTTAACCTGACGGTGATTGACCGCATGATGTTCGGCTTTGATGATCGCCAGGATCACATCGACAGCTTCTTCCATACAACCTTCGCGGTTGACAACTTTATAATCAAATTCGCCCACACAGGCCAGCTCGTTGCGAGCGGTTTCAATACGAATCTGGAGCTCTTCCGGAGTTTCGGTGCCGCGGGCTGTGAGCCGTTCGATCAGGGTTTCATCTGTCTCAGTGGTCAGGAAGATCATCAGTGCATCGGGGGCTTTTTCCCGGATAGTGGCGGCACCCTGGACATCGACCCGCAAGACAACATCGCTCCCGGTGTCCATCCATTTGAGGACTTCTTTCTTGAGGATGCCTTTCAGCTCACCGTACACCACGGCATTTTCCAGGAATTCCCCAGCCTCGATGCGGCGCTGAAACTCCTCGGGAGGAAAGAAATAATAATCGACACCGTGCTGCTCCCCCGGCCGCGGCTCACGGGAAGCAGCCGTGACAACAAACGCCAGGGAGGGATCTTTCTCCCGCAATCGACTGATCACCGAATCTTTCCCGACCCCTGAAGGGCCAGAAATGACGATCAGCAGTGGGTGCTCGCTTAAGTCTGTACAGTTCGTTTCGGGCATGCGATACTCCGGCAAAGGATGGAGGCTATTATATCAGCTTCACCATAAAACTGAAGTTGATCCCCCCGAAACGCTTACTCCGGCTCAGCCACCTGAACCAGCGCAGCCACGGCTCCGGCCGGGTCCTGGATCACACAGAATCGGTGCAGGCCATCTCCTGTGGGGCCAGCGATCACCTTGCCGCCCAATGCCAGGCAGGTTTCGATGCGCTGGTCGAGGTCGGTGACGGCGATGTAGATCATCCACTGTGCGGGAAGGTTGGCATTCGGACCACGCGTATGGCACACCCCTGCAGCGGGAAGATCAGTGCCAGGGAGGTTCATATTGAAATCGTTATAGCCGCCCATATCGACCGGGGAAGGCTGCCACCCGACGAGCTGGCTGTAAAAATCGCGCACGGCTTCAGCATTGGGGATGGTCAGGTCCACCCAAACGATCTGTCCGGGTTTAGGCTGGGGTTGTTCTGTCATTCGGATTCCTTTCAGGCAAGGTTTCGCCTATTATAGCCTTGAACCCAAACGTTTTGGGAAACAGGAGGAGAGCCAGCTTTTCATCGCTTACTACGATGTTAACCCCTTAGATTGCTTCAGTCGCATTGCTCCTTCGCAATGACACTTTCATTCTGTCATCATTGGAAATTTCAGCGGGAGTATGGTTAAATTAAGCTATGCCTGATTACCCTTATACCTGCCAGGATTGCAATAAGCGCTTTACCGTGTTCCTGACCTACCAGGAATACGACCGCGCCGAAATCTCCTGCCCGCACTGCGGCAGCACGAATGTCTCGCGCCGCCTGGGGCGGGTGCGCTTTGCCCGTTCCGAGGAGAGCCGCCTGGACTCTCTCGCCGACCCGAGCCAGCTGGCCGGAATCGAGGATGACCCCCAGGCAATGGCCAGGCTGATGAAGCAGATGAGCAGCGAAATGGGGGAAGACCCCGGGCCAGAGTTTAACGAGGTGGTTGACCGGCTGGAAAAAGGGCAAAGCCCGGAGCAGATCGAGCGCGACCTGCCCGACCTGGGAGACGGCGGCATGAGCGATTTTGGGGATGACTAGCGGAGACAAACACATCTACAATCCTTTTGAGGAAACCATTCAGACCTTCCACCACCCACTGTTCAGCGCCTAGTAGATCATTCCTCTTAGATTGTGGTACTTTTCCCAAAAATAACTATTATTTTATTTTGGGGTTAGCAATCAAAAGATACACATTTGGTTCGCATCACGCTCTATTCCCACCCCATCAATCCCAACAACTCCTGAAACACACGCTATTCTCATCCCCGCACTTTTAGACCAAGGAAAATGAGATGAAAAAATGGCTGTATGAATTGATTTACCGTCTGGTGCCGGTGGACTGGATTTTTGGCCCCTCCTCGCAACTTGAGCATTTTGTAGACACGGTGATCGATGACAAAATCCAATCAGGATCGGCAATCACCCTGGGCTGCGGCGTTGGCCGGGAAACCATCTACCTGGCGGAGAGGGGGTTCTCGGTAATCGGGGTAGATTTCTCTCCAACAGCCATCCAAAAAGCCCGTCGCCGGGCGAAAGAAAAAGGAATTGAGGTTGAGTTTATTGTAGACGACCTGACCAATTTGCAGCACACCAGCGGAAACTATGACCTGGTGATGGACTTCGGTGCACTGAATGATCTGAGCCAAGCTGCCCGGGATCTCTATATGAAAAATGTCCTCCCTCTCACCAAACCAGGCGGTTACTATGTCATGTTTTCTTTTGACAGAATGCTGTCACCAGATGAAGTCACACAACGATTTGGTGAACATTTTTTAATTGAAGTCCTTCACAAAAGGCCAGGGAACCAGTTCCCTGGGGTGCTGAGACTGTATTGTATGACTCGAAAGCCCTGAAGATGTTGCGCCATTTTTCAGCTGGCAGGAGGTGTGTTCATGAGTGAGACAGGCATTTCAAAAGACCACAAGGAGATTATTGGCTCGGCGGTTAAGTACGAGCGTGATAAAGTCCCGAATACGTTTTACCCGTTGGCGTTGCTTTTCCTTAGCCATGTTCCGATCCAAAAAGGTGATACCGTTTTGGATGTGGCCTGCGGAACAGGGATTGTGGCGCGGGTGATCTCTGAACAAATCGATCATCAGGGTGAGATTGTCGGAGTGGATCTTGATCAAGATATGATCGATTTTGCCAAAACGAAGACACCAGCCGATACTTCGATCTCATGGCATGTCGGCAATGCGAATTCAATGCCATTTTTAGAAAACAATTTCTTTGATTGGGCAGTATGCCAGCAAGGTTTCCAGTTTTTCAGTGATAAAGCCGGCGCACTCAATGAAATTTACCGCGTCCTGAAACCAAACGGGGGATTGGCAATGGTCATATGGCGCTCTATTACGAAAGAAGGCCACCCATATTATTGGGCGATTGCTGAAGCCCACAGGAAATATGTCAGCGACGCGGCCGCAGAAAAATTCACAAAGCCTGCTCCTTTTTATCAAGGAAATGAAAAAGATCTGTACACTCTCATGCAAAATGCTGGTTTTGTTAATGTTCACATCGAGAATATCCATCTGATGCGAAAACGAGCATCGCTTGAAGAATGCGTCGTCGAAGAGGATTATGCAGACCTGGATCCGGAAACTCGAAAAACTGTGGTGGAATATATCCGCAAAGAGTTGGAACCTTTTCGCACCGATGAGGGGTCTGCATTCCCATATGGAGCCCATCTTGTCATTGGCTACAAATCTCCTGCAGCTTGAAAATTTGAGTGAAAACAACGATCGGCAAAAAAACAGGGAGC
The DNA here is from genome assembly GCA_035458505.1 of Anaerolineales bacterium. Lineage (GTDB taxonomy): Bacteria > Chloroflexota > Anaerolineae > Anaerolineales > UBA11579 > UBA11579. Next base: position 7,210 of record DATHZS010000045.1, on the reverse strand, counting down.
CGCTTGGCTCCCTGTCGTTTTATTATGCTGAGTTCTACTTCCGGCGGAAAGCGTTCTCCACCAGCTGGCTCTCAAAGAACTCGCCGGACTTACCGGTAGTGGCATACTGGTAGACCGCAGCGGTATAGATGCTATTGAGAGTCGAGGAGATCAGGCCGACAATCACGATCAGCATGACGACAAACCCAACCACCAGCACGATCGGGATGACACCCAGATCAAGCGAGACGACCCCAAACACCGCCGCTCCGCCCAGCAGGATGATGCCAAAGATGACCAGGAAAGTGATCATTCCCATGCCGAAGTTGCCGGCAATCTGCTCACCCCAGGTCTTCTTGAGCAGAGAGGCTGAACGCTTGATGGCGTCTACCGGGCCGATCCCTTCCACCGCCAATACGGGGGCCACCAGGTAGGTGGCGATATTCCAGGCAGTGCCGATCAGGGAGATAACCAGGCGGCCGAGCCCTTCGCTGCGCTCGCTGACCATCCGCAGGATCACGCCCACCGTTCCGGCAATGAGAGCGTAGCCGAGTATGCTGGTGAAGTTCCTGGCGGCAATTTGCAACCCATCCCGCACGGTCGGGTCACCGCCCTCCAGACGGATCATCGCCGCGCCCACCAGGGCTGTATTGGCAAAAAAGATGACCGCATACTGCACCACATAATAGGCCAACATCACCAAAAAGCTGACCACCCGCATATCATCTGAGAAAATCGAATCGAACAGGTTGCCGACGAGCAGCGGAAAAATGAACCCTAAGGTCACCAGTACGACTCCGATCGTTGAGATGATCGGGAAGACCAGCAATTCTTTATCCTGCTGCAACACCCGGGCGCTGGCTTTGACCAGTTCCCAACTATTGGCTAATTTTTGAAACATGTGGAACCTCCTGATCTGTTTGTTGATACAGATTCACTTCGATTCTACCTCAAAGCCGCTTGATTCCAAAATCAAGGAAAGTACGATGATTCAACGACAAACTACATCCAGGCCCGGCGGCGCATCCACAGGAACATCACGATCGGAATGATGAGGATAAACAACAGCGATATGCCCAATCCCAGCCACCCGGTCCAGACAGTCAGAGCGACTTCCTTCTGGAAAAAGTTCATTCCGAAAAAGCTGGTGACAAAGGTGATCGGCATGAACATAGTCGTGATGATCGTCAGCGTTTTGACCACCTGGTTCATGCGGTTGTTGGTCGCCGAGAGATGGATTTCCAGGGAACTGACCAGAAGTTCACGCAGGCTTTCCATCAAGTCTGTCAGGCGGACATAATGATCGTAAATATTGCGGTAGAGATACCGTTCATTTTTATCCAGTGCGAGATATTCATCGTGGTACAGCTTGCTGAACACCTCCTGCTGCGGGACCATCATCCGTCGGATGTGCAGCAGAGCGCGTTTCAGTAAAAATATCCGCTCCAGGACATCTTCTCGCGGGACCTTCAGGATCTGATCTTCCAACTCATCGATCATCACTTCAATCCGGTCAAAGACCGGCAGATGCCCATCGACCAGAGAAGCACCAATCTGATACAGCAGATAGGGGGTCCCACGCTTCAGGTAGCGCGGATCGCGCTGGCAGATTTCCCAAACCCGATCCAGCGATTCAATCGGATCCTGGTGATAGGTCACCAGGAAACCCGGGCCAAAAAACAGATCAAGTTCATCTTGAAAGACCAGTTCTTCCCCCTCCTGATTAAACCCGATCTCAAACAGGACCAGGTACAGGTATTTACCCCAGTCATCCACTTTTGGGATGTGGGTTTGCTCCAAGGCATCATCCACGGCAAACGAGTGAAAATTGAAGATGGTCTCCAGGAGTTGTTTGTACTGCTCTCTATCCCCCCCATACATATCCACCCACAATACCCCATCATCTTCCCCCAGCAGCAAGACAAATTCTCCCTGAGAGACGTCGGTGCGGATCTTTCCATCCGGTGCAAAATATAAAGAACGAATCATGGTCTCCTCCTGTGTGCAGATCAATTACCTCATCAAAAACACAACCCAAAGCAAGGGGGTGTATTTTTATTGGCCAGATTTGTAGAGAATGATTCTATTATAGTGGAGGATTAGACTTACAGTTCACCCGAAACCGGTCAATCAGGGGGAGAGAGGGTTCCGCTCTGCCAGACGGTTCAGCACCACCCGGATCAGCGTTTGCTGCACCTGTTCCAGGGATTGGCTGGCATCTACAATCGCCCAGCGTTCCGGCTGGGAGGCAGACATCTTCAAATAGCCCTGGCGCACACGCTGGTGGAAAGCCTTCTCCTTGGCATCCAGGCGGTTCCAACTCTCCTGGTCAGAAGAACGGCGCTTCAACCCAATCTCGATATCCACATCCAGCAGCAGGGTCAGGTCTGGCTGCAGACCGCCGGTGGCAAAACGGATGATCTGGGCAAGCTGTTCCAGGTCGGTCTGGTGTCCGTATCCCTGGTAGGCCATGGTCGAATCGGCAAACCGGTCGCATAGTACTACTTTGCCCGCTCTGATTGAGGGGAGGATCAATTCATGGACATGCTGGGCACGCGATGCCTGGAAGAGCAAGATTTCGGTTGTGGGGTGCATGGCGGTGTTCTTGAGATTGAGCAAGGTTTTGCGAATCTCATCTCCTATCGGCGTACCCCCTGGTTCCCGCGTGATCACCACCGCATACCCCGCCTGGCGGATGGTATCCGCCAGTGGGGTGATATGTGAACTTTTTCCGCTGCCCTCTGGGCCTTCGAGTGTAATGAACATGGCAGAGTGCGTGTTATTCCCTGAAGATGCGCACGCGGCGGTTGGGCTCTTTTCCGTAGGAATGTGAAACCAGGGAGGCTTCATTGGCCATCTGGTGCTGGAGCCGGCGGATGCGGGAGGCGGCAGGAGGCAGTTCCACCCAGCGCTCGCCGTTCAAAACCGCTTCAATCGCCTGCCGGGTCTGGGTGACAATCTGGTTGCTGCCATCTTCATAAGGCCCCCCGGTGGACGTCAGGTCGAACAAACCGCCCAGGAAGCGCTCCATTTGCTGAACGGTGTTCGCCCGCAGGACATGGACCGGCATCCCGCGCCGCTCTGCATCCACAATGATGCGCTGGCGTTTGCGGTAGTAGTTACGCAAGGTCACCAATACCTGGGCATCTCCGAGGTCTTTGGCAATCACGATCGGCACTCCCAGGTAACGGGCGGCATTCTCAAGGCGGTTGCGAGCCACACCATAGGCAAAGATGCGGATCGGGTCTTGCTGCTGCGGAAGTGGTGAGCGATCCATCAAATGCTCGCGCGGAGTCTTGGTTCGTTCAGAGATCATCACCTGGTCCCCGAATTCCTCCTGGCGGCGGCGCAGAGGGCCCTGACTGCTCATACTGGAGCGGCGCCCGCCCTTGCCTGCAACCGGTGCAGCCCTGACCACGTTGATACTGCCATCTTCCTGACGGGTGCGGATCTCTGGCGGGGCATCGAAGCCGCGCAGCAAGGCATCTACCGCGGCCGAGACATCCAAATGCACGGCAATCGTATCGCGGGTCTGGATCTCCACCAGGATGTCAAATGTGGGGGGAGAGCGCCTTTCAAGCACAGTTTTCTGCGTCCCGCGCCGGCGGGCTTCCTCATCCGAAAGGGTGACGGATTCAATCCCGCCAACCAGGTCAGAGAGGGTTGGATTGAGCAGCAGGTTCTCGAGGGAGTTGCCGTGGGCCGTCCCGATCAGCTGCACGCCGCGTTCCGCAATCGTGCGGGCTGCTTCAGCTTCACGCTGGCGGCCGATCTCATCAATCACGATCACTTCCGGGTTATGGTTCTCGACTGCTTCGATCATCACCTCATGCTGCAGGGCAGGTGTGGCAACCTGCATCCGGCGCGCCCGCCCCACTGCAGGGTGCGGAACATCACCATCACCGCCGATCTCGTTCGAGGTATCGACGATCACCACCCGCTTCGATTCTGCCAGGATCCTGGCAGCCTCACGCAGCATGGTGGTTTTGCCAACCCCAGGGCGGCCGAGGATCAGCAAGCTCTTGCCCTGATCGATCAGGTCCTGGAGGATATCGATCGTGCCATACACCGCACGGCCGACGCGGCAGGTGAGTCCCACAATGTCTCCGCGGCGGTTGCGGATGGCAGAAATCCGGTGCAGGGTGCGTTCTAACCCGGCCCGGTTATCCGCGTCGAAATCTCCCAGCCGCTCGACAACATAGTCGATATCCGATCGGGTGATTTCATCTTTTACCAGAACGACCTCTTCCGAGACCAGCCGGGCAGTGGGGACACGCCCCAAATCGAGGATCACTTCGAGCAAATCGGAGCTGTTATTCTGTTTTTTTACAGCCTGGGCGATTTCTTCTGGAAGCACTTCCATCAAAACGTCCAGGTCGTCTGTTATTTTTCTTTGAGTCATAGTCTATTTTTTCCCAATGCGTTTCGCATCAAGCTGCTGCTGAATAGGGTAACAAATCATATTGCTATGAAAATCAATACAAGGGGATTATCGTAAAAAAGTGTTCATCTGACGGTCACCACATTGAGGCATCTCAGCAGCTTGGTGCTTCTATTATACCGCCTCGCGGAGCAGAACAGAAGTGAGTTTGTGAATATTGATTTTCCTCTCATCTGCCGTTTTTCGATGCCTGAAACAAGATATAATGCTGGGTAATGATCCACTTACGCTCTATCACACTCAGGGAAGGAGACACCCGGCCAACAGAGTTCCCGTTCAGCCTGCCGGTGGTGTCTGCCTGGCAGCCGCTGGAATTTGGCTCCCCGGTGACAATCCTGGTCGGAGAGAACGGGTCCGGGAAATCGACCGTGGTGGAAGCCCTCGCAGTCGCCGCGGAAATGATCACCGTGGGCAGCGGCAGCGCTCACCGAGACCCAACCCTGGACCATGTAAAAGAATTGGCGAAGTGGTTCAAGCTGGTCTGGAACAAACGCACCCGAAAAGGTTTTTTCCTGCGGGCAGAAGATTTCTTTGGTTACATCAAGCAGCAAAATCAGACCCGCCAGCAAATGAAACAGGAATTAGACCGGGTGGATGAGGAATACCGGGGGCGCTCCAAGCAAGCCCAGGGGCTGGCCCGCATGCCTTTCGCCAGCGAACTGAATGCGATGGAAAGACGTTACGGAGAAGGATTGGACACCAAGTCGCATGGAGAAAGCTTCCTGGCACTTTTCCAGGCGCGGTTTGTTCCGGGAGGGGTATACCTGCTGGATGAACCGGAAGCCCCTCTCTCTCCCCTGAGGCAATTGGCGCTGCTGTCTGCGATCAAGGAGATGGTCGCCCAGGATGCGCAGTTCATCATCGCCACGCATTCCCCGATCCTGATGGCGTATCCTGGAGCGGAGATCTTAAGTTTTGACAAGTTGCCGATCCAACCGGTAAATTACGAGAGCTTAGAACATGTCAACCTGATGCGCGATTTCCTGAACCATCCGGATGCTTACCTGCGACATCTGTAGGGAAAGAGGAATGCCTCCCCATATATAGGGGGTGTGAAGCGTTTCACAAACACTATGAACTGTGGATAACCTGTGCAAAACTGTGGATAACCGCGCGAAGTTGGGGAAAACTCCCCAAAAACAAGTGTTCTGAGGTTTGCGGCATCCCCCCATATATGGGGGGATGCTTTTATCGGTTCTCACATATTCAGAGGATATTTGTTCTATCTTTTTTTATCCTCAAAAGGGTGTTTTTATCCCGAATTTATACCCAATCGGCTTGTGGATAAACACCGGGCAAAAAACCCGCATCACAAGGGCTGTTGATTTGGATAGCCCCAACATATGGGGGGATTTTTTATCCTGAAGGGACTTACCCACATATCCACACCCCCTACTACGAATACTATTTTAATTAAACTCTATAAATATGGGGATAAATTTAATTAAAGAAACAATAAAAAACATACGTCTCCAAACAACCTGATCCTGATGAAAATTCATATACAAAATTAATGAGCAACTTCTGGCTTTTTAGAGACTTCTTTGATTTAATTAGCGGGTTATGAAACTAGGAATTATTGGCTTACCTCAAACTGGAAAAACGACGATCTTCAATGCGCTCACCCGTCAGCACCAGCCGACCACGATGAGCGGAAAGATCGAAGTTCGTACCGCCATTATTGATGTCCCTGACTTAAGGATCTCCCAACTGGCACATGTGTACCATCCAAAGAAGGTCACTTATGCAAAGGTGGAATACGCGGATATTGCTGGCCTGGAGGGGCGAGGCCAGGGAGATATCTCTGGCCAGCTCCGCAACGAGTTAGGCAAGATGGATGGTTTTATCCATGTCGTCCGCTGTTTCGAATCCGATTCAGTCCCGCATCCGGCTGGCAGCATTGACCCGGCAAGGGATATCGTTTCGATGAATACCGAACTGCTGCTCAATGACCTGATCACGGTTGAGCGCAAGCTGGAGCGGCTGTCTCAAGATCGGGGCAAAGGCGGGCGGGATAAAGCTGAGATGGAGCGGGAACTGCTCCTCTTTACACGTTTGCAGGAACACCTGTCTAACGAACAACCGCTGCGCAGCATGCCGCTTTCTGAAGCAGAAGAGAAGTACCTCTCTGGATACCAATTCCTCTCGCTGAAACCACTGCTCCTGGTGCTCAACCTGGGAGAAGGACAAGGAGAACCAGATGTGAGCGCTGCGGCTGCAGGCCTGCCGGTGGTGCCCTTGCAAGGGAAGCTGGAAATGGAATTGGCCCAACTCCCGTTGGAAGAAGTCGGCCTCTTTTTGGAGGAATATGGAATCAAAGAGCCGAGCCTGAACCGGATGATCCGTGAGTCGTATGACCTGCTGGGTTTGCAGTCTTTCTTCACTGTCGGGGAAGACGAGGTCCGCTCCTGGCCGCTCAAGATCGGGTTTACCGCTCAGCAGGCTGCCGGGGTGATCCACACCGATCTGTCGCGCGGGTTTATCCGGGCAGAGGTTGCTCCGTATAATTTACTGGTAGAATCTAAGAGCATGGCAGCCTTGCGCGAGCAGGGCAAGCTGCAGGTGGAAGGAAAAAATTACATCGTGCGGGATGGTGATATCGTCCATGTGCGGTTTAATGTCTGATCACAATTCGCCTGCAGTTCCATTTTGATCACTTTGGAGTGTTTTTCGATCCATTCAGGAGCATCATTCGAATGAGCGAACTGCCGGTTGGCCGGATCTTGCAAGGGGATTGTGTAGATATGTTAAACTCCCTGCCAAGCCGCTCGGTGGACTTGATCTTCGCAG
>DATHZS010000044.1:0-12389 GCA_035458505.1 Anaerolineales bacterium | reverse complement strand
CCAGCCAAAACCTTGACATTTGCACCTGTCCCTCTTGCCAGTGGGGGAGATTGGATGTAAAATAGAACAAAAGTTCTAAATCAGATCTTCAGGTGTACTCGATGACCACAGACCCAACCCTGCACGCCCGGCGCGCTGTCGCCGATCTCGTATTTGCTTACCGCTACCTGGCCGGCGACGACGGCGCGCCGCTTTCGCTGCGCACGTTTGCCGACCGGCTCAACGAGGTGCTGGCGCAGTACGATGAGTCCATTTCCCACCAGACGATCAAGAACTGGGAAGACCGGGTGCACCTGCCGCGGGTTTATTTCATGGTGCAGATCGAGATGAGTGCGCCCCCCGACTGGCGGCGCGATTTTGCCCGAGATATGCTGGCCGCCCTGCGGCCGAGGTTCTACCAGCCGGCCACCGAGATCGGCCGCCGGGCGATGGAGCGCAGCGTGGTCGATACCGGGCCGTTCAAGCGGCGCTATGATACCCGCTGGGTGTCGGGGGCAGGGATGTGATTTGAGACAGGGGGTGTTTGCATGGGGGAAATCCAACGGTTGAAAATGCGGTATCTGTTCCGTGTGTGCCCTTTCATACCGCTTTCAAACTTCTCCTGAACGCCCATCAGGAGAAACGGCCGGGAGGGGAGCATTCGCTCCCCTCCCGGTGGAGATTTTTCCGGGTAAAGCAACAAGCAAATGAGTGAGATCGGCAGGAGGGGGAGCGATCAATTTAACGGGGGTTAAGGCATGGCTGAAAACCCTGACCGTACAAGAACTATCATGCCTGGAGGACTGGTGCCGGGCGGAAATTGCCGGGGTGGACGATGGTCCGGCGGGCTTTGAGCAGTTCTACCGCCTGATCTACCGCCGCGCGATGCCCGGCCACGCCCGCCGGGAATGGATGCCCTTGATCTATGCGGCACGCAAGCAGCGCAAAGGAGCCCTGATCGAGGCCTTCCGCGGGGCGGCCAAATCCAGCACGCTGAGTGTGGCCTGGGTGGCGTTCCGCATCGGGCACTACCCGCACACCTCCAACCTGGTGATCCAGGTCAGCGACGCGGCGGCCAGAGACACCTGCCGCCAGATCACCGACCTGATCGACACCAATCCGTACTGGCCAGTGATGTTCCCGTTTGTCCGGCCGGACCGCCGGGCTTCCTGGGGGATGGGGGGTTACGAGGTGCAGCGCTTGGACCTGGGGTATGCCGAGTGGCGGGCACTGGCGGCCAAGTTGAAGGGCAAAGACCCCACCCTGCTGGGGATCGGCTACAAATCGCGGGCGGTAATTGGCAAGCATCCGACCGGGGTATTGCTGATCGACGATATCCACGACGAGAACAACACCCGTTCGATGCGGGAACTGGAGATGGTGCGCCAGGTGTTCAGCGGCACGATCCTGCCGACCGTGACGAAAGATACCTGGCAGGTGGTGGTCGGGACACCCTGGGTGGGAGACGATATCCTGGCAACGCTTAAAGCCACCGGGCGCTACCTGAGCGTGAAAACACCTGTACTGCGGCAGGACCAGCCGGTCTGGCCGGAGCGCTTTCCGCTGGAGGAGATCGAACGGCGGCGGCAGGAATCCGGGGAGGTGGAGTTTACCCGCATGTACTTGCTAGACCTGGCCCGGGCGGGGGGCGTCCACCTGCGCCGCGAGTGGCTCAACCGCTACCCGCTCTCCCGCATTGACCCCGGCTGGCCGGTGGTGATGGGCGTGGACTATGCCTCCAGCGCGGACAAGCTGAACGAGACGCAACGGGATTATTTTGCGGTGGCGATTGGACGGGCGCTTCCGGGAGGGGCGGGAATGGTGCTGGTGGACGGCTACCGCGGCAGGGTCTCGCAGGGCGAGGCAGAACTGCGGCTTAAACAACTTGCCAGTCATTATCCGACTACCCAACTGATTGGTGTGGAGGCGCAGGGCAAAGGAGAGGAGTTCTATCACCTGCTGCTAAGGTCATCGGGGCTGCCGATCCAGCAGGTGCATACCGGGCGCAGCAGCAAGGGCGAGCGCTTTGAGATGGGGATGGCGCCGCTGTTCCAGTTCCGCCGGGCGTGGCTCTCAGACGTGGAGACTCCTTTCCTGCGGGCTTTTGAGCAGGAGTGGGTGGCCTGGCCGCGCGGCGCACACGACGATACGCTGGACGCAGTCTACTGGATGCTGTATGTCGGTGCGCCACACCTGATGCCGCAGCGCGGAAAAGCGCAAACCCGAAACCCGTTTGTCCGGCTGGGGCGGGGCTGATCTGTCCGGGTTTTTGTGAATGTGAAGGGAGGAAACAATGAAAAGTTTGAATGCGTATCTGGAAATGGCTGACCAGATGGTGCAGCAGGACGCGGAAAAGAACCGCATGCAAGCCGCCATGGAGGCGATGTGGCAGGGACGCTGGAATCTTCCGGAGGAGATCTCTAACCTGCGCTGGATGCATAAGGTGGTCAGCACCGACCCGCATGATGCCCTGCGCGCCGGGGTGCGGGTGCTTTCGAGTGCAGACCCGCGCATCAAGGTGCTGCCGGTTGGGCTGGGTGTAACCCCTGATTTCCAGGCAGAACGGGTGGAGCGTGCCCTGGCCTGGCTGTTCCATCTCGCCAACCGGAGGCGGCAGGCCTCGGTGCTGAGGGATATTGTGCTGAGTGCCTTGCTGTACGACGAGGTGGTTGCCCAGGTGGTCTACCTGCCGCAGCAGATCCAGGCGGTGAAGGCTGCCGGGGGGAACCTGGCGACCCTGTCTGCGGCACAGCGCTCCGGGGCATTTGCGATTTTAGTGCGCAACCCGCGCCAGGTGCATGTGCGCTATTCGGACTGGGCGGCCGATGCGGTGCTGCTGCGCAGGGTGATGCGGGCCTCCGAGGTGGTTGGGTTTTGGGGCCGGCATGCCAGCGGTATCCAGCAGCAGATGGAGGATGCCAGGAAGCAAGACCTGCGCTATGCCACTGTGTATGATTACTTTGACCTGGAACACCGGGTGGTGTGGGCCTTTTTGCATGAGGACCAAAGCGCTGTTTTGCCCGCGTCCGGCCTGGACAGCAGTGCACGGCCGATCGAGATCGTGCGGCAGGCTCATGGGCTGGGATTTTTGCCCTGGGTGGCCCGGGTGGGTGGGACCACGCTGGCGCAAGACCCCGTCCACCAGCGGGTGCCGCTGCTGTATTCGGTCTACCAGTCCGGGCAGTGGGAGACGCAGAATATCCTCGAGACGCTGCTGACCAGCGAGGTGATCGCCTACGCGGCGGCCCCGCGGCTCAAGGTGGAGGGAGTGACCGGCAATGTGGAGGTGGATTACGGCGAGCCGGGGCGGATGGCGTTTGTGCCGCCGGGGCATAAACTGGAGCCGATGGACGCTCCCGGACTGGATGCCAGCCTGGCGCAAATCGCTGACCGGGTGGGCAAGCGGATTGACAAAAGCACTGTGCCGCGCGTGCTCCAGACCGGTGATTACCCGGCGGGGATCGCCTTCGCTACGCTCAACCTGGCGACCCAGAGCGGGCTGAAAAGCCTGGCGCCGTACAAAGACCTGGCAGAGCAGGCCCTGGCCGGAATCTTCACCCAGATGCTGAACTGGATCGCTTTTGACGGGCGGCCGGTGCTGACCTATCACCTGGGGCGGGGCAGCCGGGGAGAGCAAATCGTGCTTGACCCGGAGCAGGTGGACCCGGGAGAGCTGTACCTGGAGGTGGAACTGAGCGCGGATGTCCCGGCGGATCGGGCGGCGCGGATTGAGGCGGCGGCGACGGCAGTGCGTGAGTTGGGATATTCCCGCACAAGAGCGCTGGAGTTCATTGGGGAGACGGATCCGGCTGTGATTTTGGAAGAGGCGCGGCAAGAGCGGCTGGCGGAGGAGGAGATCAGGATTGTGGAAGAGGCGGTGTGACCCCTACCAGCCGACTGCGTCGCCGTCCTCCCCCTTATCAAGGGGGAGGAAAAGCCGCTGTGCGGTGAGGAGGGGGTTGGTATTGGAATTGTGGATCTCAATTCTGAATGCCGGTAGGTGGAATACATGTATGCGTATTCAGCACCTCGAGATTAGGCTATTGACGGTTTTTATTGTAATATAAAGGAACAATCGAGAAATGGATTTAACCGAAGAAAGCAGCCGATATTTTGTGTATATCTCACATTTGTTAGACAAATAATTTCGAGCATTCCTGACTCATGCAGTTGATGAGAGACTTTGAGGTTGATTCGGAAATGACCAGATAGGAGGTATAAGATGGCAACTGTAGCAGACCTGTTGAGTACGAAGGGGGATGGCATCAATTATTTTATTGAGAGCACAGAAAATATTATGAAAGCTCTGGAGGTCATGGCCGAAGCAGACATCAGTTCAGTAATGGTCACCGAGGGGGACAAAATCATAGGGATTTTCACTGAGCGGGATTATGCCCGAAAATGCGAACTCAAGGGGTTTTCTACCGAAGAAACTGCTGTGCGAGACGTTATGACTACTGATATGCTAACCGTGACGCTGGATACGTCGATTGACCATTGCATGGAACTGATGAAGCGGTATCGAATCCGCCACCTGCCTGTGGTTGAGAAAGACGCATTGGTTGGCATGGTCTCTATGCGGGATGTTATGGAAATTATCCTATCTGATCGAGAGAGCACGATTAAAGGGTTGGAGAATTTTATTCTCGGCTCTGGCTTTTCAACCTAAGGAGCGGGGCAGCAAATAGTTTTTCCGACTCTAACCATTTTTATTTTCATATTCAACATTATTTTTTACCTTGAGCTCAATCACCGAATTAGGTAATTGCAGGCGAACATTGTTATTGCAGGGTGCTGCGCGCACTCTGCACCTGGTACGAATTGCAAAGCCCTTCGATTCGGAGTTTGGCCGGGCGATCTGGAGATCGCTTGCAAAACATCCTTGGTGTAGTACCCCCACCTGTCGACTACGTCTCCATCCTCCCCCTTGAAAGGGGGAGGAAAAACCGCACCGCGGTTCGGAGGGGGTTGGAAACGATTGATCCATATTGTTATTGCAGGGTGCTGCGCGCACCCTGCACCCGGTACGAATTGCAAAGCCCTTCGATTCGGAGTTTTGCCGGGCGATCTGGAGATCGCTTGCAAAACATCCTTGGTGTAGTACCACCACCTGTCGACTGCGTCTCCATCCTACCCCTATCAAGGGGGAGGAAAAACCGCACTGCGGTTTGGAGGGGGTTGGCTGTTGGAACTCTATCTCTATCCTGAATGTTAATAGAAGGAAAATATTCTTGCAGGGGTTGAATTAAAAAAAGCCCGGAAACGGGCTTTTTGAATACTGCGGATAGTCAAGGGATTAGGCCAGATGGCGCAGGATCTTGTTATGGACTTCCTGGCTGGTCACATCCAGGATCGAGACCAGCTTATCGCGCCCTTTGGCCCCAGCGACCACTTCCATCTGCGAGGAGGAGACGCCAAGCACCTCGGAAAGAAAGGCAATCAGCACCTGGTTGGTTTCCTGTTCGGAAGGGGAGGCCACCAGTCGGATCTTGACCGTCTGGTCGTTGAGGATTTCCACAATCTCGTTGCGGCTGGCCCGCGGAATTACCCGAATTGGAAGGGCTGCACCAATTTTTCCATTCGTAAAACGCGGTTGTTTTGCCATTCAGTACCTCTGAGATCACGCCACAATTAGAGTGCAGATAAGATCAACTGCTCCACTAATTGTACCAAAATAATTAAAACCAAGGGGCTAAAATCGAGCATGCCAGTTTGCGGCAGCATCCTGCGGATGGGAGCGAGCAGAGGTTCGAACAGCCTTGCGGTAAATTCCCTGGCCGGGTGGTAAGGACTAACGAAATATCCCAATAACACGTGGACGATTACGCCGTAGGTAACCAGGTTGCCAAAAATGATAATGATGCTCTTCGTCATAGAGTCGTTCACCTCTTCATGGAATCTTGTTTCAGGCGATATTATATCAATAAAGTGCACCCATGATGGCTGTTCCAACCCGCAGCAAGGTCGCACCTTCCTGGACAGCCACCTGGTAATCGCCGCTCATCCCCATCGAGAGCTGCTCCCAGGTGCGGCCAGGAAAACGGCCTGCCAGGAAGTCCCTCAGCTTGCGCAGGCGGACAAAATGCGGCCGGGAATCCTCCGGGTTGGTGCTGTAGGGGGCCATGGTCATCAGTCCCTGCACGTCCAGGTGCGGGAACTGTAAAACTTCTTCGATCTCCGGCAGCAGTGCCGGCCAATCTGATTGGTTAGACGCATCCCACCCCGATTTGGTCTCCTCGCTGCTGACATTGAACTGGAGCAGGACCGGCAGGATGATGCCGGATTCTGCCAATGATGATTCGAGCCGCCGGGCAAGTTTCACCCGGTCGAGCGAATGGAGTAAGCTGAAGCATCCGCCGATCTGTTTGGCTTTGCGGCTCTGCACGTGGCCGATCATGTGCCAGTGCAGGTCGTCTAGGCCGCGCAGGATATCCTGTTTGGTCAGGGCATCTTCCACCCGGTTTTCACCGATATGGCGCACTCCAAGCTGGTAGAGGGTCTGGATGGCTTTGGGCGGGTGGCCCTTGGTGACCACCACCAACCGGATCTGATCCGTGCTGCGCCCGGCAGATTGGGCGGCCGCGGTAATTGTCTCCTGCACCTGCTGGTAGCGGGTGGCAATCTCATCGTTCACAGGGGCATCTCCTCCAACGCCAGCAGTACACCAAAGCGTCCGGTCCTGCCCTGTTCTGCCCGGTGGGAGAACCAATCCTGGGTATTGGAAGCGGTGCAGATTTGCGATACCTCCACCTGGCGCACACCAGACTGGTGCAAGGTCAGCTGGTTGGCCGCCCACAGGTCGAAATGGGTGGATTCTCCGAAGGTTGGCAGCAGGGATGGGGCATCGGCACCGAAAGCGCTCCTGACCTGGTCAACCACTTCAGGCCCGACTTCATACCGTTCCGGGCCGATGGAGGGGCCGACCGCCGCCAGTAAATCTGCCGGGTTTGTCGCGTAGCGGGCGTGCATTGCCTCCACAGCGGTTTTGGCAACCTTGAGGACGGTCCCCTGCCAGCCGGCATGGGCCAACCCGATGGCTTTTTTCACCGGGTCGTAGAGCAGGATCGGCACACAATCTGCGTAGCGCATGAACAGGCTGACGGTCGGGTTGTCGGTCAGGATAATGTCCGCTTTGGGCGGGGTGGTTTGTTGGGGAGACTTTGGGGAGTCATAGACAATGACGTTGTCCTGGTGTACGAGCCAGCTGTCTGATAGGGTGGCTGTATCCCGGTTGAGGGCCTGGAAGGCCAGCAGGCGGTTGCGGGCGACGATCTCCGGATCATCGCCAACGGTCAGGCCGACATTCAGGCTGGAGAGGTAGCCGCGGCTTTCTCCACCATTCCTGGTAAAGACGGCATGCCGGACGCGATGGCTGTCGAAAGACTCAAATGTCAGGTATCGGATGCGGTCGGGCTGGTGGAAAGGCATTGTTCAATCTAATCTTGGCTGGGTTTGCTGAGCACACGGGCTCTTTTGGCGGACAGCATCTGACGGGTATCGTTCATGGTTTCTTCCAGTACCGGGAAACCGAACCAGGCGGTGGTAAATCCAAATAGTGCCCCGGTGATGGTACGCAGCAGGGGAGTGCTCTCCCGGTAGGGAATGAAGCTGAAAGCCTGGCTGAGCAGCTGGCTGCCTCCATCCAGGGCGATTGGCAGGATGCCGACGATCACCCACAGCAGGAAGGGAAGGCCTTTGATCTTGCGATTGGTCAGACTGAATATGATTCCAAATGTGAACATGGCGACATAGATGGCAATGTCGCGCTGGCAGAAGGCGACCTTGTATCCCATTTGCTCGTTGCCTTTAAAGTTCCGGGCGGTCAGCAGATCATCTTCGCTGTTGCCCGTGGCTTCGCCGTAGGTGACCAGGCCTTCTAGCTGTGCTGATGCCCTGGGATAGGCAGCCTGCTCCCCGAACAGGAACCAGGAGCGAAAGGCGAGTTCGTGGCAGGAGACCTTATACATGGTATAGATCGGCTGGGCGGCGTTTTGCAGCCCGACTTTCATCAGCACAGGCGCAAGGAAAGGCAAACCAAAATAGATCAGCAGGATGATGTTGACCACTTTCAGGTAATGGTTGGAGATAAAATGAGAGAGCTTATCCCCCGTGTTCATGGTGTTTTTGCGTTCCTGCCGTTTGGCGAACTTTTCGCTGCCATCTTCCATCTGCCGGAGCTGGCTGTCGTAGGCCGCACCAAGAGTCATCCTGAGCTTGCGCTTGTCGAAGGGGGCGGCCAGAGTAAAGCTGCCCGCAATGATCACAGGGACTTTGTGGCCGTAGAGGGCTTGCAGATCAGGGTCGTCATCAATGTCAACCACGACCAGGGTATGGGGCACTTCTTTCTGGAGGTCAGCCAGGTCATCTTCCGCGATGTGGCAGAGAGAACAGTCTTCTCGGGTATATAAGGTGACTTCCAGGTTGATATCTGCCTTTGATTTCATGCGCTTCCTTTTTGAGGAGGTTATCGTGCAGCGGTTTTTTCTCCGAGACCCAATTGAGACAGGTAATTTCCCAGTTGGGATTCAGTCATCAGGCCGATGTGAACAAATCTGATGATTCCATTCTCATCGACAAATAATGAGGTTGGGTAGGACCGGATCATGTACTGGCTTTGCACACGGGCTCCCGGATCAAGGAGAATGTCAAAGGTCAGGTCGAATTCATTCTGAAATTCAACCACCAGCGAGAGGGGTTCATCGTTATCGATTGCCAGAACGGCCAGGTCTCCCTGATGTGCTTCATACATGGCCTGGATGCCGGGCATTTCCTGTCGGCAGGGCGGGCACCAGGTTGCCCAGAAATTGATCAGCACCACCTGGCCGCGGTGATCTGCCAAAGTAATCTCTGCCCCCTCGGTGTTCATGAGGGTGAAAGCTGGGGCGATTGCGCCAATCTCAGGGGCTTCGCGCACACCTTCGTTGGGGGATGTTTTACAGGCGGATGCCAGCAGCATGATGCTCGCGAGAAGGAGCAGGACCCAGCCTTTTTTCATCAAGCGCCTCCGGAGATAACTGGCAGGAGTGGGTTGAATACTCCGAGAATGTATAACACGATGATCATGACGATGCTGATCCCGGTTCCGAGGAACCACCAGTCCATGAAAATTTTCCCTTTTGCTTTGGCAATCAAGGCCGGAATCAGGCCGAGCACGACGGCTGATAAGAATCCTGCGATCAGAATCCGGCCGATGGAAACCTCTTCAACACCTTCGATAAACGTACCGAGTTGGGCGAGTTGGGCGAAGCGATCCGTGAAGAGCAGGATACCGATCCCGATCAGAACAACACCCATGATGATCTCGGTGTAGTGCATGATCTTGCCGTAGCGGCGGATGATGGTCGTGACCCACCCGATCTGGGTGGCGGCCAGCAGGAAGGGGATCGCCAAACCGGCAGAATAGGCGGCCAGGAGCATTGCTCCCTGTACCGAGCCTCCCTGGTTGTAGGAAAGGGTCAGGATGGTGCCATATACGGGGCCAACGCAAGGAGCCCACCCGGCGGAGAAGAAGATTCCCATTAAGGCCGAGGAGATGTAACCTTTCTTGCGGTCTGGCTGGGCCTGGGGTCGCAGATCATAATCCAGGAACGGGATGCGCCAGATATGGGTCATGTGTAACCCGAACAGGATCACGACGACACCACCGACTTTCGTTAAAATCCCGGAGAGCTGGTAAGAAATCCCACCTAATGCGCCTGCCGCGCCGGCCAGCGCTCCGGTGGTCACGAAAATGAGACTAAACCCAAGCACGAAAACCAGCCCGTGCGAAAAAGTGTTCAGGCTGTTGAGCTTACTCTGACCCTCACCGCCAGCAACCGAGCGTCCGCTCAGGTAGCTGATGTAGGCGGGGACGAGGGCGAACACGCAGGGGGATAAAAAGGAGGCCACCCCGGCAAAAAAAGCCAGTCCGAGGGTGATGTCTTCCGGTCTGAAATTTTCCATGAATTAATGCTCCTCAACCTGCCGGGTTAGTAGTCCACTACCCGGACAATTGTACCGCTGAAATCTGTGACTGTCTTATCTCCCGGGTCGTACGAGACGTAAGGAGTGGTCCAGCGCCAGATCCATTTGGCATCATCTGGGCGCAGATTGACGCACCCATGCGACCGTTTGGCCCCGTAGGCATTGTGCCAGAAGGTGGCATGGAACGCCACACCGGAGCCGACAAATAAGGTTGTGTAACCAATGCCGGGGGTATCGTATCCCTGGGCTGTGTTGCCAGCCATGTGCGTGGAGACCGCTTTGCGCCAGACCTGGTGATACAAGCCGATCGGGGTTTCGGTTTCTTCCCCATCGAGGCCGGTCGAACAGCGGGCAAAGTAGACTTCTCGGGTGCCTTCAAAGGCCTGGACAGTCTGCCGCCGGACATTGACTTCTATAGTTTTTTCTTCAACTTCGGGTGAAATCGGGGCTATCTCCTCCGGTTCGATCTTGCGGAACGCTTCAGCAGGGCCAATAAAGACGTCTCCATAGGTACCGTAAAGCTCTGAGAGCCGGTACCAGACCTGGCCGTTGATATCCGTGTTGATGCGGTCGACCCAGAAGATTTGATCGTAATACAGGTATGCGGGTTTGCGTTCCTGCTGGATGCGATATTCGAGCCAGGGGGCCAGGGGCTGCCCGTATTCCAGGCTGACTTCTACCCAGGGAACACACACCTGCACCCACATTCCGGGGCCCAGGCTGGTCTCGATCAGTTCGGTGACCGGCTGGGACGGTGTGTTCTTGACCGGCTGCAGATTGGGAGACCAGACCCAGCCGACCGGGGTTTCCACCCAGCGCCGCACAGATGCTCCGGGGAATACGCCAACCACCTCGCGGATCCAGGGCAGGACCTCATCTTCTTTGATTGCGCCAACCAGGGCGCTGTTGATGTCCGGCAGGGAGCGCACGTTGAGGTCTCCGACAGCGCGGGCCAGGTGCGGGGCGTCCGGAAATTCCTGCAGGGTCTGACGGTTGGAGGTCTTTTCCGGGTTCAGCAGCAGGCTGCCGGCAGACAGGCCTCCCAGTTTGAGGAAATCTCTGCGGGAAAGCTGTGGTTTGTGGAGGCCCCCGTTTTCGGTTGGTGAATGGTGTTTTTTCATGATAAACGGTTCCTAAACGCATCCTCTTTCATCAGATAAGACGCCCAGGTTTGGATCCGTCTTACGCATCCGGGCAGGCTGTCTACAAGGCTTAAGCATACCCAGAGAGTGGTAAACGGTCAATGGTGAGTTCGAACGGGGGAGTGGGGATTCATGAAGGTGAAAAGTCTGAGATTGCTTCGGTCGCTTTGCTCTCTCGCAATGACATAGAGATCTTGATTGATGTCATTGCGAGCCGCAGGCGAAGCAATCTCTTATTCCGGTGAATTGATCTATACCCATCTGATTCACCACTCCCTTCGATGGAGGGATGCAGTGATATTATACGTCTCGGATTAGAATCTGCGTTCTCGTTTTGATTCCGACAGAAAACCGATTACTCAGCCAGATGAAAAGAGCTGATTGCAGATTTCTTGTCCTGTCCGCAGCTGGCCGGGATATGGACCTCCGAGCGATGGCGATGAAATGTGAACTGGTGGCGGTGGGTGCCTTGCACGCTTTCGACGACAGCTTGCCATTGATCGTCTCCGGAAGGCTCCAGTGATACTACCCGCAACCCGGGAAGGTCGAGGATGCCGGTTTTTTCACGCCAAAGATGCTCGGCTGCCTGGGAGGGGATGTCGAAGCAGACCCGGCCGCGGTAGTGCTCCAGCCCGACCTGGCCCTGCTGGTAGCTGTGCACCAGCCGGAGGATGTCTTCGGGACTGGTGTGGCCGTATTCCACCCCGTATGGGAAGAAGAGGGTGTTGGGCGCCTTATTGTGCCCGCCGATGTGGGAGGACTGCCAGACGGCTTCGCCAATTTCCGCGTTGAGTACGTTGTAAATTTCCACGCCGTAGCGGGCACAGCATAAATCGCGCTTGCCGTTGGTGCACACCAGGTAGACGGGCGTCTCCCGCAAGGCAGCAGGGGCCTGGATGTCACCGGAAGCGAGGGCGGAGAGGTCGAGGTCGAGCAGGTCGGTATAATCATTTAGCTCGAATTCGAACAGCCGCGGTGACAACGGGTCGGTGTGGGCCATGAAAAACCGGATTCCCTGGCGCTGGCGGGAGCTTTCCTGCCGGATCATCAGGGTGCGGGTTTTGGCACCGGGGATGGCTACTCCCTGGAGGTAGTCCTTGACGTTTTCGGGGAGGGTGCTTTGCTCGAAGGCTTTACCCTCCCAGGGGGAATCGTATTCGACCATTAGCCACAGGTCTCCGCGGGTGGCGCTGGCGTGGAGGGGGAGGTTGTGCTCCCGGGCAATATCTGAGCAGAAGGTGGATCCGTCTTCGGTCATGGCTGTCTCCTATCCGTAATTGCCTAATTGTACCAATCTTTGCCGGT
>DATHZS010000043.1:0-38722 GCA_035458505.1 Anaerolineales bacterium | reverse complement strand
CCAAAAGCAAACAAAAAACCCTAAAATTAGGGTTTTTTAGGAGAGTTTTCTCTCGTAACAGGCTCCTTGGGGAGGATGCAGAGCTGCGCTCCGTCAACCTCCAACCCATCGGTTAACGGTTTCGCTCCTAGTCGTGTATGGTTTGCCTTATTATTCTCCACATCAGTTCAGACATGGTCACGTTCAATGGGGGTACTTACATGCTGACAAACCCGCTCAAAGAAAAGCGGTGAGTGAAAATGTCATGCACAAAAACGAACAAATCACGGATGCGATTTATAGCAGCTTCCAGGAAGATGAGATCAGAAATCAGATGTGACTGTCACAAAAGTGGTGGGTTTTAGATAAAAAAGGAAGGCTTCTTGCAAGATTGTGTTTATCAGAACATAATCTGCAGAGGCCTTCCATGACAATTGTACTCCAACTTACGCCAGTCAAACGAAACAAAACCAGCCGACCGACCGAATGTCCGCACTGCGGAGGAGCAACCTTCCAGCGCTGGGGGACGAAAAGACGGTCGATCAAAGACCCCAGAGTGCGCAGCGTACAGGTATCCCGATACAAATGCACGACCTGCAGGCGCACCTTTCGTCACTATCCGGAAGGGATCAGTCATGCGCAGCAGACGGAGCGGATGAAGCAGCTGGCAGTGATCTGCTGGTCATTTGGCTTGAGCTATCGCAAACTGGAAGCGATCCTGTTGGCCTTCGGGGTGAGCCTGAGCCGGATGAGCGGCTGGCGGGACGTGCAGGCGGGAGCAGAGGCGATCCGGAGGGGGAAACAGTGGAAACCCGCCAGAGTGGTGGGGATCGACGGTGCCTGGGTGAACGGGCAGGGAGTGATGGTGGCGGTCGACATGGGAGACGGACAGCCGCTGGAGATCGGGGCAATCGATGAGAAAGACATGGCAGCAGTGACCCGCTGGCTGAAGCGGCTCAAGCAGCAGCACAACATCGGGGCGATCGTCACCGATGACCTGGCCATGTACCGCACGCTCACCGAGCAGCTCGACCTCGGGCATCAAGTCTGTCACTTCCACCTGCGCCGCTGGGTGGGCAGAGCCTGTTGGGATCTGGGGAACCGATTGCCAGAAGACTGGCTGTGGGTGATCGAACGCATCAAGGTCATCATGGAGGACTTGCCACCAGACAGCGGCAAGCAGTTACTGGATCTATACAAGCAACTGCCTGGACACCACAAGAGGGGGCAGGAACGTACGCCCATGGACGAACTGCGCCACCTGCTGATCCGCCTCAGCGAGAATTGGGATCGATATACGACTTTCTTCCACGATCCAGGCCTCCCGTGGACCAACAACCGCACCGAGCAGGCCATCGGCAGGATGAAGATGCGCGCCAGGACAGTGCGGGGCTACAAGACAGAGCAAGGAATGCTCAACGGGCTGCTGATCTCCAGTTCTTCTCTCTGCTAAGTTCGCCTTTGGGGTGGGGGATACTGTGTCAATGCACCAATTCCCACAAATCGCCCACCAACTTTGGGACAGAGTCAAAAAACCTGGATTCTTGATTCAGTATTAAAAATCCTGTACAATGAATACAACTCAGCGGGAGATTCATCGTTCCCCGTTTCTGTAGGGCTGTAGACTTCAATCTATTTGCAAGGAGCACAACATGGATGTAATCAAAGTATCTGGGACATCACGGACATCTGCGGTTGCCGGGGCGATTGCGGGGGTGTTTCGAGAAAATAAACGAGCCGAAATCCAAGCGATTGGTGCTGGTGCAGTCAATCAGGCTGTGAAAGCGTTGGTGCTCTCACGGGGGTATCTCGCGGAAGATGGGTTCGAAGTAATCTTTTTTGCTGAATTTACGGACGTGGAGATTGATGACAAGATCCGGACGGCGATTAAAATTACAGTTGAGGAACGAAACGCATCCTGATGGTTCTATCCCAACAACAAAATCTCTGGTCATGCCGGGGATTTTTTTTGTTAACTCTTTAGGGATTTGAGGGCTGTAAACCCGAACCAAAAAAACCCGGTTGAACCGGTCAGCTAATCTGGCGGGGGTCAGAAACTTATAGCAAGGAACATTACCCAAGCAGGAAGTCGGCAGCTAAGCCACACAGAAAAATGATGTGACTGATCTGGATAAGTAGCGAATAGCGTTGAAGTCAGGCACAGGTGAATTCTACCTCCCACCCAGAATTCTTATCTCAATCAACCCTGCTCCTGGTATTGTGCGATAAATTCCCTGATGACCGGAAAGGTCAGTTCAAGGTGGGTCAGGGCGCAGTAATGCGTGCCGCCATACACCGGTAAGAAGCATGCCTGTGGGATGCAAGATGCGCTCCTGACGCCCTGGTGGAAAGGGACAACTTCATCGGCAGTGCCGTGTATCACCAGGGTGGGGACTTGCACCTCCTCCAGGTTGATGTGTTCCAAATGATCGATTTGGATCGCATCGTTGAGCAGACCAGACAGCCGCAGAGACATCGGGTAAGCGGTGTGAACCAGCTCATCGAGCACCTCCAATTTTTCTGGCTGGGCGGTGACCTGTCTGCGCAGGGTGGGGTGGATGAGGAGCAAGCTTTCGGCTCTCAGCAGTGTCCAGGGAAGAAAATCATCGGCCAGCAGCGGCGAGAAGACTGCCAGTGGAGACACCGGGAAAGGCAGCGGGGCATTGACGGCCGAAATCAGCACCAGGGCACGGCAGCGCTGCGGATGGCGCAGGGCAAAATGGAGTCCAACCAACCCTCCAGTGGAGGTTCCAATAAAAACGGTTTTTGGAATGTGGAACTCATCCAGCAAGGCCGCCATGGCATCTGCCTGTTCCTGGGGCGTGTGCCCGGTGCTGAGGGGCGTGCTAAGATACCCTGGTCGGGAGACGGAAATATAGGTAACTTCCTGAAATGCTTCGGATTTGATTTTTCCCTGGTCGTATCCACCCGCTGCTCCATGCACCACCAGCACCGGCGGCCCGCTGCCGCTGACAGAAGCTTCAACCGGCCCACTGGTGGTTTGGATGACTTTGCTGTTTTTTACGAGAGTCTGAATGGAACGTTCTCGCTCGATCTGATAGCGAGCAATCAAGGTTTTAATCCCCCAGGCAGCCGCGACGGAGCTGAGCACTATTGCTGCTGCCTTCAGATGCTTTTTCAGGGATTCCTTTTTATTCATGCCACTTGCCTGGATTGTGGCTGTGGTGAGGTCAGTCTTGGCGAACGGTTTTAAAGAATTTTACCAGAGTGCTGAGAATATCATTCCGGCTCAGGATTGGTCCCGGTAATCCTCCCGGACTGGATGGAAGACATCGATGATCTGGCAGGGTGTCAGCGCTTTGCCGCCGTGGGACACTCCCCCGGGAATGACAAATACATTTCCAGCGGTCAGGTGGTGGGGCACCCCCTCCACACGAAGTTCGAATTCACCACTGATCAGATTGAGGATTTGTTCATGCGGGTGGCTGTGTTCCGGCATGGCTGCCCCCTGGTCGATCTGCCAGTTGGCAACCGTCATCTGGTCGCTGTGAACCAATATGACATGATACCCAGGGATCATTTCTGTTCGTGGGATTTTGTTCAGGTCGAATAAGGTCATGGGTCAGCCTTTTTCTTAGATCGGTTTGCTACGGTTGTGCTCAGCGTTTACCGTAACAAGAGTTGAAATATCCGGGTGGTGACCATTGGTTCCAGGAACCTTCAACGGTCAGGTTCTCATTGGCGACCTGAACACCATTGATCGTGATCACCACATTCCAGGTGCCAGAGGGCAGCCCGAGGGGATCGGTCAGGGTGATCTCTTCCACGCCGCTTTCCGGCCCAGGCCAATAGCAGTTGTAGCGCACCCATTCCTTGCCGTCTTTGTACCACACCCGGGAATAGGGTGCGCTGACCGGGAATTCGTCGAATTCAAAGCGGAAGTAGATAATCTCCGTCTTGGCGGCAAAGCTGGTCTGGTGGTTCGAGCCATTGGAAAGGCATTCGTTCAGGCAGGTGGTAAAGTTGGTGATACGCGGGTTTGGCAGGGCGATGGCGGTGGGGAACCCACTGGGTGTGGATGTTACCACAGGGGTGGGTGTGAACGCGACCGCAGATTCCGTGGGGCTTGCGTCTTCATCCGGTGGGATGATCGATGTGGAGGTTGGTTCCGGAGTGTTCGGGGGCTGAGTAGGTGCATTTTGGATGGCTTTGGCAGCTTCTGTCAGGACAATGTTTAATCCACTTTCTGCTTCGGCCGGAGTAGCTGTTCCTCCGGACAGGTAGGGGAACCCAACAGATGAGCAGGCCAATGCCGCCAGCATTAATGTGGTTATGATCAGGATTGTTTTCTTCATGGCAACCTCCTACGCTAATCATAAAACGAAAACCCAGTAAATAAAAGTAAAATATCGTGTAAGCACCATTTCAGTTGGATTTCTGCTGCTGAAACGGTTGTGATTCACTTAAATTCCTTTACAATAGTGAGATAGCACCTGCCACGAACCGAAAGGATTGGAGAAGGGATGCCGGGTTACGCTGGACTGCTTGCGAAATATGGACACCTGCTGGACCTGCCACCGCATACCGGGAGGGTGACCTTGCTGGAGGGGAATACGCCTCTGATCCCGGTCCCGAACCTGAGTCGAGAACTTGGGGGTGGGTTTGAGTTGTGGGTGAAATATGAGGGCCTCAACCCAACGGGTTCATTCAAAGACCGCGGCATGACAGTCGCGATCAGTGAAGCGCTTGGGCGGGGAGCGACGACGGTGATCTGTGCCTCAACTGGCAACACGGCGGCATCCGCCGCCGCCTACGCCGCCCGGGCCGGGATGAAATCGATCGTACTCATCCCGCAGGGCAAGGTGGCAGCCGGGAAGCTGGCCGGTGCGGCGGCGTATGGTGCCCAGGTGATCCAGATCGATGGCTCTTTTGATGATGCTCTGAACCTGGTGGTTGAACTGACCGACAAGTACCCGATTGCGCTGGTGAACTCGATCAATCCTCACCGGATCGAGGGCCAGAAAACCGCCGCATTCGAGATCTGCGACCAGCTGGACTCAGCCCCGGAATTGCTGTGCCTGCCAGTTGGGAACGCGGGAAACATCACGGCGTATTGGGCTGGCTTTAAGCAGTACAACCAGCTGCACAGCAGCGGCCTGCCCCAGGTGCTGGGTGTACAGGCTGCGGGAGCAGCCCCGCTAGTACTGGGACACCCGGTCGATTCTCCGGAAACAGTTGCCACGGCCATCCGGATCGGGAAACCCGCCCGTGGGGAGCAAGCCTTGCAAGCTGCGGAGGAATCGCACGGTCAGATCATCGCCGCCACGGATGACCAGATTGTTGCCATGCAGCGGAAACTGGCACAACTGGAAGGGATTTGGGTCGAACCTGCCTCTGCAGCGGGTTTGGCCGGGCTGGCGCTGGAGATCAGCAGCGGCAGGATCAAACCGCAGGGCAAACGGATTGTGGCTGTCTGCACCGGGCATGGCCTGAAAGATCCGGGCATCGTGACCCAATCGATGCCCAAACCACTGGTTCTCCAGCCCAGCATCGATCAGCTAGAGGAAACACTTTTTTAGGATCGTGACCATGACCGGGCTGTTGGAGAACACTCCCGATCTGGTTTAGGATCCCAAAATGGAATGAAACTATGAAAATACATGTGAAAGTCCCTGCAACGACTGCCAACCTTGGCCCAGGCTTCGATGCGTTGGGGCTGGCATTAAATCTATGGAACGAGGCCGATTTTACGTTACGAGATGATTGCCAGATCAGGCTTACAGTCCAGGGCGAGGGTGAAGACATCCTCCCGAGGGATGCGGAAAACGCGGTGGCGGAGGCCGCTTTAATGCTGTTTGACCTGACTGGCAACGATTGCCCGGGACTTCAGATCGACTGCCATAACCGCGTGCCGCTTGGGTCGGGGATGGGCTCTAGTTCTGCGGCGATGCTGACCGGTATGCTGGGAGCGAATGCGCTGCTGGGGCATCCACTCACCGATGAGGAGATCCTCAAGCTGGCGATTGAGACTGAGGGTCATCCGGACAATGTTGCCCCTGCTATGTTAGGCGGACTGGTGGCATCCATTGTCCACCAGGAGCGGGTGATATCAATGCGTTTGCCGGCCAGAGCCAACCACGGTTCGATCCATGCGACCGTGGTGCTGCCTGATTTTGAATTCCCAACCCAGCATGCACGCTCGATCCTGCCGAAACAGGTCGATCGGCAGGATGCGATCTACAACATCAGCCGGGCTGTGCTGGTGACCGAGGCTCTGCGGACGGGTGATCTGACTTTGTTGGGGATCGCGATGAAGGACAGCCTGCACCAGCCTTACCGCCTGCCGTTGATCCCGGGTGCAATTTCCGCCCTGGATGCCGGCAAGCAGGCCGGGGCGGCGGCTGTAGCACTCTCGGGTGCAGGGCCCAGCCTGATCGCCTTTTCTTCCCAGATGGACCCGGTAATTGGTGCAGCGATGAAGCAGGCATTTGAAGCGGCCGGGCTGCTTGCCCGCATTTTTGAACTGGAAACCAGTTATGAAGGGGCAGAAGTGACGATTATCTAAGGGTGATGAACTTCACGATACTTGCCTTGATAGGTTTCCAGCCTGTTAATAATGGCCCTGATCTAACCATTTGGAAAATATACTCCCTGTAGAACACTGAGTCTGATTTGTATATAATGGGATTGCAGGGTTTTGACCATTTAGACATTTCGTTGCCAACACAGCAGCTGGTTTTAAGTGATTATTGTTTGATCTCGTTTTCATGCTTTCTTTTAAATGAGTACTCGTTTTAGAGATTCGTTTTGATTCTTTGGTGGGAGGTGAAGCCGTGGAAGCAACAAGAAAAAGGGCTTACTATGTAGATTGGCTAAGGGTATTGGCTGTTCTGGCTCTTTTTCCATTTCATACCGGTCAAATCTATAACGAGGAAGCCGCATTTTATGTAAAAGATACGGGATCAGTACCCCTGATCATGGGGATCAACTCCTTTATCTATCTTTGGCACATGCCGTTGTTTATGTTTCTATCCGGGATTGGAAGTCATTACGCACTTCGATTCAGGTCCGGAAAGGCGTATTTGCTTGAAAGGTTCAGGCGGCTCCTTATCCCGCTGGTTTTTGGAACGTTGGTCCTGATCCCACCCCTCACCTATATCAGAATGTTCGGCGATCCAGATAAAGTATGGCCCATTGGGTTTGCCGACAATGCCATTCCTGGATTTGATAAGAGCTATTTCGAATATTATCCCGATTTTTTCAATGGGATTTATCCCAACGGCAATGCTGATTGGGGCCATTTATGGTTCCTTGCCTATTTGTTTACTTTTTCCCTGATCGCGCTTCCAGTTTTCCTTTATTTCAAATCCGAAAAAGGGAAGTGGATGATCGATTGGCTAAAAAAAGTTGTCATGAAACCTGCCGGGATTTTCCTGTTTTTTATTCCGATTGCGGCGATCGAGGTGCTTTTGCGCCGGGCATATCCCAATGTGCAAAACCTGATCTCGGACTGGGCGAATTTCCTGATGTTTATTACCGTTTTTATATTCGGTTTTATTATGATGTCTGACGAGCAGTTCGGAGAAGCCGTCGACAGGTATTGGAGGACCGCGCTGACGATTGGGTTGTTGATCGTGACCGGCTTATCGGTGATTTTTGCGGCGCGCATCCAAACCGGATTAAGTGAAAACACCTATTATTTTGTTGAAATGACACTGAGAGGGATCGCGATTTGGCTTTGTATGATCGGATTCCTGGGGTTTGGCAGACGCTATCTGAACCGGGGAGGAAGATTCATTATTTACGCCAGTGAAGCGGCCTTGCCGGTGTATATCCTTCATCTTCCTGTGCTTGGGATGATCGGTTTCTATGTCATACAATTCGATTTACCCATTGTGATCGAATATATCGCTATTCTGATCCTTTCTCTGATGGTTTCCGTCTTGTTGTATGAAATCTTGGTGAAGCGGTTTAATATTGTCAGGTTCTTCTTTGGCTTGAAGAGGACCAATTAGGGATGAGCTGCCAACTCCAATAGATTGATGAATACTCTCATTAATTTAGAGTTTGAGGTATTATTTATACAATTACTCACCTAGTTAAATTCCAGGATTGAAACGCTGATACAGGAAGGGTTTTTTTTAATTACCCCGGATATTTCGGGCTATTCTGTCTATCTCCATGAATCGGAGCTGGACCATGCCCGAGACAGTTTGACCGATTTGCTCTCGATCTTGGTGGAGCATTCGAAATCCCCTCTCGTCATCTCCAAGCTGGAAGAGGATGCTGCTGTTTATGAAGTTGGCGGCTGTTATAAGCAAAAACAAAAAACCTGGTTGCACACTTTAAAGCAATAGGACATCTTGAGACGCATTGTGATCTTCGATTACCACTCTAAAGGGTTTATTAAGCGGGTGGGGAGGGTGGAGTGTGTTAGTAAGCCCGTCCAAAGATGGCGATTTTGTCGGCCGGTTTGCCGGTGTAGAAGCAGGTTCCGGTGCCGCCGGGCTGCTCGTGGGGGAAGCAGCGGATAGTGGCTTTGGTTTTTTCTTTGATGGCAATTTCATCCTCGGTGTCTCCGGCCCACCAAACTTTGGCAAAGCCGGTCTTGACGGCCTGCTCAAATTCTTCCATTGAGGCGGTATCGAGGGTGTTATCATCGCGGAATTGGGTGGCTTTGGCGAGCAGGTTGGCCTGGATCTCGCTGAGCAGGGCTTGGATGTTGGGGGCCAGGCCGTTTTGGGAGAGGGACTGCTTGCCGTCTCTGCCGGGGATGTCACGGCGGGCGGCGACCACGGCGTTGTTTTCCAGGTCTCGCGGGCCGAGTTCCAGGCGGACGGGAACGCCGCGCATTTCCCAATCATTGAATTTGAAGCCGGGGGAGAGGCTTTCGCGGGTATCGACCTTGACGGTGATCTCGGCGTCTTTCAATTCCTGGGCGAGTTTGTCAGCGGCAGCGAACAGGGCGGCTTTGTCGTCGTCGGTCTTGTAGATCGGCACGATTACCACCTGGATGGGAGCGATGTTGGGGGGCAGAACCAGGCCGTTGTCGTCGCCGTGGGTCATGATGATTGCGCCGACAAAGCGGGAGCTGAGACCCCAGGAGGTGGTCCAGGCGAACTGCTGTTGGTTGTTGTCGTCCAGGTATTGGATCTCGAAAGCTTTGGCGAAGTTCTGGCCAAGGTTATGGGAGGTGGCGGACTGCAAGGCCTTGCCGTCGCCCATCATGGCTTCGATGGTAGTGGTTTGGATCGCGCCGGCAAAGCGTTCCATCTCGGATTTTTCGCCGGGGATCACCGGGACGGCGGCCTCGTTGACCGCAAAATCGGTGTACACATCCAGCATCATTTTGGTGCGTTCGTCGGCCTCTTCAAAAGTGGCGTGGGCAGTGTGGCCTTCCTGCCAGTAGAATTCAAGGGTGCGGAGGAAGAGCTTGGTGCGCATTTCCCAGCGCACGACCGAGTTCCACAGGTTGATCAGGATCGGCAGGTCTCGGTAGGACTGCACCCAGTTTGAGTAGGCATACCCGATGATGGTTTCGGAAGTGGGGCGGACGACCAGCGGTTCGGCGAGTTCTTCACCGCCGCCGTGGGTGACGATGGCAAGTTCGGGGGCAAAGCCTTCGATGTGCTGGGCTTCTTTTTGCAGAAAGCTGTGGGGGATGAGCATGGGAAAGCCAGCATTTTCAACCCCGGTGGCTTTGAAGCGGGTATCGAGGGCTTTTTGGATGTTTTCCCAGATCGCCCAGCCGTAGGGTTTGACGATCATCGTGCCGCGCACCGGGCCGTAATCGGCCAGGTCTGCCATTTTAACAACGGAGTTATACCAATCGTTGAAGTCCTGATTGCGGGGAATGAGTTTGTTCTTTTTGCTCATGTTTGCACCTAGGTTATATTTTATACTAAAAAGACCCAAAAGGTTCTAAAAACCTTTAGGGTCTACTCCACTTAGTTAACCACTCAGATGGTATCTCCTACAACGCCAAATGACACTGGTAAGGTAAAATAAAGATTGGCTTTTGTTTAAGAAAGATACACAGGATTGGATCGATGGAGCAATCGAATCACCACGCTGCAATTTTATGGGATATGGATGGGGTTCTGGTAGACACCTGGGAACTGCACGCCCAGACATGGGTGCAGGCATTTGAAGAATTCAATGTTCCCTTGGTTGCAAGCCAGATTAAAACTACCTTTGGGATGAACAGTATGTCTTCGCTCCAGCTGCTGCTTGGGGACCGGTACCAGCAGGACTTTCTGCTCGAGGTGATTGACCGCAAGGAAGCCTTGTTCTATGAGGTTGCCAAGCGTGGACTGAATCCACTACCAGGGGTACTCCAATGGCTGGAACAGTTCAAGGCCCAGGGGTTCCGGCAGGCGGTGGCATCGTCCGCGCCGCCCGAAAACATCGAGGCGGTGGTGGATACCCTGGAGATCCGGACGTTTTTTGAAGCACTGGTTTCCGGAGTGGATTTGCCGGGTAAGCCCAACCCGGATGTGTTCCTCAAGGCGGCTGGCCTGGTTGGCGTTTCTCCGGGGCGCTGCCTGGTGATTGAAGACGCAGTCCATGGTGTGCAGGGGGCGCATCGCGCCGGGATGAAGTGCATCGCCATCACCACGACCACCCCGGCCGAGGTGCTGGTAGAAGCAGACCTGGTGCTGGCCAATCTCTCTGAACTGAGCGAGGCACACCTGGCCGGATTGCTGTGATCTGAACGAAACGTGGTGGATGGTATGATCACAGTGGAGGCAGGGATGAAGTTAAAAATCTGGTTGTTCTTGCTGATGCTCGGGATACTCATTTTAGCTGCCTGCCAATCAGCCATTTCCCTGCCGACGGAAACGGCGGGACTGGTCAGCGATACGGTGGTCCCGACCGCCACGAGTACCCCAACCCCTTCGGTCACACCTTCCCAAACTCCACAACCTTCCTCCACGCGGCCCCCCACCGAGACACTGCCCCCCAGCCAAACGCCGACCGCCACCCCGCCAACTTTTGTACGCGAGAATACCCCGGTCCCAACACCCTCTGAACCGATCACGGCAGAGAACGCCGACCGGCTGGTGGAACTGGCTCGCCTGGGCAAGGGGCGGATTGTGGATGTGCAGCTCTCGCCGGACCGCAACTTCCTGATCGTGCAGACCACGATCGGGGTGTACGGCTACCTGGCCGACCGCCTGGAGGAGGCCTGGCGCTTCGAAGACCCGGCCGGGATCGCCGACATGGCGCTGACCCGCTCGGAGCGCTGGATGGCGGTGGCGACCAACGATGGGCGGATCGCCCTGCTGATCTACCGCCGCGGCTCGATGTTCACCCGTTGGACGACAGGTTACCAGCAGATTCATGACCTGGCTTTTTCTTACGATGGGCATACCCTGGCAGCAATCGGTGACCAGGGGGTGTCGGTCTGGCCGGTTGGAGTGACCGAACCACTCTACCATTACCCGGAGATGGTTGGCGAGATGGTGCGCTTCACTCCGGATGATGAAGGGTTGATTGCCTTTGATGCAGAAGAAACTCAATTTTATACGCTGCAAACAGGAGAAATAATTAGAGCAGAAAAGAGGGATAAACTCTTGCCATTATCGATTTCTCCAGATGGAGATTACTTCACAAACGGTGAAATGGTTTGGGAGGCAGATACGGGAGAGGTTCTGTTTGAGCTGGATTGGAAATGGGAACAGGATTTTGATGGTGCGATTGTTGAATTTTCCCGCGATTCTCGCTACCTCGCTTTGTCGGCAGTTTCTGATGATAAGATTTCTATTTGGCGAATGAGTGATGGGGAGAAGATTTACGAATTGAGATCGCCTTTCCATGTATTTGGAGAAGAAACTGCTAGTCCAAAAAAATTAGCTGCTCTATCGAGCCGAAGCGGAGGTTTTTTCCCTTATTATCTTGATGTAGCGTTTAGTCCCGATAGCAGTCAATTTGCGGCAGTCACTTCAAATGATACGGTTGAGATTTGGGATTTGGGCACAGGCAGATTTGATCAGCAAATTGATTGTTTTGGCGATTCCCTGATTTTTAGAAAAAACTCGAGATTGTTGGTGTATGGAGATGGTGGACTTCACCAGATTGATCCCAATTCGGGAATTACGATCAATTTATCCAGGGATTTTTCATCTTTGCGGTATACAAACCAATACGAGGTTTATGATATTTACACTGAAAGCCTGGTCCTATTTTCAGAGTCGGGAGAATGGTTGTTTGTGGAAAACACAGCCTGGAAAATTCCAGAAGGCACACGTGGATTTAGCTTTGGTAAAGAAGCGGTTCTGGCAGTTTCTCCTGACGATGGTTTCATTTATACATTTGATAATGCGAGGGATATCGTTCGTGCCAGGAGAATTGGAGATTTTAACGTAGTAAATGAGACTATGTTGGTTCCGGAAGTTGGTGAGGATTGGCCTGAAACAGACCAAATCATTTGGTTCCCAATCATTTCTTCGACTGGAAAATTTATTTCTGGATATAGTTATGATGCATATGGCTATAAAACCTGGGATCTGGAAACAGGATTGCCGATCAACGATATTTTTTATGATGGTTTGGCCAGCGGTGCCTATTCTTCTCAAGGTGATAAATTGGTTATTAGTGGAATAGATGGACTTTGGGCAGTTGATTTGTTCACTAGAGATGTGATTTTTGAAAGTGAAGGGGAGTATGGAGAATTTGAGAAGATCGCTCATTTCACACGGAGTGATGAGTATTTAATTTTAGTAACTGATGGGATACAAAAAATTTCATTGGTTAATGATTTTTCTTTTGCTGATCTTCAGACGATTGCAGATTTTTATGGGTATGAGGTTGCGATTTCCCCACAAAATGAGGTGATTGCAGTTGATGATGGTACCCAAATCATCGTGATCGATTTCGATACTGGCGATCTCATGGCTCGCCTCCCTGCTCACCTGGACAAGATTTTGTCTCTCACTTTCTCCCCGGATGGGCGCTACCTGGCAACCAGTTCTGCTGATGGCACGGTAAAATTATGGGGGATTCCGTAAAGGACTCCCTTATGAGGTGGATTAATGCTGAACGTGACCCGTTTTAACAACCCTGAAGATTTCCTGGATGTGGCCGGGGAAGCCCTCTACCGGCAGGAGGCTCTCAACTGCCTGATGGTAGGGATTGTTGAGACTCTGATTGGGAACACCCATTATTACAGCGAACACGACCCTTACCTGGGGGTGGTCAGCCGGGATGGGGAGGTGATCCTGGCCGGGACGATGACCCCGCCATTTGGGCTGGTGGTGGTGCCGATCGGGGAAGATATGCGGCTTCCCCTGGCGCTGCTGGTGCAGGGTTTGCTGCACGAGGGGTTCTCCCCGCCGGATGTACATGGCGTGAAACCTTATTCCCGGCAGTTTGCGGAGCTGTGGGCTGAACACACCGGAAAAGAGATCCAACTCGAAATAGAACTGCGAATCTATACGCTCGAGCAGGTCAACCATCCTGTTGGCGTCTCCGGGGAATTTCTGCAAGCCGGGAGTGAGCATGCCGACTTGATCACCAACTGGATGCAGGCATTTGAAGTTGAAGCGCTGCAGATGCAACCGTCTGACACGGATAGACTGCGCCAGTCTGTTTTGCGGCGGATTGAGGCCGGGAACTGGTTCCTATGGCAGGACGGGGGCAAGATTGTCTCGATGTGCCAGCGCACCCGCCCGACGCGCAAGGGCTGTTCGATCTCCGGGGTGTATTCGCCGCCTGAACAACGCGGCAGAGGATATGCCAGTGCGTGCGTGGCAGCGCTCAGCCAGCATTTACTGGATGAGGGGTTTGCGTTTACCTCCCTGTTCACCGACCTGGCGAACCCGACTTCGAATCAGATTTACATGAAGATTGGCTACCAGCCGCTGGCGGATTTTGAGAAGTTCCGGATGCTGGAATAAGCATCCAGCCGGCAATCGGAACGCCTGAATTTATCCGCTTACAGTAGGAAGGATCTCCTAAATACTCAGAGCTAATTTAGCTTGACCTAACCCAGATGCGAATATACAATCGACTTAGAATGGGAAGGTTCGCCTGATCACGGACAGAGACGGCGCGCCTTAGAGTGCTTTTAAGGAGATTGGTTTGCAGGCAACAAAATTGCAACCAGATCAGCAATCCCTGATGCAAAGCTGGGCAAGCCGGCTGCAGCAGTGGCAGGTGCACCAGCTGGCAGCAGCGATGCTGGAAGCCAGCGGCCCGCTCAAGCTGGTTGGGGCGCAGCTGGTTTATCTGGGGCAGCCGCTCCTGGGTGGGCTGATTGCCAATGAGCAGCTGGATGCACTGGCGCACATGCTGGAAGAGCCTGCCCAAACCAAGAACTTCATCCGCTACCTTCGGGAGGAGGTGCCATGACTCTGGTCAATTTTATCGTGGTGGTGACCTTTGCCGGGCTGATGGTGGTCATTTACCTGATCATCCAGCAGCGCGAGGAACGCCACCTGCGAGATATCCCCAGCTTTTACCGGCTCAAAGGGACGGTTGAACTGGCTGTGGAAGATGGCACCCGAATCCATGTGGCCATCGGGCGCGGCGATGTGCTCAGTCCCAGGGGGGCAGCCGCGCTGGTCGGCCTGAGTATGCTGCGGGAGATCTCGATGGTCGCCTCTGAGAGCGATTATCCCCCGCTGGCTACGGCCGGAGATGGGTTGCTGGGCATCCTGGCCCAGGATACGATGCGCTCCACTGCGAGGGCGCTGAACCTGACCAGGACAAATGCCGACATGGGGCGAGTGACCGGGCTGACTCCTTTCTCGTACAGTGCGGGGGTCATGCCGCTGATCTTTGATGAAAATGTATCCTCCAATTTGCTGATTGGTAGTTTTAGCAATGAAGTCGCCCTGATCACCAGCGCAGGTGAACGCAGCCAGACTCGTACCCTGGCCGGGACCGATAATCTGCCCGGGCAGGCGATTCTGTATGCCACTGCCCACGAGCCGCTGGTGGGCGAAGAAATGTATGCCGGGGGAGCCTACCTGGGAGCAGGGCCGATGCATGAGGCCAGCTTGCACACCCAGGATGTCATCCGCTGGATCACAATTGGATTGATCATCGTGTTCTCTATCACCGGTCTATTAAAAGGATTGCTGTAACTGTGATGAATCGGTTTAAATTTAACCTCAGGTCGCCTGTGGCAACGGTCGTGACGATCGCTGCCGGGGGGATCATGCTGCTGACATACCTGATGGATTTGCAAAATCTGCAAACGGTGATCCTGGATGTGGTCATGATCGGTGCAGCGACTGCCCTGGTGATCGGTGTCGTGAATTTATTCAGCGTGCATGTCAACAAGATCCGCACCGGCGATAGCGGTGCGGTTGGCAGCGCCGCTCTGGTGGTAGCGCTTGTGGTCACTTTCCTGGTGACGATGGCCGAGGAAATTACCACCTTTTACCCCGACTCGCTGCCAGGTGCGGATTGGATCCTGAATACGATCCAGGTGCCGGTCGAGTCCGCACTGATGGGTGTGATGGCGATCACGCTGGTGTATGCGGCGGCTCGCCTGGTCACCCTCCGCCCGAATATCTTTTCAGTCTTGTTTGTCCTCACATTGCTGTTGACCATGATCATCAGCACCCAGATGGGACTGGATTCGGGAATGGGGCAGGGACTGCGCAACTTCCTTGTCCACGGCCTGGCTTCTGGCGGGGCGCGCGGGATTTTAATTGGGGTGGCTTTGGGAACGATTGCCACCGGCTTAAGAGTGTTGATGGGTTTTGACCGTCCTTACGACGGTTAATTCCTGGACGAATAAAGGTTGATGCAACATGGGATTTGACCCTAACGACGACCCTGAAAACGATCTTCCTGAATGGTTGAGAGGTGTTCAGCCGGAAGATGAGAACGGCGGGTTCGAACCCGACGATAGTATCTCTTCGGATTCTGAGGAGGGCCTCCCCAACTGGATGCAAAAAGACGAACAAGGCAGCTTCCAGGGCCCTGAAACGGAGGATGAGGAAGATACTCCAGAGTGGCTGGCCAATATTCGGAACGAGGAAAATTCACGAAAAGATCAGGAACCGCCTGATTTTTCAGAACAAGATGATGATGATAATCTGGCCTGGCTGGAGTCTCTTAGCGAACAGTCAGAACCTGACGAAGAACCGGAACGTGAGGAAGAACCCGGCGATTTCCTGGAGAAGGTCCAGGAATTGAAAGCGCGCGACCAGGCCGAAGGAAGCTGGGGAGATGAGGAAGAGGGCCAGCCTGACGGGGAACTCGCAGAAGAAGAGGATGATGAGATTACCGCTGCCTGGAAAAGAGAATCAGGAACGTTAAGCCTCTCAGAGGAAGACGATGAAGATGAACTCCCGGATTGGGTGACTGGACTGACTTCGCTGGATCCGGCAGAACTACCTGCCCGGCGCGATACAGCCTCAGGGGACCCACAGCAAGAGGATGAAGAAATTCCTGAGTGGTTGACTGATATTCGGCAAAAAACCTCCGAGGATACCAAACAGCCGGAAGAGGTTCTGCCTGCATTTGGGATCGAGCCGGATGAGCTTTATGAGGCTGGGAGTGAAGATGATGAACCCGTTCAATTTGAAGTGGACGAAGAACCGCTCGAAGATGAACAGGTTGATGCTTTCAGCGAAGAAACTGAGATAACCGGAAGTCTGCCGAGCTGGCTTGAAAATCTGCAAACAAATGCCTTGGTTGAGTCTACCGAAGACGCAGAGGAAGAGCGGCTCAATACTGCCGCCTACGTGGAAGATGAAGATGTCTCTGCCTTGTTTGAGGGTGATGATCTGCCTGATTGGCTGGACGAGGTGGAAGAAGAGGAACCTGAGGAGGAAGAAATTGAGGAAGAACTCCCGGAACAGGTTCCTGCCCTGGATGAAGAGATTCCCAAAGGTGAGCTGCCCGGCTGGCTGCAAGAAATTCGGCCGGTAGAGGCGGTCACCTCCACTGTGGATGAAGCCGAAGGTGAAGGTGAAGAAGAGCGCGAGCAAGAAACTGTCGGCCCGCTATCCGGTTTGCGGGATGTGCTCCCTGCGGAACCACACATCATTCACTTTGGGTCCAAACCAAAATTATCGACTGGGTTTGAACTGACCGGTGCTCAGAAACAATATGCTGAGCTGCTGAAATCTCAGGTGAAACGAGAAAGCGCCAGTATTCCGGCAGAGCGCCGCAGTGTCGCCAACCCGCAGCTGGTTTTTCGCTGGATCATCGCGATCCTGCTCCTGACGATCACTTTTTCCGTGTTGTGGTGGGATAGGAATATCCTGCCTTTGCCGGGCCAGGATGCGATACCCGCTGAGACATTCGCGGCGCACGAACTGGTCAATCAGGTTCAGCCTGGTGAAAGAGTCCTGGTAGGATTTGAATACCAACCGGGGTTGGCTGCTGAGTTGGAAGCTGCTTCGGCCTCATTACTGGACGACCTGCTCGGAAGCGGCGCGGAGTTGGTTCTCGTCTCGACCCAACCGGTTGGGCCGGGGCTGGCCGAGTCTTTCCTGGGCAGCCAGCTCTCAGGGTGGCCCTATATTTCGGAAAGACGCTATGCGAACCTCGGATATGTTTCCGGTGGTGCAGCAGGGTTATTGAATTTTGCGCTCGACCCGCGCAAGGCAAAACCGGATATGAGTTGGAGCCTGTCTCCGCTAGATACGATCAACAACATGATGGATTTTGCTATGGTGTTGGTGATCACCGATGATCCGGATGTCGCCCGCAGTTGGGTTGAGCAGGTCCAGCCGCTCATGGATGTGGGAGGCAGTGATCAGGCTGTCCCGCTGGTAATGGTGGTCAGTGCCCAGGCAGAGCCATTGGTGTATCCATATTATTACACCACGCCGCGCCAGGTGTCTGGTCTGGTGAGTGGCGTGAGTGGCGGCGCATTTTATGAAAGCTATCATGGAGAATCCCTTGCCCGGCGGTATTGGGATGCTTATAACATTGGCTTGGTTCTGGCGGTGTTTGTCATCGCGGGAGGCAGCATCATTAACCTGACCCGCACTTCACTCAACAGGACAGGAAAAGGAAGGTCTTAATGTTTGCGGGTATGAACTCTGTCGATCTGGCTGGCATGTTGGTATCTTTCATTTTGACCGTATTTGTCCTTTTGTATGTCTTTGATGATAACCCGCTGTTCCGTATGGCGATTTATATCTTTATTGGTGTGGCGGCTGGGTACGCAAGTGCGGTGGCCCTCAAAGATGTGATCCTGCCGAGATTGTTTGGTTTGGAAACCCAGCAGCAGCTCCTGGTGGTTCTGTGGGTAGTATTGCTGCTGATGAAACTGTTTCCCAAGACAGCCAAGATTGGGAACCCGGCGGCTGGATTGCTGGTCGGTGTTGGTGCGGCGGTTGCCGTAGGCGGCGCCGTTCAGGGAACCTTGCTGCCCCAGATCACAGCATCGAGTGATTTTTTTGCTCCAGGTGATATGAACCTGGCGATGCAGGCCGGTCAGTATGGCAGCGTACTGGAATATTTCATGCGCGGGCTGGTTGTTTTGGTCGGGACAGTCGCCACGCTGGCGCACTTTCACTTCGGCGCGAAACCGGCACCGAACCAAATCCCAAACAGAAAGCCATTTATTGAAGTGCTGAGTAAAATTGGTCAGGTGTTCATCGCGGTGACATTCGGGGTGATCTTTGCCGGGATCTACAGTGCAGCGCTGTCTGCCCTGATTGAACGGCTGCTGTTCTTGATCACTGTGATTCAGCGTATGATCCCTGGTCTTTAGAAGTTGGATGACGATGACAGAAACCAAAGCATTCTACGACGAGTTTGACGAAAAGGACGACCTGGAAGGCGAGCAGGGAGCCGATATTACCCAGGAAACTGAAATCCAGCCGGAATTCAGGAGCGGTTCTCTGCTGACATTGGATGTCGGCTCGGTGCATACCCGGGCAGGTTTATTCGATATTGTCGAAGGTCGGGCGCGTTTCCTTGCCGCAGGACGATCCTGGACGACGGCTGGCGCACCCTTGTTCGATGCCAGTGAAGGGATTCGCTATGCTTTGGATCGTGTGGAAGAAATATCGGGTCGAGTGCTGATTGCACAGGATGGCCAGCCGTTGATCCCCAGTACAGAGCAGGGATATGGTGTGGATTATGTGGCCAGCACCCTCTCGACAGGGCCTCCCCTCAAGACGGTTGTCGTCGGTTTGCTGGATCAGGTATCCCTGGCCAGCATCACGAACCTGGCGAAAACCACCTACACAGAAATTGTTGCTTCCATCGGGCTGAACAATGCTCAGGGGGCAGAAAAATATATCGATACGATCCAGCGGACCCAACCGGATATGATCTTGATCGCTGGCGGCACAGAGAAAGGGGCTTCGCTCTCGGTGCTCAGGCTGGTCAATCTGATTGGGATGGCTTTGTACCTTCTTCCGGAGGAGAGCCGCCCTGAGGTGCTGTTTGCAGGAAATACCTCCCTGGCCAAGCAGGTGCAAGCCTTCCTGACCCCAATGACCAGAGTGCACCTAGCGCCGAATATTCGACCAGCGCTGGCTGTTGAGCATCTGGGGCCGGCACAGTCCATCCTCAACGATACCTTACGCGGCATTCATGTGAAACGGGTATCCGGACTGGCAGACCTGAACAGCTGGTCTCGAAATAACCTGATGCCCAGTGCACATGGCCTGGGGCGAGTGACGCGTTTCTTCAGTAAGGTTATACCCAATACGGAAAAATCAGGTGTATTAGGAGTGGATGTTGGGGCGTCTTCCACCGTGGTGGCCGGCAGTTTCGATGGCGATCTGCGCCTGCGCGTCCATGCGAACCTGGGGATGGGAGAGGGTTTGGCTGGTGTGCTGGCTGGCAGTCAGCTGGAAGACGTAACCAAATGGATCCCGGGGAATGTGTCTCCCTCGTATGTGCTGGATTATATTCAAAATAAGATCCTCAATCCGGGAATTGTGCCGGTGACCACCGAGGATTTATATCTGGAGCAAGCCCTGGCGCGAGAGGTCTTATCAAGGGCGGTCGGAAAGTCTTTGGACGCATTTCCCAAGGATGCTCACCGGGTAGAGCAGAACACTTTGCCCACATTCGATCCTATTGTGGTGAGTGGTGGGATCTTCACGAATTCTCCTTCTCCTGCACACAGTATGTTGATGATCCTGGATGCCCTCCAGCCAACCGGCATCCAGCGCATCCTGCTGGATATCAACCACCTGGCCCCGGGGTTGGGGGCAGCTTCGTCTGTGGTGCCAGGCCTGATTTCTCAATTATTATTGGATCCCACGGTTCTGGTCAATTTGGGGTTTGTGATCTCTCCCATCAGCCGGATGAAGCCCGGATCGACCATCCTGAGGATCCGGGTGAAGTATCAGAGCGGGCATGAGACGACCGTCAATGTGCATCAGGGGAACATTCAATTGATTTCCATTCCGGCTGGCCAGCGGGCACAAGTCTATATCGATCCGTTGCATCGGGCGAACATTGGGCTAGGACCCGGCAAAAGTACATCGATTCAGGTGGTGGGAGGAGTGTTTGGGTTGGTGGTAGACGCACGCGGCCGCCCGCTGGACCTCCCGAAAGACCCGCAGACGCGCACCAATCTTTTACTGAAATGGCAGAATGCCTTTTCCCGGAAAAAGTGAATTGGTACAAACCTTGCATGAATTAAATTAGGATAATTATGCTGATACCTGTAACACACATCCTCCCAGTCACAATGATCGAACGCCGGCGGGTACTGCCCATTGCCGGCACCGTATTGGTGCGCGCTGGCCAGCAAGTGGAGGCGGATGAAGTGATTGCCACCACTGACCTGAAGGGTGAGCATATTTCGCTCGACCTGGCGAGAGGATTGGGAGTCCCCAAAAATAAAACCACCGGGTATCTCAAGCGGTCGATTGGAGATGAGGTGGATGAAGGAGCAGTGATTGCCAGCCGGCCAGGAATGGTTTCCCGATCTGTCCGGGCGCCGCGAGCCGGAATATTGGTGGCCGTTGGCGGTGGGCAAGCCCTGCTCCAGGTCAGCCGCAAGCCCTTTGAACTCAAGGCCGGCATTCCCGGGACGGTGTTTAAGGTGGAAGCAGATTATGGCGCGATCATCCGCGTATCTGGCGCCTGGATCCAGGGTGTTTGGGGGAATGGGAAGATTGGTACCGGAGGCTTGTATGTGGCCGCTGATTCCCCTGAGCATGTCATCCGGACTGCGGATTTGGATCCCAGCCATCGTGGACAGGTGATGTTTGCCGGGCACTGCAACAGCCCGAAAATCCTTGATGCCTTAGGGCAGATCAGGATGAGCGGGTTGATCTTGGGCAGTATGGATACCCGTTTACGTCCAGCAGCATCCCGGATGCCATATCCGATTATGGTGTTGGAAGGGTTTGGTAAGATCCCGATTAACCCTGTCGCCTACAAACTGCTGTCTACCAGCGCACAAAGGGACACGACCCTGAATGCTGCGCGATACGACCGTGTCCTGGGGACCCGGCCAGAAGTGATTATCCCGGTGAGTGGCGATGTTGCCTCAAAGGTGCCGGTGGAATTGGAAACACTCGAACTCGGAAAGCGAGTGCGGGTGTTGCAGTCACCTTACCGCGGCATGGTAGGAACTGTCAGCCAGATATCGGGAAGCCAGGTAATGCCAAATGGGCTGCGCACTGAGTCCGTCGAAATTACTTTCGGAGAAGAAGAAAAGGTGCTCGTTCCGGTGGCGAATATAGAAATTCTAGGGTAAAAATAAATATCCGGAAGGAGATTTAATTATGTTAGACGATTTTGATATGGATTTTCCTGAAGAAGAAGATGAACTCGAAGAGGAGGACTCTTCGTCAACGAGTAACCGCACCTTCATGATGGTTGCCGGTGGCCTTGGAGCGCTGGTGATTATTGCATTGGTTTGCGTGGCAGTTTATGTCTTCCTGATCAAGCCAGGCCGAGACGCCAATACTCAGTCGACTCAGACGGCACAAGCCTTTGAACTGGCTCAGGTACAAACCCGAACGCAAGCCGCGGTTGTCCAGCCGACCAATACACCGCTGCCAACCAATACACCGGTCCCGCCGACCAATACGCCGCTTCCAACAGCTACCCAGGCCCCGGTGGAGGATGGATCGGGAGGTGGTCCAACGCCAGACCCACGAACGGCGACTGTGCAAGCCTTGCTGACCCAGGCGGCACTCGCCCAGACGCAGGCGGCCCAGCAGTTGCTGACCCAGACATCTACCCCGACTGCCACCGGGCTGCCGGATACTGGCATCGCAGATGACCTGGGCAATATTTCCCCGCAGGTGATGCTGGGGTTGGCCGGTCTGCTGATCCTGGTGATCTTCATTGCACGGCGGTTGAGGGCTTCGACAGGCTGACCCAACAGGAATTAACATAATCCGGAAGCAGGTGAGGTTTGGATGCCTGCTTCCGTTTTTGATTCTGGGGGAATGGTTCGGATTTACTGGGTATCTGCCGATTGATTAAGGATTCAGATACTGCTAGACTCCTGATTAGGGGGTCCCATAAAACTTTATGCCTGGGGCTCTTTCTGAGCGCTCCAAATTAGTTCACGTTCAGTAAACCGGCAACTTTTTGCAGGATGGCGTCCGCGACCTCTTGCTTGTCTATCAGCGGCAGGGGTTCCTGGGTGCCGTCTGGGAAGAGCAGCGTGATGCGGTTGGTATCCACTCCAAATCCAGCATCGGGGGCACTGATGTCGTTGGCAGCAATCAGGTCGAGCTGTTTGGCTTTGAGCTTCTTCTGTGCATTGGCCAGCAGGTCTTCGCTTTCGGCGGCGAATCCAATCATCAGGCGCGGGAAGCCGGTGGCCTGCTTCTGTTTTCCGATCTCGAGCAGGATATCTGCAGTGCGGGAGAGTTCCAGGGTGGGTGCTGTGTCCTCTTTTTTGATCTTGTGGGCGGAAATATCCGCCGGGCGAAAGTCGGCCACTGCGGCGGCCATCAGCAGAGCGTCGGCATCCCGGGTATGCTCCTGGACGGCAGCCAGCATCTCGGCGGCTGAGTCTGTTTGCACCAATTCTGCGCCTGCCGGGACGGGTAACCCGGTGGGGGTGCTGATCAGGGTGACCTGTGCGCCGAGATCGAGGGCGGCCTGGGCCAAAGCATACCC
Source organism: Anaerolineales bacterium (assembly GCA_035458505.1). Taxonomy (GTDB): domain Bacteria; phylum Chloroflexota; class Anaerolineae; order Anaerolineales; family UBA11579; genus UBA11579. The sequence continues at coordinate 15,754 of DATHZS010000043.1, read as the reverse complement.
CTGTTTGCCCGAGGACCGGTTGGAGATAAACCGCACCGGATCGATGGGTTCCTGGGTGCCGCCTGCGGTGACAATAATCTTGCGCCCTTCCAGTACGTCTCCCTGGGCCAGGGTGTGGCGGATGACACCGAGAATGGCAGTTGGCTCACTCATCCGGCCAACGCCGACCATCCCGGAGGCCAGGTGCCCGGCTTCGGGGCCGACGACAACAGCTCCCCGTTCTACCAGGGTGTTGAGATTGGCTTGCGTGGCAGGGTGAGAGAACATGCCTCCATCCATGGCGGGGGCGATCACCAGCGGACAAGTGGCAGCCAATGCGGTCACGGTCAGCAGGTTGTCGGCAATCCCGTGGGCCAGTTTGGCCATCGTGTTGGCCGTCAGCGGGGCAGCGACAATCAGGTCGGTAGCGTGACCGAGTCCAATATGCTGAACATGCCCCTGGTCCCCCCACAGGTCTGCATCGACGAAGGCTTTGCGGCCAGTAACGGATTGAAAGGTGAGCGGGGTGATGAATTGGGTGGCGGATTGAGTCAGGATGACATCCACCAGCGCCCCTGCCTGGGTCAGTTTTGAGGCCAGGTCGGCGGCCTTGTAGCAGGCGATTGAGCCAGTTACGCCGAGGGTGATGCGTTTATTGGAGATCGGGTTCATGCTCACCTTCCATTTCAGAATTGTCTTGTTATCCTAATCATACACCGAAATATGATGGTGTTTTACAGCGATCAGCCTTTTTGTCCCCGGGCATAGCGCACCAGGCCTGTCCCCATGCGGGTGGTTGTTTGCGGGGCAGAAAGACCTAACTCCGAGAACATGGAGGCCAGGTCAGCTTCGGTCCAGCGGTAATGCTCTTCAGCACGGGAAGCGTAGTTCAGCAGGGTGTCGCGGGCCAATCCCTCCAGGCCGCGTTCATCTGCCAACTGCTCAGCGGCCGCCAGCTTCATCCGTTCAGACGGGTTGAGCAGGCAGAGCCAACCATTTGGGCAGAGCACCCGCACCATTTCCCCTAAGAGCCATTCTGGATGGGGTGAGAGGTAGAGGATATTGGAGGCGGTCACCATGTGAAACGTGCCTGAGGCAAAGGGCAGCTTGCTGGCATCTGCCAGTACAGCCGACCGGTGGAGGGGGGTTCGCAGCATTTCCGGGTCGAGGTCCAACCCGAAGGAAATGCAACCAGCCTGGCTGAAGAGGGCAGGCAGCAGCCCGGGACCTGTACCAACATCCAGGGTGCGCTGACCGGGGTGAGGCTCGCACCAGCGGGAGAAGGATTCCAGCATCACGCCCCAACCTGTCCTGGTTTGAAGTTCTAGGAAATACTGAGCATCGGGTTCCAGCATCATCGGTTTTATCTGCAGCAAAATTCTAAATTGATTATTGGTTCAGCCCCCAAATGATGCGTAAACCGTCCAGGGTCAGCCAGGGGGCGATGATTTCAAGTATATCGGTTTCCCGGGCAATGATCTCGGAGAGACCTCCGGTGGTGATGACCTTCATCTCTGGGCCCAATTCCTCGCGGAAGCGGTTCACCATCCCTTCCACCAGCCCGACATATCCGAAGAGCAGGCCGGATTGCATGGCATGCGGGGTGTTGCGCCCGATGACAGAGGGTGGGCGGACCAGGTCTACGCGGGAGAGCTTGGCTGCCCTGGAGAAGAGTGCTTCAGCGGCGATCCCGATTCCGGGAGCAATTGCGCCGCCCAGATAATCGCCTTCGGCAGTAATGGCATCGAAGGTCGTCCCGGTGCCGAAATCAACGACACAGGCCGGCCCGCCATACAAACGCTGGACAGCGGCGCAGTCCACGATGCGGTCTGCCCCCACGGCTTTGGGGTCTTCATACAGGATGCGGACCCCGGTTTTGGTACCAGCATCCACATTGAGCGGGTCTTGCTGGAGGTATTCCTGGCAGGCTTCGATGATCTTTGAGGTCAGCGGAGGCACAACAGAGGCCATGCAGATCCCGGTGATGTCACTGGCGGAAAACTGGGCATGCTGAAGTAAGGAGAGGAATTTCAGCCCGTATTCGTCTGGCATTTCGTGATGGCTGGTGGCGATGCGCCAGCTCGCCAGGCGTTTTTCCCCTTCGTACAGCCCAAGGGTGATGTTCGTGTTCCCAATATCGATTGTGAGCAGCATATTTGATCCTTTCTTCTTATCTCTATTCTCCGCCCGTCAGGGTCATCAGGCAACCGGCTGGTTTTCAAGAATCCAGTTATCGATCAGGCGTGTTTTGCCAACATATACCGCCATCGAAAGCAAGGCACCGTTTGAGATGGTGTCCAGTTCTTCGAGGGTGACACGATCTGCGCAGGAGACATACTGCATATCTGCAAGCGGTTCGGCGGCGATGGTTTCAGACATGATCTGCCGGAGATTACCGGCGTTGCGTTCCCCACCGAGGTAGGCTTTTTCTGCGCTGCGCAGGGCGCGATTTAGCACGGTGGCCGCCTGACGTTGTTCAGGATTGAGGTAGGTGTTGCGGCTGGAGAGCGCCAGCCCGTCACTTTCCCGTACGATCGGGGCGATTTCTATCCTGAGAGGGTAGCTCAGGTCGCGGGTCATCTGACGGATCACAGCGGCTTGCTGGGCATCTTTCTGCCCAAATACCGCCACATCGGGCTGGATGGCATTGAATAATTTGGAGACCACGGTGGTCACGCCGCGAAAATGCCCGGGGCGGAATGAGCCTTCCAGCGGTTGGGTAACGTCGCTGACTTCTACCCAGGTCTGGTACCCTTCAGGATACATCACCTCAGCCGTTGGGATCCAGACCAGATCGACATCGAGGGCCTCGAGCAGGGAGAGGTCTCGCTGCAGGTCCCGGGGGTAGGCATCCAGGTCTTCGCTGGGTCCAAATTGGGTCGGGTTAACAAAGATGCTGACCACCACGCTGGCACAGCTTTGTTTGGCCTGTTTTACTAGCGCCAGGTGGCCTTCGTGCAAAAATCCCATTGTGGGAACGAGCCCGACCGGGCCGGGGAGTTCCTTTCTGGCTTGCCAGAGTTCTTGCAAGGTCTCTACTGTTTTCATGGCGTTCCTTTTCTATATCTGTTGATCGTTGGCGATCATTTTTGGCCTTCTACCACGGCATGGATTAATTTCCACATGGCATAGTTCACCGGTGTAGGAATTCCCAATTTCGTTCCAGTCTGGACAACCGCGCCACAAATGGCATCGATCTCTGTGGGTGCACCGCGTAAGATATCCTGATACATTGAGGAGTGGTTGGCCGCGGTGCGCTCTGCGACACCTTCCGATACCAGGATCGGATCGGCATGGGGTAATTGGATCCCCTGGGCCTGGGCAACAGCCGCGACTTCCCGGGCCAGATCGGCAGACAGCAAGCGGGCAGAGGGCCGGGAAATAATCCCGCCGTTCGACATTTCCAGCAGGGCTGTCAGCGGGTTGATGGCCGCATTGACCACCAGTTTGCCCCAGATCAGCGACTGGAGGTCCTGGTGAATCTCCAACTGAAAACCAGCCAGGCGCAGTAATTCAATGACAGGCTCCAGCAGGGGATGTTCCCCGAGTGAGATGATCCCCTCTCCCCCTGGCCGAACACGGCCAGAGCTGAGCAGGGTGGCTCCAGTGGTGGTTACGCCCAGGGCGACGCGTTCTTCTCCAAGGACCTGGGCAAGGGTTTCGTAATTGCCCAGTCCGTTTTGCAGGGTCAGGGCAACCCCATTCCGGGCGAGGCAGTTGGCCATCTGGCGGGCGGCCCGCTCGGTCTGCCAGGATTTGATCAGCACCAATGCATACCTGAAGCCGCTGCACGGGTCGGTCTGGTCCACGACTTTGACTGGATAAGAGGTCTGCTTGCCGTCCTCCTGCACAATGGTGACGCCGTACATGCGCAGGGCGGCCAACCCTTCACGCCAGGTGCCCAACATGGTGACTTGTATACCCTGGGCGGCCAGCCGGGCCGCGAACAAGCAGGCCAGCGCCCCTGTGCCAACGATCAGGATGCTATCCATCGGCTCCGGTCTTCAGTTCTTCCAGCAGTTCCTGCCATTCTTCGTCTTTCATGAAGATGCTGTGTTCATCCGCGGGGAATTGTTTGCTGGCAACATCCTGGGCATAGTCCTGCATGGCATTCAGGATGATCTTGTGGATCTGGGCATATTGACGGACGAAACTGGGAACGAAGCGGTCGAACTGGCCGATCAGGTCGTGTGTGACCAGTACCTGCCCATCACATCCGACGCCAGCCCCGATGCCAATGGTTGGGATGACAAGCTGTTCAGAGATCAGCTGAGCGAGCTGGGCAGGGACGGCTTCGAGCACAATGCTGAAGGCCCCGGCGTCTTGGAGGATGTGGGCATCCTCGATCAACCGGCGGGCGGCCTGGGCGGTTTTGCCCTGGGCGCGGAACCCCCCGAAGGCATGCACGCTTTGTGGTGTCAGGCCGAGATGTCCCATCACGGGGATGCCGGCGCTGACCATCGCCTGCACTGCGCCTGCGCGCTCCTGCCCGCCTTCCAGCTTGACGGCGTCCATCCCGGCTTCCTGCAGGAAGCGCCCGGCGTTTTCGACAGCTTTGTCGACCGAGGATTGGTAGGACATAAAGGGCATGTCACCGACCAGCAAGGGGGACTTGGCCCCGCGGGCGACCGCCCGGCAGTGGTGGAGCATGTCTTCCATGGTGACGGGCAGGGTGTTTTCGTAGCCCAAAACCACCATGCCGAGAGAGTCGCCGACCAGGATCGAGTCGATCCCGGCCTGATCGACCGCCAGCGCGGTGGGATAGTCGTAGGCGGTGAGCATGGTGATGGGCTGGCCGCGCTTTTTCATCAGCGCAAAACTGCGCGTGGTGACTTTTTGGCGCGCGGCAGGATCAGATTTTGGTTGAGGTGTGGTTGTCATAGGTACCCTCCGTGGTAGGTAGAGTCCGGTATAGATTGTTTGCTGGCAGGGAGCCAGCCTCAAAACTTATTCAGTTGTGTTCATCCCGGCTGTGTGAACAGTCCAGGTGGCATTCGTTGAATGAATCACTCTTATTATATATCAAAACCGGGGAGTTTAACCTTGATAGACTTCGATCCGGTTGCGGCCGAGGTCTTTGGCGCGATAGAGGGCCTGATCGGCTTGCTCAATCAAGTCGTACAGCGGGGTGTCGATGCCGTTCTTGCAGGAGGCGACCCCCAGGCTGGCTTGCAGCGGGAGGACCAGCTTGCTGGTGGAGGCGGGACGGGTGGTGAGGCTTTTCCAGATGCGTTCTGCCAGGATGAGGGCATCGTCAATCCCGGTTTCCGGGAGCAGAATGATGAATTCTTCACCACCGTAACGCCCGACGATATCCACCTCGCGCGAATTTTCCTGGATGCGCTGGGCAACTTCAGTCAGTACCTGGTCTCCCACGAGGTGGCCGTGGTTATCATTGATGGTTTTGAAATGGTCCAGGTCGATCATGATGGCTGAGACGGAGCGTTTGTAACGCCGGGCGCGTAAGAATTCCCGCTCGGCGAGTTCAAAGAAGTGTCTCCGGTTGAAGATTCCAGTCAGGGGATCGATGCGGGAGAGCTCCTCCAGTTTTGCCTGGGTCAGCTTGCGCAGACGGACCTCTTCACGGAGGGCCTCGTTTTGTTCTTGCAGGGCTTCAGAAATATTTTTAGCGGTCTCAAGATTATGAGAGAGCTCCAACACGCGTACCCGGTTAGCGATATCCCGTTGGTAGGTGAGTTCCTTTTCCGTATGGAATGATTTATGGTGTTCGTACGCCAGCCTGAGATCCCCTTTTGCTGCGTGCAGATCGGAAAGCAGCAGGTGGCAATCCGCTTTGATTGAATGCAGGTTGATTTCTTCGGCAAGTTTAAGGCTTTTTTCAAGGTTGTCCTGGGCTTCCTTGAATTGATTATTCTCGATTTGAATCTTGCCCAACAGAGAGAGAGCAATACTGGAATTCCGGTTATAGTGATAGGTGTCTGCCAGGTGGTTGGCCTGCAGCAAAGCCTGTTCGGCCTGCTCCAGATTGCCCATGCCAAGATACACACGCCCGATGTTGATCCAGGCGTCTGCTGCGAGCTGAAAGACTTCGTTGTTTTGGAAATAGGTCGCGGCTTTTTGCCCGTAGGAAAGCGCTTTTTCATATTTTCCTAATTTGGAATAGGCAACACACAGGCTGTTGACCGTGACCCCAATTTCCTCTCCTGAGCCAAACCCTTCCAGGATATCGTAACTTTGTTGTAAGTAGGAGAGGCCCTTCATTGGTTCCGAAAGATCGACATAGATATACCCAATGTGGTTGAGTACCTGTCCCTCCAGGCTTTTGTCCTTAATTTTTTGAGCAATATCCAGCGTGCGGAAAAGAATCTGCAATGCCCGGGAGTAGTTCTTTTGATGGGCCTGGACCGCGCCGATCTTGTTCAGGCGCCGGGCGATCTCTACGAGAGGCCTGGTTTTTTCAATGAGATTGAGGGATAGCTGATAGGATTCCAGCCCTTTCTGGTCGTTTCCAATGGAGCAGTAGGCATCTCCCTGGAGAAGGAGAAAATCGGATAACTCTTGCGTGTATTCATCTTTATTGGTGCGAATGGAAGCAAGCCAGGTAATCGTCTTGTCTGTGATCTTGAGGGCGTTTTTCGGGTTTGTCTTTAAATATTGATTGGCAAGCGCCTGGATTTGATCCAGCTCCTGAGGGAGTTTGTTTTCTTTGTATGATGAAACGAGCCTGGTCTGTAGTGTATCCATCCTACTTGGGTATCCTCATTGCCATCCATTACCAGGAGAATGTTTGTTTCATCCTCCCACAATTTTGTATGATGATTGAATGGTTTCAAGAATCTTGCCAGGTTTTCAGATAAGTGAAGGACAATTACCCTGGAAGAGGTTTAATTATAATACCCTGATTTGCCAATTTTGTGGAAAATTCACTTGGATTCGGGGGATTAGGGAACCAGTTAATGACGCAGTGGATGGCAAAAATCTTTAAAATTGGCATGGCATTTGCAATTTAACCAATATAAAAATGAGCGAGAAGTGATGTGTGAATGTCTTTTTTTCGTCATGTCCTTGTTCTGATTTTAATCATACTTCGGCATGATGTGTGTGATATAGTATAAAAAAAGATGCCGAGTTGAAGGTGGTTAAGATGACTGAAAAAGTACAACAGAAAGTGGTTGAAGCGTACCAAATTGCAGCGAAGGGCAGTTTTGACCATGCCCGCATGATCCTGGAAGAAACCCTGTACGATTACCCGAATTCGATCGACGCATGGCTGCTTATGGCAGATTTGGCAGAGGATAGCGCTGAAGCCAGGCAGTGCTACCAGATGGTTTTGGAAATCAATCCGAATGATTGGATTGCTCAGCAGAGGCTGAAACTGCTTTTCAGCAAACCGGAGGATTCTCTGGTTTCCAGACTGCCGGATGTGCGCGCCGAAGAATATGAAGAAGTGGAAGCAATGGAAGAAATGGAAGCCATAAACCGGGATTTGTTCTTCGATGAGTTGATGGAGGATGATGAAGCAGATGAGACAGCCAAACCGACTCTGAAAGAAAGCTTTGAAGCCCACCGAAAATTGGTATTGGGGGTAGGCGCAGGCATCCTGGCATTGCTGGCACTGGGAGTGTTAACCTGGGTTGTATCGGTTGGTTATGTGGCTTATAGAACCGGGTTTATGGTCTTTCAATAACCATCTTTAGTTCGTTTATCGTTCCAATGCAGGCCATCATCGAGTGGCCTGCATTTTTTTACAAAGGGACTGCTTTGGAACATTGAGCAGGCATTTATTTGAGAAAACTGATCGAGAATCAATTGCTTTTGATGAGAGATTATGATAAATAAGGAAACATATTGTTGGATCTGCTCCACTCTGCTTTCGAATGAATGAGGTGTGAAGGTGCAATGTGAGACCTGCCGCCGGGAGTTAGGCCCGGAACAACTCAACTGTCCACGTCGGAACCTGGGGAAAGAAAACCTTTGCCCATACCAGGTAGAGCAAACGCGCCTGAATTCCGATGGGTGGGAGTGGATGCTGTTCCTGGGGCTGGTCATCAGCCTGATCCCGGTCACGGGGCTGCTGATTGGTGAGATGCTGCCTTTATGGATCCGGTTGGTGCTTTCTCCGCTGTTGTTGGTTGGTTTATACCTGATGGGAGGCGGCTTTTCCTTAATGTTTGGAAGACAGCTGACGATCTTCAACCTGTCCACCGGTCAGACCTGGCAGCAAACCAAAATTTTTGGTGTGCCAATAAGCTGGATGGAGACCAGTGTGATTGAGGTGATTCCTTGGCTGGGAGCTCCTGCAAGGATCCTGCGTTACCCGGCAAGCGTGGCCGAGTTGTGCCGGAACAGGCACGCTCCGGAACTGTTTGCTACTGCATTGCTGCAGTTGGTGGCCCAGGATGTTGTGAGGATCGGACAGGTACACATTCGCCGGAAGTGGCGTAAACCTTCCACGGTGTATGTTTTGGTGGCTGGGAAAGCGTATGGAGAGGCGGTGATCCAGGGAAAATTTGAAAGACGGCTGGCAGAGGTTGTGGGGCAAGCGATTTCCGAGGAGGCGGAATTTGAGCTGGATGGGGACCATTACCCGCGAACGCACCGGAGTATTCTGAGTTTGGAAGATGCCATCCGGATGGTTTTTGGTATCCACCCAGGGGAACACGAACCATTTCAGTTTCAGCTATTTGTCGGGGGAGAAGCAGTTGAACTTGGACTGGGTGAATTTACAGGAAAGCAGTTTTCCAAATTCTCACCCGGAAAAAATACGATGGGCAAAATTTCTTTGGATCTGCGGTCGGTGGACTTGCTGCATCATGATTTTTGGACTACCCAACCTGACCATGCCAGAGATTTGCTGGCACAGATTGATCTCTTGATTCACTCACTGGTCCCGCGAGAGCCAGAGGTTTTGGCTAGATCAACAAGCCGATTGTAAACAGCACACAAAAGCGCAGCAGCAATTGAGCTGTTTGACCCAGGAGTGGATTGAGCACCTGCCCGGATTGGCCGGACCGTAAGCGCCCCCAGATCCGGATCCCCTGCGGCAGTGTGAGCAGTGACAGGAGCACCCAGGGTGAGCTGACCTGCTTGCAGGTAAGGATGGGGGGAATGGCATATGCGATGACCAGCATCAGGGCAAATTCCGATTCCGCTGCCTTGCGGCCAAACACCACGGGGAGGTTTTTTCTCCCGGCGGCCCGGTCGGTTTCGATATCCCGAATGTTGTTGACGACGAGAATGTTGACGGTGAGCACACCGGCTGCCATGGCTGCAAACCAGGCGAGAGGCGGAATCTCCGCGCCGACAACAAAGACTGTTCCGACAACTGCGGCGAAACCAAAGAAAAGCAGTACAAAAAGGTCTCCCAGTCCATGGTAAGCCAGAGGGAATGGGCCGGCTGTGTAGCCAATCCCGGAAAGCAAACACAACGCACCGAGGATAAGCACGGGCCATCCGGCGATCCAGGTAAGATAAAGCCCGGCAAGAACGGCAAGACCAAAAGTGACGATGACGCCTGACCAAACCTGCCGGGGGGTGAGCAGGCCTGTTTGGGTGACGCGCAGGGGGCCGGTACGGGCTTCTGTATCCGCGCCTTTCGAGAAATCCACCACATCATTTACCAGGTTCGTCCCGATCTGGATCATGATGGATACGAACATGGCGACCAGAGCTGCGCCCCAATGAAAATAGCCCGTGGTATGCGCGACACCCCAACCGACGATCACGGGTGCCACTGCGGCGGTCAGCGTTTTTGGGCGGATGGCTAAGACCCATCTCTGAGCAAGAGATAGATCGGATCTGCTTTGGTTTTTCATATCAGCTCCTAAAAAATCAGACAGATTATAAACCATACCTATACATTCTTGGGTGATGGGATTTGGATAAAAACCATGAATTTTTTAACATTTGGACTTTAATGTTAAAAAATTCGCAGGTTAATACCATTTTTGGAAAAATAAACTTTGGAATCAAAAAAAAGCTTTTCCTTAATAAATCTTAAGATTAGTATCCTATATCTGGGGGTGAAAAGCTTTTTTTTGCTTTAATACCCATATATGGGTGATTGAGAATGGTAGACCCAATGTATGGATAGAAAATATGTACTTTTACTTATGGGGAAAGTACTTTTGCCGCGTCAGAACCTTTTAACATTGGCGAACCTTAAAGTATTTAAATCTTTTAGGTTTCTGAGCGCTGCTGCCATTGATATCCCTATCTCACTCTGTTACAATAGTTGGAACACACGGAACTTACTTGGGCGTAAGTTTAAAAACCAACACAATCATTTTATCACCGATAAAGCATACATTTCCCCAAAAGCGAAAAGTTCGAGGGGGCTGGTTAGAAGTGTGTCTACGTATTTTGAAGTAACGAACATTCTTGTTTAGGAGATGCTTTAATGGATGCGAAACGAGCCTGGCAGGCAGTATTAGGGCAACTGCAGATGGAAATGGCCAAAGCGACGTATGATACCTGGGTGCGAGATGCAGCCTTTGTGGCTTACGAAGATGGCACTTTCATTATTGGTGTGCAAAATGCCTATGCCAGAGATTGGCTCGAAAGCCGCCTTACAAGCACGATTAACCGGATGCTGATTGGCTTGATGGACCGTTCGGTGGAAGTAAGGTTCGTTGTCTGGCAGGAACGGAAACAACCCGAGCCTGCTCCCGTGGTTGCAGAAGAAGTTGAAGATGAGTTGATTGCCCGGCCGCGCCGACTTACGCTGAACACTCGCTATACGTTTGATACTTTTGTTGTTGGGGCAAGCAACCGTCTGGCTCAGGCTGCCTCGATGGCTGTGGCAGAAAGCCCGGCCCGGGCGTATAACCCGCTGTTCTTGTATGGGGGAGTAGGATTGGGAAAAACCCATTTGCTGCATGCCATTGGGAATGTGGCCCAGCAGTCCGGGCTGAGCGTGCTGTATGTCTCTTCTGAAGAATTTACCAATGACCTGATCAATGCGATCCGCTCTCATACCACCCAGGCCTTTCGGGATAAATACCGCATGACGGATGTGCTGTTGATCGATGACATCCAATTTATTGCCGGGAAAGAATCAACCCAGGAAGAATTTTTCCATACCTTCAACACCCTACATGGGCAGGATAAACAGATCGTGATTTCCTCCGATCGTTCTCCGAAAGCGATGAGCACACTGGAAGAGCGCTTGCGCTCTCGCTTTGAGTGGGGGCTGATTGCAGATATCCAGCCACCAGATTTTGAAACCCGGCTGGCGATCCTGCGCTCAAAGGCCGACCGCATGGGGCGGGATGTCCCTGGGGAGATCATGGAAGTGATTGCACAACGCATGCAGTCGAATATCCGGGAATTGGAAGGCGCATTGAACCGGATTGTAGCCCATGCAGACTTGCGCGGGATTCCTCTGACCAAAGACCTGGTCAATACAGCCCTGATTGATTTACTGCCCCAACGCCGCGACGTGGAACCGAATGAAGTTGTACGGATGGTGGCGGAGGCTTTTGGCATCACGGTGGACCAAATTCTGGCGCGCGATCGCTCACGGGCAGTTGCACTACCCCGGCAGATTGCCATGTACCTGCTGCGGGAGGAGGCTCAGATCTCTTTGCCCCAGATTGGGGATGTATTAGGCGGCCGAGACCATACGACCGTGATGTATGCCTGTGATAAAGTTTCCGACCTGTTAGAGGAAGATGACCGCTTACGGCGGCAGGTCGTGGATATCCGGGACCAACTGTACGGGCAGCTGGTACCGGCGTTTTAGACTTTTTTAGATATTAATTGCCCTCTTAATCAAACGCCCTGCTGGCAGCTTACGCACAGCAGGGCGTTTGGGATTTGATGAGGTTAGCGAGGGTTGAGGTGTGTTCTTTTTACCCTCGAACAGAAACATCGGTTACGGATTGATCGACTGCACGCCGCCGATGGAGTTGATTTCAAGTTCCCATTCAGTACCGATCTGGGCTTGCTGGAATAGCTCGAAATCGGAGGTGGTGTAGACATATTCGTCACCGTCAGCTGAGAAGTAAATTTTATAGTTCTCCTCCCCTTCGCCCAGGCGCTGGTCGGCGGCCAGGTCTGGGTCAGGCCAGAGTGGGAAAAAGTCGTCGCCAGAACTAGAAACCGTCTCAACCACACCCCAATCCAGCACAGTGTAGGTGCAGAAATCATCATAGACGACATATTCGCAAAAAGCCACAACTTCACCATACCCGGTGCCAGTATCCTCTGTTTCGGGTTCAGTGCATTCCTCTACGGCACCCTCAACGGGAGTTTCTGACCGGCTGCGTTCCTCGGACGTGCAGGAGATATTCTCCCCATCACTTGGGATCTGGTCGAACCAATCTGAAAATTCCACTGGGACCATTCCTTCGATGGCGACAGCACGTTCCCAGCCAACATCTGTGACAGTACCCATGGTAGCGGTGGTGCGCAGGAAGATAAAATAAATGGCAGCACAAGCGACGACCAGGATCAAGCCCAGAATGGGCAGAATGGATCGTTTGCCTTGCGGGGAGGCTTTGGGCAGGCGGTCTACGGCAGCTTGTGTCCGCGCATCAGGGGAAGTTGTGGAGGCGGGTTTGGGCAACCGGCCGCCACACTGGGTACAGCGGCTTTCAGATTCCAGGTTTTCGGTCCCGCAATTTGGGCATTGAACCTTTTGTGCCGGGCCGCTCTTGAAAGCCCCCACTACCCGCCCAGCCTTGCGCTGGTGTCCTTCGCTCAGATCGGCTTCACATTGAGAGCAGGATGCCGCCCCAGCGGGGTTGCGGGTGCCGCAGTATGCGCAGTGGATGTCGGCTCCGGCGCTGGCTTGTTTAATCTTTTCTTCCTCCTGGATCAATTCCTGGCGGGAGGCCTGAAAAAATTCAACATCTTCTGGCTGTGGAGCTCCACAGCCCTTGCATACTTTTACAGGGCCGGGGTTAATCGTACCGCAGTTGGGGCATTCCCAATGTAATTCGACGTAGCCAATCCTTTTCTTTGCCATGTGATGATCCTTTCTGAGAGCAACCTGAATTTATAGCCCCATTATATATGCAATAGGTTTTATGAATAAATGTAATTCGTGCTGATTTTATAACAAATTCTTCAACGAAAAGATTATCCCCAGGAGGTTTCGGCATGGGGATAGGTTATTCTTCATCTTTGGATGTCCGCCGGACACGCCGCAGAAATGCCGGGGTATTGAGGCCGCGTTCCAGCAGATAGGTCAGGTAGTACTGCATTAAGATTTCCAGCTCTTGCTGAACTTCCGGGGAAATCATGGCCCGTCCGGCTTCCCGGTAGCTGCTGCGCTGGAAATGCCGCAGGTACTTGAGCGCCCGCACAGAGACGGGCACCGCGCCGGAGAGCGCTTTCCCGCTGGCGGGTGAGACAATTCCACCCAGGGCGGCGGAGAAATATTGGTCCTCCGGCCTGATCTCTTCTCCGGTGACAACGCAGGTGTTAAGCTCCGGCCGGAATCCGAGCAGGTCCAGCAGGCGGATTTCATAGTAGCGGATCACCAGGTGAGCAGGGTCTCCGCGATTGAGGCGGGTGAGGGTGTTCTTGAGCAGGTTGAAGATCGAGGGATTCTCTTCTTCCTCGAAAGTGAACCGGTCAACCAGTTCGAGGGCGTAGGAGGCGTAGCCGATGGTCTCCAGGTCTTTTTTGAGGTTGTCGTATATGTTTTGGGCTTCTGCCTGGCTGACGATCGGCCAGCTCCTGCCGTGAGCCAGTTGCAAGCTGACATGCGTAAAAGGTTCCAGGTGGCCGCCTTTACGGGAATGGACTTTGCGTACGCCTTTTGCCAGGGCACGCAGTTTTCCTTGCTCGCGGGTATAGAGCGTCAGGATGCGGTCGGCTTCCCCATAATCCTGGTGCTTGAGCACGATGGCATTGACCCGAAAAGAACGTACTTTCCTCGGCATGCTGAAATTATATCAGCAGGGAGTAGACTGGGATGAGGTATTTTCCTCAAACCTGCTCCGGGGCAGGCCACTCTACTGGCCGAACTCTTTGCGGACGAGGGGCTGGATCTGAGCCCAATCGGGCAGCAGCACCTGGGCACCGGCTGGAGTCAGCCATGGCACAACCATTTCGCGCTGGATGATCACGAACTCAATTTGGTCGGTGAGGTAGGATCTCAGGACTGCGACAGCCACCCGGGGAAGCTGCCAGATTGGAATGTCGGTGTCGATCGTATCCAGGCTGGCGATCAGGATGCCGGGCAAATTTGATACGGATGACGGATTGAGCAGTGTGCGCATGAATGACTTGAGAAACACCTGGCCCTGCGCCATGCGGAAAAAATCATCTGTGCCAGCGCGGTCGCGCACAAACGCCAGCGCTTCGGTCCCGTTCAGCAGGTGGGTTCCGGCCGGGTAGCCTGCCATGGCGGTTTCAAGTTCAATTTCTACTCCGCCCATGGCATCCACCACCTGGGGAAAATTTTCCAGCTGGATGCGGACATAGTGATCGACCTGGAGATCGAAATTGTCTTCAATCGTCGCCACGGCCAATTGCGGGCCAGTACCTGCCTGGTCATTTTCGCCGAAGAAGTGGGCGGCATTGATGCGGTTTTCTCCATATCCGGGAATGTTCACCCACAGGTCGCGTGGAATCGAGAGAACCGAGACGGTCCCGGGCAGGGGGCGGACACCAAGCAGGATGTTGGTATCGCTGCGGCCGATGGCCGTGTTTTCGAACGAGCGGTCGATCCCGAGGATGAGGATGGTTTGATTTGAGGGGAAGAGGAAGTAAGCCGCGATGATGGCGATGATGAAGACAATCGTCAGACAACCGATTGGGAGGCACCCGCGCCGTTTGCGCGCTGAATCCAGTTCGAGGCGGACGGCCTGGTTGGGGCGTGTCTCTGCCCAGGGATCTGGATTAGAATTTCTGTATTTCTTATTCATGGCGGCAAATTCTAATGGAATATGGGTAAAAAATAAAGGGGACTGAGGTCATGTTTTTGCGAAAACTGGGGATGGAATCGGCTGTTTTGGAACGAGTCTCGAGCCACTTTTTGAGATATTGACAAGGGTGATTAGGGGGAGATGGATTTGAGATGCTCATCTTGACATGCCTCTGCAAACCGATTAGAATTGGCAGGCGATTAAGACTTAGTACATTACAACCAACGCCGAGATAGCTCAGTTGGTAGAGCATGCGACTGAAAATCGCAGGGTCGACAGTTCGAGTCTGTCTCTCGGCATTATCGGCCAAACAGGCCGACCATGCGGGCGTAGTTCAGCTGGTAGAACGCCTCCTTGCCAAGGAGAAGGTCACGAGTTCGAATCTCGTCGCCCGCTCAAATGTTGGCTGATAGAATCCTATCAGCCTTCTTATTATCAGCATATGGCGACGTGGCCAAGTGGTAAGGCATGGGTCTGCAAAACCCTGATCACGGGTTCGAATCCCGTCGTCGCCTCTGAACAAGATACTAAGATGACCAATACCTCGTCAAAGTTGCCTATGCCAGGCAACTTTTGTTTTAAATGTTCGTTGCCTAATCTCTTTCCGGTTATGCTCAATCTTGGGGATTTAGGGTTGGATTTTTACAACTGCCGGAGCAAACCGCAGTAAAACGGCGCGGTGATCGGAATGTTTTTCGCCGGGGGTTTCCAGGTGAAGTGCATCCAGCAGGTGCCATTGAGCCTGTTCTGCTTTGAGGAAAATGTAGTCCAGCCGGGCACGCCGGAGAGGTTTTTTCCACGGCCAGTGAATCTCGTGGGTGGTGCCGTCTGCCAGCGGGTTGAGGTGCCGGAAGGTGTCCACCCATTTTTGTCTTAGCGATGTGATTGATTTGGAATGTTCGTCAGCGTTGAAATCTCCGCCGACCACGGCGGGC
>DATHZS010000042.1:0-5761 GCA_035458505.1 Anaerolineales bacterium | reverse complement strand
AGGAAGAGATCGATCACTACCTGCCGCAAGTTGCCGGCTGGCAGGTCTCCACACAGAACGATATCCCGCGTCTGACCCGCCAATTCAAGTTCAAAAATTTTGTCCAGGCCCTCGCGTTTGCCAACCGGGTGGGTGACCTGGCAGAGCAGCAAGACCATCACCCCGCCATCCTGGTGGAATGGGGGCGGGTGACAGTCAGCTGGTGGACGCATGTCATCGGCGGCCTGCACCAGAACGATTTCATCTCTGCCGCCAAAACCGACCAGCTCTACCACAGGTAAGTTATTTTCCCCTGTCCCAAATGGATATCCTGCAGCCTGCAGTCCGGCAGCCTGCAGCCCGGCTGCCTGTGCTGGTACCGATGAGCCATTCTTTAATCCCTCCTGCTTCGAATAATATAAATTAGGTATCAGTCTGTTTGTCTGATACTTGTCCGGTTCCTGCTTCATCTCAAAGAGGCGTTGAGCATGAAAACGATTCAAATCAGGTCAATTTTTCTCCTTTTATGCATTCTCATGATGAGTGTACTGTCCTGCAACCTGGTCACGGCCCTGCAATCTCCGACCCAGGACCAGTTAGCGACTGCTGTTCACCAGACAACCGAGGCACTTCTATCCCAGCAGGAGTCAGTCAGCGCCCCTACCGAGATCGTACTGACCAGCCCGACAGCCGCCCTCGAGGAAGAAACTGACCCGATCGAAACCCTCCCGCCTGTCACCACCCCGGAACCCACAGATACACCCGACATTGAAGAAAACCGGATCTTATTCGCTCCCGGCACTACTTTTTCCACCGTCCGGGGCGAAGTGTGGGAAAACGCACCCAAAGACTACATCCTGCAGATCAGCCAGGGGCAGATGCTGTCGCTGCTGATCGAATCGGATGATGAGACCCCGGTGCTGGCCGTTTCCGGAGCAGATGGAAAAGAACTCCTCTCGCCGGCCAACGGATATGTCTGGTTCCTGACCACGATCCAAAAAACCCAGGATTATATCGTCACCATTATTCCCGCCGGTAAACACGCCGAGTACATCCTGCATGTGGCTACCCCGATTGATGTCCAATTTGATCCCGGCACCACCTCAAAAACCTTTCAGGGGATGATTTCCCCAGGTGACATGGTTGAATTCAGGGCCTACGCCTTTGAAGGTCAGACGGCCAGGGTCACCCTGAGCTCGCTCAGTGGGAAGGCATCACTGCATATCTACGGGCTGTCCGACCTGGTCGATTACGTAGAGCGAGAATCCAGGGACACCACCTGGGAGACCACCCTGCCGGAGAGTCAAAACTATCTCATCAAGGTGTTGGCCAACGAGACTTATACAGAATTCACCCTCAAGATTGAATTTCTCAACCCGTAACAAAAAAACCGGTCCCCAGTTTCCAGCCGTGATAAAATCTATCCCATATTTTTTCTCTGATCGTGGCTGGCAATAGCACGCGATCAGAGGTTGACCTTCATTCTTGAATCACGAGGAGTACACATGCGCCCAACCTGGGATAGTTATTTCATCAATATCGCTCTGGCCGTTGCCGAACGGAGCACCTGTGATCGGGCTCACGTAGGGGCGGTGCTGGTGCGCGATAAGCGCATCCTGACCACCGGGTTTAACGGGTCCCCCAGCGGCCTGCCTCACTGTGATACCGATGGTCACCTGCTGGTGGACGGGCACTGCGTCCGCACAATCCACGCAGAGACAAATGCCATCATCCAGGCCGCTTTGCATGGTGTTTCCACAAAAGGTGCCACCTGTTACGTGACCCATTTTCCCTGTATCAACTGCGCCAAAACCCTGATCAATGCCGGTATCAGTGAAATTGTGTACGTCAACGACTACCGGATCGATGAGCATGCCCAGCAATTTATCAATAACGTCGGTGTTGAACTGAAACGAATCCACGCCTGAATGGATTGATCCAACCTGCGTTTGAATCTGTTTAAAACATGAAGCGGTGGAGGCATGAAGGCACTCCACCGCGAAATTTTCCAGCACTCAACGCCCTCCAGTTGTTTTCAAACCCATCTCACACTTAAATCTTCTCCAGCAGTTCAACAACTTCCTGCAAGCAGGCAGCAAAAATCTCATCCATCACGGCCTCTGATGCAAAATAGTGCCCGCCAAATGATCCATCCCCAAAGTGCTGGCGTACCCTGCTGGCCGCAAAACTGCCAGCCGGACCAGGTGCGGGTTTCTCTCCTTCGGGCAGGTCTGTCACACGGGTAAAACGGAACGCTTCCAACCAATTGGCATGGCTGGGAGACAATCCGTGCTTGCTGGCAATTTCATGTACCACCGGGGAGATCCACCAATCGTACCAGTAGGCTTGCAGTTCCGGCAGATGGTTGGCAAGTTCGTCCACAACCACCTTGGCTCCCCGGTTGCCGCCATGACCGTTGAGCAGGACAAACTTGTGGAATCCCTGGCTGTAAGCGGAACGCAGCACATCTTCCAGGACAGCAAGCAGCGTGCTCATCCGCAAGCTGATCGTACCCGGGTAGTCCAGAAAATAGGGAGAAGAGCCGAAAGGCAGCCCGGGTGCGGCCAGCACCCCGGTCTGTTCCGAAGCAGCAGCAGCCAAAGCCTGTGGGATCAGCATATCCGTCAGGACACTCAAATAGCCATGCTGCTCGGTGGCCCCAATCACCACAATCAGGCGGTCGTCTTCAGCCAGGTACGCTTCGATCTGCATCCAATTCAAATCTGCAAAATTCATCCCAAACCTCCATGTCGCAAACTGGGTTGATTAACCTAAGTTGCCACCTGATAAATCTTAGAATTCTATTTTTGATTTTTCTCTGCAACCCCCACCTGGTAAGCCTAAAGACTAACTTTTGAGCCTTTTTCCTCCCCCTTTTAAAAAGGGGGAGGACACCGACGCAGTCGGATGGAGTGGGTCAGATACTCTAATAAAACATGTTCTTGTCAACAGGTAGTAACTTGAGTCAATTATAAAGCGTTTGTCTTTAGATTCTCAACAGCCTCTCATGTATTCGCTTGAACGCTCCAGTACAATATCCACACAGGAGGCGTACATGGACCATGCTGCCAAACCACCCTTGATCGACCAGGAACCGCATCTGTTCTTTGCAGAACTGCTTGGGGAAATCGGAGCAGGTAAGGTGCTGGATGTAGCCTGCGGGCAGGGCGGGTTCACCGGGATATTGAAGGAAAGCCTTCATGACTATACGCAAATTATCGGGGTCGACCTCAGCCCGGAAATTCTGGAGCAGGCCAGGGATAATCTTGCCGATTCAGATATCCTGTTTGAAGAGCAGGATGCCGCCGCGTTGAAATTCCCCGATGCAGTGTTTGACCTGGTGGGATGCGCCTTCTCCCTCCACCACCTGCCCGAACCCCACCGCTCACTTGCCGAGATGCGCAGAGTGCTGAAACCTGGGGGAGTTCTCCTGGTGGTAGAGATGTACCGCGACCACCTGACCAATACCCAGCAGACGGAAAGCCTGGTTCACCATTGGGCAGCCGAGATCGACACCGCTCTGGGCATCTCGCACAACCAGACCTTCACCCGCCAGAAAATCCTGGAGATGATCCGGCCGGAGGAATGGACCGAAGCGAGCCTGTTCGACCTGGCAGAGTTAAGTTTTGATCCAAAGGGAGAAGGGATTACCAGGCATGTGCTGGAAACAATCGACCGCGTGCTTAAAAAAGCCGAGCCCCTGCCAGACTATCCTGCCTTCCATCAGCGGGCTGAGGTCCTGCGCCAGCGGGTTGTCGAGGTCGGCACACACATCTCTACCCGCCTGGTGATGCTTGCGAAGAAATAAATTCCTCGAACCACCGCTCCGACTGGCGCGGTGTGCGTAAACGAACAAACTGGACTTCTTTATATTCCGGCGCCTGGGAGAGGTGTTCGTACAAGGTTCGGCGCTTTCGAAAATCTCTGATCACATAAACAAGCAGCGACTCCCGGGAGAAGAACAACTTCAGGAAAGACTCACGGTTGGTTCCCCACAGCAGTTCTCGGGAGAGCGCCCGGCGCAGGGATCGCCTGAGCAGTCGGGAAAATAGAGTTACAAACGGATAATCAAGCCAAACCACCACCTGGGCTCGCTGCCAGATGATCTGGCGCACTTTGCTGTAATTCCCATCCGTAACCCAATCCCTTCCCGCCAATGCTTCACGGACCGCCTGCTGAAACGCCTCCGTTTCGGTGGGCTGCCAGTTCTCATGCCAGAAGATGCTGTCCAGTTCAATATGGGGTACCTGCAACGCAGATGCCAGGCGAGACGCCAGCACGGTTTTCCCTACCCCGCCTGTGCCGATGACATGAATGCGCGGCATGCGTTATTCGCTGTCATCCTCCGCAATTTTGGCTGGATAGATTTCAGGAATAAAGGTCTGGTCGGTGATGGGTGGGCGCACATACACCGAAGTATCCGGCAGCGGAGGAAGTTCCAACGGCGGCTCGGTCAGATCCTGATACGGGATCATGCTGAGCAAATGGGCAATGCAGTTCAGACGGGCATGTCGTTTGATATCCGCATCCACCACGTACCAGGGGGCATGCTTGGTATCTGTGACGGCGAACATGCGGTCCTTGGCCTTGGAGAAATCCACCCAGCGGGTGCGTGATTCGAGGTCCATGCTGCTCAGCTTCCAGCGACGGGTGGGGTCCGTGTTGCGGGCCTGAAAACGGCGTTCCTGCTCCTCGTCACTGACAGAGAACCAGTATTTGATCAGGGTGATCCCCGAACGGATCAGCATCCGCTCAAACTCCGGACAGGTGCGCAGGAACTCTTCGTACTGTTCCTGACTGCAGAAGCTCATCACCGGCTCAACGATCGCCCGGTTGTACCAGCTGCGGTCGAAAAGCACCATCTCACCTCCCGCCGGCAGCTGGGCAACGTAGCGTTGGAACCACCATTGGGTCTTTTGCCGGTCGTTCGGGGTGCCCAGTGCCACCACCCTGGCTACCCGGGGATTGAGACGTTGCGTGATCCTCTTGATCGTTCCACCTTTCCCAGCCGCATCGCGCCCCTCAAAGATGATCACTACTTTTTTCTTCTCTTTGCGGATCCATTCGTGCATCTTGACCAGTTCAACCTGGAGTTTTTCCATCTCCTTGTTGTACTGCTTCCTGCTCATCTTCACTTTAGGCTTTTTATGCTCTCCATTGGCGAAGTCGAAATCTACCATCTCTGCGGCTCCTTTCCATGTGGTGCTTTAACTATACCGGATTTTTCGATCTCTTAGGGTATTTTCCAAATACAGGAATGATTAAATGTTGGAAGAATCCAGAGATATGCTATAATAAGACAAATTCAGTCATATTTTCCATCAATGATCGCACCATTCACCTGGGTTATTCAGTCCACTTCCCTTGCCGCATTACGCCCTCATTATTGCCGCAAACCGATTTTTTTATCTCTGTTGGAATGCCCGGCACCTCAATGTTTTTATCTTCTGGTATATACAAAAGGAGCAACATGAGAGCACATATTTTAGATACCTACTTCGGCGAAGGAGAACTGGATACCCAGACCGCAGATTTCCCCGGATTCGACGGCATCTACTTCAAAGTTTGTGAAGGCGCGTACGGCTACCTCGACGCACCGGACAAAAACATTCGCGAGACAACTCTCCAGATTGCGGAAGCTGCCAAAGACTTCCGGACCATCGGCATCTACCACTACCCGCGCCGCCATGACCAGGGTTTTCATTGGAAGCAGCAAGCTGATGCATACCTGAGGCAGTGCGACCTGCTGGACAAGGCAGGTATCACGGTCCATTATGATGTC
>DATHZS010000041.1:0-8886 GCA_035458505.1 Anaerolineales bacterium | reverse complement strand
TTTAAATGTGCAACACTCTAACCTTTGATAAGTTTTGATTTTTCATTCGATGGTAGGTGTATCTGAAATTTTTCCATTCTCTCTTTTCCATCAAACCTTAATATAGACAAAAACCGAACCATATCGTTAGGGTTCAGTTTTAGTCTTAGGTATGCCAGAGGTGGGAATCGAACCCACAAGTCCTTACGGACACGCGAGTTTGAGTCGCGCGCGTCTGCCAGTTCCGCCACTCTGGCTTGAGTGTGACCCTCTTTCAGAGTGTGACCCTCTTTCGAGTGTGACCCTCTTTCAGAGTGTGAAAAGTATAACCAACTCTGTTTCTCTGGTCAAGCAGGAGCCAGGACAAATTGACCTATGCGCGGGATTGTTCAGGAGGACCCTTGGGGTTTGTTGTTGACCTTGTGACCGTTCTCCATTTGACGGGCCTGGTTGTAGGGCGTGGTGACTTCGGTGGTGCCGTTGATCGAAGGCAGGGCGGCCAGTTCGGGCTTTTTGACCATGGCAGTCAACCGCCGGACCATAACAGCCTGGGAGGCAGACACTTCCGCATTCAGGTCTTCCAGGAAAGTGGAGAGCCCCGCCTGGTAGCTGCGCAGGCAGACAAAGACCGGGCGGCGCTCGCGGGGCAGCAGCGAGGCCAGTAAACTGGTCAGGTGCATTCCAACATTTTCCATCTCGGGGTGAATGAAGGGCTGCACCCACACACCCTCCGTGCCCCGGATCACCTCGGTATAACCGAGCAGTTCCCCCTGGTCGCAATATACCCAGCGGTTCATCCCATAGCTTGGAGGAGATTCGACCTGCTGGACCATCGTCGGTACAACTGCATGGTAGAGCTTGCGGGCATTGAACTCATCCTGCGAGACCATTTCCCGCCAGGCGAGGTTGGCCGCCGCACTGCGGGGGATGCTGGTGATGCGCCAGATGCGCTGCCGGGCAAAAATGCTGAAGCTGAGTTTGCGTAAGATTTCGAAGATGGTGGTCTTTTCATCTACATCAGCCACCAGCACCTGGGCCTTGTGTTCCCCCAGCCGTTTGACCAGGTACTCTATCAGGTCGGCGGTGCCGCTGGGCTCGATGGCTTTTTCGGGGGTGAGAAAGGTGAGATGGGCGTCCACTGCGCCCGGGGTATGGCTGGCCTGCCCGATCAACCGGGTGCGCTGGCCGGGGACTTCGTAGACCCCGGTGTAAATCCCCATCGCTTCGGTAATCGGCGCCAGGGCGGCTTTGACCGGCATCAGGCCTTTGCCTTTTGTGAGCACTGAACTGCTGTCCAGATAGACACCTTGCTTGCGGTAACGGTACAGCAGCATCAAATCCAGCAGTTCAAACGGTCTGATCATTTACTCACTCGCCTGTTTTTATCGATTTGTTCAAAATCTCAGGTTGCATTGTTGTCGATCATGGTGAGGAAATACTGGTGGAACCGGTCATCCTGATCCAATTCAGGATGGAAAGAGGTCGTTAGCAGCTTTCCTTGCTGGGCAGCAACAATTGTGCCGTCCTCCAATTGAGCAATCACTTCAACATCCTCGGCGTCAATCGATTCGATCCGTGGGGCGCGAATGAAAACGGCATTGAATGGAGGGTTGTCCTGCCCGACCTTTGCCAGGGCGGGGACATCCATTTTGATCTCGAAGCTGTCCACCTGGCGGCCGAAGGCGTTCCGCTGGATGGTGACGTCCATCAGGCCAAGCAAGGGCTGGCCTTGCTTGGCTCGGGTGGCGTCTTTGGATAAGAAAATTGCACCCGCACAGGTGCCCCAGATCGGCTTGTGCGCGCCAAACTCCCGCAGCGGCTCGATCAGGCCATACTCTTTGGCCAGCTTGCCGATGGTGGTCGACTCCCCGCCAGGGATGATCAGGCCGTCCAGTCCTTCGAGTTGTGCGGGCAGGCGGATCTCCCGGGTCTGGGCCCCGATACGTTGAAGGACTTTGATGTGTTCGGCAAAGTCGCCTTGTAATGCCAGTACGCCGATTGTGGGCATCTACCTACCAGCCGCGGTCCGCAATGCGCTGTTCTTCCGGGATATCGGTGACCTGCCGGCCGACCATTGGCTCGCCGAGGTTGCGGCTGATCTCTGCCAGGATGGAGGCGTCCTGGTAGTGGGTGGTGGCTTTGACGATGGCAGCGGCGCGTTTGGCCGGGTCGCCGGATTTGAAGATGCCGGAGCCGACAAACACACCATCCACACCGAGCTGCATCATCAGGGCGGCGTCCGCCGGGGTGGCGATCCCGCCAGCCGCGAAGTTGACCACCGGCAGCCGGCCCATTTCTTTGACCTGGCTGACCAGGTCGTAGGGGGCGCCGATTTCTTTGGAATAGGTGAAGAGTTCTTCATCAGCCATGGTTTGCAGCTGGTGGATCGAACCCATTACCGAGCGGGCATGGCGGACAGCTTCTACCACGTCTCCGGTGCCGGCCTCGCCTTTGGTGCGGATCATGGCGGCACCTTCTGCGACGCGGCGCAGGGCTTCGCCCAGATTGCGGCAGCCGCACACGAAGGGAACTTTGAACCCGTGCTTGTTAATATGGTGGGCTTCATCGGCCGGGGTGAGCACCTCGGATTCGTCGATATAGTCGACCCCGATGGACTCGAGGATCTGCGCTTCGACGAAGTGCCCGATGCGCACCTTGGCCATTACCGGGATGCTGACCGCGTCCATAATTCCATAGATCAGTTCGGGGTCGCTCATGCGGGCCACGCCGCCATCAGCGCGGATATCCGCCGGGACGCGCTCCAGCGCCATCACGGCGACTGCACCGGCATCCTCGGCGATCTTGGCGTGTTCAGCCGTGACCACGTCCATGATCACACCCCCCTTAAGCATTTGTGCCAGCCCGGCTTTCACCTTGAAGCTGGCGACGTCTTTTTTGCCGTTTCCTTCAGTCATTTCAAGCTCCATAACTGTAAATTTGATTCACTTTGATTCTACCACGCGGCAGGGAGAGATTCAATTTGTGTTTTATAAGAATGAGGATGGAAATGGACACTATTTTTAAGCAAAAAACCCCGGCCGGGACTGCCAGCCGGGGGAATATGCGACAGAGTGCTTGATGATCAATCGCACAGCGGTTCGATGCTGTAGGTGAGCCGCTCTTCGCAGGTCAGATCCCGCACCACGCGGTTCTCTTCAATCCAGGCTTTGACCTGGTCAATCTCCAGCGGCAGGGCAAGGTTTTGTATCACAACAGAGTTGTTTGGTCCATGAGTGATTGCTAGTGAACCATCATCCGTCATATCAATATTAAAATTAACCCCCCCAACATTCCAGGTACGCAGTAACTCCCCAGTTTGGATTTCCCAGAGATACAAACTGCCAAATATAGCACTGGAAAACAAAACTTGATCATCACCACTCAATTCCACTCTTGTCCTGTTTCCACCATGAGCGCCATATTCCTGAATGATTTTTCCAGTTTCTATGTCCCAAGAGCGAAGCACTGTATCGTTATTGGATGCGCTGTAACAAGTTTTTCCATCAGAAGAGATATCGAATCCAACACAGCAGGTGAAAACCTCAGCAGGAAACGTAGTCATCTCTCCGGTTTGTAAATCTAATTGAACCAACTCTACATGTTCTGCATAAGCGGTTATACCATCAGGATTGAATATTAATTCATGATTATTTTGATTATATTCGTTGTAATAATGGAGCAATTCTCCAGTTTCCAGATCCCATAATTTTATGCCATCACTATCTGGATATGTTTCAGCAGTCATTGAACCAGTCAAGATTTTTTTTCCATCGGGACTAATTGATACCGAAAATACACCACCAGCATGGGCATTTTCAATGACTTTCAATTCAACCCCAGTTTCCAGATCCCAAACCCGGACAGAACCATCCACGGAACTGGAAACCCCCAATTTCCCATCTGGGGTCATTTGAGTCATAGTTACCAGATCTTGGTGGCCTTCAAGCAGATGGATTTGTTCACCGGTTGCCACATCCCAAAACCGCACGGAATTGTCTTTGTCAGGAATCCCGCAAAAGCAAAAGGTGCCGGAACCAGAGAGGGCGTACTTGCCATCGGGTGTGATTGCTACCGCTCCAATATTGGATTCGTGTCCAATTAACCGCCGGATTTCACTGGCATTCCAGAGATCCCAGATGACCAATGTATTATCATACGCAACGGTTAGGGCATATCTCCCTTGTGGACCCAGGGCGATTCTTGTCATTGCAAGTTTGCTGTCAGACCAATCCCCAAATTCATGCTGTTGAATTTGCCCTTGAAAGAATAGTTCAAAACCCGGAAAGGACAATATATATACCGTTCCATTGGAATCAATTGTTGCCAATTGATCACCGACCTGAGTTAACTGTAAAGAACGAGGCATGCCTGAAAACCCTGAGGAAGATGTGATCTCTTTCCCGGTCTCAAGATCCCATAGCTTGACACGCGCGCCCGAGCTCGAAACAGCCATTTTCCCATCTGGGCTGATTGCGATATCATAAGCATCAAATTCCAAATCAAATTGGTGGATGATCTCCTCGTTTTCTAGATCCCAATAATATAGGCTGGCAGGGTTTTTGATCGCAGCAAAAAAACCAGAAGAAGCCAATAAATTTTTTCCATCTGGAGAAAATTCTATATCTTGCAAAGCGCTGGGATGTCCTTCCAATCGAGTAATCTCTTCACCATTGGCAGGATTCCAAACAATGAGCTCACCAGGATTGGTTACATGGATTGCTTCTGTGCCAACGAACCCGCCAGATGCCACCGTTTTTCCATCCGGGCTAAAAGATACCGACCGCACCCAGCCACTGTGACCTTTGAATTGCTGTAATATATTCCCCGTTTCGAGATCCCATAGAATCACAGTCGTATCGTAAGAACCCGATAATGCGGTTTTGCCATCCGGGCTGAAGGCCACGTCTGCAATTATTTCAGTGTGGCCTTCTAAACGGCTAATTTCACGTGCATCCAGCACATCCCACAGGATGAGTGTGCCGTCATGGAATCCGATTAAGGAAACGAATTCTGTAGGACTGACCGCCATGCTGAACGGCATTTGATCCATCCCGAAAGTTTCCTGGATGTCAATTTGAGCCACAGGGCCGGGAGTATAGGCCGCCTGACGCAGCATTCGGGCGACAATCGGTGGGGGATTTTGAATCTCAGAGGCAGCCAGAGCCAGGCTCAAAGCCAGATCGTTCTTTTTAATATCGAGGGCATTTTGCACATGGGCGGCCACGCTCATGCTGTAGGCTTCAAGAGACTGGTTTCTCTGGTAAAAGGCGACCCCGGCCAGGATCATCAGGATCACGAGGCCCGCGCCCAGCCCTGCAAAGATGCTTCTTCTCAGGCGGGCCCTTTCCTGCTCTCGCCGGTCGCGCAAATCCATGCTGCCCTGGATGAAGTGCTGGTCTGCGGCACTTAGCTCAGTGGGTCTTTCTGTCAGCCAGGCTTCGGCCTGTGCCAGCGGACGGCCGCGCAGTAATCCGCCCTCATCTTCCTGGTTTTCTTCCCACTGGCGGATGGCCATCCGCAAGCCCTCCTGCCAGGTGCGGAAGGCACGGTCTTCTTCCATCCAGCTGCCCAGGCGGTCCCAACTGCGGATGAGGGCTTCGTGAACAACCTCCACGGTCTGCCCCCCTTCCTGGTCGAGATTGGTGACGACCAGGCGTTTATCCGCCAGATGCTGGATCAGATCCCAGTCGGTGCCAACCAGTTCCTCGCGGGCGGCAACCCGGCGGGTGTCCTCGGCGCCTTCCCCAGGCTGCACCAACTGGACAAAGATCCTGCGGAGCTGATCCTGTTCGCTCTCATTCAATGTGCTGAAGACTTCCTCGGCATAGCGGGTCAGGGCGCCGGCGACATGACCGATGTCTTCGTAGGCGGTGTGGGTGAACCAGCCTTGATCGAGACGCTCCCACAGCAAGGTGAGGGCGAATTCCAACAGGGGCAGGTTGCCGGGTTCTTCGCCGACATCATTCAAAATGCGCTCCACGAGGCCCGGTTCGAAAGCGGCACCCTGCTTCTCGGCGGGTTTTTCGATCACCATGCGCAGTTCGTCCCGGGTCATCGGTCCCAGCAACATTAAAGAGGACTTTTGCATGGTATCGGCAAAAGGCCGGTAGGCCAGCGCCTGTCCCATGAAATCTGCCCGCAGGGTCTGGATCAGCACCACGCCATTCCCTGGCTTGATAGGATTGCCATGCACGGCATCCAGGAGTTCGTCCAAAAAGCGGTGCTGAACCTCGGATTGCTGGCAGAGGGTGTAGAGTTCTTCAAACTGGTCAATCAGGAGGAGGATGTTGCGCTTCCGGTTGGCAGCGAGCATGTCATACAGGGATTGTTTCAGGGCGCCGGGAGTGTGCTGAAATTCGAAGGCCAGCGTCTCGACAGAATCCAGATGAGAGGAGGTTGCCGGCCCGGGCCCAATGAAAGGGACCAGAGCGGCAGCCAGCCGGTTGAAAGGCTGCCGGCCGGGTCGCAGGGAGATGATCTGCCAGCTGCCGGCCTGGCGCAGCCTGGGCAGCAGCCCGGCGTAGACGGCAGAGGATTTCCCGGCACCGGAGGCACCCAGAATGACGGTCACGACGGAACCGTTGTGGATGGCGTTTTGCAGATGGTCGGTGAAGGTTTCGCGGCCAAAAAAGAAGGGGGCATCGACTTCGCGGAAGTGGGCCAGACCGCGGTAAGGGCAGTCACCGACGGCGCGGATCTTTTGGACATCGAGGAGCGGGGCATCGGAACTAAGGATGTGGTCCAGGCTGCCATCGAGAAGAGCTTGGTAGTGGTCCTGGGTTTGACGAGAGGGATCGACGCCGAGCTCTGACTCGAGCAGGGCGCAAAACTCCTCATAGCACCGGGTGAGGGCGGCCCGCTGGCCGCTGAGGGTCAGCAGGGTCAATAACTGGCGCAGGGCGGCTTCGTCGAGCGGGTCGATCCGCAGGAGCTGCTCAGCATAAGTGATGCCCTCCTGGAAACTGCCGCGCTCAATATGATAGAGGACCCAGGCATGCAAGCCTTCCTGGAGGCGTTTCTGGCAGCGGGTGCGCTCCTGCAGCTGCCAGTCCTCAAAGCCGCGGCTGTCGCGGATGTTGAAGCCTTCCAGGAATTCGCCATGGTAGATAGAGATAGCCTTTTCCAGGTGAGCAGCGCCGAGCTGCTGTTCGAACTCCTGCAGGTCGAGCCAGACTTCGGCATCCGGGCTAATCGCGGCGTACTCGCGGGAGATCTCGAGATAGTCTCCGATGTTCTGCCGCAAACTGGACAGCACGGTGCGTAAATTTGCGAGGGATTGGGTTTGGGAACGTTCGTCCCAGAAGAAATTGGCCAGGATTTCGCGGGAATGTGGTCTGCCGGTGACGGCCAGATAAACGAGCAGCGCTTCAGCTTTCCGGGATGCGAGGCCGGTGATCGTTTGACCACCCGTGGTGAGCTGAAGTCCGCCAAAAGTGCGAATCTCCAGCATGAGCTCCTCCTCTTTGAATCGCGTCAATGATGGCTAAACCCCATGCCAATCGTTGACATCTTTCATTCATTATACAGAAAATAAAAGGAAAACCCAAATTTAACCCTTTAAGCGCTTCTTAAGCGCTTTATTTGTAGGATGAAGCACAGGCAGTATTTTGTGTGGCGAAAGGAGAAAATATGAAACTGCGAAAATGGAGTTTGGTCTTTGTTTTGGTTTTGATTTTGTTGGTGGCCAGCGTGGTTGCGGTCAATGCGGCAGCCAAGTTAAGGGTGACAGGGGGGATTAACTATCCCTACCCTCCCGATCTTCTGACTGGCTGGGCCTGGGGCGAAATGAATATCACGATTGACGAGGATGGCAAAGCCGAAGGGATGTTCAGGTATAAGAGCTATACGGTTGACAAACCAAAGGACTTTGGCGGCTGGATTGGCGAGCCGATCTGCGGAGCCCTTGGAGAATACATGGGCCTGCCAACTGTGGCGATTGTGGTGCGGGTGGCAGATACGGTCGATGCTCCGGAATGGGTAGGGAAATATGCCAAATTCACCGCTTCCGACGGTGGGCCAAAGGCAGAAGATGACCTGGTTGGACTGGTGGCATGGGGTCCAGAGGGCCCGGTGGACGAGCAGCCCGAGTGTGATTTCGAGGAGCCGTTCTTTGCCTGGCCCGGGGTGAACGGCAATATGACGATTCACCTGCCCGGCAGGAATAGTGGCCAGTAAAAAGGAGGCTTGATTAGATTACTGCCTGATAGGTAAGTTCTCCCGGCCTGCGAGGGATACAGGCCGGGAGCATTTTAACCACACAACCACTACCAGCATAGACGTATTCGCAGGAGAGCAAGATGACAGATGAGGACAAAACCGGGCAAGGCTGCTATACCATGGTGGTGGAGTTCCAGTTGGATGCAGGGCGGATCTCTGGAGATGAGCCCGTTGGGAAGGTGTATCTGCGCGGTCGCTACGATTTGAGCGAGGATGGGCAAATGGAGTTCAATTACACTCTGACGAGCTTCTTTGAACAGGTGGCCTTGATCATCGTTGACATGGCGAATAAGATTTCAGATGGAGGGCTGAAAAAGAAGTCTGATTGGAAAGAAACTCCCAGCTTGCCGTGTCTGAATACTAATCCTGATTACCAACCCAGAGGAGACTGAATGCCTGCTAAATCACCCCCCGAACAAATAGATGCAAAATCTTTAGATGATTACCTGGAAGTGATGTCCAAAGCCGTTTTCCAGAGCGGGATGTCCTGGCAGGTGGTCGAGGCCAAATGGCCCGGCACGCGCGAGGCGTTCTGGAACTTTGATACGCACAAGATTGCCGACCTGGTCGAGCCGGAACTCGAACAGCTGGCGCAGGACACGCGCCTGATCCGCAACCGGCGCAAGCTGGCGGCGATTGCGAGCAATGCCCAGAAAATGATCGAGCTGGAAAAGGAACACGGTACATTCC
>DATHZS010000040.1:0-11464 GCA_035458505.1 Anaerolineales bacterium | reverse complement strand
CGCGTTCTTCCACCTCTTCAATCATGGCGGTATCCTCATCAATGATGGACACCTGCACCCAGTCACCGACTGCGATCAAATCTCCGGTCTTTCGTCCTCTTTTCAGACGGCCCCGCAAGCGAGCAACCACCTCGCCTTCTTTGGTATCCAGGGTGAAAAATCCAGACTGAGAACGAACAACTCTGCCTCTAACAATCTTTTCTGTCATAAACCTCTTTCATGCTAATTACCATCATTCTGATTGGCTTCATTTTCAGCCGCTTCCTGGGCTTCTAAGGCTTCCAATTCTTCGGGGGTCATGAAGTAACGCTCGTTGATCTCCCCGATTCGGGTTTCCCAGGGGAAGCTACCCTGCGGCTGCCCATAGAAATAGACTTCCATCAGCCGGCGGAAGATCGGCGCAGCAAATTCTGAACCATCTCCCTGAGTTTCGACCAGCACTACAATCGCGATGTCCGGCCGGTTCTCGTTGCGTTCATCGGTATACCCGATGAACCAGGCATGCGGGTCTGAGCCGGTCCCGGTCTGTGCGGTACCCGTTTTGCCCCAGACCTTGATCGGGCGGTTGACAAACGTGAAGTACGCTGTCCCGCGGGTGTTTTGGGTCACCAGCAGCATCCCTTCGCGGACCACGGCCAGGGTCTCCTGGCTGACCGGGAGTTGGCCGTTGACCACTGGGGTAAACTCAAAAGTAGCTTCTCCGGCAGTATTTTCCACCCGCTCGATCATCTGCGGGCGGTACAGGGTTCCGCCATTGCCCAGCGCGGCAGTATACACTGCGGCCTGGATCGGGGTGATGGTGGTGCTGCTCTGCCCGATGGACTGCTGGACCGCATTGAACCAGGGTTCTGCGCCTTCCTGGTCATCCGGATTGACAATTTGGCCGCTTGCTTCCGGGAAGATATCAATCCCGGTAGGGGTGCCGAGCCCAAAACCGCGTGCCATCTCGGCAACCGCATCGACATTCCCGGAGGTGTACAGATCATAGCCGACCTGGTAGAACCAGATATTGCAAGAGCGCATCAGGCCTTCGACCAAGGTCAGGTTACCGCTGGCAGGGCGTTCTTTTTCCAGAGTCCAATCGGTCAGTTCCACATTGCCGGGGCCATACCAATAATAGCCGCACTCCAACACATCATTCGGTTCAAAGCGCTCGGTTTCAAGGGCCGCCGACAGAGAGATCACCTTGAAGATCGATCCGGGCGGATATTGGCCCTGGGTCGCCCGGTTGAAGAAACGTCCCTGGTTATCGGGGAAATAATTGCCCCACAAGCTGTTAGGGTTATTCGAATCAGCATAGTTGGGATCATAGGTAGGAGAAGAAGCAATTGCCAGCACCCGACCAGTATCGCGCTCCAGTGCCACCACCGCCCCGGTAAAACCTTGCAGCGAGAGCTGCGCCCAAACCTGTAAATCTTCTTCCAAAGTCGTATAAATCGATTGGGATGGGACCGTTGAAGTCGTTGCCAGGCGGGTGAGCAGGAGGTTATCCGGCGTGACCACATACAGGTCGGCGCTCGGCCGCCCAGCGAGCATTTCTTCACCCCAGGCTTCCACACCACTGCGGCCAATCGTGGCTCCAAACGGGTAGCCCTTGCTGGCCCACTCACCGACATCCTCCGCCGGGATCGGACCAACCCAGCCGGTTGAATGCGCCCCGGCCTCGTTCAGATAAGACAGGTGTGTATCAAACACCTCGGCCGCCATGGCGTTATAATGCCGGGACAGGCGCGGTTCGTATTCCTCAAACTGGCTGAAAGAAACTTCAAGGAGCGGAATGATAAAGGGGTTATCCTCATTAAAGACCTTTGCGCTCCAATAGGGGGCCGGCAAACCAGAGACGGCTGCAATCGCCCCGACAATGGAATCTTCCTGGTCTTCTTCGATGGCGGAGGGAATCACCGACAGGGCGACTGCACGAGTGTCTGCTGCGAGAGTATTCCCGTTACGGTCGTAAATAATGCCGCGTGTCGGCCAGATGGTTTCCATGCTCAGGCGGTTTCCTCCAGCCAGCTCAGGCATGATGATACTGTCATCCCAAATCACCTTCCACTGCCCGCTCTCCAGGCCAAGAGCCATCTGGGTTTGCACTTCCAGATCACCGACTACAGACGAATGCAGCACCACGCGGTACCCCACCTGGGAAGAATTTGGGCTGGTGAGGGTCTGGAGCACTTCATAGTCGATGCCAGTCAGCACGACTTGCTGTTCGACCTCCAGATAGCGGTTTGAGAACGCCTCGAGCGAGATCGAATCCCGACTGAGGGTGGTGAGCATGTTGTACATGGTTTCGTATTCAAAGTTGTCCCAGGCTGCCAGATAACTGCGCGCCGCGGCGCTGGGATCTGGCACCGAAACAATCGTCGGGACGATCTCACCCGGCTCTCCCTGGGAAGCGGTGCCATTAATTGCGGGAGAATCCGTCCCGGTGGTGGAGTTTTCCGGGTTGAGTGAGCAGGCCGCCAAAACCAGCAGCAAGCCAATCAATGAAACAGTAATAAGCGCGGCAACTTTCTGAGCGCTGAATTTCATAATTCTCCTTCTTGCACTTGAGAATACACAGTGCAATCATATTGAAGATACGCCTGGCATCTTAAAGGCAGGTCGGGTACAGTTGGCAAGCCGAAGGATTGCAGCGCCCGGGCAAGATGACAGAGCGGCAAGCCAACCACGTTGGCATAACAGCCGCTCAGTGCTTCCACTGGGCGAAATTCCGGATGCTGGATGGCATAGCTGCCTGCTTTATCAAACGGGTCTCCGGTGGCAATATACGCCTGAACCTCCTGGTGGGTATACGAGCGCATCGGCACATTGGTGGCCGCGAGTTCAGTGCGCATCCGGCCTGAATGAGGGTCGAACACAGCCACGGCAGTATATACCTGGTGCACCCTGCCTCGCAGGCCCAGGAGCATCAACATCGCTTCGTCAGCATCTTGCGGTTTGCCCAAAATAAGCGCTTCATCGGCTACAGTGGTATCTGCAGCCACGATCCATTCCCCCGGGCGTGCCTGACCAGCTACAGCCCGGGCTTTTTCCTGGGCCAGGCGAAGCACATAGCGGTCGGCCGCCTCTGCTTCCCGTGGAGTCTCATCCACATCAGCTGGCAGGATGCGGAATGACCATCCGCTCAACCGGAGCAGTTCTTTTCGGCGCGGTGAATTAGATGCCAAAATCAGCTGTGTGGGCTGGTTGCCGTTACTGCCCAAAATACCTCCAATTCAATCCGAAAGATTTCCTTTGCTCTGCTCTTTGCGGAACAGGCGTAGAACCTATCCAGGGATTCTAACATAACCTTGATATACCGTCACCAGTGTGAACTGTGCCTGAAAAAGCTGATGCAATGCTGAAAAACGAAGGGAATACACGGTGTGAGTTGGGATAGATGGAAGACAGAAAAAAATAAGCACTTGAGTTGAGGGGGGCAACCCAAGCGCTTATATCTATTTATAACCAATTTTACTTATTTTGTCAAATTAAATTTTTATAAAATAAGCGCAATCAATAAAGTTCTTAGTTGACTCTCATTATATATGTCGGCAGGCCGTAATTTTTGCCCCAAAAATGAGAATGATAAAAAGCGCCATACTGCAATAATCGACGGTGTAACGCACTTAATTCGCCTGAATTTGTGCTAAGATAAAAATGATGATTTGCTCCACTTCGGCAGAGTTGGTTCTCTTCAGACTGAAACCGCCAAACATGAGGGATTGTCCCTCACCATCAGAATCACGGAGTCGATTTTGATCGAACTGAAACCGCGTTTCGTTCAAAAAAAGGAGTAAAAAATGAACCGCAAAATCATCGCTATTCTGGCACATGCCTTTATCGGATGGGCCATGTGCGCCGCGACAATGGGGATCGGGATGGCAACCATGGAAACGAAGACCGCCCTGATCGTTCATGCCATCGGTGCTCCAGTATTCTTCGCCATCGTCTCACGATCGTACTTCAAGATGTTCAATTACACCACCCCGCTCCAAACTGCCCTGATCTTCGTTGGGTTTGTCATCCTGGTGGACTTCTTTGTTGTCGCCCTCTTGATCATGGGGAATCTGGACATGTTCAGAGGTTGGCTGGGAACCTGGATCCCCTTCGCGCTGATCTTCCTTTCCACCTATCTGACCGGAGTTGTGACCACCAATACCATGCAGGTCCGAACAATCAGCTAACAAGTTTCCGGAGCCCATAACGAGGGCGAATTGTTGAAGCAGCAGCCTGCAACCCTCTACCGGTAAAAACCGCATATCCCTGTTGAAGAAATCTGGACTGCTTGCAAAAGACCTGCAAATACCCGAGGCGCGGTGATGAAAAGATCGCCAGCTTTGCTCCACCCGTCTGAGCAAGACGGGTTATCCTGCATAAAATTTCGATTATACTGAGCATGTTCAAACAGGAGCGCGCCATGAACGAATTTGACTTATTTCTGATCCGGCATAATGTCTTATACGATTTCTGGCTGTATGTCGTCTGGGAAGACGTGCCGGAAGACCTGATGCGCCAACGCCCACACCCGCAGGTAAACTCGCTTGCCTGGAATCTCTGGCACCTGACCCGCGTGGAAGATTCCGCCCTGACCCGTTTCGTCGGTGACCAACCCCAGGTGTTGGATGCCGGCGGCTGGCTGGACAAGTTGGGCATCCCCCTCCGGCACAACGGCTTTGAGATGACCCTGGACGAAGTGGACCAACTCAGCCAGCAGATCGACTTGAAGGCACTGCGCGGGTATTCCAATGCGGTGCGCAAGACCACCCTGGAAATCGTGGCAGGTCTGAAGCTGGCAGACCTGGGGGAGACCCTGAGCCGGGAACGGGTGGAGCTTGTGCTGATTGGTGAAGGGTTGGCCGGGCCCCGGGCGGAAGGGCTGGTGGAGAACTACACCGGCTGGAGCAAGGCCCAATGCCTGATGAACCATGGGCTGACTCATTCCTACCACCATGTCGGCGAGATGAATGTGATCAGCAGCCTGATGGGGCTGGGGAGTTAGGAGAAGATCGGCCGGAGGCCAAGCTGATCAACCAGCGCGTTCATTTCCGCATCCGTTGGCCGCGTCTCAAACCGGCTGGCCGCGTCGAGCATCTTCGGCAGGATTTGCATATCCCCGGCAGTGATCACAAAACTTTCCGGCAGGCCCAAGGCCCAATGCACCGCCTTGTCGATTGCCCCCTGGTCTTCGATGGGCTGGTAAAAGTAGGTGTTGTGGGTTTTCGGCTGGTCTCCCCACTTGCGCCGGGAGATGGATTTTATCGTCTGCAGGCCAACCTGGCGATCCTGGCATAACTCAGCCAATTCCATGAACTCGGCCGCATAGCGCGGGTTTTGCATCAGGGAAAAGTTATGCGCCAGCATGACCGAATCAAAATCAAAGTGTTCCAGGCTCTGTTTGTGCATCACCGGGGCTTTGACACCATGCCCGGTCACGCCCAGGAAGCGCACCAATCCCTGATCACGCGCTTCTATAAAAGCCTGAAGGGTCCCCTCCATGGCCCGCTCCCATCCAGCAGCCCCGGTCAGGCCGTGCATTTGCCACAAATCGATTTCGTCCACCTGGAGGCGTTCCAGGGAGCGGAGCAGATTTTTCCAGGCGCCTTCGTAGGTCCGGCTGCGGGTTTTGGTAGCCAGGAAGAAATCCTGGCGGTGATGGGCCATCCATCGGCCGATGCATTCCTCAGCCTTGCCATATAGGGCTGCGGTATCGATATGGTTAATCCCGTATTCCAGCAAGATTTGCAGAACGCGGTCCGCCTCGTCCTGGGTGGCTTCGCTGAGCGCATACCCACCGAAGATGATCCGGCTGCTGGTGTGCCCGGTACGGCCAAATTTTGCCTGAGGTATCATCTGACTCTCCATCATCCCTGCTGTATTCGATTAAATTGTGCTGGTTTCTCCAGGCACGGCATTGATTTCAAAATGGCATAAAACAGCTGCTTAAGTATACCCCCGACCGGATCGCTTCGATCTATCTATGAAGTGCGTTCAAGGGAATCCGTCAGCGGCCAGAGATCAAGGCCAGCACGCTTGCGGCGAACAAAACGAGCGACAAGGATCAGCGAGGCGATGATTGGCACAATGATCACAGAGATCAGGGCACCCAGGGTAAACAGGGTACTGACAATCGCGACCATCACAATGCCCGGATGCAGCCGCACCCGCGTTGACATGATGCGGGGCGTAAGATAAAAACCTTCCAGCATCTGCACAAAAACAAAGATCACAACCACAAGCAGTGTCACTGTCAGGTTCGACAATTCGAGATAGGTAGAACCCTGAGTCCAGGCCACCAGGGCCGCGATGGCCGTCGCCAGGAATGGGCCTAAGCTGGGAATCAGGGCGAGAGTGCCAGCCAGGAAACCAAGCAGCAACGCGTTCGGCAAACCAATCAATGCTGCTCCAATTCCGGAAAATAATCCGAGCAGGAACATAATCAGCAGCTGGCCGCGCAGATACGACCGCCACACTTTCTTGATCTCCTGATGCAGCTGCCGGTATTCTGACCTGCCAGGCTCCGGGAGCAAACCAAAAAACCATTCACGAAGATGTGCCCAATCCCGCAACAGGTGAAAGGTGGTGATAAAAATGACCACCAGCCAGACAATATTCGTAGTTGCCC
Source organism: Anaerolineales bacterium (assembly GCA_035458505.1). Taxonomy (GTDB): domain Bacteria; phylum Chloroflexota; class Anaerolineae; order Anaerolineales; family UBA11579; genus UBA11579. Next base: position 4,857 of record DATHZS010000040.1, on the reverse strand, counting down.
GCCGAATAAACTGAAAGGCCCTTTCTGGTTTCAGCATCTGGCTGATATCATCCTCAATATCTGCGGTTAACGCTTCGAGAGGAAGGGTAATCCCCAACCACCTCTCCAGGTCATGCTGCAGCATTTCGAACTGGTGCGGCAGATTATCCAACTGGGAGGCGAGCAAATTAGCCTGATTGACGATGACAGGCACAAGGTACATCACAGCCCAAACAAAGCTCGCCAGGAAGAGGATATAAACCACCAGCACAATCCGCCGCCGGTGAATCCTGGTACGGTTGGAAAGCCAGGTGACCCCGGGGTAGATCAAATATGCGATCAGCGCAGAGATGATCAGCGGGCCGATAACCACCTGATAGGTGTAGACCAGCCAGCCCACAATAAATATCAGGACTGCATAAAACACAAATTCGGACGGATTGCTTGAGTTGATTTTCGATCTCATGGTTGCCTTCGCCTGGGACTGGTGGAGAGCAAGTTCCTTGCGCTCAACGGCCTGGTTTAATAGTAGCCCAGCAAAACGATTTTGGAAAGCTGAAAAGGAATAAAAATCAAAAGACCGCCAAAAATAGCGGTCTTTTTTTCATCAACTTCCTTAGGGGCAGGCCATGCCCGCCCGCAAACAAGACCAACCCACCAGCTGAACGAGTAAACCCTCACCCGGCTGATTTTTTAAATAAACCCCTGTTTCGCTGCAATCTGTATTCTTACAGCTTCTTAAACCGTGCCTGGAAGAATCGCAGGTAGGCCGGCTCGTAGACCATCTCGAGACCTTTGGTCTGCTCGCGCACATCAAACACCGCTTTGATGCTCTCCGCGACGACATCCATGTGTGCCTGGGTGTACACCCGGCGGGGGATCGTCAGGCGGGTGAGTTCGAGCGCCGGGTAGCGGTGGTCGCCGGTTTCCGGGTTGCGACCGGCGCTGACCACGCCGCGCTCCATCGAGCGCACGCCCGAATCCATGTACAGCTCGGCCGCCAACGTTTGGGCCGGGAACTGGTCCTGCGGAATGTGCGCGTAAAAGCGTTTAGCATCCAGGAAAATGGCGTGCCCGCCGATCGGTTCCATGATCGGGATACCCCATCCCAGGAGCAGCTCACCCAGGTAGCGCACCTGGCCAACGCGGGCGGCGATCTGGTCATCCTCCACGCCCTCGGCAATCCCGATAGCGAGCGCCTGCATATCGCGCCCGGCCATACCGCCATAAGTGTGCAGCCCTTCGTAGACCACCACCAGGTTGCGGGCCTGGTCAAAGACATCTTCGTCGTTTACCGCCAGCCAGCCGCCGATATTGACCAGGTTGTCCTTCTTGGCACTCATCCAGGCGCCGTCGGTGTAGCTGCAAAATTCTTTCAGGATCTCGGCCACGGTTTTATCCGCATACCCTTCTTCCCGTTCCTGAATGAAGAAGGAATTTTCATACATGCGGGTGGCGTCGAGGTAAATGGCGATGCCGTGCTTGTCGCACAGCTGGCGCAGGGCGCGCACGTTGGCCATACTGACCGGCTGCCCCCCGGCCATATTGACTGTGCCCGCCAGGCTGACATACGGGATCTTATCAGCGCCGACCTTGTCGATCAGCGCCTGGAGCTTGTCCAGGTCCACGTTGCCCTTGAAGGGGTGCTGGTGCTGGGGGTCATGCGCTTCATCAATGATCACATCCACAAAAGTGCCGCCGGCCAGTTCCTGGTGCAGGCGGGTAGTGGTGAAATACATATTTCCGGGAATATAATCCCCTTTCTCGATCACCACCTGGCTGATGAGATGTTCAGCGCCGCGGCCCTGGTGGGTGGGAACAATATACTTGTAGCCGTAATAGTCCCGGATGGCCGCCTCCAGGGCGTAGAAATTCTTGCTGCCGGCGTAGGCTTCGTCACCCAGCATCATGCCAGACCATTGGCGGTCGCTCATCGCGCTGGTGCCGCTGTCCGTCAGCAGATCGATATAGACATCCTCCGAGCGCAGCAGGAAGGTGTTGAATCCGGCTTCTTCCGCGGCCTTTACCCGTTCGGCATGGCCGATCATTTTGATCGGCTCAACCATCTTGATCTTCCACGGTTCGGCCCATGAACGCCGACCGAACTGCTGTCCCATGGTTTGGTATTTATCTTTTGACATAGGTCTCCTTAGGATTGTTATGCAGATAGTATACTCATTTTTTGAGATTTGCAGCCTGTTTTCACCGGGATTTTAAGTTAAATCGCCATGACCTTCCAATCCTGTCCCCGCTCATCTATTGCATTGAAGCTCTTTCCGATTCGTCCAACGCTGTTTCAAGAAACCCTGCCACGAGTTCAACGACTGCCCCCTCGTCTTCGCGGTGCGGCACATGCCTTAAACCAGGCAGGACCTTCAGGGTGGATTGACCCCCGGCATGCTGGCAAATGAATTCAGGATTGCGCACGGAGCCATACTCATCCTGATCCCCGTGGATCGCCAGCAGCGGGCTGTGCACGTGCGGTAAGACCTCTTCCAGAGACCAATCGCTGAATTCCGGCGACAGCCAGGTGTCGATCCAGGCGTCCAGCACCCATTGGGCTTTATCACCGTGATACCGTTCCAGCCGCGCCACATTCGCCGACTGGGCAAATGCCGCCCGGGCGTCGCGGATCCCGTTCAGGGTGCGCTCTTCGACAAATGCCTGGGCCGATTCGGTGATCACAGCCCGACACGCCTCCGGAAACCTCGCCGCGCAGTGAACGGCCATCCCGCCGCCGACGCTGTGCCCAAACGCGATGAACTGATCCATGTGCAGCTGCTGGCACAGCATGGGAAAGGTTTTGTCGGCTTCTCGATGGATGAAATCCTGACGCTGCCGCCCAGGATGCGGGGCGGATTTTCCGAAGCCCAGGCGGTCGTAGGCGATGACTGTTCGCCCAGTGGCCTGGCTCAACGCGGCCGGGAAGGTGCGCCACAGCGCCACACAGCCCAGCGAATCATGGAAGAGGAGGATCGGGGCTTTGTCTACGCGGGGGCTGCCGGGCTGCCAGAGCCGGGCAAACAGCCTGCCCTGATCCGTATTGATAAACATGTCCTGAGTGTCCATGCATGCGCCATCCGGAAAGTGTAGTTGCGATTTGTGAGCGACCAATGGTACAATTATACAAAACAAGCAAGATTTGGAATAAAAATGTGGCGGTTTGGCCTATCGCTCCCTTAGAATTACCATAAAATACCCTGGGGTGCTGCAAACAAAGTCCAGGCAGCATAATGATTGAGAAGGTTGAGAAAGTTCCATTCCGACATACTCATGATAACTGACCCCCGCGAATCGTGACATCTGTCCTTTAATTTGATCATTCAAAATTCATAAAATTAATTTACAGCTGAAAAAGGCTGTTTTTTCCAAAGATTTATGGGAGCGCTCCCATTTTTTACCTTCACAAGTATTTTTATTCGCAAAAAGGAGAAAATAATGATGGCAAAAATTTCACTCAAACGGGTTCTAGGAGTTTTCATCACAATATTTTTTGTGGGAACACTCCTTACAGCCCCAGCCGGCGCGGCCGGAGGCCTGGCACTGGCAGATTTCGAAGGCGGCACACCGTCCGGCTGGTTTGTTTTTAATGGAGCCAGCACCGTAACCACAACGACCCAGATCGTCGCCGACACGGATGCGCTGGCCCTGCCGGACCAGGCGGGAGACAACGAGATCCTGAGCGCGGATTATAACGTCATTGATTTCGGTGGTTTTGGTAACGACTTCACTGTAGCTGGACCGCAGAACTGGATCAATTACACATCTTTTGATTTCTGGTTTTACGGCACCGGCAGCGGGCTGGCTTACCAGGCTGAAATCTCAGACAACCGCTCGGATCCCGCCATTGACACATCCGAGCGGTTTGATTATGTCTTCATCGACGACACGGTCGGATGGAAGCATATCAGCATTCCCTTCAGCGACTTCACCCGGGCAACCGACTTCCAGCCTGGTGGCGCCCCAGACGACGGCTTCACGCTGACCGAGATCTGGGCCTGGGCGATCGTCCTGCCTTTTGGTTCAGACGTTGTCTACTTCGATAACTTTGAACTCGGACCCAAGATCATCGATGACTTCGAATCCGGGCTGCCGGCCGGCGCGGACACGGACGGCAACGCCATCGGCTTTTTGACCTTCAATGACCCCAATAGCACGGTCGCGATCAGCACCTCGACCACGCCGGCGGCGCCGGTCCCTGAGGCCCCGGCCGGCAATTCGGTCCTGCAGGTCGACACGAATGTGAACGATAACTTCGGGTTCGCCGGTGTCATCCACGCCTTTGAAAACGCAGCCCTGGACACCTGGGTGCCCCAGGACTGGAGCGCCTACGAAGGTATGAGCTTCTGGCTGTACGGCAACAACACCGGCTCGATCTTGTTCATCGACGTGTTGGACAACCGCAATCCGGGTTCGACCACTGATGATGCCGAACGCTACTCGATCAATATCATCGATGACTTCAGCGGCTGGCAGCACTTCGAAATCCCCTTCAGTACCATGAACCGCAAGGAAGTCGGCAACGGTGCACCCAATGACGGATTCACCCTGACAGAGGTGCATGGCTGGGCCTTCGGCGTCTTCAACGCCGGGCAGGCGTTCACCAACTACATGGATGACGTCGCCCTGTACGGTGTGGCCGAAGTGCCGGAACTGCTGGTCACCTTCGAGGCTAACGCATACGAAGTCACCGAGGGCGGACAGGCTCTCGTGACCGTCAAACTGACCCGCGAAATAGGTGCATCTCCGGATGATCCTGCTGAAGTCAGCGTGGACTTTTATAGTGAACCCGGCACGGCTGGACCGGACCGCGATTACACGGATGTCAGCGGCACGCTGACCTTTGTGGCCGGCGGCCCGACCTCGCAGAGCTTCACC
>DATHZS010000039.1:0-4521 GCA_035458505.1 Anaerolineales bacterium | reverse complement strand
CACCGTCCTGGCGCGCATCTTCATGCGGCCGATGGCCTGCTGCACAGGATGCGATTAACACTTTTTGGCAGTTAATTTCTGCTATCCTTGAAATAGGAAAGTAAACCAACCTTTGTTCTCAGGTAGAAATGCTATGCAGGAAATGTCATGCGGTGTGATCTATGTGATTGTGGCTGTCATCTTCGGGTTTTATTGGGGATTCCGGGATGAAATTAACGATCTATGGCAAGATATTTTTGGCAAACGCATCGATGCAACCCCGGAAAAGGACCGGTTTGAATTCCGTTCGTGGTGGGGCGACCAGCTTTCCGATGATGAACGAGAATCGTTCTTGAAAATTGTGCAAGACCCACTGGGGGCGGACTCTGACCCGCAGGACCCCGGCAACGATGACCCGGAATCACTCGACCCTGATTGAGTGGCGTGAGTCGATTGTTCAGGGCAGGCACCCGGGCTGCCCACGCAAAGCACATCACGAGATTTCTCGCAACCGCTTTAGTCGATTACTCGATCAACGGCAGGGGCAAGACCTCTGGTGATAAGGGGACCGAAGACGTCGTCCACCACAGATAGACTGCGCCTGCCAGCACCAGCAAGGCGAGGATCGCAAAAACGGTGCGCAGCAGTTTAGCCCCATCCAGGATGGATGCCCAGCCGACAAACGCCAGGCCCATCGCCATCATTAACGCGATCTGTTCGTACTGGGAACCGATTTCCGCATATTCCTGGGCGGTCTGATAGGCCAGGAAGGCGTTATCGTACAAATCGTTGGGGTAGGCGTACAGTTCATCGTAATACTGGTCATCCACATCGTCCGACCGCAGATAGGCATCATAGGCTTCATCGGTGAGCGTATCGAGCCAGATATCGATGGCCACCTGGCTGCCGCCGGTTTCTTCCAGCAGGTAGACCTGGGTGATGGCATCGTAGGATTGATTGTATTCGGTGTCGGCTACGGCGTAGGCATCATTGCCCTGGGTGAGCTCCATCAGCCCAACGAAGGTCATTTCGGTGGCCTTTGAGCCCAGCTCACTTGACTGGTAGGCAACCAGCGCGGTGGCGATGCCGTAGATCGTCACCAGCACCCCCAAAAATATTTTGAACCCGCCCTGCGATTTCTTTTCCTCTGTCATGGTACCCTCCCATTGACTATAAATCGAACACTGTAGGAATCATTATACTTTTATTTTACTTTTATGGTCTAAATAGGGTGAAATTGATTTAAATGATTTATCTTCCAATGGTGAACTTTTTGCTAATGCAAACATATGTTAATTCAGTCACTTAAGTTGCCACCCGTTGACAGGTACCAGCTGTTATGAGGGTATCTGCCCCCTCCATCCGACTATGTCGGTGTCCTCCCCCTTTAAAGGGGGAGGAAAAAGGCTCATGAGTTTATCGAAAACTTACAACGGGTGTCACTCTGTTTGGGGTCCGGATTCTGGTTTTCTTTCTGACGCTTAGGTTATAGATCCAAACAAACCGATAAACACTGAGACAACAGACACATAAAGACCCGAGCCGATCTGAGCAATGCCGAACGCATCATTACCGATACTACCGATATTAAACATCGTCTTTATGACTATAAATCCGGCAAAAAGAACGAGTATCCCCCCTAGTGGAAAAAAACTTTTATCCGGGTTTGGTTTTTTGACTAACCCAACCAACGCTAACACCAGGCCAATTGCGCCGCTAATCACCCCGTCCCCTTCAAAACCAAGGATAGACAATTGACTATAACCCGCCGTGGTTGTCCCCCAGGGAAGTAATGCGCCAACCACCAATCCAAGCCCCCCAAAGATCACCATATTTTTAGCCCTCATAAAATCCTCCTTCAATTATTTCCAGCTTAGTTTCCATTTTACAACAGAACCAACCTCTCAGAACAGCCGAGAAACTAAAAACACCAAAAGATGACTAATTATGAAAAGAACAATCCTAGACAAAATGAAATCATAAACCCCCAAATTTCTCATATTTTTCTTTTTGCTATCCAACGAAGTATATGTACGTCCATACAGCACCTTGTAAGCCGTGCGCCGTATCAATCCGATTACCCCCTGTTTATTACCAGAACTGGCAGGCGCTTCGATCCCAAAACAGCCAGAACCCTGATCCACCGGATAGGAAAGAGGGCCGGGATAGCCAATGGTACTCCTCACCGCTTCAGGCATACTTTTGCGATCATGTATCTCAGGAATGGGGGCGATGTCTTTACCTTGCGCAGACTTCTTGGTCATTCATCTTTGCGGACGGTGCAAAAACACCTGTCACTTGCAACAAATGATATAATCAATCCAATCTTATTCACTGCTGTGCGTTGGCCAGACGGCATGCATTACACAAACCGGCCAAACAAAACCGAGCCCTGGGGGACAGGCAAATCAGCTCACATTTAGGAGACCAAATGAGAAGCACTCGCCTCACCTTGTCTGTGCTATTAACTATCTTAATCTTGGTGGGATGCAGTCCGGTTCCACAGCCTGCTGCCACTCAATCAGTCGTATTCACCGAGACTGGCGGGAGTTCAACCTCCGTGACCTTGTTGGAAACTCCAACCAGCTCGGCGTCTCCCTCCTCAGCACCAACCACCATCCCAACCAACACCCCATCCAACACCCCAACCAGCACGCCCGCTCCGGATCCGGCGCCCCCAGCAAAGGACTTCAATGCTGAAAATTTTAACCAGTTTGCGCAGATCCAGTCTTATGCCAAACCGCTCGAGACCCTGCTTGGAAAATCAATTTTCAGCATGTACATATCCGCCCTGGCATATAGTCCTGACGGGCGCTATCTCGCGATTGGCGGTTGTACAGGCCAATGGAGCGGCAGGTGTGTTGGAGAAATGAAGGGCGATTCAGAGGTGTTCATCGTCGTCCAGGATGCCCAAACAGCCGAAGTAGTTGCCCGGCTTCCCGAAAAAAAAGCCGACATCAGCAGTCTGGCTTTTACATCTGATGGGGAAAAACTGGTGTACACCACCTACCCGGCCCAGGTTGTGGTCTGGAATCTTGTTTCTGGCCAAATGGAGCATGTGCTTCTGCAGACCAAGGATGTTTATTCTTATCCCCAGGTCGCAATCAGCCCGGACGATTCAATCATCGCGGCAGTTGTCGCCTCACAACTGCTGGTATGGGATGCTACCACCGGCCAGCAGATCGCCGACCTGCCGGCATTCCGCTACCTGTCGGACCTCCCCCAATTCAGTGCAGATGGCAGCCGCCTGGCCGTTTTCAGCGCTGATCAGGGTGCCCAGATTACCGTGTACGAAACATCTGCCTGGGAACCGGTTTCTGTCTTCCAACCCTCTCGAACCGAGGAGGTTGGGGCCATCTTCTCCCCGGATGGGATGCAAATGGCAACATACGAGCGGTATGGAGAGGACCAAAATATCACCTTGTGGGATGTTGATACCGGCCTGCCTATTGGTGTATTTGCGGGTAGTTTTACCGCTCTCAACACTATGGCGTTCTCCGCTGATAGTAAGCTGCTGGTGGTGTCCGGATCGTCACAGTTGGGAGGGTTGTTTGAAAGTATTTCCATCTGGAATATTAAGGATCAGCAGTTGATTGGATTCATTCCGCTAGAAATTTCTCCGACCAAGATTATATTCTCAGCAGATGGTTCCAGCTTCCTGGTCAATGATTATCAATTTCCCAACGCGTATTTATGGAGCTTACCCGACCCGGCCGCAATTGCGATCCGGCAGGCTGCTGAAGATTTTTTGGCAGCGCTGGCCCAGAGCGATTTTGAAACCGCTGCTGCGCTGTACCTGCCTACGCCAGAGGATCAATCTTATTTCGAGTCGATCGGTCTGAACTTAGCCGACCTGCCAGGGTTGCTTGAGGAACTCTGCACTCAATCTGCCACAGGTTGTCTGCAGCCTGCAGAAATTATCTTTGTTGCAAAAGAATATCTCGGCGATTACGGATTGCTGGTGCGCTTTTCCAATCCAGACGGCTCGCTCTCCTCCAACCAGGATGGGTACAATGAGGAGTTTATTTACGCCGGATTGGATGAAGATGGCTCAGCAAAACTAAATCTCCTGCCGCAGTTTCTTTACCCCTGATCAGCCTGACTGAATTTGCCAGAGCTTTCCATAAACCCAGGAAGAACGATGCCCGTTCTTCCTGGGCAATTGTCTCTTAGTACCTGCTGCTGTCGTGACCCACTCTGCTGAAATTCAAACAGCCAGGACCCTGATCCACCGGATAGGAAAGCGGGCCGGGATAGCGAATGTAACCCCCCACCGGTTCAGGCACACTTTTGCGATCATGTATCTCAGGAACGGAGGGGACGTCTTCACTTTGCGCAGACTTCTTGGTCATTCATCTTTGCGGACGGTGCAAAAATACCTGGCACTGGCAACGGATGATATGAAGGCCGCTCACAGAAGAAACTCGCCGGGGGATAAGATATAATATTTTTGGGTTATCAAATAGTTGGACGGCGATGGATAAGAGTAATGAAAGCAGAAATATTAGAAAGACGACCTCTATCAGGAACATATCCTGAATG
>DATHZS010000038.1:0-42057 GCA_035458505.1 Anaerolineales bacterium | reverse complement strand
AAATCCGTTAAGAATCAAACAACAGCCTCTTGCGAGGCTGTTGTCTCATTCGTTTCAGGTTTAAGGGTGGCTTACGGAACCGCAATCCCAAAATAATCAAATTCAACAATCACGTTCGCCCAATCATCGGCATAGACTGAGATCCCAGTCCTGCCTTCGCGGAATTGGGTGTCCGTGATCGACCCATCGTGCAAAGATTCGCCATCGAAATAAAAGTCAAGTTGATCATCCAGGCACTCCGCCCCAATTGTGTGAGGAGAATCGTAGTTCGGGTTAGGAATTTCACCTTCTTCAATCAACACATAATCGTCCGTACTTAGGAAATATTTCCAGATGTACCATAAGCCACCGCTGAGCAAACTGAACTCGTACCAGCCCTGATCCGATGCCCGGCACACCAGACTGATGATTTTAATATTTTTCGAATTCATATTCTGAAATTTGGCTTCCACATAGACATCCGCATTATCCAACTCGAAGTATATGTCATCATAGATCAGGTAGACGGCTGAATATTGATCGGGTACTTCCACATGCATATAGCCGTTCGCTTTATACACGGTGTAATCCATTTCTGGGATCGAAAAATGAGACCAGCCATCTTCCCAATCTCCACTGCCTTCAAAATCGGTGAAATAGATCACATCGCCGGAAGTAAAGATCAGGTCTTCCGGTGTAGAAGATGGTTTTACTACCGGCTCTTCCGTGGGTTCTTCAGTGGGCGCTTCGGTTGGTGGGGGTAGAGAGGTATCGGTGGGCAAAGGTTCAGGGGTAAGTTCAGGTTGATTGGCCTGTTCCTCAAGAGCGGCCTGGGTTTCCTGCAAGGCCGCTTCTGTGGCAGCCAGGTCCGGACCTTCCTCGGGCGTATTCATCGCATTTCCTCCCAGGCTGCAAGCTAACTGCACAAGCAACACCAATGTTAATACATACAACAAATAATATCTTGAGGCATGAAGTTTCATAAGTATTCTCCTCTCTCAATCCCTGTTTCATGCAATAGTATATATTACCCTTGTTCCAACAAGTTTTAGTTTTATTAAACCATGAAACCTTTCAAAACGATTAGTGATCTTACCCACCAGATATTTCTTAAAAAAAAACAAGAACATTCTTCAAATAAAAACACCTCCAAACAAATAGCGAAGTTTGGAGGTGTTGAGGATAAGTTTATATAGATCAGCGAACCATTCTGCGGAAATAGATCGCGGCTGCCCCAAAGCAGATCGCCAGGACCAATAAGCCTCCCTGGATCCAGCGGATCCAAGGAATGGACTCCCGGGTGCCCTCTTCAGTCGGCCCGGTTTCTTCAAACTTCTCCACTGGAGCTGCTTCAGCGCTGTCATCTGCCATCGTCATATCTTCCGCCATTCCATCCTCAGCCAGCCCGATCTCCCCCATGGCCTTTTGCGAGGGCATGGTCCTTTCTTCTTCATCGGTTGCTTCTGCCGGAAGTGGTGGCTCCGTGGGAGGCTCGCCGCCTCCAGCGCCAGGTTCCGGGGTACCTTCCAGCTCTGCTTCCGCAACTTCAAGGGACTGCGTTGCAACGGGTTCACCGCCTCCTATCCCAGACACCGTCGGTGTGCTCTCAGCAGTATCGCCCGCCACATCCTCAGCGGGTTCGTCTGCAGCCGGTTCTTCCACCGGAGCTGATTCAGCAGCTATCATCGGCTCCTCGGCAGATTCTTCCATCAGGTTATCATCCGCTTCCTGCATCGACATCGGAATCCCCACCTCTTCCGAAGAATCTACCATAACTGAATCCTCTGCCATGTTAGCAGCCAACAATCCCCCGCTGCCGCTGAACAGGATCTCTCCAATGATCATAAATGAAAACAGCACGCTGGCCGCCGCGGACACCAGGCGCGAAATATTGATCGCCCTCCAGGCGACCGTCTGCTTCCTGACCATTTCTGGTGACAGCGTAAAACTGCGCGAACGCTTTACTTTTGGCGTATGGCGTAATGTGTACCGGGTGAGACGGAGGTCTTCCAACTTCTCTCGCAGTTCGGCATCGTGTGCCAGGCGATCCCTCAGTTGGGTTTCCTCCCGCTCAGACAATTCATGGTCCAGATAAGCAGATAAGGTTTCTATTTCGATGGTGTGCAGCTTATCGTTTTTCATTGCGAGATCCTCTCACCTTCTAAACGAAATATCTCAGGCAAAAGTTCCCCAAAGCCTCGCAAGCAGTCCTGCAGCCGCATCCGGGCTCTCGCCAGGCGGCTTTTGATCGTCCCTAATGGTGTTTTGGCGGTTTCTGCCGCTTCAGCATAATCCATCCCCTGAATGTCCACCAGCACCACCACAATCCTGAAATCATTGTCCAGCGAATTCAGACAATTTTGAATAGCCTGGCTCAGTTCTTCGCGCAGGGCTGTCTCTTCCGGGCTTTCTCCGGGATCTTCCAGCCAGGATGGTGATTCAATTTCATCATCCTCTGAATCTGTTGGCTGCAAGGGAACCAAGGGACGGCGCTTCTGTCGGCGCAGTTCATCGTAACAAGCATTCGTCACAATCCGCAGCAGCCAGGCTTTGAAGGAACCACCGCGAAAAGATTTTAATTTGCGAAAGGCAGATATAAAGGCATCCTGCACAGCATCCTCTGCTGCCGTTCGTTCCCCGAGCACCCGGAAGGCAACATTATAGGCCAGATCCTGATACTCCATTACCAAACGATTGAACGCATCCAGATCCCCTTCAAGCGCGTATTCAACCATTTTCAACTCATCGAACTGAGACTGTTTGTGTTGCATCTACAATTGCTCCTCCAAGAGCAAGCCATTTACAAAACCATCTCTTTCCAGCTTTTTTCTTCAAGACACCTCCAATATATACCATAAATTCAATTTCTGAGGGGAATACCTTTCAAATAAATCTGAAAATTGACACCCCTTTCATCTGGTAAAATTCAGCCATTATTTAACCCGCTTTCCGGATAAAACAATGCAATTGGATGTATCAAAAATTAAAGCATTATGTTTCGATGTGGATGGCACACTGCGAGATACAGATGATCTGTATGTCTCGAAACTGTCCAGTCGGCTCAGGCCCTTCCATTGGATGATCCCAAACCGGGATGTGGAGAAATTTGCCCGCCGGATCGTCATGACGCTCGATACCCCGCTCAACGCTGTGTACACCCTGCTCGACTGGCTGCATCTGGATGGTGCAATGATCGGCATGCTGGAAAAATTACAGGATTTTCAACTCCGCAAACCAAAAAAGAGCCTGCCCCTCATCCCCGGCACGCAAGAAAGCCTGATCCTGCTCGGGCAGAAATATCCCCTGTCCATTGTCAGCGCGCGCGGTGAAAAAGGCACCATGGAATTTCTCCAGCATCATCAACTCACAGAATTGTTCGTGTGCATTGCTTCAGGCCAGACCACAACCCATACCAAGCCCTGGCCCGACCCGATTCTCTGGTGTGCAGAACAAATGGGTGTGCGGCCAGAAGAATGCCTGATGATCGGGGACACTACGGTAGACATCCGGGCAGGCAACTCTGCATTGGCGCAAACGGTCGGGGTGCTATCGGGGTTTGGAGATCAAAAAGAGCTCACCCGTGCCGGGGCAGATTTGATCGTGAAAAATGTTGCGGACTTGACGAAAATCATCCATAATACAGGTGAATGAAAGATTCGTGCCAAAAATGATTTGTGTTTTTTGAGGATTTATTTATAATAAAAAACTATGACTAAGAAAATCAGGTTTGTACTTTTATGGTTGGTCATCTTCCTGGCGTTATCTGGGCAGAGTGTACTGGCACAATCCGACAACGATGAATACTTCCCAGAAACAGGCCATTTTCTCACCGGGGATTTCCAAGATTTTTACTTTGCAAACCCGAATGCCCGCCTGGTCTATGGCCTGCCCATCACGGAAGCCTATATCGATCCACAAAGTGGGCTCCTGATTCAATATTTTGAGAAAGTACGTTTCGAACTGCACCCTGAAAGCCCTCCCGGTGAAAAGATCAAGCTCACCCCGCTCGGACAAAAAACTTACGAACCGGGTGTCACCATCAGTAATCTTTCAGCGTCTACCCCAAACTGCCACCAGCAGAACGATTGGGAATTCCCGGTGTGCTTCTCGTTCTATTCCTTTTACCAGCATTTCGGTGGCGAACGGCAATTTGGAAAACCAGTGTCTGGTCTCGAGTATACACACGGTCGCCTGGTGCAGTTCTTTGAGTATGCCGAACTGGTCTGGATGCCAGAGAACCCCGATCAGGCCCGGATCGTTATTGCCCCATTGGGTCTGCATTACTTTTACGCGGTCGAAAAAGACCTGACAAAACGAGACCCAATCCGCAATTACGAATATAATCTCAACATCAGCCAGATCCGGGTCAGGGCGTTTCCAAAATATGCGGTGATCTCCAATGGATCTACCCAAGAGATTGACATTATCGCTGTCGACCAGAACAATGCCCCGCTGACAAACGGCATCATCCAGATCACTCTGCGCTACCCGGATAAATCAGAAACAACTACCCGGTCTTTAGCTACTGATGAATTTGGACTGGCCAACATTGCCCTCAACATCGAATCATCAAAACCAGGTGTTGTTGAAGTGCTTGTCCGGGTAACCTATAATGACCTGGAAGGAATTTCGGTTACCTCCTTCCGCATCTGGTACTAACCAACCACCCTTCCTTGATCACAATTAAATAAAAAAGGCGCTGATGCGCCTTTTTTTACACATTGAGATTGAACTAGCCAAGACGCTGCAGCGCGGCCCGGTATTGATCTGCATTCGGCGGATTGAGCAGCAAGATGGCCCGGATCGCTTCTTTTGCCTTTTCAAAATCCCCCCGGACCACCATGATCTCGGCGACCTTATCCCATTGCTCGATGGATTCTTCAACCCGTCCCAGCTTGGCAAGATAATCCGCCAGTTTACTGCGGGCAAAGACCATTTCTTCGTTTTCCTCCGCCAATTTTTCCAGGTAGGCGGCGGCTGTCCCATGTTTGGCTTTTCCAGAAAGGTATGAGATAAAATTATCCAGTTCTGCCGCGGCCTGTTTTTGACGACCCAACCGGACATTCAGTTCAATCAACCGGGTGCGGGTCAGTTCATCTTCCGGGATCAGAGTGCGCAGCTGTTCGTATACCCTGAGTGCCTGCTTCCAATCCAAGCGCTGGAGATCGATATCGGCCATCTGCCGGAGGATGCGTACGCTCCAGGATACATCGGCGTTGGTTTGCTGGGCCAGGCGGAAGGCATTTTCATAGGTCGAACGGGAATGATCTAATTGTGCCAGGCGATACTGAACATCTGCCAGCTTGATATACTCATGGATCGCTTTGTCCACCTCTCCCATTTCCGTCAGCCGTTTAATCAGGCGCGTTCGGGCGTTGAAATCCATTGGAGAGATTTCAACCACCCGCATGAGCAAATTAGTCGCTCGCTGGCCTTCGCCTCGAATAGCATACGCCTCAGCGACCACGGTAAATTTTTCCACGGCCGCTTTGGTATTCTCCATCCGCAGCATCAATTCAGCCATATGGATATGCAGAGGCAGATAGGTCGGTGCTGAGGTAAGCAGCATAAAGGATTCTTCCATGGCAGACCGCAAGTAGCCTTTCCGGGCAATTTCATTGATCCGGGCAATCGCTTCAACGATTCCGGTATCCGAGGCTTCAGTCAAAATTTCTGCCAGCGGCATTATCCCCACTCCGGTTGCGGTGGATGGGAGCTGGCGGCGGGCTTTGACAACATGGTCTCGCCAGTCCTGCCTTGCCAGGAGGTCTTCGATGTTCTCGCAAAGCTGGCGCAGTTTGGTCCGATCCATTTTTTGGCCAAACGATTCGATCAGCGGGTCGTACTGGGCGCGCAAGTTTTCTCTCTGATCTTCCGCAACCACCGAAATATCAGCTTCCTGCAACGCTTCAAGATATTCCACAACGGCTTCCTGCAGCCGATCTTTCAAAAAGAATTGTTTTGCGATCAGCAGCCGCGAGGCCAGGGCAAAACTGGGATGGTTTATCGCTCGCTGTAAATAGCCGTGGGCTTTTTCAGGTTTATCCTGTTTGTGATAGAGCAGCCCTAAATTGAAATACGCCGATGGGACGTCCAGCCCAATTTCCACAGCTTTTTTCAACTCTTTCAGAGCTTTTTCGTCCTGTGCCCGGGTTTGAAGGTCAATCGCCAGGCCAAGGTGTTTGGAGATCATATCCAATTCATCACCTTTCGAACGGCTGAAAACGCCTTTCAGGCTGGGCCGGGTGCTGTCGGAATCATCCAGATCATCTGCGGTAACATCGAATAATAATCCTGCCAGTTCGGTGAGTGCTTTTTGGCGTGCTTCCCCAATCGGGTCAGGTCCTTGGCGGGCAATGCTGGTCGATTCAATCAGGGCTTCCTGTGCAGATTCCTTCTCATCCGCATGGGTTAGCGAGCCGGTATCCCCGCGTTGGCGCACAGGTTTGGGAAGGGTTTTGTTACTTCGAACCAGTTCAAGGGCCTGCTTGGCTTCCCGATTATCGGGGGCGATTCGGATGGCTTTTTCAACCGTCTGGATCGCTTCACTCACCTGCCCCACATCCTGCAAAAGGGCGGCAACAGAGATATATTCCCGCACAGCTTGTTTCGTGTGGCCCAGGCGTTCGTGTACAATCGCCAGGCGAGAATGGGCCTTGAGATGTTCAGGGATCATCCGGGTAACCCTGGCCCAGTTTTCTATCGCTTTATCGGCATCTTTGATCTTCAGATACAAGTCTGCACTGGTCATCGAGTAGTCGGCAGCCAATTTTATTCTGCCGGTACGCTCATAAATTTGAGCCAGTCGTTCAACGGGCAAGGGGTCATCTTTCAACAATTTAACGGATTGCTTGTAGCAAGCCTCTGCTTCGGTGAACTTGTTTAACTGGAAGTATGCCAATCCCAGGTTATTGATACCCTGAACACGTCCGGGAGCTGCCTGAACTGCGCGGCGGTAATATTTGACCGCCTCTTCCCATTTTTGGTCCCAGGCAGCCGAATGTCCCAGGCTCATTGCTTCCTGATAGGTTTTTTCTTGATCGTTCATGGCTCTTGTTTTGTTTACACCACTTACAGGTCACATACTCGACAATGGTTTCATTTTACCCCAATTCACGCCAGCACGCGCTTCAGTTTTGAGGGGAACCTTGAGGGTATATGCGTTGGACATTTTTTCCATTACAAGGCTGGCTGTGTGGTTCAGCTCTGCCTGTGGGCATTCCAAAACGAGTTCATCGTGCACCTGGAGGAGCATCTTGCTCTTCAGGCCAGAAGTCTTGAGCGCTTTGGCGACATCCAACATGGCAACCTTCATAATATCAGCGGCCGTACCTTGAATTGGGGCATTGATCGCTTCTCTCAATTGGCGGTTCCGGACATTTTGGTTACTCTGAGTACCTAAACCCGGGAAATACCGCCTTCGACCCAGCAGGGTCTCCACATATTCCCATTCCTGTGCCTGGCGTCTCAACCCGTCCAGGAACTGCTTTACTCCGGGAAACCGCTGGAAATACGCCTCGACGAAATCCTCTGCTTCTGCCAAGGTCAGGTCAGTGGTGCGGGTAAGCCCAAATGCGCTCATGCCATAGATCAGTCCAAAATTAATCGCCTTGGCATGCCGCCGTTGGTCAGGATCGACGTCATTGAGCGGGATATCATAAACCGCGGCTGCGGTGGTGGCATGGATATCCTGGTCTGCCCGGAAGGCATCCAGCATCGCCTGATCATCTGCCATGTGGGCTACAATCCGCAATTCGACCTGAGAATAATCCACCCCCAGCAAGAGATGATCAGGTGCTGCAATAAAAGCCCTGCGCACCTTGCGTCCCAACTCCGTCCGGATGGGGATATTCTGCAAATTCGGGTCTGAAGATGCCAGCCTGCCGGTGACTGAACCAGTCTGCTGGTAGGAAGTATGCACCCGGCTGGTTCGCGGATTCACCTGGTTTGGCAGCGCATCCAGATAAGTAGATTTCAGTTTCGCCAGTTCCCGATGTTCCAGGATCATTTCGACCACGGGGTTTTGAGGGCGTAAGGCATCCAATACTCCGGCGGCCGTGGAATAATGCCCACTGGCAGTCTTGCGGGTGCCTTCTGGAGGTTGTATACCAAGCCGGTCGAACAGGGCTTCAGACAACTGCTGGGTTGAGTTGAGGTTGAACGTCATCCCAACCCGCTGGAATACTTGCTGCTCCAGTTCTGTCATGCGGGTTTCCAGCTCATCAGACATTTGCCCAAGGAAAGCGACATCCAACCCAATCCCTTCCATCTCCATCCCGGCAAGCACCGCCACGAGGGGCATCTCCATCTTACCGAACAGCGTCTTCCCGGAAACAGTCTCCAGGTCTTTTTCCAGCTCGGGGACCAGGCGCAGCACAGACTCAGCATCTGCCACCGCATACGCGGCAGCCTGCTCAATCGGCACCTCGGCCATCGTGATCTGGTTTTTCCCCTTCCCGATCAGTTCCTTGATCTCGATCATCTGAACGCCCAACCGGACCCAGGCAAGCTTCTTTAATCCCAAATTTCTTGATGACGGGTCCCGCAGCCACTCCGCGATCATCGTATCAAAGCCGAGCGGGAACACTTCCAGCCCGTAACGCGCCAGCATGACATAATCGTACTTAAGATTATGCCCGGCTTTGGGGATGCTTTTATCCGTCATCGGACCGCGCAATGCATTCAAGACCTGCTCCAAAGGAAGCTGTTCCCCTTTCTTATGACCGACCGGGATGTAATAGCCTTTTCCTGGCTCAACCGCGATGGAGATTCCCACCAGGTCTGCCTGCATTTTATCGGTTGCGGTGGTTTCGGTATCGAAAGCAATCATCTCTGCTGCAGACAGCTCAGCTGCCAAATCCTGCAAAGCCTGCTCCTGATCGACGATCACGGTTTCCAGACCCGTGGCGGGCAGTTCCCCTCCTGCGGTTGGGAACATGGACATTTGCTGCCCGGCAACCACCGTCGGCGCTGGGGGTTGTGCCATTCCCAACTGTTCCATCAGGGTTTGCAGCCGGCCCATCAGGGAGCGAAATTCCAGCTCCCGGAACAGTTCAGCCACTGCTCCTGGTTCAAAATTTGTCACGCTGGCTTTCTCCAGGTCAATCGGCACAGACAGGTCCGTCACGATCCTGGCCAGCTTTTGGCTGATATAGGCATTCTCACGGTCTTGTTCCAGCTTGCTGCGTTGGCCGGGCGGCAGCTCATCTAAGTGAGCATAGACCCCATCCAGGGTGTCGTATTTGGCCAGCAGCGATTCGGCCGTCTTTTTGCCAATCCCATACACCCCAGGAATATTATCCGATTGGTCTCCGCACAGTGCTTTGTAATCCACCACCTGGTCTGGCCGGACTCCCAATGCTTCTACAACTGTTTCCGCGGTGTAATCTTTGGCATCCGAGAGGCTTTTTCCCGGCAGGTTGACGATCACCCGGGAATCGACCAACTGCAGCAGATCCCGGTCACCGGTGATGATCTTGACTGCCAGGCCGGCCTCAGTGGCGGCTCTGGCGGCACTGCCCAGCACATCATCGGCTTCGTAGCCTTCCATTTCCAGGCGGGGGATATTGAAGGTATCCACCAGCTGACGGATCCGCTTGATCTGCACCCGCAGGTCATCCGGCATTTTTTCCCTGGTGGCCTTATATTCAGGGTAAAGGTCATCGCGGAAGGTTTTTCCAACGTCGAACGCCACTGCCAGGTAATCTGGCCGTTCCTGCTCCAGTAATCGGAGCAAGACACTGGTAAACCCAAACACCCCCGCTGTTGGCTCACCCTGGCTGGTCACCCAGCGGTTCGAGAACGCTCCGGTAAGCGCAAAATAGGTTCGATAGGCTAAAGCATAGCCATCTAAAAGATAAATTGTTTCAGGCATAAGTATATTATAGTGATAAAACTGAATTTATGTCAGGAGGGTTTCTGCTCTTCCAGGCCCTGACGGTTGCGTGTGTTCTGGATGAATTCTTTCACCAGAGCGGGCGGAGGGGGTTGAGGATTCCCCAGGATCAGATAACCTGGTGCCCAAAAATCTCCAGAGAGATTATCGTTTTCCGTGACAGGAAATTCGATGAACATTCTGCGGGAGGTATGCTGCCGGATCGTACGCATCAAATATCCGGGGGAGGTATTGGGCGGAACATTCACCAACCATTGAACATATCCCGGGCGGACAGTAAGGTGTTCCAGCCGCCAGCCAAAGGCCACACACAAGTGCGTGATCCAATCCGAGAGACGTTTGGCAATCTCTCCAGTCAGGTGGTGGTGAGGGAAACGCGGAATCAGGACACAGGCATAGGTCAGGTTATACATGGATGGTGAGACAGGTTCGACCTCCAGCTCATCCGCATCCAGATCAATATCCGGCGGTTTGGCATCCCGGACAGATTGAGAAACCCGTGTTTCGTCTGGATCATTTTTCCTCTGTCGGGAACGGCTGGCAACGGTTTCAGCTTCATGTTCAGGAGTAGAGGCGGGTATCTGATCTGGCTTTGGCTGCTCACCAGGTTGGCCGGCTGCCTGCATATCTACATCCACCTGCTGACTCCATTCCTCGCTCGCCTCTTCACTGTATTGGTCTTTTAGGCGAGATGCTATCCGGGAACGGTCGATCGAAAGGGTCTCCGTAGAAAAGGCATCTCTCTGGGCATCTTCAAGCAGCTCGTCCAGCAAGCTTTCCGTTTTTCTCGGCAACTTGGTTTCTGGCTGCCAGTTTTCAGGAATTGGCGGGGGGACATCCTCCAGAATAGGACCGATTTCAATCGGTTCTTCATCTTCCTGGTCGTCTTCCAATTCCGGTTCAATCGGTTCTTGTTCCGCGACCACTTCCGGCGAAGGAGGTGAAGAGAGTGCTACGGCTAGGTGACTGGCCTGAGCGCGGATCTTGCTGAATGGCATTTCGGCATCAAAAACTGTCGCCAGCACATATTCTCCACCCAGCCCGGTGGCATACAGCATATATTCTCCGCCCGTCTCGTCCAGGCGGATGAAACGCGCCAGATCACTCCCACCCCCATTTTCAAAATGGGAGGCTACCGTTCGAGCCAGTTCCTCCGCCGCTGGCCGGGGAAGTTCTCCGGCATAGGCGTAAATCTGATCCCCTTTGGAAATCAGGGAAGCCTGGGCAGACGATTCGAGTGAGAGCCTGGCGAGATGTTGGGCTGCCAGATTCACATCACTCAACCACGCCGGAGGAGGAGTCGGGGTCTCTTCTGTGTTCAAGACCAATTGGCCGGTGGTTGCTTTTGGCTTGGATTGGGCCCTGTCGATATTATCCAGGCCGCTGTTTCGGATCGTCTCATCCACCATGGTCATCAGGTCCGGTAAATAGACGGGTTTTTGAAGCACCCCATTTGGGTTCATTTCAGAAAATGCGCTCTTATCCGAAGCCAGCTCTGGAACGATCAAAATTAATAACAGGTCTGGCAGATCTTTGCGAACGATCTCGACCAGTTCGCTGACCGGAGTTCCATTCAATTCGGTTTCCAGAATCATCAGCGCCGGTTCATCAACCTTCGCAGTCTTGAGAGCTTCTTTGCGGTTGGTTGCCAGCATCAAAGCAAAATCGCCAGTTTCATCTAGAATCTGGCAGATCAATTCACCAAAACCAACATTCGGGGTCACGACAAGGATCGGTACGGCCATGTCTACAGTTTAACATGGTGAAAATGTAAATTCAAGAACAGTAATATACTAAGTCCGTGATAATACCATGACGGCAGTCATGGAGTGCGAACCATCCCTGCCTGCCTGACATACGGGAAGAAAGTTTTCAGTTTTTTACGCGGTCGTGTTTTATTTGAGCATTTTGATCAAGGCGATGAACTCGTCCCACTCCTCCTGGAAGAAATGTACCGTGACATTATTCAACTGGAGATTGTAGACGGTTTCGCCATCCGGTTCTTCTGCTTTCCACGCCCCCATATTTTCAGTTTCAGCTAAAGTTGTTGTTTTGATATCAGAATCATCACTCATTTTGTTTTTTCCTTCTCCGAATTTTTTCGATCAGATTTTTGAACCATCCACTCAGCCGGTTCCATACTTTTCCAATCCAATCCCTTGCAGAACTGACAAGCGCGCGCACTTGCTGTTCTAATGTAGGGGGGATGATCTCTGGGTCAGGCCAGGGGTCCTGGTCAAGCAGCTTCCGGATCACGTAGCTGGTCAGCAGTTGGAAGCTCGCCAGGACAGGAGCTGCAACCAGCAACCCAAGCACCCCAATCCACCTGGCGAGAATCAGGGCAGTTATCAGCACCAGCGCCGGATGCACACCAAGCACAACCCCAAATAAGCGGGGGACCACCATTGAATCATAGATTTGGTCATGGACGAAACCCAGCCCAACAACCAGTAACATATACGGTAAGGGTTCCATTCCCAGGTAATTCCCCTCTGCCAGAAAGAAAGCCACCAGCGCAGTCACAATCGTGGAGAGTACCTGCCCAACATAGGGAACAAACCGGGCAAACCCGGCCAGGACAGCCAGCCCAAGCGCATACCGTACCCCAAGAATACTCATCAAGACGAACATGGTGCTGGCAGAAATCAAAAAGATCAGCACCTGCCCCCGCAGGAAAGCATTCCAGAAGTTGCTCAATTCCCGGCTCAACCTGCCGATATCATCGCTCATCCCTTCCAGTTCGGATTTTAAAAATTTCCGGCCCTGCCGGGCTTCTCCGAGAGAAAGGTAAGCAATCGCCAGGATAAAGCTACCCCAACCTAAAATACCGAAGGCCGATGTCGCTACTGTTGTCAGGATGGTCCCCGCCTGCCCTAAAATTGGCTGGACCGCAGACAACACCTGGTTGCTCGCATCCAGCAGATCGATATTGAAGGTGCTGATATATTCGGCTACATCAAACTCATAGTCAATGATCGGTACCTGGATGACTGCCCCATTGGAGATAAAATCTTCCACTATGCTTGGCAAGTCTGTCAGAAAGGTATCGACAATGCCAATCAAATTTTGAAACTGGTTGACAATCGCCACCCCGGAAATGGTCAGCGAACTGATCAGGATGATCAGCAGGATCAGGAAGATTAAATTGGTGGAACCTCGCCAGGATAGGGCAGTTTTCCTCTCCAACCCATCGATCATTGGATACAAGAGATAGGATAAAACCAGTGCCATGATCAAAGGTGGGAGCAGCGGACGAAACTGAATCGCAATTCCTGCAGCCAAAGCCACCATGGTCATCCCGACCACAAGTTTAGCATTTGTGCTCCAGGTTGGAGAAGAGTTCGCTGATTCGCGGCTTTCCTCTGGGGTTAGGTTAAAATCCTCGCCTGTCATAATCCAATTCTATTCTGAAGTAGACAAAATCGCAAATGTTTCATATTTTTTATCATAGATTGCTGGAATTTCCGCTACCATTTTGCATACACTCTTTGCAGCAAATCGGCTGTTTAGATATCTCATACAGTTTCATCAAGAATGCGATACCATTAACCCCAGAACTTTTCTATTCATGAACACCTAAACCAGTGTAAATTCAACCATATCACCAGGATGGAGGTAATGATGCAGTACAGAAATTTAGGATCATCCGGCTTAAAGGTATCGGCGATCGGATTGGGGACCAATCAATTTGGCGGAAAGGTAGATGAAGCTGGTGTTGCTGAGATCATTGCAGCAGCGCTCGACCAGGGGGTTAATTTTCTGGATACCTCCAATATGTACCAGGGTGGACGCTCGGAAGAAACAATCGGCAAGGCGATCAAAGCCTACCGCCGCTACGATTTGATCATTGCGACAAAATTTTACAGTAAGGTGGGAGAAGGGCCCAACGATCGCGGCACATCCCGTAAGCATATTTTTCAGGCAGTCGAGGACAGCTTGCGCCGGTTGGATACCGACTATATCGATCTTTACCAGGTGCACCGCTGGGATCAGACTGTCCCCATCGAAGAAACCCTGCGCGCTCTTGATGATCTCATCACTCAAGGGAAAGTACGCTACATTGGCAGTTCGGGGTTTGCCAGCTGGCAGATCGCTGTCAGCCAGAAGATCAGTGAGCAGCACGGGTGGAACAAATTTGTCACCGAACAACCTCATTACCATCTGCTCGTCCGGGAGACAGAGAAGGAAATCCTGCCTGCGTGTGAATATTTTGGAGTTGGCATCCTGCCTTATTTCCCCCTGGCTGGCGGGTTCCTGACAGGCAAATATCAGCGCGACCAGGGCATCCCTGAAGGGTCTCGCGGAGAAACAAGCCCGTATGTACAACGATACCTGACGCCAGAACACTTCGATATCCTGGAGCAGTTATCAGCGTTTACCAAGGCTCACGGTCATACCATGACAGAACTGGCGCATGCCTGGCTGCTTGCTGATCAGAATATCAGCTCGATCATCTCCGGGGCTACCCGGGTGGAGCATGTCCTCGCGAATACAAAAAGCATCGCATGGAGCTTATCTGCTGAAGAATTGGCCGAGGTTAACCGCATTCTCGGGCGGGAATAGCGCTTCATACCTGACCGGTCAAGTCAGGTCATTGCGAGTGGTACAGTGAACCCAGGTTCACTGCGGAATGTGATAATCTGGTTCTGGTCTTTCCTTCCCCGGGGATTGCTCCGTTCATCCAGCAAATACGCTGCTGTCATCTCTCTCAATGGTTAAAAAAACGCAGCACGGTCTCCCCACTCCGTGCTGCGCCCCCCTTTCCAGAATATTGGTCAGCTAAGGTTTATTCTTCATCCAGATCCTGGAGGATTGCCAGGTCTTTTTTGCCACGCGACAGCCGCGCCATCAGGCTGTAAACATAGACAACAATCGTGCCAAAGATTACTGAATAGCCAAGGATCATAAAATTAGTGGTTTCTGCTGTTTCTGCCATTGTTTTCTCCCTTCTGGTTAACTCATCACTTCCATTTTGGCCTTCTCGATGGTGTCCTGCAATCGCCCAAGGCGAATACGGTGCCAGAGCAAGGTAATCCCAAATACAGTAAATGTCGCCAGGCTGAAAAAGAATGCTGTTTGCATTCCAGCTGTCATGTCGAATGTGCCTTCAGCCGCTGCATCACCACTGCCGATGACGACCGGGTGGATCGTGCGCCAGATGCGGATGGAAAGGAACGACAGCGGCACACTGACAAACCCGACGATGGCGTAGATCGCGCCAAAACGTGCCCGTCTTTCGGGTTCTTCGATTCCCTGGCGCAGCATGATATATGCAATGTACACCAGTTCCATGATCGCAGCTGTCACCAGGCGGGGATCCCAGGTCCACCACGTATTCCAGATCGGCCTGGCCCAGATGGCACCGGTGACAATATTCACCAGGGAAAAGACCAGCCCGATTTCAATACCGGCCAACCCGATAATATCCCACTTCATATCGCTGGTTCTCAGGTACATGATCCCTGAAAATACAGCCAGTAAAAAGCCGATCATTCCAACCCAACCGGTGGCGACATGGAAGTAAAACACTCGCTGGACATTTCCCATGGTTACTTCCTGTGGAGCCCAGTAAATCGTCAGGTAGGTGGCAATTGCCAGCAGCACCAGCGAAATCCAGTTCAGTACCTTGAGCACAATAGGCGTTGGTTTCATTTTTTCTCTATCTCCTTTTTTCCTTTTATTCTTCAACGACATAATCAAAAACCATATATGCCAGGGCAATATAGATCACATCAAATGCAATCAACAAGTTGATATTCGGCCAGATCAAATCCATCGCCTGCCCCTGGAGAAAGAAGGTACTGGCCCGCACTGCGGACGCGATCACCGGCAAGACCACCGGGAACAACAGGATCGGGAGCAGCACGTCCCGCGTCCGCGTCTGAACCGTCATCGTAGCGATCAACGTACCGACCACCACATATCCCACCGAGCCTAACAAGATCACCAGCAACAGGCCAGGGTTGAACAAGTTCACGTTATAAAAGATGCTAAACAAGGGAAGCACAATCGCCTCAACTGAAAACATAAAGACCAGATTGCCGATCACCTTGCCAAAATAGATCGCACTGCGGTCCACCGGAGCGAGCAGCAAGCCGTCCAGACAGCCGCGGTCTTTCTCAATCGCCATCGAGCGGTTCAGCCCGAGCGTGCCGGCAAACGCAAAGGTCACCCACAGCATCCCGGCTGTGATCTCGCGCTGCGTTTTCGGGTTCAGGTCGAGCGAAAAGTTGAAGATAAACGCCACCAGCAGCGAGAAGATCAGCATCGCAGAGAACATTTCTCTACTGCGCCACTCGGCTGAAATATCTTTCCAGACCACGGCAGACAATGCCCGCCAAAAAGACGTTTGGGAGGAAGGTTTGCGCTTTTTAGCCATGAGCGGCCTCCCGGGCATCCTGTTTCCCTGGATCCGGCATCTCGAGCGACCGCCGGTAAAATGCCAGCAACCCATCCTTTGGAATTTCGTCCCGCCTTGCAGAGGCGATGATCTTCCCGCGTGAGAGCACATCGAAGCGGGTGGCAAGATCTTCGGAACGGGCCAGGTCGTGGGAGGTCATCACCACCGTCCGGCCCTGGGCTGCAATCTGCTTAAGAACGGTATCCAGCATGGAACTGGCATCCTGGTCCAGGCCGGTATACGGTTCATCCAGCAGCAAAATACTTGGATCGTGGATCACAGCCCGGGCAATTGCCAGGCGTTGGGCCATCCCGCGGGAATATGTGCGCACCAGGTCCCTGCCCCGTTTGGAGAGGTCCACCAACTCCAGCACTTCCCCAATCCGGGCATCCAGATTCTCCACGGCATACATCCTGCCGTAAAACTGCAGGTTTTCCTCTCCGGTTAAATCTCCATACAGCAAGGGCTGGTGTGAGAGCACGCCAAGATTGGCGCGTACCCCGGCCGCTTGCTGAGGCAGGTAGAAACCAGCCACTCGGATCATTCCCATGGTCGGGCGCGAGAGAGATGACAGGATGCGCAAAAAGGTCGTTTTTCCGGCTCCGTTCGGACCCAGCAGACCAACAAACTCACCCGGTTCGGCAGAGAATTCCAGCCCCTTTAGAATCGTCTTCAGGCCAAAACGTTTGACCAGTTTCCTGACTTCAATGACTGGCATCTATTTGGCCTCTTCCTGGCCGAGTAAATTTTGAAGCTTCTTCTTGAGGGCATTCCGCTTAGCGCGGTAGAAGACTTCATCAAGCTCTCCGGCGATAAAAGCTTCATCGAGTTCGGCGATCTCATCGACCAGTTCATCAACAAGATCACCGGCAAAATCGTCAGTTTCCTCTTCAAAATCTTCCAGTTCCCGGCTCGATTTCAAATAGCGCCATGCGCCATATCCCGCCAGCCCCAAGCCCGCCACGCCAAGAATGACGATCAGCGTACTGGTGTCGAAAGGTAACCCCTGGCCGGTGGAAATTATCATATCAATTTCCTGTCCAGTGGAGAGCGCATTGGTGATGAATACCTGGTAAAGATCTCCTTCCAGGGTTTCCATGCCGCTGGGAATTAAGATCTCGCTCTCAACCTTGGTGCCCTCTCCCTGAATAAAGATCGCAGATACATCCGTTGGGTAGTCAACCGGCAAAACCAAATCGAGCTTTCCCTCAAAGGGCAGTTCGTAGATATACACAAGGTCGTATGAATTACTCCCCGGCAGCACCGGGGTGGAATCGCTAAACCCGGAGGCTGTCCTGACATAAGGATCCCCAACTGAATTGGGGAAGAACAGGTTGGCGGCCCCCTCCGGCAGGCTGAAATTCAACACGGGTTCAGTATCCAGTTCCGGAGCAACCAGCTCGTTACCAAAGTTGGAGAACGTCAGTTGGTTGATCACCACGGCAGTACCTTGCTCAGTCAGCTGGAGAAAAATGTGCAGTCGGGAAATTGAGAGCTGGCTGGTATCGGACGTCATCTCGTAGATCATCACTGGCAGATCGATACTGTTGCCGATAATTTCTTCCCCCATCATAAAATCTGACGGGAAGAACATCTCATTCATTTCAACAGAGGTGAAATAAATCCGGGATGGGTCGATCACCACATCTTCAAACACATAGGTGCCGTCTTCATTCGCTGGAACGGTGGCCGTGTACACCATATCAAAGGATTGGCTTGCGTTTGGTTCGTACACTTCAAGAAGCACTTCCAGCCCATCCGGCACATCTCCACCAGAACCATTGAGGATCTCGCCAGTGACCTGGCCGAGATTGTCCGGTTTTTCCTCAGACTCCTCTGTTGGTACGGCTTCCTCCTCTGCCGGTTCTTCTGCCACAGGCTCTTCTGTGGGAATTGCTGTTGGCTCAGTCTCTGCAATTTCTGCCGGGAGGCCGGAGACGGGCACTACCAGTGATCTGACGTACGATGCCACTGCCCTCTGCTGGTCTGCATCCAAAACGGTTTCGAACACATGCTCCGGGTTGCCGTTGCCGGTCGCGATCTTCTGGATGAGGGTGTCCAGCGGAAATGTCACCAGCTGTTCAAACTCACGAAAATCAAATGCACCAGGAGCAAGCGGGGCCTGGCCTTCGGTGCCGTGGCAGGCCGCACAGGTCTGCTCAAAGAGCGAGGCACCCTCAGAGATAACCTCCTCAGAGGATGTGAACGCATACGCATAAGCAACCACGTCCCACGCATCCTGCTCGCTCAGGCTGCCAGAAAATGGAGGCATGAGTTTTTCGATATTGCCCAACAGAACAATCGAATACCATTCTAACGGGGATGCGAAATCGGCGACTTCTTCGGTCCCGATTGCAGCTACATCGCCATTAATCTCGGCTGCCAGGGCTCCGTCTCCCAGACCGGCATCACCGTGACAGTCCACACACTTTTCCTGGTAGATGGCAGCGCCGTTTTCCAGATCTGGTGCCTGCTGTGGGAACGCACCCATCAGCAGTTGAGTTTCTTCGATCACCGGTGCCTGATATCCGGGTGGAGGGGTAACATCCTGCGCCAGGGACAAGCTGCACGCAGAGAGCCCCAGGGCAATCAACAGGCCAAACAGAATAAAGACGAAAGGTGTTTTTTTCATATACCAACTCAATTATGCCTGGGGTAATTCAAGACAACCACAGGCGGGGATTCAGGAGATTTTTGTGCCACAACCGGAACAAAACCGGTCTCCGGACTGGATCGCTTCACCACACTCCGGACAATATTTAGAATTGCCAGATTTTCCTGTGGATGGAGCAGGGGCAGGGGCTTTCTTCGCACGGCGGGCCGCGATGATTGCTTCCAGGGGGTCATCCCACTCCGTTCGAATGCTTGCTGCACGTTCCAGCCGCTCGCTACGTTCGACTTCGGTTTTATCTCCGCCGGGGTCACCAGAGGTATGCTCATCCAACAGGCGCAGGACAGCTGCACCGCGTTTCAGCAGCGCTTTTCTCTGGCTTGGGTAAAGGTCATCCGGAACTTTGCCCATCTCATTATCAAAATCCAGCTCTGCCAAAGCCTCCAGGATGCGCTCTCTCTCAGCCAGCAGTTCAGAGAGATCAATATCAATCTCGCTATCTGCCCCACGAGCTCGTTTTTCACGCAGCGGGCTTGCAATGAAAGCCCCCACAATCACAACCAGGGCGAGCAGCAGCAGTATTGAACCATAATCCATGTGCGTGTATTTCCTCTTCTTTTTATATTTCGATCCGCCAGCGGACCGTTTATGTATTAACTAAATTCAACTGGTCGAAACGTGGTCTCGATCAGGGGCCCAACAATGGGTCAATCACATTCGTGATTTCTGAAAGCGAGGTAAATGGGCCAATCTTGACATAGGCCAGGTTGCCCGCCCGGTCAATCACGTATGTTTCAGGCACTCCTTGAGTCCGGTACGCCTGGGAAATCCGTGTCCCATAATCCGGGCCGTTGGGATAGGTAATGCCGAATCTTTTCATATAAGCCAGGGCTTCGGTTTCTGTATCGCTCCAGTCCACTCCGAGAAAAACTACCTGACCGGTGTCCTTGTACATCGTCCAGGCCGTTTGCAGATCAGCGGCTTCCAGCTCACACGGGTTGCACCACGACGCCCAGAAATTCACTAAAATCACCTTGCCGGCCAATTCCTCTGTGGAAATTTGTTCCCCTTCAAAGGTGGTCAGCACAAATGCAGGGGCCACTTCTCCAACCTGCACGCTGCCCTGCTGAGATTTGTTCAACTGGATTGCTACAATCCCAAGCAGTCCCGCAACCGCTAACCAGATCAGAATCTGACCAAGCGGGGATTTCTTATCCTTCTCATCCATCTCAGGGATGGAGGCGAATTCTTTCTCATCAGTCATGTATGCCGTACTCCTCAGTCCACAACAACTCTAATTACGTTTCTTCAGCTCATCTTCCAGCCGGGACACGTAGTCATCTTTCGCTTCAGTCTCAGGGATTTCCTGTACAACTTCCTCGACAGGTTTTTTCCAACTCTTAAATCCCATGTAGAGCACAACCACACCCACCAAAAAGACAGCCGGCGGGATCACGTAAACCAGCCAGTTGATCCCTCTGCGCGGTGGTTCGGCCAGGACCCGGTCACCATACAGGTTGACAAACAGGTCATAGATCTGCTCTTTCGTCCAACCTTCTGCAAGCTTCTCCCGGATCTGTTCCCGCCATTGTGCACATGCCGTCGTCCCGCATACATCGAGAGGGATGTTCTCGCACACCGGGCAGTACATATTCTTGGCAATCTCATTGACTTCATTATCAGAAGGAGTCGGCTGAGGGCCTTCATCCTGGGCAAATACGCTGGCAGAGGTCAGTACCCCTGCCAAAAGTATCACAATCGCCAGCGAAACGATCAGACGTCTCAATTTCATCATCTGGGTTCTCCTCTAATCACCTGCAACGGCACGTGTTTCCCGCACAATCGCACGCATCTCTTCGGTTTCCTTCTCAGGCCAGGCGGCGACCATAGTCCCAACGATGAGCACCAACGACCCTATCCAGAGCCAGTTGACCAATGGGTTGTGATACAGCTTGAAGGTTGCCCGTTGGGTGGAAATAGGCTGCCAATCAACCAGAAGGACATAAAAATCGTCTTCCATGGTACTACGGACGCCAGGGATGGTCATCGGTTGGCGAGATTCATAAAAATAATCTCGGCGTGGGTTCAGCTCACCCACTTTTTCCCCATTTTTGTACACACTCACTTCTGCCCGGGCAACGTTGCGGTTGTCATTGGTATCAAACTCCGCCAGGTTATCGAAGGTGATCGAATAATCACCCAGGGTAATTTGCTCGCCCCGATTGATGGTCAATTGGGTTTCGGTCTGGAACATCTCAATCCCGATCACCCCGATGGCCATCAGCACGATGCCAAAATGGATCATGTAGCCACCATAACGGCGGCGGTTGCGGCCAATCAGGGCTCCAAGTTCCACCAGGAAGTTCCTGCCAGAACGGCGGCGGCGGGCAGCGGCACCTTTGTAAAATTCATACAGGGTCACAAACGCAACCAGTGCCGTGATCCAGAACGACAGCACGGCAACCCAATTTCGCATTCCCGTGACGACCAACACGATCGGAACCACAAAAGATAATGCCGTCGGCTTCCAGATGTTGCGCCCGAGTGATTTCATCGTCGAGATGCGCCAGGCTGTCAGGGGACATATGCCCATCAAAAAGAGCAGCCCAGCCCACAGCGGGCCGGTAGCCCGTTCATAATAGCTGGGACCGACCGTCACTTTTTGACCGTTAAAGGTATCCCTCAGCGAAGGAATCGCTTCTCCTACGAACCCCAGCGCTTCAGTCAGGATCGGGAAGATCACTCCCCAAAACACAACCACCAGGATCCCGATGAACAGCAGGTTATTGATCAGGAAGAAACCTTCCCGCGAGAACCAGGAGTTCAGCTGAGTTTCAGTATGCAGCTCTGTCCACCTGCGGGAGAGCAAATAGATCGAAATGATGAAGGTCAGGGCAATAAAGGTAAAGAACAGGGGTCCGATCGCGCTCTGGGCAAATGAATGCACAGAAGACAGCACACCCGAGCGCACCAGGAAGGTGCCAAAGATCATCAGGTCGTAGGTCAGGATCACCAGGAACATATTCCAGCGCTTCATCATGCCGCGCTTTTCCTGGATCATGACAGAATGCAGGAAGGGTGTGGCAGTCAGCCAGGGCATCAGGGCAGCATTTTCCACCGGGTCCCAGCCCCAGTACCCACCCCATCCGAGTACATCATACGCCCAGCGCATACCAAGCACCAGTCCCATCGAGAGGAACAGCCAGGCCCACAAGGTCCACTTCCGAGTGATGGTGATCCAGCGGCTGTCCGTCCGTCCAGTGATCAGGGCGGCAATCGCGAAAGCATAGGGGATGACAAAGGCAACAAACCCGAGGTACTGCATTGGCGGATGGATGATCATCCCTGGATGCCGCAGCAGCGGGTTCAGGCCCTGGCCATCGGCAGGCGTAAACAAAACCGCACTGGCGGATGGGCGGAAAAGCTGATCTACAATATCTCCGGATGGCATCAGCCATAGGCGCGAGAACGGATTCTCGAAAAAGATTGTCAGGAGCAAGAAGAAGGCCAGCGTAGTGAGAACCACCACCGTCACCCACGGAAGAAATTCCCGGTCGCGTGACCAGTTACGCACGGCAATCGCCGTGGCAAAGATCGACATCAGCCAGGACCAAAACACCAGCGACCCGGGCTGCCCGCCCCACAGGGCAGTCACCTTCAGATATGTCGGCATACTGCGGCTGGTCACCTGGGTCACATAAGAAACTTCAAAATGATTCTGAACCAGCAGGATAATGATCATCGTCGCTGCTGCGGTCAACAACGGCAGTGTCAGCAGCATGGAATGCCGACCACTTTCAATCCATCGCGCATCTTTTCGAGACTGCCCATACAGGGAAGCACCAATCCCGAAGAGTGAAACCAAAAAAGTAAGGACAAGCGACCCCAGACCAAAGTTTACAAGAATATCAACCATCGAAGCTACTCCTCATCTTTTCGTCATACACCTATAAATAATTGAGATGGCGCGGAAACTGATCGTTTTTTCAACCACGCCATCTTTCAGTTCTATCCGATCTAACCAGTTCCAGTTACGAGTCAGCCTGATCCGGAACCGCTTCTTCGTACTTGGTGGGGCATTTCAACAGGAGTTCATCAGCAACAAAAATTCCATCTTCGCCTAACTTACCCGTCATAATCGCCTGGGCCTCATTTTGAAGCAAATCAGGCTTGACACCTTCGTAGACCACTTGCATCCGCTGACGAGTCGGATCAAGAACGGCCTGGTTCAATGCCAGCGCCAGCCCGCCTTCTTCATCCAAGATTTCCTTATCGGCAGGCATGTGGGCGACGGTAAAGGTGAGGACGAGATTTTCGGGATCATAATAAATCGTCTCCCCGATCACCGCTCCGGTCACCCGGGCTGGAGTGCCATAGGCTTCTGCGCCTTTGGCAAACAATTCATCAATCGTAAAGAAATATTGTGCTCCTGCTGTGGTAGAAGAAATAATCAGATACACTACCGCGGCCAGGATTAATAGACCCCCCACGAGAAACTTTGAACGGTTGGGTTTTCCAACAGGTTGCTCAAAAGAGTCTAAATTTTCCATCAACTACCTCCAAAACCTTCTTCTTACCGGCACCGTGCCAATAAAAAGAATTCATTATTAAATTTCTTATCGCCAGGCAACTTCTAGGCGCCACAATAATCTTACCAAATATGTCCGATTAGGTCTATTACAGATGTACCGTATATTTTGGGACATCTGTCACAAACTCAAAACCAAATTATAACCTTAATTTGGATCCACATTCGCGGCAAAATTTATCACCCGCAACCGCTGGGCTGCCGCATTGATGGCAGAA
The DNA here is from genome assembly GCA_035458505.1 of Anaerolineales bacterium. Classification (GTDB taxonomy): domain Bacteria; phylum Chloroflexota; class Anaerolineae; order Anaerolineales; family UBA11579; genus UBA11579. Next base: position 18,366 of record DATHZS010000038.1, on the reverse strand, counting down.
AGCTTTGGACTTGCCGCGCGAAGCGGAGCGTGTTGTGCTGCGGGAGCCTTTTCGCTGTTTCTTTTGCCGGTAAGTGCTCCGACCATTGTCCGATTGATTTCGGACGAATATGACGCCTCCCCCCAACAGGACAAGCATACCAACACCGATCAGTGCCCAGGCCCAAGGCGGAAGGGCATCCAAAAACGAACCGGAAACCCCACCCACTGAGAGCTTCGTATTGTTCTTTGTGTAACTCAAGGTCAGGTCAAAGGTTTCTCCGGCAGACCAGGAACCTAAATTACTGTTATAAATTGTCAGTCCATCAACAGACTCAGACACATTGCCCAGGTTCGGCAGGATGTTCATTCCCGTAGTATTGACTGGCTCGATCACACTTACGACCAGGTTGTTGATGTCGAAGTCTGAGAGCCAGCGAAAATCATAGCTGCGTGGCTGGTCTTTTTGGCTGAGAGCCGTGTCGTAATATTCAATCTGGATGAACGGAAAATCCGCCAAAAAGGTGATCTCAGACCACTCGCCCTCCACCGTCCGGGTATATTCCCGGTACCGCAGGACCGAATCTGCTTCCCGTACTGTCACAGCCATCGGGTCTCCAACCCGTGCCGGAATCCGTACTGAGACCTCAGCAGGCAGGGTCTGGTCGATAGAGAGTTGAATTGTATAGATCACCAGCATAGACGGCTGGTCATACTCAGGCAGAAGCTGGACCTGGAGAACATCAACCGCCAGGCTGCTCTGAGCCGCCGCTGGAACCGCAATCCCAAGAAGGAAAAGCAAAGAAAAAATCAGTAATACACGTTTCATGAAACGCTCCATTGAGGTAATTTATTTCAGCCAGTCAATTATAAGGAAAAGCATGCAAAAATGGAAGCACTCATAAGAAGAAAATGGGGCATGCGATAAACACTCAGGAGAAAAAAAGAAACCAGGAGACCAGGAAGTTCAGCCATCCACTTGTTTTCGCGAGGATCAAAGCAGATTGATGCGCATATGGGTCCAGAGAATACCAATTGTCCGATGTAATCTGAAAGGAATAAAATTAACCGCCAATCGCTTCTCGCAAACGCTGGGCCATCTGACCAAAAACTGGGGTATACCGCATCTCGGGTTTGCGCGGGCGCGGTAAATCCACTTCCAGATCAAGGGTAATCCGGGCAGGCCGATCAGAGAAAGCCAGCACCCGGTCTGCCAGGTAGAGCGCTTCCGAAATATCATGCGTGACCATGAAAACAGTTTTGCAGCGCGCCGTCCAGATCCGGAGCAGTTCGCTGGCCATCCGTTCCCGGGTAAGGGCATCCAGCGCGCCAAAAGGTTCATCCAGCAAAAGCAGTTCCGGGTCATGGACCAGAGCGCGGGCGATTGCCACTCGCTGTGCCATGCCCCCGGAAAGGTCTCGCGGCAACGACTCCTCGAAACCTTGCAAACCAACCAACTCAATCAATTCCTGAGCGGCCAGGGACGCATCCTGTTCGGAGGAATTTTGCAGTTCCAGCGGCAGGATAATATTCTCCCGGACCGTGCGCCATGGCATCAGGTTGGACTTCTGAAAGACAATCCCTACACCTCTGCGGGGGCCATCCATCTGGCGGCCATCCAAGATCACCATCCCTTTCTGGTACCCCAGCAAACCTGCCATAATGCGCAAGAGCGTGCTTTTACCGCTCCCGGACGGACCAAGCAAGCAGACAAACTCAGATTCACGGACTTCAAAAGAAATCTGATCCAATACCTGTAAGCCGCCATTCCCATTGGGGAAAGCAGCCGTCAGGTCCCTGACCTTCAAAATCGGTTCAGCAAGAACTGCAATCAAGGCTACCTCATTCTACAAACTGGTTGGTAAAGGCATCTTCAACCGGGATGGACTCGAGCAGCAAGTCCATCTCAAGCAGTACTTCAAGCATGTTCTGCCAGGCCGCCATGTCTGAATGCCCCAGGGGGTCGGCACGCCACAGGTCGATGGAGAGTTCGAGCACTTCCTTCTGGACTTGCTTGTCTGCATCTTTCAGGTTTTCTACATAATCCAGGCTGATCTGGTAGGCTTCCTCAGGGTCAGCAATCGTATCCGCCAAGCCACGCAAAAAGGCTTGCACGAACCTGCCCACCATTTCAGGATCGCTTTCAATCAGATCCTCATTGGTGATGATTCCATTTCCGGTCAGCTGAACGTAGTCCGCAACACGGATCACGTCCACCTCGAAACCCCGGGCGCGCAGTTGGACCGGTTCATTAGTCACGTAGATGACCGCTGCCTCAACCTGGTCGGAAGCAAGGGCTTCCACCTGGTTGAAACCAATCGAATCCAGGGTAAGCTGGTTCTCTGTCACACCGGCGGCACCCAGCAGGGCGCGCAAGCCAATGTAATTCGCCCCGTACAACCCAGGAAGCCCCACATGCTTGTCTTTCAGGTCCTGCGGTGTTGTGATCCCTGCCTCGGCTTTGGCGACCACACCAACCGGGAAATCCCGGAACCAGGCGGCCACATACCTGACCGGGACACCCTGTGCCCGGGCCAGAAGCACCTGCTCCCCAGAAACAACCGCAAACGGCAGTGTGCCCTGCCCCACCAGCGCAACCCCATCCGTCTCAAAGCGGTAATCAAAACTGACGTCAAAACCGGCCTCGGCAAAATAGCCTTTTTCCACGGTCACATACAATGGGGCGAATTGTACATTGGGAATATACCCCAACGGCAGCGATACCGGCATCAGGGTCTCTGTGGGATCAGGATCACCCTGATCCACCATTTGAGTAGGATCTTCAATGGTCTGCTGAGCAGGATCCTGATTGTTTTCTTCCACTGTCCCGCTGCAAGCGGTGAGTAAAACCATCAGCATGAGGATTAGGATGAGGCGGAACTGCATTTTATGTTCTCCTATCAATGAGTTGTCTCCTTCTCTGAGCGCTGCTGCCAGGCAAGCAAACGCCGTTCAAGTAAAACCACAAGCCCGTAGAGCACCAGGGCCATAAATACCAGACTGAACACGGCCACAAAGACCAGTGCAATATCGTACTGCCCCCGCCCGACATTGATCAAAAATCCCAGGCCGCGGTCGGAACCGACAAACTCGCCCACGACTGCCCCAATTACTGCCAGGGTTGCTCCAATCCTTAATCCACCCAGCAATACAGGCAATGCAGAAGGCACTTCAAGTTTATAAAAAATTTGCCAACGGTCAGCCTGGAGACTTCGCATCAGGTCATATAGATCATCAGGTACTGCCCTTACTCCCACCACAGTATTGATCAGGATCGGGAAAAAGACGATCAGGGCACAGATCAGCACTTTGGAGAGCATTCCCGGGCCAAACCAGATCACCAGCAGGGGTGCCACAGCAACAATCGGAACAGATTGGCTGGCAACAATGTACGGGGAAAGGATCCGTTCCATTTGAGGCGACTTTGCCAGCAGATATCCGGTCGCAGTAGCCAGGACAGACCCCAACAGCAAACCTGAGATCACTTCGGAGAGCGTAATCCAAAAATGACGAAACAGGCTGCCATCCTTCAAGGTACGGATGAACCGGGTCATGATCAAATCCGGGGTGGGCAGGATAAAAGGCTCCAGATCCCCTATCCAGACGATCAGGTACCACAAGAAGATGGTCAGGGCCAGTGTGAAAGGCAGCAGCGCCAATCCGCTCCCTTGCCATATTCCCGGTTTATTTCTTCGCCTTTTGGATTTCACCATACTGCACCAAAATATCTGTTCAGTGCATTGAGCAAACCTGGTTTGTTCAACACAGCTGTCTCTCCCCAGGGCAGCAGGCGGATGTAAATCTCATTCCTGAAAAAAAGTCCCGAAAACAAATTTGTTTTCGGGACTTGACATCAGAAATCATGTGCAAAAAATCACAATCTTAATCGACACTTTTTGCACAGCCTTCTTTCATCCGGACTATACCGTCGGCCCCGGAGTTTCACCGGATCATGCAGGCTTTATTATCAGCCTGCTCGTGGGCTTTACCACCGATCGGGAATTATGGAAGGTAACCAGAACTGTTTCCTGGCTGTTCCATTCACCCTGCCCCGAAGGTTGTATGATCCATATGTGTGGAGGATCATTTCTTGTTATTCAATTCTACCTGGATTATAGCGGTTTGGGGTTACAGGGTCAATAGTGTTTCCGGAGGAGGTTCCAAATCCCATTCAGGCAGTCATAGACTTAACGAAAAAAAGTGCAGACGATTGCTGCACTTTTTTCGATTATGAAACCATAAAGATTACTTGGCTTTTTTCAAAACTGGAAGGCCGCTCTTGGTTTCAGAAACTACCATTCCCTCTGGAACTGCATCCAGGGCGCGATCATCCACTTCGCCACGGAAAAAGTAAATCATACGTTTACCACCACCTTTGAGGGTAGTCATGGTTCCGTGAAGAAAATATTCTTTTCCTTTTGAGTTGGTGTAGCTAAAGGCCATCGTATTCCTCCTTTCAAGGCATATTTGACCGTTTCACTAATTATAGTAAACTTTCCCGAGTTTACAAGGTTTTAAACGAGAGAAAATTTACCTGTTTCTCTCATGATTATATCGAATTATTCATATTTTGGGTAAAATTACTAATATTATTTAAACACCAAAAACACGACATTTAGTCTGGATTTCAGTGAGAAAACGAACCACATCCAGCTAAAAGAAAAGGAGCGGATATCCGCTCCCTGGCATTTTTACGTATTGTTCCTACCCTGGTCAGATCAGGCTGCTGCACCGCCCTCAACTGTCTCGATGGATGCCAAAGTATCAGTGATATAGGTTTCGGCCATCAGCATATTATCGCCGGAGCGTTTGATGATATTGAGGATCGAGCTCATTTTGGAAATCTCTTCCAGCTGCTCATTGACAAACCAGCGGAGAAACTCCTGGGCTATGTAGTCTTTTTCATCTGCAGCAATGCTCATCAGGTTATTGATCTGTTTGGTCACAGTCACTTCCCAGTCCAGGGCTGCCTGAACGGCATCTACTGGGGATCCAAAATCTTTGCGTGGTTTCCCAATGGCAGGGATATCCACTTCACCACCTGCATCCAGCACATACCGCAGTAGCTTCATCGCATGGAAGCGTTCTTCGTCTGCCTGGTCAAAGAATATTTGGGAAAGTTTCAGCATATCTTCTGATTCAAAATATGAAGCAATCTGCAAATACTCCAAGCTGGCGCCAAATTCATTCCCAACCTGGGTATTGATTGCTTTTTCCAATTTTTCGCTAATTAACATCATTATCTCCTTTTCAATTGTACATCTGCTTTCTTGATGCAATCGGTTTAACGCACCTTACGAAGACAGTCGTCCCGCATCTATAATTATACCTAATAGATCACGACCTAATCAAACAAAGTTAATTTTCATCCAACACTTCAATCACACCCCTCAGATGATCTATGTATGGACAACAATTCCCTCACCATCCACTACACGGCCTACCTGCCAGGCTGCCAGATCATGATCCTGTGCTTTCTTCAGAAAAGAGTCCACCTGGTCCTGGGCAAGGCACAGCAGCAGCCCGCCGCTGGTCTGAGGATCAAAGAGCAGCATCTGCTCCCATTCCTCCCAATCGCCAATAAATTGGACCTGGTCGATGAAATAGGCGCGGTTATCGGAGGCACCGCCGGGAAAAGTCCATGCCTGGGCATATTTTTGTGCACCGGAGACCAGGGGAATGCGGTCAAAATAAAATTCCAGCGCAACGTTAGAGGCCTGAGCCATCTCTGCGGCGTGCCCCAGTAAGCTGAATCCGGTGATATCCGTCCCGCCGCGCACGCCAAATTCGAGCGCCAAATCAGAGGCGGTTTGGTTCAAACGCTTCATCCACCCCACCACCTCCGCTACATCTTCCGGGGCAGCTTTTTGTTGTTTCAGGGCAGTGGTCGTCACACCGAACCCCAAGGGCTTGGTGAGCACCAACACATCACCCGGGCGGGCTCCACGCTTGCTGATGATCCGCTCTGGATGGACGAAACCCAGCACAACCAGCCCGTATTTAGGTTCCTCATCCTGGATCGTGTGTCCTCCGGCGAGTGCAATCCCGGCCTGTATGGCCACCTCGGCCCCACCGCGTAAAATCTCTGCGCCAATCTCGGGTGGCAGTTTCGGCGGCAGCGCCAGGATATTCAGGGCCAGAAAGGGTTGCCCCCCCATGGCATACACATCGGAGAGGCTGTTGGCGGCTGCGATTGCCCCATACTCATACGGATCATCCACCACAGGAGTAAAAAAATCGGTCGTCACAACCAGGGCCCGATCCTGGTCCAGCCGCCATACTGCGGCATCATCCGGATCATCTAAACCAACCAGCAAATTGGGGAACGACTGCCCCTGAAACAGGTCTTTTACAGGGCGCAGCACCTGCGCCAGCGCTTCTGCACTTAATTTAGAGGCTCAACCTGCGCAGCGGGCATAGCTGGTCAGGCGGATGCGTTTGCCTGAATTGGCATCAGCGGGTTTTGTGCTCATCGATATCTCTCCATCGTCTGTAAAACACATTGGGAAGCTAAGGCTTGCAGTTTGTTCGGATCTGTGTCTGGAATCGATGGATCAACAGCGGGTAATTCTTACCCGCTGTTGATCTTTCTTCCCCGGCAGCGTGTGCCGGGGTGAATGGTTCAAATAATCTCCAACTCCCTACCTAGGGAATTGCGGGTTCTACAGGCTGCTGGGCATCTGGCAGCGGCAGCAAGAAGGGGGTATCTCCCGGCAGCAGCATCACGCTGATATTCGGAGCGATCTTTTCGATATACTGCAGCTGGATGACATCCGGATTGGCAGCCAAGGCCGCCCCGAGCATTTCGAGCGCCTGCGCTTCAGCTTCAGCTTCGATCAAGCGCGCCTCAGCCTCTGCCTGAACCTGAATGATTAACGATTGCGCCTGCCCCTGGGCACGAATCACTTCAGAATCTGCCAGACCCTGGGCTTGCTGGCGGGCTTGCTCAGCTTCCTGCCGGCGCTGGTCCACCACAAAGGCTGCCTGCTGGGCCAGCTGTTCGGCGATCTGCTTTTGTTCTACCGAAGCAGCATATTCATCCGAGAAGGCGATATTGCGCAGCACGAAATCCACCAGGATAAAACCTTCAGCTTCCAGGCGCTGATACATATCATCGAACATCACCTGGCTAAGCTCCGCACGCTTGGTACTGTAAACTTCTTCAATCCCATATACTGACACAGCATCGCGGATCACACCGCGAGAGAGAGTGCGGATAAAGTCGTCCCGGTAGGTGTTCTGCCAGTCAATATGCACAGTGACCACTTCAGCAGGATCTATTTGGAAAATCACCGAAGCGTCCACTCTGACCAACTGGCCATCTGATGTGCGCGCTTCAATTGAGTCGTCTCCTTGGACGGCACCCTCCTGATGCGCAATCGACATGGTGTACGTCTGGCGCGAGATCGGGTAAGTGACCACTCGATCCACAAATGGGATGATCCAGTTCAAACCTGGCTGAAGGGCAGGCTGACGCACACCGCCTTCACCGACGGTGATCACGACCCCGCGCTCAGTTGGTTCAATGAAGACCAGCCCGGCAGACACCACGTTCAGCACGACCGCAAAAGCCAGGACAATCCCAACCATCGGGACAATCCCTTTGGTCACCCGGTCCCTCGCCGCTCGGACTACGACAAATACAATCACACCGAAAAGCGCGACCCACGAAAACGCGGCCAAGCTTTTCACAACCGTGATCAGGTTCATATTCTTCCTCCGTTCTTAGGGTTAATTGAATGGAAACATGGTTTCCATATTGAACTAAATTATTCAATTCAATTATATCTGTATATTGTTAATGAAATATAAAAGTTCATTCCCCTGCACGCCATACTAACTTTAACGGTTCTTACGATCCCATCTCATTCATCCCAATTTTCGCCTATTGTCCGCCAATCGGAACCATGTTAACATGCACATATGGAGTCCGGTACTGCAACCATACTCGAAATCCAGCAAAACCTGGACGGCACCCGTCAGGCAGTGATCCACTGGCCAGGGGGTAAAAAACCGCGTCCAGGCCAGTACGTCCAGGCGTTCAACCCTGCCGAACAGGACAGTCCGGCAGCCATCAGCATCTTCCCTGGCGGGATGTCTGACCCCAGCCAACCCGATCACATCTGGACTGCTGCTCCACCCATCCCGTTCAGCTGGACCCCGGCAGATAAACTCCTGCTGCGCGGCCCGCTCGGGAATGGGTTTACCAACCCTGCAGAAGCCAAACGGATTGCCCTGGTTGCTTTTGGGGAAGTAACGGCCTACCTGCTGCCCATTGCGGGTGAATTCCTGGCATCTGAAGGTGAAGTGGCGTTATTTACCGACAGTTCATTTCCACAACTCCCGAGCAGCATCGAGGTCAACCCGCTGAGCGCCCTGGAAGATGGCGTTCGGTGGGCAGATTATCTGGCAGGATGCGCCACCCTTACGATGGTGCCCGAGACAAGGGCCATCCTGAGGAAATTTGATACAGTGCCAAACACCGAAATTCTGATCCTCAGCCCGATGCCCTGTGGGGCGATGGCCGCCTGCGGAGTCTGTGCGTACAGAACTGCCGCCGGGAGGACCCGGCTGGTTTGTGAAGACGGGCCTGTCTTCCCCTGGCGCGAATTTTAACCCGGGTTCTGGCACATCCCTCCAACCAAAAAAAGGTGCCAGGAGCACCTTTTTTGTTTTCAGTTGAGCCTTTCCTCCGGCTGTTTATGCCGCCTTTTCCGCAACTTCCTCTCCATATTGCAACAAAGCACTGACCATCTCCTGGCTGCGGCCTTCTGCATACACCCGCAAAACAGGCTCTGTCCCCGAAGGACGGATCAGCAGCCAGGAATCATCGGTGAGGATGTATTTACAGCCGTCCGTAGTAGACACCTCGGCAATTCGCTCACCCCCAATCGCTGAGGGTGCTTCATCCGCCAGTTTTTGGGTAAGCGTGTGTTTTTCCACCGGCCGGCGAAGGCGGAGATCGGTGCGCTCATAAAAGGCTGGGCCAACTTGCTTTAGCAGATCATTGACCAGTTCATACAGGGAACCGCCTGAGGAAGACACGATCTCCATCAGAAGGAGGGCCATCAGCACCCCATCACCCTCGGGGATATGCCCCTTGAAAGAGATACCGCCTGATTCTTCTCCACCCAGCAGGATATCTTTGGTCATCATCAGGTCGGCAATATGGTTGAACCCAACAGGCGTTTCATACACCTCGATCCCATTCTTTGCCGCCAACCGGTCAATCATCCTGGTCGTCGAAACGGTGCGAACAACCGCCCCGCTCATACCGCGCTTTTCCACCAGGTGTTTGATCGATAAGGCCATGATCTTGTGGGGGTCTACAAAGTTTCCGCGCTCATCCATGGCCCCTATCCGGTCTGCATCTCCATCCGTTGCCAGACCCAACACACCGTGACCCTGGCTAATGGCACCCGCCAATGGGGCCAGATGCTTGGCAATCGGCTCGGGATGGACACCGCCAAATCCCGGGTTCATTTCACCGCGGATCTCGAAAACTTCACATCCGGTGCCCTGCAAAATACCTTTGATCGCACCACGGCCAGATCCATACATGGAATCAACAACCACGCGCAGTGGATTTTCAGCAATTGTGTCAAAATCGATCAGGGTGCGCAGGTGATCATAATACATCGGGATCGGATTAAACTTTTCGATCAGCCCCAGCTCGCGCGCTTTGTCATAATCCATCTGGTTGGGTCCGCGCCCGCGCACCTCGTTATCGTTCAGGTAGACTTCAACCCGGCGGCATTGCTCGCTGGGCGCAGACGCACCGTAGGCTGATTTCATCTTCACCCCATTGTAGCGCGGGGCGTTATGCGAAGCAGTGATCATCACGCCAGCAATCGCCCCCAACTTTAGGATCGCGTAAGAGATCGCCGGAGTAGGACAATCCGCCTGGGCCAGGTGGACAACAAACCCATTAGCCGCCAGAACCCGGGCGACATCCATCGCATAGCGATCTGAAAGAAATCGGGTATCGTACCCAACCACAACCTGCAACGAACTCTTGGAATTGTGGCCCAACTGCCCGGTATTCCGGAATTCAGCCAATAATGCATCTGAGATCGCCTGAGCGACCAAACGGAGATTGTAAAACGTAAACGTGTCTGAGATCACAGCACGCCAACCATCGGTACCAAAATGTATCGGCATTTTTTCTCCTCTATGCCAGTGAGATAGGGGAAATTTTAGCACAAAAACCTTCTCTTTCTCAACCCAGCTCCAGAGAAGCCAAAAATGGTGTTCCATGCTAAAATCGATTTATGCCAATCAGTCAAGAAGAGAAGGTTGAATTTCTAAAGAACCGAATCATGTTTCGGGGGTTGGAGGATGACGATATTGCCAAGATTGCCAGCCGCATGGAAGAGTATCACCATGACGGTGGCAAAATTCTGTATTCCGAGGGGGATCGGGGCACCGTCTTTTACATCATCTATCAGGGCAGTGTTCGGATTTGGCGCATGGAAGAAGATCAGGAACGCGAGCTGATGCTCCTTGAAGCAGGGGATAAGTTTGGCGAAGGCGCATTATTGGATCAAGTCTCTCGCTCTGTCTCTGTCTCTACTCTGGAAGACACCGATTTTCTGGTCATGCATCAGGATGACTTCGAGTGGATGCTGGCCAAATACCCACAAACTGAGGATTTCCTGATCAACTTACTCGAAACCCGCGAGAAGGTGCGGGATCTATATTTCCCCTGGCTGCATCCCGGAGAAACCATTCATTTATTCAAAAGGAGGCACCAGGCCACTCTCTGGATCGATTTGCTTAAACCCCTGGGTGCCCTGCTGGTTTCCGGATTTTTCTTCTTTATCTCCTCCCTGACTTCATTAGAGACTCTGCCGACCATCCTGGGGTTTATGCTACTGGTCTTTTCTATTTTATGGTCGGCCTGGGAAATCCTTGACTGGAGAAACGATTACTTCATCCTGACCAACCAGCGGGTGATCTGGATTGAGCAGATGGTTTTGCAGGCGGCAGCCAGGATGGAAGCCCCTCTGGCGGCGGTCCAGTCCGTCGATGTTCAGACCAGTCTCATCGGCCGGATGCTGGGATATGGTCATGTACTGGTGCGCACCTTTACCGGCACAGGGAGCCTCAAACTGACCAATGTGGATGACCCCAAGCTGATGAAGGGCAATATTGAAGAACTGCTGATGACCGTGCGCAAGAAAACCCAGGTGGTTGCCGAGAAACAGCTGCGCCTGGCCATCCGGCAAAGCCTCGGAATTGAAGCCGTACCGGTAGAGGACGATGTTTTTTACGTGGAAAAACCCGCCCAGGAACCCGTCAAAAAATTCGCAATTTTGCGCACCAGAGAAGTTTCACCGGATGGAAGAACCATTACCTACCACAGGCATTGGTGGGTGCTGCTCGCCAAAACCTGGTTCCCTCTCCTGCTGATGACCGCCTTATTCGCGGTGTTGGTCTATGCCTGGATCAATAATTATCTGATCTTCGGCCTTACTTTTCCCAGGTTATCCTTTTATGTTTTTTGGCTGATCGGTTTTCTCATCATCCTGGGTGTCATTGGCTACCACTACCTTGACTGGAAAAATGACATCTATAAGATCAACCAGGATGACATGGTCATCGACAGTGAAAAGAAACCCTTCGGAGAAGAGATCAGCCGGAGCGCACCGATCAAAAACATCATCAGCCTGTCTCACGAACGGATCGGGATTCTCAGGCTGCTGCTCAATTTTGGCGATGTGCGCGTGGTGGTGGCTGACGAAACCCTTCGATTTTATGATGTGCATAATCCCGCCCAGGTACAGCAGGATATTTATTACCGCCAGGAACAAATCAAATTGCAGCGCGAGGAAGATGAATACGAGCAAGACCGTGATCACATCTCGAAATGGCTGCGCGCTTACCATGATGTCTGGCAAGAAGAAGGGTTGATTGACAGAAATAGATATATGGCTGATGACCTGGATGAGGAGGAGTTTTAATTTGGCTGAACGCCCCATCCGCGGGGGGAAAGCCAGGTAAGAGATCCAATCTTCTGTGCATCTGTACTTCCAGCAACATGCGTCAAGCGGAAAGCCGCTCAATGGTGTCCCAAATGATCCATTTTTCCATCGTGAGATTGATTTAAGATACAATATAACCCTATGGCAGTCTTAGAAATCACAACCGTACCTGACGAAGTATTACACCAAAAAGCCAAACCAGTCACCGATTTTGGCCCTGAATTACAGCAGCTGATCGACGATATGGTCGACACCATGCGGGATGCCCCGGGCGTTGGCCTGGCAGGCCCCCAGGTCAACCAGTTGCAGCGCGTGATCGTGGTCGAATTTGGGGACGAAGAGGACGAAGAAGCTCCTCTCCAGCTGTACACGTTGGTCAACCCCCAGATCAGCAAAATGTCCAAGGAAACCGTGGTTGGAACTGAGGGCTGTCTTTCGATCCCAGATTATATTGGAGAAGTGGAACGAGCCGAATCGGTAACCATCAAAGGACAGACCCGTCATGGCCAGGTGACCAAGCTGAAAGCCTCTGGCTGGCTGGCGCGCATCTTCCAGCACGAGATCGACCATCTGAACGGAATTTTATTCACCGACCGCACGGATAAAATCTACAAGCTGGAAGATATCCTTGCAGCTGAAGCAGCCGAGGAAGGAGAATACCCCGCCGAACCTCGCGAGCTTCCTCCGCTCGGTTAGTACACCCAAATGCATCTCACCCGTCTTTCTCTCACGAATTTTCGTAATATCGCCCGCATGGATATCTCGATCCCGGAAGGGACGGTTTTAATCCTGGGGAACAACGCCCAGGGCAAAACCAGCATCCTGGAAGCGATCTATTTTCTGGCCACGCTGACCACTTTCCACGCCAGCAGTGATAAACAGATGATCAACCTGGTAGCTGCCAAAGAGAACCTGGCCGTAGCCCGCATCGTTGGAGAATTCAAGAAAGGCAGTCACAGCCACCGCATCGAAGTCCGGGTGATCCAGGAACACACCCGCAACGGTGGGCCACGTACGCGGAAAGAAGTCCTTTTCGACGGCGTCAAAAAACGCTCACGGGATGTGATTGGCCATTTCAATGCCGTCTTGTTCCTGCCGCAGATGATGCAGGTGATTGAAGGGGCTCCTGAAGAACGCCGCCGCTATCTGGACCTGGCAATCAGCCAGGTGGTCCCTCACGCGGCTGCTTCGCTCAATGAGTATGCCAAAGTGGTCACCCAACGCAACGCCCTGCTCAAACAGCTTGCTGAGCAAGGCGGAGACCCTGAGCAGCTCACCTTCTGGGATGAACGTCTGGCCAAACGCGGCGCTCAGATCATTCACTATCGCATCCAGGCCCTCTACGAACTCGATTTGATCGCCGGGCGCATCCATCACGAGATTACCGGGGGGAGTGAAGTGCTCCGCCTGGATTATCAGCCCGCATTCGACCCGCTGCCGGTTGCTGAACAGCAGCCCGCCTTGATCTATACCCCGCCAGATCGGACCCGGTTCACGGTTGAAAAAATCGAAGCCCAGTTCCTCGAGGCACTCCGGTCATTGCGGCGCACCGAGATTGCCCGCGGCGTTACCACCATTGGCCCCCACCGGGATGAGTTCCGTTTCCTCAGCAACGGCATCGACCTGGGAACCTACGGTTCTCGGGGTCAGGTCCGAACGGCAATGATGACCATGAAGCTGTCTGAAGTGGAATGGATGAAGCAAAAGACTGGCTACTGGCCTGTCCTGCTGCTGGATGAAGTGCTCGCCGAACTGGATGAAGAGCGCCGGATAGACCTGGTTTCACGCGTCTCTCAGAGCAAGCAGTCCCTGCTTACCACCACAGACATCCAGCTCTTTGACTCTGAGACGATTTCCGGTTGGCAGCAATGGCGCATCCATCAGGGTACCCTGATGGAAAATTCCCAAGAAACGAGATAATCAGGATGGTTTTCAATGCAAAATAGTCCTGCGATGTTTAATTTGATAAAAAAGATAAAAAACCTTCTAATCAAATTCGTTCTGCTCCTGGGCATCTTCTTTTTAATCTGGGTCGCCGGACTGGGAGTGCAGATTGCCCAGTTTTCCGAACAGAGCAGTTCAAACCAGGCTGATGCCGCGGTCGTACTGGGAGCGGCGGTGTATCGCGGCCTCCCTTCTCCCGTTTTCCGTGAGAGGATTAACCATGCCATCAGGTTATACCAGTCCGGCCAGGTAGCCGCGATCATTTTTACCGGAGGGGTCGGATCTCGAGATACGATCAGCGAAGGGGAAGCAGCCCGCCAGTATGCCTTGTCTGCGGGTATTCCTGAGGAAGCGATTTATATTGAAACAACCTCCCTCAACACGTATCAAAACCTGGTGAATGCACAGCAGATTATCTCCGAACAGGATTTTAAACATGTGCTCGTTGTCAGCGACCCGCTGCACATGCGCCGGGCAATGACCCTGGCTGAGGATATCGGAATGGAGGCTGAGCCTTCCCCCACGACGACCAGCAGATACAGGAGTTTTGAAGCCAGAATGCGCTTTTTATTCCGGGAGGCCTACTTCCTCACACTTTACCGGTTATTCCCTGGGGTGTTGATCTAAGGTTCTGCCGGGAGATCCTCCGGCAATCCTCACAGGTTTATAGCGAAGCCTACACTCGGCCCAAAGATTAAAAATACGTGGCGCACAAATGTGCGCCACGATTGGTTAACCTGTGTAATATCCTCAAAGGATTAAGGAATTTTCAGCACCTGCCCCGGATAGATCTGGTAGGGGTAGCCAATCTGGTTATAGGAAGCCAGCACCTGCCAGTTGACACCAAAGCGCTGTGCCAGAAGGTACAGATATTCTCCCTGCTGAACCACGTACGTCTCCCCACTGGTATGGGGTTGTGTCTCTGAGGGCTGACCAGACACCGGCGGAGGTGGCGGACCGGCATCTGACCCAGGCAGGGTCAGCACCTGGCCAGGTTGGAGCACATAGGGAGATGACAGCTGGTTGAGCTGAGCAATCGCGGTCCAGCTGAGCTGCAGTTTACGCGCAATTTGCATCAGATGTTCCCCAGCCTGGACGGTATACGTTTCGGCATTTGTCCCTCCGCTCCCGGAATTCCCTTCTCCCCCTGGGGGTGCCTGGGTAGGCTGGGGAGTGGTCCCCACCGGAGTTGTCCCTGCGCTTCCTCCTGGAAGCTTCAACTGCTGTCCGGGATAGAGCAGGTAAGGCCATACCAAATTATTCAACTCGGCAATTTCAACCCAATCCAGCTCCAGCTGGCGGGCAATCTTCATCAGATGGTCCCCTGACTGCACAGTATAAACCGGTGGATTCCCTTCTTTGGTTGGCTCAGGGGTTTTCGTCGGTTTCGGGGTTGCCGAGGGCTCGGGGTTTGGCGTTTCCGTTGCAGATGGGCCGGGCTCCGAGGTGGGCTGCGGTGTCGCAGTTGGCTCAGGCACTTCGGTTGGTTCAGGAGTACTGGTTCCCGAAGAATTCCCTGTGAGCAGCACCTGACCTGGGTAGATGACATAGGGGTAAGTAATCCCATTGAGTGCTGCCAGGTCTTGCCAGCTGATCCCCCACCGCTTCGCCAGCATCGTCAGGTATTCACCTTTCTGGACAATATAGTGTTCCGGGCTGCCGCCAGAGGTCGGATCATCAGGCTCTTCTTCCCTCGTGCCCACCGCAGTGACGGCCATGTTTCCCAACACAGACCAGGAGGTTTTAAAAACATCGTAGGAATATGACTGACGGGCACCGCTGCCAGCATCCATTAAATAAATCCCGGAGAGGTCGTATCCGTAGGCAATCATCGTATGCTCATATCCGGCAACGATCACCGTCTCGCCATCGTTGGCGGTGTATTCAACCGGCGTGCCTTGCCAGACCCGGCCAATCACCCAAACTATTACCGGGCGGTCGTTGGCGATCTCAGTTTTGATATCGGCAACGGTCATCCCGCGCCGGGCAGTTGCATCCAACCCGTAAGCTCTCAGCAGCTTGGCCACCGGCTTGGCATGAACCCCATATGGGTTGGGTGGAGTTTGCCCCCAGGTGCCAAACACGCTGCCAACGAATCCTTTCTCGGGGTTATCAGACACCGGCAGATTCTCAAAGAAGGCCACTTCCGAAACTTTCACTCCCCAGTACTGGGCCAGGTCCGCGGCAGACCGGGACTCGCAGGAGAGCGGATACGTCTGCCCACGACCGACTAGCCCCTCGACAAAATGATAATTGGGCAGATCGTTCACCGGTTCAGCGGCAGAGACGTCCGGCGCAGAAAAGGTCATCAGGATAGCAAACAGAGATAATCTCAAGAGATTCTTTACCATTAACATACACTCCTTAGGGTCAGTCCCTAATCGTAGAATTGAGAAGCTGATCCTATCTTCATTGTAGTCACAGTCAATTTGCTGTGCAAGCGGTATAATGCTCTTAATTATGGACGGATTCGAACAAATCAAACAAGAACTGACCGATCTGGCTGGGGTGACCCTGGGCACAAGCCAATTTGACGCCCTCCAAACCTATGCCGATCTGCTGGCAGAGTGGAACCAAAAGATCAACCTGACCGCCATCACCTCACCGGAAGAAATCCGGCGCAAGCATTTTTTGGATTCCCTCAGCTGCCTGTTGGTGATGAATGGCACTCCCTCGGCTCGCCTGATCGACATTGGCACTGGTGCGGGCTTCCCCGGGCTGCCGCTGAAAATCCTTCAGCCAGGAATGCACCTCACTCTGGTCGAATCCGTCGCAAAGAAAACTAATTTTCTCTCCATAGTTGTGCAAGAATTAGGCCTAGAGCCGGTAGAGATCATCACAAACCGGGCAGAAACTGTCGGCCAGTCACCCACACATCGAGAAAGCTATGATTGGGCGGTTGCCCGGGCAGTCCAGCGACTGCCCGTCCTGGCAGAGTACCTGATTCCCATGATCAGGGTTGGGGGATACGCCCTGGCACAAAAGGGAGAAAGCGCTCTGGAAGAATTGAACACCGCCCAGCACGCCATCGCAACCCTGGGAGGGCAGGCCCGTGAACCCCTGCCGGTAACCCTTCCCGGAGTGCCGGAGAAACGCTACCTGATCGTGATTGAGAAAGTCCGCCCGACCCCAGCAAATTATCCCCGCCGGGTAGGAATCCCCGCTAAACGTCCCTTGAGCTGAACCAACCTTATCAAGAAATCAGCAGATAGTTTTCTACTTCCTATATCTGGGTTCATTATTCCAACGGTCTGAATATGGAAATAAAAAATGGATTGTTTCGACAATTCCTTCTATATTTTTCAAACCATTGTCAATAACAAAACAACTTGAAGAAGTGGCTCGGATATCCAATAAGTTGAAAGATTACTTCTTGCCAACTTATCTCGAATTTTGTACAATACAAATACATTTATTTTGTATTTAGGAGCTTTGAACCGAAGACTGAATCTGGTCGCTTATTCCTGAACACCATAACCTAACATACTTTCTCTTGGGATCTATCTTTGGGGAGCTAATAGCGAAACCGGCCTAACGGGTCGGTTTTTTGTGTGTTTGGAGGGAACCATGAACACGAAATTTTTTGATAAAGCTATCCGTATTTTGTTTATCTTTGTAGTGATCGTAGCAATTTTTTATACTTCGAGCAGAAACGCCATGGCTCAGGATCCTGTACCAGTAAAAGTTGGCCTGGTGACAGATGAAACTGGCATTGATGAAATGTCATTCAATTGGATGGCAAATCAGGGCTTGGAGAATGCTGAAAATCATTTGGGGATTGAAGGTACGCTCTATGAGTCCGATAGTCCCGACGACTATGAAGCACTTTTACAACAGTGCGCAGATGAAGGCAATCAATTGTGCTTTTCGGTCGGATTTTTAATGGCCTATGCCACGGATGTGGTCGCGACCGCCAACCCGGACACCGCGTTTGCGATTCTGGATATGAACAACGATGCTGGTCTTCCCAACCTGCGAGGTATTCGTTTTGATGAAAAAGAGGCGGGGTATCTGGCCGGTGCCCTGGCAGGGAAGATGACAGGCAGCAATGCCGTTGGTGTAGTCGGCGGCTGGGAAATTCAGCCGGTGGTTGATTTTGCCGAAGGGTATCGCAATGGTGCCCAATGCGCCAATCCAGACGTGGATGCATTTATCCAATACACTTACGAGTGGAACGATCCCGTGCTTGGTGCAGAAACTGCACAGGATATGATCAATCAGGGAGCTGATGTGATCTTTGCCGCGGCTGGTGCGACCGGCAATGGGGCTATTTTGCACAGCGCAGAACAGGGGGTGTGGAGCATCGGTGTTGATACCGATCAATATGTGAGTCTTTTTGGAAACGGTGGGGTTGTTGGAGCTGAAAACCTGCTCACCAGTGCGATGAAAAAACTCGATACCGCCGTCTATCTAACGATTGAAGATTATCTCAATGACAGCTTTTCGGGTGGAACAGTCAC
>DATHZS010000037.1:0-21824 GCA_035458505.1 Anaerolineales bacterium | reverse complement strand
AGAGGATGCGATGGGACACGAAGAAGCAGAAAAACGTCTGAAAACAGTCGAAGGCCATGTGGCCGGGATCCGGCGGATGCTGGAACAGGGGGACTACTGTATTGATGTGATCCGGCAAATCCAGGCGGTGCAGTCTGCGCTGACCAAGGTCAGTAAGATCGTGCTGGATGAACACCTGCATTCCTGTGTGATCACCGCGGTGCAGGGTGAAGATCAGACCGAGCGAGAACGGGTTTTGCAGGAAATTATCGACGTGTACGAAGCATCCAATAAGGTATAAAATAGACATCAAAAAATCAATATATAGGAGAAAGATGATGACTACCGTAAAATATAATGTGCCCAAAATTTCCTGTGGACACTGCGTCCAAACCATCCAGATGGAAGTTGGCGATCTGGCAGGCGTTCAATCTGTGAAAGCCTCCAACGAAACCAAGCAGGTTGAAGTGGTATTCGATGCTCCAGCAACCGAAGACCAGATCGTTGCGCTGATGAAAGAGATCAACTATCCTCCGGAAGGGTCGTTGTTGAATCTATAAAAAGGCTTTCGCCGTCTGTTGGAGGTCAGGCCGATCCGTGTGAGCCTGACCAACGGAAAAAAGTTGATTACATATAGGACAAGCCTTAGGAGAGGGATGTGCTGCTAGGGCTTGTTGTTTGGTGGTGCAAATGTCTGAAACAAAACAAATTTCGATTCCCGTGACAGGAATGACCTGCGCCAACTGCGTTTCAGCGGTTGAGCGGAACATCAAAAAAGTGGATGGGGTTCAGCTGGCGAATGTGAACCTGACCACAGAGCGGGCTGCTGTGGAATACGACCCGGCGACCGCGACTCTGGGCGAGATGATTGCCCGCATCGAACGGGCCGGTTATGGGATTGCCACAGGGATTGCAGACCTGGTGATCCAGCGGATGAGCGATGATAACGATGCCCGGCGGCTCGAGAAGGTACTTGCTGGTTTAGAGGGTGTGACGGAAGCGACGGTTACGTTTGCCAATGAACGGGCCAGAGTGCGCTACATCCCGACCGTGATCAGCCAGGCTGAACTGCGCAAAGCTGTGGCGGATGCCGGGTTTGAAGCGATTGAATTGGGAGGGTCGGCAGAAGATGCCGAGCGAAAAGCAAGGCAGGCCGAGGTCGCTGAGCAGAAACGATTGCTGGTGATTGGACTGATCTTCACCCTGCCGCTGTTCATCCTGGCGATGGGACGAGATGTGGGCCTGTGGGGGATGTGGGCACACGAACCCTGGGTGAACTGGGTAATGTTTGTGCTGGCAACCCCGGTGCAGTTCTATGTCGGCTGGCAGTATTATGTCGGCGGTTACAAGGCGATTCGGAATGGATCGGCGAACATGGATGTGTTGATCGCGATGGGCTCCTCAGCGGCGTATTTTTATTCGATCCCGGTGCTGCTTGGGTGGATCCCCGGGCATGTGTATTTTGAGACCGGGGCGGTGATCATCACCCTGATCCGTCTGGGCAAGTTCCTTGAAGCGCGTGCCAAAGGCCAGACCAGTGAAGCGATCAAGAAATTAATGGGCTTGCAGGCCAAAACTGCCCGGATCGTGCGAGATGGTGAAGAGCTTGAAGTGCCCTCAGATGAGGTTGTGGTTGGAGACCTGGTGCTGGTGCGCCCGGGAGAAAAGATCCCGGTAGATGGCGTGGTGGTGGAAGGGCGTTCAACGGTGGATGAATCGATGCTGACCGGCGAATCCCTGCCAGTATCGAAAGGTCCCGGCGAAACGGTCATCGGGGCGACCCTGAATAAGGTTGGATTATTGAAATTTGAGGCGACCAAGGTGGGCAAGGAAACCGCGTTGGCCCAAATCATTCGCCTGGTGGAAGATGCCCAGGCCAGTAAAGCCCCGATCCAGCAACTGGCAGATAAAGTGTCGTCGGTGTTTGTGCCGGTGGTGATTGCGATTGCCGCGGTGACGTTTTTGGTGTGGTATTTCATTGTGCCTGCACCAGCCCCGAGCGCAGAGGTGAACCTGTTCACCCGGTCGTTGATCAACATGGTGGCGGTGCTGGTGATTGCCTGCCCGTGTGCAATGGGCCTGGCGACTCCGACCGCAGTGATGGTTGGGACAGGGAAGGGTGCCGAGATCGGGATCCTGCTCAAATCGAGCGAGGCCCTGGAACGGGCTGGCCGGATCACGACGGTAGTGCTGGATAAAACCGGAACCCTGACCCGCGGGCAACCTGCGGTGACGGACATCCTGGCAAATGGGATTGAGGAAGCAGAACTGCTCCGGTTGGCGGCCAGTGTGGAAGGCGGAAGCGAACACCCGCTTGGCGAGGCGATTTTGGCCGAAGCGAATAACCGAGAGATCCCCCTCAGCACACCCGAGGCTTTCCTCGCGGAAGTAGGGCATGGGGTTGAGGCGGAGGTGGACGGCCGGCGCGTGAGAGTAGGCAACCTGCGGATGATGGAGAAGCATGGGCTGGATGCCAGCAGCCTGATCGGCGACCTGACCAGGCTGCAAAATGAGGGCAAGACGGCCATGCTGGTGGCGGTAGGCGACCAGGTAAGCGGGTTGATTGCGGTGGCGGATACCCTGAAGGACAATTCCATCCTGGCGGTGACCAAGCTGCGCGAAATGGGCCTGTCGGTGGTGATGATCACTGGAGACAACCAGGCGACAGCAAACGCAATTGCCGCCCAGGTGGGGATCGATCAGGTGATGGCCGAGGTGCTGCCGGGTGATAAGGCGGCCGCGGTGAAGAAACTGCAGGAGCAAGGCGAGATTGTGGCGATGGTCGGGGACGGGATCAATGATGCCCCGGCACTGGCCCAGGCGGAGGTCGGGATTGCGATTGGCACGGGGACGGATGTGGCGATGGCGGCTGCACCGGTCGTGTTGATCAGCGGTGACCTGATGGGTGTCCCGAGGGCGATCGGGCTCTCCCGGAAAACCTTGCGGACGATTAAGCAGAACCTATTCTGGGCGTTTATTTATAACGTGATTTTGATCCCGGCTGCTGCGGCCGGGTTCCTGGTGCCGATGCTGGCTGCGGCGGCGATGGCGTTCAGCAGTGTGTTCGTGGTGAGCAACAGCTTGCGGCTGCGCCGGGTGCGCGTGATCTGAGCGAATGGAGTTTGACACTTACCGAAGAGGGAGCAATTCAATTTGCTCCCTCTTTTGATTCCCGTGATGGGATGAATAAAATTTTATTCGTCCTCAAAGCCACAGTTTTGTGATGTAAGTACCATGTAATTGTCAATAGTTTTTTTATATAATAAGGATGGAGTAAGAGTGAGTGGCAGACCGGTTCGGTGATCCGCCAGAGGAGTATTTGAGTGAAAGTACTGCTGTACAATGATAACGACGAACAGATCCGTTTGCTTCAGGATAACCTGAACAAACATGATTTTTCCCTGATCGTTGAGCAGGACCCCCAACGCGTATTCGATCATTTGAACGAAGATGCGCCGGAACTGATCATTTCGAATTTTGAGCTGCCGAATGGCGGGATAGACCTGGTGAATGCAATACTGGCGATGCTCCAGGCACCGTTCCCGTATGTGCTGTTCCTGACAGAAGCGTACAGTGAAAAATACGCCGTGAATTGTTTGGGCCCGGTGATTGGCGATTTTATTTCCAAACCTGTGCAAGAGGCCGAGTTTAACGCGAGGATCTCTGTTGCCGAGAGAGCGATTGCCCTGCAAAAATACCTGCGCTCTCAGGAAGATGTCCCGCCAGACCTGGCGATGTATGATGACCTGACCAATTTGCTCAACCGGCAGGCTGTCTATGAACGGGCATTGGCAGAAATGAGCCGTTCGCAGCGCGAAGCGAAACCTTTATGCCTGGCGTTGATAGAAGTGTGCAATGCAGATGAGATCGAGGCCCAATATGATGAGAATACCGCCCGGCAGGCGATCCGCTTTGTCGCCCGCGCCATCCGGGCAAATATCCGGATGTATGATGTGGTTGGCCGTTGGATGGGGGCAAAATTCCTGGTGGTGCTGCCAGGCATAGGGAATGAAGATGCCGGGAGAGTGATCAGACGGGTTTATGACGAGATCCAATCCGTGCGGATCCGGATGGCGAATGACGAGGTGTTAAACCTGGTGGTGTCTGCCGGATATACGTGGAAAGCCCCCAGAACGAATACCGCGTTGTATGAACTGATCGACCAGGCGGACAAGGCAGTCCATCAAGCCTCCACCTTCGAGAAGGAAGATAAGATCGCGAGATTTGAGGGACTAAAAGTATAGCTCACAGTTTACAATTGTGTAACGGGCATACAGCACCAGGCAGGTGTCAATTCGCTTGGTGAATTTCAAGGTTATGCAACAGTCACTAAACTTTGAAGATTGCTTCGTTTCACTCGCAATGACAGTCAGAATTTTTTTTGAGTAGAAGCTCATCTCCAAGATTCACCACTCCCATTTTCGCTGACAGCTTGACGCTTATCAAAACTTGCATTAGAATCCATCAGTTGTGTGCTGATTTGCACGCATTAATACCGGCAGCGAGCCGTACGAAAGGAGGTGATTTCCTTGGCAAAGGTCACCATCAGACCTAATGAATCGCAACAACAGCTATTCCGGCGTTTCCGGAAGGCAGTATCCAGTGCAGGCGTATTGAGTGATGTCCGCCGCAAACGCTGGTTTGTATCCAAATCCGAAGAACGCCGAATCGCCAAGAAGAAGGCCATTCGTAGAGCCCGTCGCCGCCAGTTTACTACCCGTGGGAAGAAATAATTCCTTTGGTAGAACACAGGTAACCAAACACCTGCCATTGGCAGGTGTTTTTTTGTGATGAGCGTTCAGAAACAAGAAGCAATGAATGAAACGAAGGTAAAAATGCGAAAAAAGATCGTGATCATCGGGGGTGGGATCACGGGGCTAAGTGCTGCCAGGCATCTGGATACGCATGCAGATGGGTCGTATTCGGTCACGCTGGTTGAAGCACAGGCAACCCTTGGGGGGCAGATCGTGTCGCGCCGGGTTTCCCTGGCGACTGGCGAACGGGTGGTGCTGGATGGGGGGGTGGACTCGTTTGATACGCGGGAACCGGAAGTGGCGGCGCTGGCGGAAGAGGTGGGGCTGCAGGGGTCGGTTATTTACACCGATGTGCCGGATGTGCATGTTTTGGATGGGGGGCAGCCGGTAAGACTACCCCAGTCAACGTTGGATTTCGTCCGTTCCAACCTGCTGACCTGGCAGGAAAAACAGCGGGTGTTCAAGGAGATCTTCGTCCCGCAAAAACCAGAGGACGAGGATGAATCACTGGCCGTATTCGTGACGCGACGCCTGGGCAGGGCAGCATTTGAGAAGATTGTCGGGCCTCTAGTGGATGGGGTGTATGGCGTGAACCTTGAGAACCAAAGCGTGCTGACGAGGTTTCCGGAACTGCGCGCGATGGAGAGAGACTACGGCGGATTGTTGAGAGGGATGTTTGGGTGTAAGCTGGCGAGGAAGAAAGGGGCAGGAAAGACACCTCAAACACCTGCTTACTTCAGGTTTGCAGAAGGAGCACAAACCCTGATTGATGCGCTGGTGAACCGCCTGGGGATTGAGCTTCGTGTGAATACCCGGGCTGTGGAAGTGAAAAAACTGGGCGGCCGCTACCAGGTCGTGCTGTCGACGGGAAAGCCAATTGAAGCTGATGCTGTGATCCTGGCAACACCGGCTAATGTCAACTCAGAGGTGCTGAAGACTTCCGCTCCGGAGAGTGCTACGCTGTTGAAGCAAATCCCTCAGGACTCGATCGGGTCTGTATCGCTGGTATTTCGCAGGCAGGACATCCAGAAACGATTTGAATTTACCCGCCTGGTCATCCCAAGCAGGGAAAGACGGGCAATCCACAGCCTGACCCGGGTCTCCGGGGGAGCGAACCAATCTGTTCCCAAGGGCTTTGAACTGTTCCGGGTCTTTTTGGCCGTTGGAATTCCCGCAGTGGTGGAGCTGGACGAGGAAGAGATCGTCCGAGGGGCCAGGACTGAACTGGAGGCGATGCTTGGGATTACGGCGCAACCGGTGCATGCTGAAGTTTTCCGCTGGATGAATGCCCACCCGACAGCCGAAGTTGGGCACCTGGAATTGGTGGAATTGATCATGGGACAGCTCCCGGCAGGTCTTTTCCTGGCAGGGAGTTCATATCATGGGAGGTCTGTTTCAGATTGCATCCGACAGGGGTATGATACTGCAGAATTTTGTCTGCAGTACGTAGAGAACATGTAATACGCCTGGATTGGGGGATAAGAACAGGCTTCAAAGTGGCATAAAGCACCAGCGGCCGGTTAAGGCCGCTGGCTTGGAAAGGGGAAAGGAAAGTGAGGACCCTCCATTGGAGGGGCTTCTCACTGGAACATTATCTACTCTCAGCTTAACATAACGATTTCTCAAGGTTAATGGGATTTTTTCCCATTTCGGATGGGTGAATTGTCCAAATTCGGGAAATTGGCGTCAAGTGGGTTGACGGATGGTTCAATTATATCCAAAAATAGAACAAACGTGCTATTATCAAGAAAATTAAGCACAGTCCAAGAAATGAGGGGAGGAAATGGATGACTGAAACTGTGGAGAGCAGCGTGACTGGTTTGAGTCGCGAGGATCGTCGTCGGGAGGCAGACCTGGAGCGTGCTGAGCCGACTTCACATGCGGGAGACCCCCCGGAGAAGGAAGGATTTGAGAAACGGCTGGGCGAGATGATCGAAAAAGAGGTCGATCGTCGTTTTCAGAGTGCCAAGGATAAGCGCTGGGCACAGCTTGAGAAGCAGTATGGACATCTGAGCGAGCTGCGGGAGATTGCCGGCATTTTGAAAACCACGAGCGAGGCGGAAGAAGAACTGCCATCGCTGCAAGAGGCAGACCTGGAAACACGCCTTCGGTCATTGGCAGACCTGCCGGGAGTGAGGGATAACGATGAGGCCAGGGCGTTGATCCTGCGGAGTTTGGATGCTCCGGACCTGACGGCATTCACCCGGGTGATGGAGAACCTGATCCGGATGACCCTTGGAGGGACGAGCAGGACGGGGCCGCTGGCACCGGTGAGTGCGGCGACTGCGCTGACTCCAGGGGGCAGTGATGCCCCCGGGGATCTGGCACAGGCATACCAGCGCCGGAGGAGCCAGCTGCGTCCGGGGGATGTCAATGCCCTGACAGCCCTCAAACGGGAATTCCGCCAGAAGGGACTGGATGTCTTTTGATCCTCATGATTGTGCGGATTGGCGATCAGACCAAAAAATAAGGAGAGACAAAGATGGCAGTAATTGATCAGCCGAAAACGGTATACAGTGACAGCACGGCCCAGGCGCGGGCAATCAGTGATGTGGTCTCGATGATCGACCCGCGGGATACGCCGCTGCTGGCCCGGCTGGGATTGGACAGCGCGAGGGAGAAGTTCAGCCTGCGTCTGAATGGGTACAAGATTGAACTGCTGGAGGATGAACTCGACCCGCTGGAGGACGCGGTAAACGATGGCTCTGGATGGGATAACAGCAGCACTACCAGCCTGGCGGTGGACGATGCCAGCAAGTTCCAGGACGGTCATGTGATCCTGGTGGAAGATGAGAAGATGGTGGTGAAAGCCGTGGATACGGCGAACAATACGGTGGATGTGTATGGGCGCGGTTTTGGCGGGACCAACCCGGCGACCCATGCGGATGATACCGTGATTGCGATTGTGGGAATGGCCCGCCTGGAAGGGGATGATGCTGACTACGGCGCACTGACAGACATCACGGCACCCTACAACTACACCAGCATCTTCCAGAAGGCGATCAAAGTATCCGGGACAATGCAGGCGATCACGCAGTACGGGGTGGATGATGAGTTCATGTACCAGGCGAACAAGGCCGTACCGCACCTCTTGCGCCTGGTGGAAAGGATGGCATTCTACGGTGAGCGGGTGGAAGGTTCGGCCACCGGGCCGCGCTCTGCGGGAGGGCTGGGTACTTTCATCACGGACAATACGGTGAGCGCGGGTGGTGCGATTGCCAAAGCTGATGTGGACAGCCTGATGGAAGAGATCATTATGGATGGGGGATACCCGGACCTGCTGGTGATGAACCCACGGGTAGCCAATGATTTGCGGGGGTTATTGGATACGTCGAGTTTTATCCGGGTCGGGCAGAACGAGAATAAACTGGGGCTGGACGCGATCGAACGAGTGGTGACCCAGTACGGGGAGCTGGAATTGGTGATGGACCGCTGGTGCCCGACGGGAACCGCCTACATTTTGCAATCGGATAAGGTCGGGTTCTTTGCCCTGCGCCCGATGACAGCCTATGAGCTGGCGAAGGTTGGAGACAGTATCCGAGGTGAGGTGGTGGGTGAGTTTTCGCTGCTGGTGGCGAACGACAAAGCACATGGGAAGATCACCGGGATCACGACATAAGGAAGACGACACCTGGCGGTTAAACGGTTCGATCGAGGGGGAAAACCGTTTTACATCTGGGGCGGGTAGGCTGTCACATCACGTCTGGAATCCAGGCAGACCTGACCCGCCCCACGCCACCACATACGCACGGTTGGCGTTGATTTTTGCAGAACAGGAGGGAGATGAGCTACAAACTTTGGGATTTGATCCGGGACGCGTACCAGGGACTGGGGCAGCTGCAGGTGGCAAAGGCCACTGGCGGATCCACCACCACAGTTGTGGATACCAAGTTGATCAATAGCGGCAAAGATGATGATTGGAAAGATGGCGCAGTGATCGTGCTTGAGGATGGTTCTGGGGCCGCCCCTGAGGGCGAATTTTCCCGGGTGAGCGGGTATGCCGACAGCAGCGGGACCCTGACGATTGATGAACTGACCGCGGCGGTTGCGACCGGGGATGTGTACGGGCTGGTATCGGCCTATTACCCGCTGCAACAAATGGTCGAACTGGCTAACCTGGCCCTGAAAAGCCTGGGGGACATGGTGTTGGTGGACACGACCACCCTGGATACGGCAGCGAACAAAACCGAGTATGCCGCGGCGGTTTCCTGGAAGCGGCGGCGGCCGATCCAGGTGGATATTCAGACCAATACCGGGGATGCGGATGACAACCGGTGGCAAACCCTGTATGATTGGGAGTTTGTTCCGGCTGCGGCTGGGTCTGCCGGGCTGATCGTGCTCAAACAGCAGCCAGAGGCGGGCAGGGATTTGCGGATCTGGTATGAGGATGCCCACCCGAGGGTGAACGAGTATGACGATGTGATCGATGAAACGGTCCATCCGGCGCTGGCCGCGGCGGCATTGGTGGAAAAAGCCCTGGTGTGGCAGAACACCCGGCTGGAGGGCGGGAATGATTTCCTGCTGATGAGATTGAACGACGCAAAGACGGAACTGGAACGGGCGAAGGTGATGTATCCGATCTGGAAGCCGCGAGCAAAAGCGAGGATGCTGCTGGCCGGGTTGGGGCGCTGAGATCACTCTAGGGGTGATTCGGAGTTTGGGCACAGCCCAAACGTCCACTACGGCCTCCCCCAAACGATCCTTGGATCGTTCCCCCTGCCTATGTTATGTGCCCGTTTCGAGGGTGCAGCAGTTTTAGTTTGGCTGAGCATGAATGTAATTTGGAACAAGCCAACCATTTGTGAGGAGATGAAATGAAATATGAGTGACTTATTGAGATTTGATCCGATAGGCAGCCACGCAGACGGGACGGATATCTCGAGTGCGACCACTCTGGCCCCTGCGAGCGGGGCAACCAAGTTGTTGATCCAGGCCCTTGAGCAGAACGTGCGCCTGACACTGGACGGAACGACGCCAACAACTAGCAAAGGGTTTAAGCTGGTTGCCGGTGATCCGCCGGTGATGATCTGGACCGCCGGGGCGACCGTGAAAATCATCGAGGAAACAGCTACCGCGGACATTCAATACCAGTGGGGGAAATGATGACCGGGTTGATCCACCCACCGTATGGGTTGCTGCACAGTCCGATAGGGGGGCTGAGATACCAGTTAGGGGCTTACTCCCGAAGGTGTATCAACCTGTTCGGTTCTGCGCTGATCGGTTACTGGAAGCTGGACGAAACCAGCGGCACAATGATCCTGGACAGTTCTCCGCAAGGGAACCACGGCACATCAGCCGGGCTTGCGCTGGCGAATATGGCATTACCCGCGCAGATTGGTGGCAAGGCGGCATATTTTGATGGTTCGGGCGGGTACGCGAGTGTGTTCTCTGCCGGGCTGGATGCTGACTTCAATGGAGCAGAAGGGACACTGATGGCGTGGTTTCAGGCGACAGCGGCAGAGTGGGGGGAGACAACCTTGAGGCGGTTGCTGTACTTTGGGGAAGATGCTGATAACCGGGTGACTTTCCAGCGTTCTGCTGCAAATAAGGTAGATGTGGTGTATGAAGCCGATAATACGACAGAGGCGAGGGTGCCGGATGAACTCAATACGGCAAACTGGTATCACCTCGCGATTACATGGTGCAAATTGAATGACAGGATCAGGGTGTATCGCGCGGGAGCACAGTTTGGCACAGACTCAACAGGCCTCGGGACGTATTCGGGAGGATTGACGTGGGCGATGATTGGTGCGACCAATACCTCGCCGGGCAATCCTTTCAAGGGTCATATTGGTCACGTGATGTTATTGAACAGGGAAGCCTCTGATGAGGAAGTAGCGAAGGTGGCGAATTATTTCCAGTAGGCTGCTTTCCTGATTTTTTGGCGATGAGTACGGAATAACAGCAGGACATTTAGAAAGGCGGAGACAATGGCGATCAAAGTGTATCCCGGAGTAAAAAGGCCCACTCACCACATCAGCCTATCGGATGGGGTGCGGACGTTTGGTTTACGGCTGGAAGATGGCCCGCGCTCGATCCAGGAGATCCCGATGACCCCGAGTACGGTACATTTCTCCGGGGGTGGAACCAAGTTTGGGGATTGGGAGCCGGGGATGAGTCACATCGAGCAGCGCACCTGGGAAGGCGGACGCGGCTTGGCGGATTTTGTGGATGATCCTACCCGATTCTTTGACAGTAAACTGGCCTGGACGCTGACCCCTGGGAAGCTGTTCCCGGTGCCGCGCTGGAAGTTCTCTACCCCAACTGCAATATTTAGTGAGGGGTATCAGAACTTACCGGGCGATATGGATTGGGTCAGTATGTGGGGGGATGTCTTCTCGTACCAGATGGCGCACTCTATTCCCTGTTCGTCCGGGTGGGCAGCTTACGACTCTTTATGGTTGTGGGTGCGGAGGATCGGAAATCCCGGGGATCTGGGCGTGTATTTGAAAGCCGACAACGGCGGTGAACCGGGGATTACAAAACAAAGCACTACGCTTGATGGAGATGATTACAACGAAGGGGAAATTTACCTGGTAAAGATAGATATGTCTGGTGGTGCTGCCACGATTGGCACAAAAATATATATCACTCTTGTTGGAAATATGTCTGATGATGCGGCAAACCATTGGGAGATCGGGGTGGATCAAGACGGTGGTGGATCGCTTGAATATGATCGTTCCAGCGGGGGGTGGGGCGCTGCGGACTTTACGCTATACTACCGCCTGTTATCGGCTGGGGCAAACCGCAAGTGGCATTTCTTTGAATTTGAAGGAGCGATGTATGCGATTGATCAGCAGGCAGATGGAACGGCAAGTAAACTGTATCTGAATGGGGATCGAGGGAAGGCGACCGGAGCCACCTCTACAACCCTTACGGACAGTAATCAATCGTGGACAAATAACCAATGGGTCAATGCCTATGTAAAAATTGTTGCCGGAACGGGGAAGGGGCAAACCAGGAAAATTACCTCTAACGGGGCGACTGCTCTTGGCCTGGCCGCATGGGATATTACACCAGACACCACCAGCGAATATGTGATCTACCATACCGCGATCTGGCAGGATATTTCTCCGGGCAGCGGGGACCAGATAGACGGGGTGGTCAGGAGCGTGGCGATTGCCGATGATTTTGTGGCCTTTGCCCAGGGGCAAAGCGTGAACATTCTCAAGGTGCGCTGGAACCCGGGCGCAAGCCCACCGGCACATGAGTTTGACGATGACGGGACGAATAAGGCGGATCTGCTGCTGACGATCCAGGATGAGAACAACGAGATCAAGATGTATGCGGCCAATGCCGTTTCTGCCGCGGTTTCCCGGGCCACGATATCCCCCTGGTTAACGGATATGACCTTTGAAACGTCCCTGGATGTGGGGGACAGCAGCTTGCCGATCACCAGTTTATACGAGCATGACGGAAATATTTATGCCTTTAAACCAGATGGATGCTACCAGGTGGTGTTCGGAGAAGCGGTCTATGATACCGGTAAGGCCACGACTGCTACGGCTACGACGCTCTCGGACAGTGATAAAAGCTGGACCGCCAACGAGTACATTGATTACTACATCAAAATCATGGACGGGACGGGGGAAGACCAGGTGCGGAAGATCACGGCGAATACGGCTACCCAACTGACCGTGGCGACCTGGACGACCAACCCCGACACGACCAGCGGGTACAAGATTTTCAAAGAGGATCCGACCACAAGAAAAACGCTGGGAGATATCGGCTTTATCCGGAGCGAGAACAACGGCCAGGCGGTACTCTCCCACGGATTGTATGTGTATTTCTCCTGGGGAGGGTATTCCTTGCAGCGGTTATACAACCTGAGCGGTACGTACGACCTCTCGAATGTCGGGCCGGATAAAGACGAGGGATTACCGGATGACCGGCGGGGTCCGATTGTGGCTTTGCGGGGTACTCCGCCAGGGATAGTTGCGGCGGTGGATGGTGGGGATGATAAAACTTCCTCTATCCTGGTGCAGCCGGTGAAACCGTTTGGATGGCATGAGATTTTCCAGGGTCCGTTTACAGGTGGCCGGGTGCAGAATATTTATTTCCAGGACAGCTACCGGCCTAGATTGTGGTTCGATTTTGACGGGGAGTTGTGTTACCAGGATTGGCCCAGGCATACGTTCAATCCGCTAAAAGATTCTGGGCTAACTTTCAACGAGGAAGCTATCCTGGTCAGTTCGACAATCGACATGGGTGTATCAAGTTTGCCCAAGTATATTGAATCGATCCATGGGGCGGTGGAAAATCTGGCAAGCAGAAACGAGATCCGGCTGGACTACCAGATCAACGAGGATGTGGGCACAACCACCTGGATTGAGGCGGGGGCGTTTCAGATCAACCCGTCCGATGTGGTGGAGGTCAACCGGGGAGAGGTGTACCGGATCCGGTTCCGGCTGCGGATTGTGTGCAATGATGAATGCAGTCCGCCGATTGTCAATGCCACGGTGCTGGAAGGGTTTGCCCGGACACCGATCAAATATCAATGGAATATGCGGGTCAAAACGTCCAGTATTCAACGTGACCTGTCAGGCGTGTCGAAAGATGCGGACCCGGATGAGTTGTTGACCTGGCTGAAAGAGGCCGCAGTGAACACGAAGGCAATCTTGATGCGCTCGATTTGGGAGCAGATGGATAACAAGTATGTGGTGGTGGAACCGCCGACCCTGCTGCGGGCGTTTACGAATAACCTCCTGGGGTATTGGGGTGGCTCAGTGATGATTACGGTGAGGGAGAAGTGAAGGCTGGTGGATTGGTTCTTTTTGTAGGGGCGCTTGCCCCCACAGCCCCCGCAGGTGGGCGAAGCTAGGCTTCGATAGGCTTCTACAAAACGATCATTTGATCGTTCCCTTTTTCCACTATCATGTGATTTGTCGGAAAGGATCACATTTTTGGCTGGGTGAATGATGATGAGACGGCAGTGGAACATTGAGGGGGGAGTGGTAGTTGGTGTTTTGGTTCTTTTTGCGGGGACGCTTGCCCCCGCAACCCCCGCTGGGGAGGGAGGCCTCCCCAGACCCCTGCCAATGTCATGTGAATTGTCGGAGGGGGGTCAAGATTTAGGATGGGTGCATGATGGTAAAACGATGGTGGTGCTTTCATTATGAGGTATCAAAAGGGGAATATCTTGAATAAACCATACCAATACACTGTTAGAAAAAAGCCAATGCAACATTTCAGAAAAAGACGGTTGAAAAGGCATTACGAACAGACAGATCCGATCCCGTTGACGGGTTTTCTGGTGGGGAAGCAGGCCTCGGACATTGAAGAACGGTTTGGAAGGGCTTTGCTGGCTGTAAAACTTCGGTTTCGATTCCAGGTCCGGTTCCCAACGGCAGACCGCGCACCCGGCCGAAAGAAGGTGGTGGATTTTGTGGTCGAGTCGAAGGGGATCGACCACCCGGTTGAAATAGACGGAAGAATCGGGCACAGGACCAGTGCGCAGAAGGGTAAAGATGCGGTCCGGGAGATTCTGTTGAATGATCTCTTTGTCAGATGGGGCATGGCCTTGTTGCAGCGGGTCAGTTGGACTGAGTTGGAAACTCAAGAGGAGGCAGACCGGACGGTCAGAAGGATGTTTGGATAACGGATCGCCCGTAGGGCGATCCGGAGTTTGCTGGCCCTAAAGAACCAGGGAGAAAAGACATGAACGATATTTGGGTAGTCGAGAAAGATCAGGCGATGGTCGAAGGCGAGGCGATCACGTTCTCGGTCAATTTTGTCGGGGCAACCACGATTTCCAGCCCGGATACCCGGTGCTACAAGAACGGATCGGACTATTCCACTACCGCCCTGTCTGGCAGTTCATCTGCATCGGGCAGCGTGGTGACGTGCGAAACGGTCACGGCACAATCCGGGGACGCGGGAGAGGTGTATGTGGTGGTGGTTTCTGCCACCGTGGACGGGAATACCGAGATGCGCAAGTTCCGGATCCGGATTGTTGCGCCAGGAGACGAGTGATCACCCTGCGGGTGTTTCGGAGTTTGGCTTACGCCAAACATCCACTGGGAATTGCCCGTTCCAAGAATGATCCGGAGTTTGCTGGCGCAAACATCCACGGAGAAAGAAGATGACTGAAGTTGCATTGAGGGCAAAAGTTAGAAAGCTGACGCTGGTTGCGAAGTGCCGGAAGGTGGCATTGCGCGCCAGGCAGCGCAAGCTGGCACTCACGGCAGAGAAAAAGGCAGATTAGTTTTGATTTCAGGGGGAGTGAGATGAACGGGGATACGATTGACAGGATTGCGCGTTTCCTGGAGCGTGCAGAAGATGACCTGCCGGAACGGGTTTCGAATGGCATGATCCTGGTTGCTTTACGGGAGGAACGCGATGCCCGCCGGCGTGAGATCGGCACAGTGCTGAAACAGGTGGAACTCCTGGTTGAGATCCTGCATGGCAAGCGGGGGGATTCGCGGGAGGGGCTGATGCAGCAGATCGCAGAATTGGAACGCTTCCGCAAGTTGGTGGTGTGGGCGTTCTCTGCGGTGGTGCTGGCTTTCCTGGGCGGCCTGGGGATGTACCTGTTCAGCTGGGTGGTGCGCTGAAGCTGACTGTCAGGACATATTATCTGAAAGGAGGGAGATATGGATCAGGCTGTGTATTGGCTGGTGGGAGCGTTGGGCGTTCCGCTGATCAACTGGCTGAAAGGGGCGTTCGGTCTGGCAGGTAAGGCTGCCGTCTGGCTGACCCTGGGGGTCTCAGTGGTACTCGGTACGGCGGCGCTGCTGCTCAGCCAGGAGCTTTCCTGGGCGGATTTCACGCCGGAGAACCTGCTGGGTGTCATCGGGCAGGTGCTGGCCGCGGCCACGTTGGCGTATAAGATGCTGAGCGAATAGCTGTCTTCAGGAGGTCGAGAGGCGCAGGATTGCCTGCGCCTCTGCCCATGATTTGATTCTCTCCCGTGTAAACTTGCGCTATCAAGGTTCCAGCCCTATAATCAAGGCATGAGCCAAGTGCGCAACCTTTTTCACCTGCAGCAAATCGATACACAACTGGATCAGGCCCGCGGCCGGCTGGGCGAGATCGATGCAGCGCTCAGCGACAATACTGCTGTCCGAAGGGCAACTGCCCGGCTGAGCAAAGCCGACGATGCCCAGACGAAAGCCCGCCTGGCACTCAAACGGGCTGAACAGGATGTCCAGGTGCAGCAGGAGAAGATCGAGAAGAACCAAAAAGCGCTGTATGGCGGTTCGGTGCGCAACCCCAAAGAACTGGAAGACTTACAGATGGAATCAGGCGCGCTTCAGCGCTACCTGAGCGTGCTGGAAGACCGGCAGCTGGAAGCAATGATTGCTTTCGAAGACGCCCAGGTTGAGCACCACGCGGCTGATGGCAACCTGGCAAAGGTGAAAAAAGAGGTTGCGGCGCAGAACAGCGACCTGAGTGCAGAGCAGGAGGTTTTGCTGGCGGAGGTCGCCCAGCTGGAAGGCCAGCGCACCTCTGCAGTGGCAAATATCCCGCCCGACTTGCTGGCGACGTACGAGAAACTGCGCAAGACTCGCTTTGGGGTGGCTGTTGCCGGTCTTCGCGATGAATCGTGCGCGGCGTGCGGATCTGTGCTGACCGCCGCCCAGGCCCAGGAAGCCCGTTCGCCAAGCAAGATCACCCATTGTGATGCTTGCGGGAGAATCCTGCACGGATAACGACATGGACAAAATCCGGATTGACCAGCTCTCGTTTTGGATTGGGTTTGTGGCCGCGCTCATCTTCGGGTGGCTGTTCCGGCAGGCGCGCCCGGCGTTCCAATTATTGCGGCAGGCGATTGGTGAGCGCTTTGGGGCGGTGAGGCAGGGGCTGTCTGTCAGCGCTGAGCAGCGCTACCGTGAGGATGCGCTCAAACTGTTTGGCGAGGAGCACCTGACCGCACCGCTGTTTTCATTGCAGGAGATTGCCATCCCGCCTATGCTGCTGGTCCCGCCGCCGCCCGTCATCCCGGGTGAGGTGCTGCCGCCGGAATCGATTACCGATATCGCGGTGCCGTACCTGCCGGATTACCCGGAGGTCGGTGGCCAGTTCCAATCTGATAGGATCTCGATCCCGACGGCCATGTCGAAAGGCGGTAACCTGCTGCTGATGGGCAAGCCTGGCAGCGGCCGGACATTTGCCCTGACCCTGCTGGCAACCCAGGCGGCTCAGCGCCACCCGGATGTGGGTGAGCTGGGCAACCTGATCCCGATTTATGTGCATGCCGGCGGATTGAACCTCAACAAGAACGAAAAGCCGATTGATGTGCTGTACGATGCCTTCTATGAGCGCGTCTCGATGATCCTGGAAGCGTCGCTGAAAGATTTCTTTAGCAACGTATTTGAGTCTGAACTGGCCCTGATGCTGGTGGATGGGCTGGATGAACTGCCCAAGGAAGACCAAAAAGAAGTGGTGGTCTTGCTGCGCAACCTGCAGAAAAAATATCCGGGGAACCGTTATATCGTGGCGACCTCCGAGGATGACCTGTACAGCCAGGAAGCGCTCAACCTGCATGCCTACGCCCTGGCAGGGTGGGATGAAGGCCAGAAACAAACATACATCAAGCAGTGGGGCCAGCTGTGGACAGAGCATATTGCCTCCCAAAGTTGGGCCAGCGGACTCCCCGAGATCTATGATCCGGTGATCCTGAATTCCTGGCTGGGTGATGATACCCAACTTGATACGCCATTCTTCATGGCATTGAAGACCTGGACGGTGTACGCAGGGGACCAACGCGGCCCGGGCGAGATCGATGCGATCGAAGCCTATCTCAGGCGAATGTATTCAGGGATTAAGAACGCCCGCCCAGCACTGGAAAACCTGGCGGCCCAGAGCATCCTCAACCAGACGCCTTTCCTGGAAACCCGCAAAGCCCGCAGCTATATCGCTGAGTTTGAGGAACTGGTTACCGGCGAACTGGATCCGGCTGTGTTAGAAGAGGATCGGTCGAGCGAAGGTGCGGAAGAACTGCTCGATTCGATCTCGGGTTCCGGTGGTGGGGCAGAGGTCCCTTCGGTGCTGGACGATGATGAGTTGGATGCCCTGCTGGATGAGCTGGACGACCTTGACCTGGACCCTGAACCAGAGCAGGATGCCGAACCCCAACCAGAAACCGGACCCGCAAAGTCGGAAGGCCGCCCGAGCGGGAGAATGCTTTTACCGACACTCAACGAGGCCGGGCTGCTGGTCGTTCACCCCAATGGGCGCTACGGCTTTATCCATCCGATCTTTGCCGGCTATTTGGCCGGGGCAAACCTGTCGAGCGCTGAGAGCCAGCGCACGCTTAACCAGCAGAAGAACTGGACAGGCAAGCACCTCGCCCAGCTGTTCCTCCCGGTGTACAAAGCGGACATGTTCCCGCTGATTGCCGAGGCGCAGCAGCAGGCTGAGAAAGACCCGATCCGCTCGCGGCTGGTGAAGGTCAGCAGCTGGGTGAAGTACGCACCCAAGGGTTCTGCCTGGCGCAACAATTTCCTGCGTTCCCTGGCAGCCACGCTCCAGGACGAGAACCTGCCCCTGACCCTGCGCGCCCGCCTGATGTCCAGCCTGGCGTTTTCAGGCGAGGGTGGGATTGCCAGCCTTTTTAAGCAGATGATCAGCTCAGAGACGTATTCTGTGCGCTGGCTGGGGGTGCTCGGCTGTGCTCTGCTGCGCAACCGGACTGTTGTCGGGCAGTTGGGTGATTTGCTTTACGATCCTTCGATCTTTGTCAGCCGGGCGGCCTGCCTGGCACTGGTGACGATCGGCACCGAACAGGCGCTGGAATTGGTCACCGCAGCCTTGCTGCAAGCCAACGACCAGGTGCGCCGGGCAGCGGCGGAAGCCCTGGCCCAACATCCCCTGGAGGGGCACCCGGTTTTGAAGGATGGGGCCAGTGTGGAAGATGTTCAGGTGCGCCGGGCGGTGGTCTTTGGCCTGGCGAGAGTGCGCGAGGAATGGGCGGAGGAGATCCTGGCCCGCCTGCAAACTGAAGACAGCCAATGGGTGGTGCGCAATGCAGCCATCCAGACGGTGGAAGATATGAAGCTGGCCAAGCTCTCGGTTCCGGAAGCGCTTGCGCCGATCCATGAGGTTCCCTGGCTGATTGCGTTTGCCGGGGAGAAGGGGATGGGCCTTGCGCCCGGACAGGCCGGCTGGGACCTGCTGGTGGATGCGCTGAGAGAAGGCAATGAAGAACGCCAGCTGGCAGCGATGTACATTTACCGCCGAACACCGAGTGAAGCCAATGTTGCTGTGCCGGTGCTGAAAGAGATTATGAGCGGGCCGGAGGGAGAGATTCGCGAAGCGGCCTATTATACGCTGTGGCATCTGAGGGCTGCCGGGGTCAACCTGGAGACGGCTTCCTGAATCAGCGTTTTCACCAGACAGAAGTTTATTTTCGCCACCTTTATTCGAAAATTGTCCATTGACTAGATTGTTGTTTAGATTAACCGAAATTTCTAATGATTTTCTAATGAAAACTATACAAATTTGGTAAGATTTATGCTATAATATTAGTCGGATAGATAACTCCGTAGTGCACATCTCCTCCTTGTGCCAAGCTGCTCGCCATACCTCCTCGTGGCGGGCAGCTTACTTTAAGGGGAGTGGGGGGATTGGAATTGACTATGTATAGGACTCATCGGTAACTGGAATGAAGCGAGATAGAAGTTAATCCGTACAAAAAGGGTTCTGCTCCAGAGGAGACACCGAATCCAGAACCGGTCAACTTCAAATTTTCCTCAAATGATCGAATTGCTCCAGCAGAACCTATGGAGGGGACTGCTCGCCCCCTCCACCCCCCGCCGGGGGTGTGGCCCCCCGGACCCACCAAAGATGTTGGTAGGACATCATGAATACTGCGAGAATGGAGAGAAGACTACATCCGGGATAATCGAGTTCCACAGCCCTCCTATCGTGTGATCTCTGCCAGGATGTAAATTGGAGGGTATAGTTGAAAATTTGAGAATTAACGGGTTGTAGGAGAACTTTTCAGCTTGCAATAGAAGAGACTGAACATGGCGGGGTTTGGGGAGGCCGCCTCCCCAAGCGGGGTTGCAGGGGCATGCATGCCCCTGCAAATAAAATAACTGTTGTTTGCGTATCAACCCGTTTGGTTTTACAGGGGAGATAGATTTACGTGCCTCACTCCTCCGGCTCTCCCCAAATGAGAATAGTACCATCAGCACTCCCTGAAGCCAGCAGAGTCCCATCTGGTGACCAGGCCACGCTGAATACACTATCAGTATGCCCATCCAGTACCGCCAGTGGTTCTCCACAAACCGCATCCCACAGTCGAACGGTATGAACATAGCTTCCAGAGGCTATTTGTTTGCCGTCCGGTGACCAGGCCAAACTACTCACGCGGTACGTATGCCCTTTCAGGACTGCCAGCTGTTTTCCGGTTTCCGCATTCCAGAGGTGAACGGAGCCATCACCACTCCCTGAGGCGATCTGCTTCCCATCCGGTGACCAAGCCACGCTAAACACACTATCAGTATGCCCCTGCAGCACCACCAACTGCTCCCCAGTTCCTGCATCCCACAGGCGCACGGTATTATCAAAGCTCCCCGAAGCAATCTGCTTCCCGTCTGGCGACCAGGCAACGCTGTACACAGCTGAAGTATGCCCTTCTAACACTGCCAGTTCCTCGCCGCTGGCAGTATCCCAGAGGCGAACGGCGCCGTCCCAACTCCCTGAGCCTGAGGCGATCTGGTGCCCAAGCGGCGACCAGGCCACGCTGAACACACTTTCAGTATGCCCTTCAAGCACCGCCAACTGCTCCCTGTTGGCCGAGTCCCAGATGCGCACGGTAGCATCACTACTCCCCGAGGTGATCTGCTTCCCATCCGGCGACCAGGCTACGCTGTTCACATAATAAGCGTGCCCTGCGAGAACCGCCAGCTGATCACTAGTTTCTACATCCCAGATGCGCACGGTATAATCCCAACCCCCTGAGGCAATCTGCCTCCCATCCGGTGACCAGGCCACGCTTGACACAGCAGAGGTATGCCCTTCCAGCACCGCCAATTGCTCGCCAGTTTCCGCATCCCAAAAGCGTACCGTGCCATCATTAGCTCCTAAAGTTAACAGAGTCCCATCTGGCGACCAGGCTACGCTGTATACTATATCCGTGTGCCCTTTGAGCACTGCCAGCTGTTCGCCAGTTTCTGCATCCCAGATGCGCGCGGTATCATCATAGCTCCCTGAGGCGATCTGCCTCCCATCCGGCGACCAGGCCACCCTCCTTACATAAGAAGTATGCCCTTCCAGCACTGCCATCTGCTCACCACTTGCTGCGTCCCACAGGCGCACGGTGCTATCAAAACTCCCCGAAGCGATCTGCCTGCTGTCGGGCGACCAGGCCACGCTCCAGACACTATCAATATGCCCTTCAAGCACTGCCAACTGCTCCCCGTTGGCCGCATCCCAGATGCGCACGTTGCCATCACTACTTCCTGATGCCAGCAGTTTCCCGTCCGGTGACCAGGCTACAGTACTCATAATATTAGATGTTTCCCAATAATCCAGCAGATCCAATGTATCAAAATCATATAACCAGATGCCGATGCTGCCTGCTACTGCCAGGGTGCGACCATCTGGGCTGACCGCGATATCGGTGGTCGTTCCTCTCCCCAGGCGAGCCAGTTCATCGATTTGTTTCGCATTCGTGGTTGTGATCCCATCTGGGATAATTGTGGGAGCAACTGTAGTGGTGGGGGTAATCATATCTTCTTCCTCAGGTGTTTCGTTTTGCGTTACTGAGGAATTATTACTTACGCTAGAGCCCAGTTCACATGCCAACAGGGAAAAAATAGTCACAAGTAAAAAAATGATGAGTTTGTGCTTTTTCATTTTTATCCTCCTCAATTCTGCAACCCCCACCTGAAAAACCTGGAAGCTAGGTGGATGTACTCTTTCCTCCCCCTTTGAAGGGGGAGGAGGTTATGTGTACGCACCTATTCCTCATTGTACACTAAATTTTGTCCGCCCGGCTCTCCAGCCAAAACCTTGACATTTGCACCTGTCCCTCTTGCCAGTGGGGGAGATTGGATGTAAAATAGAACAAAAGTTCTAAATCAGATCTTCAGGTGTACTCGATGACCACAGACCCAACCCTGCACGCCCGGCGCGCTGTCG
>DATHZS010000036.1:0-31105 GCA_035458505.1 Anaerolineales bacterium | reverse complement strand
CGCCGCCGGGGAATGATTCGATCTGAATCGGAAGAGAACATACATACCTCTCTAGCGTAGGGTTAGTCGTCAGGCTTCAATCGAAAACACGTTTCGATGTAATGCGAACATGGCGTTCATGTCTCATCTATCTGTATTATACAAGGGATTTATTATTGCCCCGGGAATAAACGGTCATAGTGATCGGCGATCAGAGCGACGGCCTTTTCAATCAGTATCCGGTTTTCTTCTGTCTGGTGCCAGCGCGATGCACCGGAGGAATGCGGCAGCGGGATGACCCAGGCCCCGGAGTCGATCTGTTTCTCACGCCCGATGATTTCGTCCAGTTTTTGTTTGGGGTCGAAGAACAGGGTAATTGCCAGCCTGCCGATTGGGATGATCACTTCAGGCTGGACGAGGGCGAGTTCCTGGTCCAGGAACGGTCGGCACAATTTTTGCTCGCTGCGTGAGGGTACCCGGTCTCCGCTGCCAGAGTTCTGCCGGCCGGGATAGCACTTGGTCACCGAGGTCATGTATTGGGTGGTGCGGAACCAGGTCTCATCGATCCCGGCCCGACCAAGCCATTCGAAAAGCCGTTTGCCGCTCCCGGCATTGAACGGCCGCCCGACTTCCACCTCGGTGATCCCGGGTGCCTGGCCGATGGTCATCATCCGGGCAGACTGCGTCCCCTGGGTAACTGCCGGGGGCTGCACCCAATAGCCGGCATCCAGGCACTTCTGGCAGGCACGCATCGCGGATTGGAGCTGGGCGAAGGTCTCTTGAGTGCCTGGCATCGCTACGCGCGCTCTCCGCTGATCTCGGACCAGGTGCGCTGGAACAGCAGGGCGTCTTCTTCCATGATGGGGCTTTCACATAAAATTCTGCCGGAACAACCAAATTGGTGCAGCGCCCGGAAAAGGGCTTTCAGGTCGAAATCGGATTCCTTCATCGGCAGGTGTTTTTTCTCGCCTTTTTCGGTGTATTCGATCCCGCTCAAATGGCAGGAGAGTTCTTTCAGGCTGGAGTCTCCCAGGGCAGCGGCGTAGCGTTCCAGGATGCTGCACCATTCATCATAGCTGTTGATGGTGCCGTCGCCGGCACGGGCGTGCAGGTGGGCGAAATCCAGGCAGGGTTTAACTCCCTCAATCGCTTTGCTCATGGCCAGGGTGTCTTCCAGCGAGCCGAGCATGGCCGATTTCCCCATGGTTTCCGGCCGCAGGGTGACGGGGTTGTTGTTGGCGCGCAGTTCTTCCACGCATCCGGCCAGCCGTTGGATGGCGGTGGGCAGTACCTGTTCAGCCGGATTGCCAAAATAGGAACCAGGATGGAAGATGATCTCTGTGGCCCCAGCCAGGTTGCCGGAATGGGCGGCGTCCATCAGGCGCTTGCGTGATTTTGGCCATTCTTCGTCATCGGCGTTCAGGTTGATGAAATAGGGCGCATGCACACTGAGCAGCACATCGTGTTCTGCACCGGCTTGCTTGATCGCTTCACAGGTTGCCTCACTGACTCGGACTGAGCGCACCCAGCCGAGTTCAAGCGCGCCCATCCCAAGTTCCCGGGTGTAGATGGTGGCGCCGACGCTTCCGCCGGGTTTTTTGGGTGTGGCAATTGGGGAACCAACCGTTCCAAATCGAAATGATAAGGGCATCAGGTAACCTTTCTAATTCAGTTGATCTAAAGTATGGTTTGGATGAACCTGATTTCGGTTCAATCCCAGCGGCAGACACAGCTGCCAAGCGGATTATAACAAAGTTCAGGGTGAGGGAGAACCCGCGCCGGATTTTTCCTGCTGGGTTCATCGCTGGCTTAGGCCAGCAGGGCTTTGATCTGCTCCAGGAGAGGAGGGCCCAGGACGATAATGCCGATGATCATAGCTGTGATCGAGGCGATCAGCACTGCCGCGGCCCCGACATCTTTGCTCACTTTTGCCAGCGGATGAGACTCTTTGGTCTCCAGGTCTACGAGCACTTCCAGGGCAGTGTTGAAAAATTCAGCTGTCCAGACAAACGCAATCGCGATGATGATCAGCACCCACTCCAGCCGATCCAACTTGAGCCAGATGCTCACCCCGAGGACAAGGATCGATGCCAGCGTATGCAACCAGGCATTCCGCTGGGTGCGGATGACATACCACCAGCCCTGAAATGCATATTTGAAGGAAATAATCCGGGATCGTAAAAACTTAGTTGGCATGATAGGCCTTGAAACGATTTACTCTGTTGGCCGGGCATTAATCTGCAGTGCGGTCAGGATGGTATCCTGGATGTCCCACATGGCTGTTTTATCTTCCGTGGTCAGATGGTCGTAGCCGAGCAGATGTAAAATCCCATGCACAAGCAGCAGGCTGATTTCCTCTGCTACCGGATGGCCGGCTGCCTCTGCCTGACGGGCTGCGGTTGGATAAGAGATCAGGATATCGCCCAGGTAAGGGTTTCCGGTATCCGGGTTTTGGAATGGGACTGGGAAGGAGAGCACATCCGTAGGTGAATTGATCCCCATATATTGCAGATTAAGCTCCTGCATTTGGGCGTCTTCAATGATTTGCAAGCCAATTTCACTATCCAGGCTGGTCTCGGTGATGGCCAGGACTTTGTCGGCAACGGCTTGCAGGCCGCTGATCTCTAGCTGATCCGAAAAGTTTTGGTCGATTTCGATCTCGATCATTGGGGCTCTTCCAAGGTAGAGGTTTCCTGCTGGGTTTCTGGGAGTGGTTGTTGGGTTGGTCTGGTGATGCTATCCGTCTGTGGATACTCAATCCGGGGATGATAGACCCCGCGCAGTGTGGCGGTAAATGAATCGATCACCTCTTCCAGGTTTTGCAGGGTCAACTTGGTCTCGCTGAGCTGGTCATTCTTGAGGCGGTAGTCCACCACGTCCTTGATCAGCGTTCGCACATCTTCTTCCGTTTCGGGGCGTTCAGCACGGGCACGTGCTTCAACACCATCCGCTAACATCACCAGCGCGGTTTCGCGCGATTGCGGTTTTGGCCCTGGGTAGGTATACAGGCTGACATCGACGGATTGTGCATCGCCCCCCGCTCCATTGATGGCTTTATGGTATTGGTAACGGGTGATCATGGTTCCATGATGTTCCAACACGAAATCATGTATTCGCTTTGGTAGCCGGTGTTTCTTAACCATTTCGACGCCATCTGTGACATGTTGAATGATGATCGCGGCGCTTTCTTCAGGGGTAAGGTCTTCATGCGGATTCCGGAACCCGGGCACTTGGTTTTCGATGAAGTAGTGGGGGAAGCGGACTTTTCCAGCATCATGGTAGAGCGATCCTACCCGGGTCAGCAGGGTATCTGCGCCAATCCGTTCGGCGGCTTGCTCTGCCAGATTGGCAATTTGCAGGCTGTGCTGGTACGTGCCGGGTGCATTGCGCAGGATCTCTTGCAGCAAGGGGTGATCGGGGCGTGAAATCTCCAATAGCTGGAGGGTGGTTGTCAGGCCGATCAGCTGGGCCAGCAGGAACTGCAACAA
This sequence comes from Anaerolineales bacterium, assembly GCA_035458505.1. Classification (GTDB taxonomy): domain Bacteria; phylum Chloroflexota; class Anaerolineae; order Anaerolineales; family UBA11579; genus UBA11579. The sequence goes on along the minus strand of DATHZS010000036.1, from coordinate 27,638 downwards.
GATCGTCAGGCTGGCGGAAGCCAACCCATTGAACCCGGATGCCGCCACAAGCTGGAACAGACCAACAGAATCGAGCAGAGGGTCTGTAAGCCGGAAGGCCACCAGGACCACCGACCCTGAAACTGCCACCCCAAACCCGGCCCAGAAGAATGTCAGCAGCCTGTGGATGTTGCGCAGCATGAGGATGCCAAAAATACTGCTGAAGACATAGAACAAGGTCAGTTCGTGGCTGTTGGGCAGCCCGTGGGCTGCAAATATGGACAAGGGCAACGTGAGCACTACGGCTGTCCTGGAACTGATCAGGGCGGTAACCACCATCCCAAACCCGGCCAACGGGTACATATACGGCACCACGGTCCGGTAAGGGATCAGCATGCGCGCCCCATAGAGAAAGACCAGGAACAGAACCGTCATGATAATCAGGCTGGTGCTGTTCGAGCGCAGGTCCGGCCTTTGGGATAAATACATCGCGACGAAGGCAAAGTTCACCACGACCAGGGCCAGCACGCTGACATTGTCTCCCCAGGTCCGTTCAGTTTCCAATAATCCAAATTGGTCCAGCGCTTCAAGGTCAGACTCGGTGATCACGTGACCCCGCGGGACAATCGTTTCTCCGGCGACATAACCCTGGATCACAGGTTGGATAGATTGACGGGCAGCGTCACGCTGGGCTTCGGTTAGCTCGCTGCTGAACATGCTGTTAGGCGCAACAAAGGCGGATGCCAGTTCGATGACAAGATCCGGCTGGTTGCCTTGCAGTGAAAAGCTGACAAGGCTGGGGATGGTTCGTCGGGCATCTTCGAGTCGGTCTTCGCGGATCGTATTGCGCATCACCTGCCCGAGTACATTCAGCGCCTCAGACCGGACGGATTGCCAATCACTTTCTGAAAGCTCAATGATCTGCCGGGCGCTCTCCTCCTGGAGGTGAATGGCCTGGATGAGTGCCAGATCAGACTCCTTTTGAGCTGGGTTGGCGTAGTTATCTGCCCGGATACTGGAAATAAAATCGAGGACTTCTCGCAGATGGGCAATCTGGTTGCGGGCAATGGAGGGGTCAATCGGGGTGTATTGAGGATTGACCTCATTCGCTGCCTGCTCTTGCAGGAGGGTGGTCAACACATCGCTGGTGTATTGCAGGCCACGCGGAGCGAGGATGTCTTGCGGGGCAACATCTCCCAGTGCCAATTGCGCGGACGCATTATGATTGTTGAGGGGGAACACCAGGAAGAATGCAGAACCCAGCGCGGCGAACAACAGCAAGAGCCATCCAAGGATTGTCCGGCTGATTGTTAGGCTACGTCGCGGGGTAGTAGATGACTGCATGATCTTGGCTATCTACTTTTGTAAGGCTTGCCGGACAGCCTGGCTGACTTGTCCGCCATCTGCTCGACCCTGGATCTTCGGCATGATCGCTTTCATCACTGCGCCCATATCTGCCATCGACGCCGCGCGGACCTCTGCAATTGTTTCGCGCACCAGTGCCTCAATTTTTTCCTGGCTGAGTTCTTCGGGCAAGAATTCCTTCAAGATCGCCAGTTCAGCTTCAGCACGTTCTTCCAGGTCGGGGCGTTTGGCTTTCTGGGCATCCGCGATCGTATCCAAACGGGCTTTGGCTTCCTTTTGAATAATTCGCAGGACATCAGAATCATCCAGGTCGCTTTGCTTGTCGATCTCTGTTTCTTTGATGGCAGCCATAACAAGCCGCAGAGGTACTTTCCGAAGTTCGTCTCGATTTTTCATCGCTTCGGTGAGATGTTTTTGTAAATTTGCTTTCAAACTCATTTTCTTCTCTTTCTCCTGCAGGTGTGTTACTCACCTGCTTCGATGGGAGATGCTTGCTCCCTGTTCTGGTTCGGCCAGAGCAATTACGGGCTGAATACAGCAAAATCGTCGAACAGGATTTCCGTTCGCGTCGCGCTAAATGTTCCGGCAATCAGCCCGACATCGCCTGAAGGGATATCGGAATCAAAGGCTTCAACGGCCAAAACACCATTGACGAACAGAGCCAACCGGTCGCCGATACATTCCGCGTGGAGTTGGTTGGATTCCATTCCCGTATTGATCGTATCACTGAGCACCCACTCGGAGAGCATCTCCAGGTCGCTGCCCTGGTAGCGTTTCCGGACGGAAGCATAGCCGTCAGCACTGATCACCAGGGCATACCAGTTGTCTACGTCGGCATGCCGGCAGATAATCCCAAACTGGTTGTCTTCTTCAGAGGTGATCATCTCGGCTTCCACATCGATGATTACATCCTGGAAGGTGCGGTAAGGGTTGGCCCAATAAAAATAGGTATCGATGTACACACCGACCAGATAGGCACCGTTCTGGTAATCTGTGATCCCTTCGGTGTCATTATAGCGATCCCAACCGCTTTCGGTGTTCGAAAAATCATCCGCGAAGAGCAATGCGCTCCCTGGTAGAGGATCAGAACCGTCAGGGGGGACATTCTCAGTGGGAAGTGTGGTGGGGACAGTAGTATCTGTCGGCACGGGCTCTGGTGTGGCGGTTGGCTCTGGAATGGGTGTTGGTTCCGAGGTGGGGGTGGGTGGGACTGGTTCAGGCGTGGATGTGGGGTTATCACCTGTAATCGTAGCACAGGCCAATGACACGGCAGTGATTGCTATCAGGGTGAGCAATAGTTTTATTCTGTGTGGCATGTGATTTCTCTCCTAAAATATTGAAAGGTTGATTGTGTAACTTGAAGATTGATGAATGGCGTTTTTTATTTTACCCCATTGGATGCTGCATGGGGCGACCTCCAATCAGGTGGAGATGCAGGTGATGAACCACCTGGTTGCCATGCGGACCAGTGTTCAGGATCAAACGGTAGCCATCATCAGCGATTCCCAGGTCTTCGGCAAGTTTCCGGACAAGCGAGAACATTTTGCCTGCCAGCGGTTCATCCTCTTGCGAAAAAGCGTTATTATCGGTGATGTGTTTATTGGGGACGATCAGGAGATGGACTGGTGCGACCGGGTTGATGTCTTTAAAAGCGGTCACCATTTCATCTTTGTAAACGGTTTCACTGGGGATGTCACCAGCAATGATCTTGCAAAATATGCAATCAGGGTTGTTCATGACTTTCTCCTCATAGACTCCAGCTTCGATCAGCCGCCGGGAACTCTGACGCAGGCCTGGCTGCTTGTCCCGTAAAAATCTTTGATGACCAAGTTATCTTATATTGTATCAGGGTATTGTGAAATTCTTCCGTTGAAATACAGGCGATTCTGATTCAAACCAACCAGCTGGGTTGGGGTGATCGTATTCCAGACCGGCCTGTCGCTCTCAGCCTGGACGCGTAAATAATTATCGGTCAGGCCTGTCAGGTGCCAGAGATTGCTTTCTGAGATGGGATGTGCGCTCTCCCACAGCACATCGGCTTGCTTTCCGCTGAATTGAGCATGGTATTCGCGGGCAGTGCGTTCGGTGACGGCTCTCAGGGCTGCATTGCGCTCTTTTCTGGTGAAGTTGTGTACCTGGTCTGGCATCTTGGCTGCTGCGGTGCCGGGTCTGGCAGAATATGTGAAGACATGCGCCCCGGCGAAAGCCATTGATTCGACAAAACGCAGACCTTGATTGAATTCTTCGTCCGTCTCACCGGGAAATCCGGCGATCAGATCGGTTGTGATAGCGATTTCCGGGATGCGCTCCCGGGCCGCGCGGACCAGTTGGGCAAACGCTTTGGGGCTTGTTTTTCGCGCCATGCGCCGCAGCACCGATGCGCTGCCGGATTGCAGCGGCAGATGCAGATGGCGGCAGAGACGCGGGTCTTGCCACAGGTCAAAAAATGTCTCATCCAAATTCCAGGGTTCCAGAGAGGAGACTCTCAAACGGGTCAGGTCAGTGTTCGCCAGCAGGTGACGGATCAGATCGCGCAGGTGTTGGGGAGTGCTGAAGTCTTTGCCCCAGGAGCCGAGATGCACACCCGTCAGGACAACCTCCTGGACATCGGCGTCAATCGCTGCCTGGACATCGCTCACAATCTCACTTGTTGGCCGGCTGCGGCCGGGTCCGCGCGCAATGGTGGTAATGCAGAACGTGCACTTGTTGTTGCAGCCATCCTGGACTTTTATGAACGCCCGCGTGCGCATGCGCTTTCCTGGCACTGGCTGGCGCTGGATGTCCTGTGTCTGAAGCTGTTCGAGCGGGATATTGAGCAGGTCTGCGACGAGGAGGTCCTTGTTCTGGTTGGGCACCACCCGCACCACGCCGGGGAGTTTTGCGATGGACTCCGGCTTCAGGCTGGAGAGGCAACCGGTGACGACAATCTCCTCAACCCCGGCCTTGTTGGCCTGGCGAACTTTCTGGCGCGAATCGGAGGCGGCGGCCGCGGTGACCGAGCAGGTGTTCAACACCATCAGGTCTGCTTCTGCCATACTGGACACCAGCGTGTGCCCGGCAGCGACCAGTTGTTGAGAATATGTCTCGATCTCACTTTGGTTGAGGCGGCAACCTACCGTATCCAGGTAAACCTTCATCACTTATGCATTCCTTGTTCTCTTGCCCGGGTCTTGCGTACCGAAACAATCAAAGTACGCTGCCGTGATGGGCAAGTCGTATTTTAACATAATTTTGGTCTAATAACTCTTACTGTGGTGTGGGTGGCCGCCTGGTAAGCATTTATGGGAAATATCTTTGTAAAAATTGGCTGGCTTGTTCGGCAACTGCCTGTTCACCGGATTCCTCTGCCAGCGAGAGGGCTGCTTCCAGATGGGGTTTTGCAGGGTTGCGGTTCTCTTGATTCAGGTAGATGATCGCCAGGTACAGGTGTGGGGCAGCCAACTGGGAGTCAAGCGCGATGCATTTGAAGAAAAAACGTTCAGCCAGGATCGCATTTTCACTCAGCAGGTATGCTCGGCCCAGCAGCAGGGTGGCTTCGGCATTGTCCGGGGCCAGCAATACTGCCTGCCGTGCAGCCGGTAATCCGGTCTCTTCAGCCTGGATGGCGTTTTCGATGCTCAGGCGGGCAAGCATCATCCAGGCCTCGAGCCGATCCGGGTCCTGTACAGTCAGTTCTTCCAGCAACTCAAAGCCGGTTTCTACCAGACCGGCCTGTACCAGGGTTTGGGCCAGCTCTTCCTTCAAAGCGAGGTTGTTGGGGTCGAGGGTCAGGGCGGTTTGCAGGTAAGGGAGGGCGCGCTTTGGCTGTTGGTTTCGGTTCCAGTAGATGCTGAAAAACAGGTTGGCAGCATACGAGTCATGGTCGAGCGAAATCGCCCGTTCGAGGGCCTCCCGGCTGTTTCCCGACCCGGTTTGCTGGCGGATTTCTCCGAGGTAAGCCCAGGCTTCAGCATATTCCGGGTCAAGTCCGACCGCTGTCTCCAGGGCCGCCTGAGCCAAATCCCATTCTTCCAGCGAGGCGAACGCCTGCCCGGTGATCGTGAGCTGATAGACGCGGTCATCGACGACTTTTGCCTGGCGCAAGGCGTCCAGCACTTTGCGGGCGGAAGGTTCCAGTCCGGGATCGAGGGCGATGGCTTGCTGCAGATGGTCTGCCGCTTCCTCCGGGTTGGTGAGTGACTGGATCAGGCCCAGCTGGTAATGCGCATGTGCGCTGCCAGGATCAGCTTCCAATGCTTGCTGCCAGAGCTGGGCGGCCTGCTGGTACTCCCTGCGGTCTGAAAGCACCTGTGCAGTTGCTTGTGGATCGAAGGGTGGCGATGTGGCGTCACTGGTGTCGGGTTGGGAGCAGGCAGTCAATCCCATCAATGCAAGCAGCAGGATGGCAGGAGTTCGGATGGCGGCCAGGAGTTGTCTTTTCAGGTTCATTCCTAGCATTATACGCGAAATTTATTCCGATTTGAGGATAGAGCAAGGCTGTTCTCGATGTTATAATACTTTTGTAAAAATTTCACAAAAACGAGGATCTAATGGATTTTAATCTGACTGAAGAACATCGAATGGCCCAGAAGATGGTGCGGGATTTTACGCAAAAAGAGGTTATCCCGGTCATCAAAGAATGGGATCGCAAACAGGAAATGGCTCCTTTCATTTTACCAAGAATGGGGGAGTTGGGAATCCTGGGGATCAATATCCCGGTCCGCTACGGAGGGCAGGGGTTCGATTACCTCACCCTGGGGTTGGTCTGCGAGGAATTGGAGTATGCCGACACCACCCTGCGCGTGGTGATGTCTGTCCATATGGGGCTGAACAGTATGGCGCTGCTCCAATGGGGGACCGAAGACCAGAAACAGCGCTTCCTAAAGCCACAGGCGACTGGTGAGAAATATTCCGGGTTTGGCCTGACCGAGTCGGGTGTTGGCTCTGACGTGGCTAATATGCGCAGCACAGCCGTCCGGGATGGAGACGATTATGTTCTTAACGGTGAGAAGATGTGGATCTCCCTGGCGACAAAAGCGCACCATATCCTGGTGGTGGCCCGCACCAACCCTGATGTGAGCAAAAAATCCAGCGGGCTGACCGCATTCATCCTGGAGACCGATCGGGATGGAGTGACCACCGGAGATATCCATGGAAAACTGGGTGTCAGGGCTGGTTCGACCGGCTGGATCGCGATGCAGGATGTCCGTGTTCCGGTAGAGAACCGGCTGGGTGAAGAAGGAGAGGGTTTCAAGATTGCGATGTCCTGCCTGGATAACGGGCGGTATACCGTTGCCGCGGGTGCCACTGGCCTGATCCGCGCCAGCCTGGATGCCAGCGTGAAATATGCCCATGAGCGTGAGGCCTTTGGACGCCCGATTGCCAATTACCAGCTCGTCAAGCAGAAAATTGGCCGGATGAAGCGTGATTATGAAATGGCCCGATTGCTGTATCTGAAATCGGGATGGATGAAGAACCAGGGCCTGCGCAACACACAGGAAACCTCTGTCGCCAAATGGTTTGCCACCGATGCATCCTTTGATGCTGCTTCTGAGGCGATCCAGGTGCACGGTGCCTATGGGTACAGCGACGAATATGATGTAGAGCGTTTCCTGCGGAACTCGAAAGGTGCTGTGATCTATGAAGGCACCAGCGAGATCCATACCCTGATGCAAGCGGATTACGCCCTGGGGTACCGGGAAGATCGCCCATTGCGCTGCGAGCTTCCCGCCTATGACCCGGATTTCTGGCAGGAAGAAGCCTGATTGGGCAGCCAGTCATCCCGCATCGATTAGGATTGTTCTGTACTGTTGCCAACACCTGAATCCGGATGGACGGAGGAAGACTCTGGCGGCAGATTGGATAAATGTTATCAAGAGATATAGGAGGATACCTTGAAGATCATTGTATGTGTCAAGCAAGTGCCGGACTCTGCCGCCACGATGTCGGTGGACAATGGCAAGGTTTCCTGGGGAGATGCTCCCCTGGTGATCAACCCCTGGGACGAATACGCGGTTGAAGCTGCACTGCGCCTGACAGAGGAGCACGGCGGAGATGTGGTCGCGTTGAGTTTAGGGGACGAAAATGCCAAAGAAGCCATCAAACATGCCCTGGCAATGGGCTGCAGTGAAGCGATCCTGGTGAACGACCCGGCAATGGCGGGCGCGGATACCCAGGCCGTTGCCCGTGTGCTGGCTGCTGCGATCCAGAAGATTGGTGATGCAGACGTGGTGGTGTTTGGCAAGCAAGCGATCGACAGCGATGTTGGCGCAACTCCAGCGATGGTGGCGCGGCTGCTGGGTTGGCCTGCCCTGACCCTGGTGTCTCAGATCTCAGAAGTCAACGGCAGCAGCATCAAGGCAGAACGCACCATGGAAGAAGGCCGGCAGCAGGTTGAAGCCGGTCTGCCCGCAGTGCTCAGTATTGTGAAAGACTATGGTGAACCGCGCTATCCTTCCTTCATCGGGATCCGCAAAGCGTCCCGGGCGCAGGTGCCGGAATGGACCGCAGCTGATATGGGGATCACAGCGCCGGAAGCGATGGTCGCATGGCCTGAAGTGATGGAACCCCCGGCGCGCCAGATTGCCAATGAGATCATTGAAGGCGGCAGCCCGGAAGAAATTGCTGCCAAACTGGCTGACAAGATCATGGAAGAGAAGGTGCTGTGATGGCGAACAAAGTATGGGCTTTTGTTGATCAGTTCAAAGGAAAAGCGCTGCCTGCATCCTGGGAAGTTGTCTATACCGGGCGCAAGCTGGCAGACCAGATGGGCACCGGCCTGGCGGCCGTGGTGATCGGCAGCGGAGTGCAGGACTTGGCTCAGACCGCTATTCAATACGGTGCCGATGAGGTCTTCCTGGCGGATGACCCCAGCCTGGATGATTATCGTGCCAACGCGTATGCGGCTGTGTTAGCTCAAGCAGCCAGCCAGGGAGAACCGGAGATTGTCCTGTTCCCCACCTCCACGCGCGGCCGGGAGATGGCTGGCATGGCGGCGGTAGACCTGAATACTGGCGTGTTGGTGGATGTGGTCGCAATGGAATTGGAAGGCGATCAGCTGGTTGCCACGCGCCCCGTATATGCCGGAAAACTGCTCTCCAAGGTGGTTTGTAAAGGCCGTCCGCAGTTAGTAACTTTACGGGCACGCGCCTTTGAGAAACCGGTGGCAGATGCCAGCCGCACAGGCACGGTCACGGCCACTCCGGCTGCGATGGCAGAGGATGAGATCAAGGTCAAGGTGATGGGTTACGAGAAGGCTGAGGCGGGCGTCAGCCTGACCGACGCGTCTGTGATCGTCTCCGGCGGCCGGGGTACTTCCAACAATCCAAAATTGGACCCGCCGGCGGATGTCACTGATGAGGCTGAGGTTGAGATCTGGAAAGCCCAGCAGGGATTTAAGCTGATCGGCGACCTGGCCAGCGTGCTTGGCGGTGCGGTTGGTGCCAGCCGGGCAGCGGTGGATGCCGGATACATCCCGTATTCTCACCAGGTTGGCCAGACCGGAAAAGTGGTGTCACCAGACCTGTACATTGCCAACGGCATTTCAGGTGCCATCCAGCACCTGGCCGGGATGCGCTCCAGCAAGGTGATCGTGGCGATCAATAAAGACCCGGATGCACCGATTTTCAAGTACGCCCGGTTTGGGGTGGTGGCCGACCTGTACGAAATTCTGCCGCACCTGACCGCGGCGATGAAAGAACGTTTGGATAAATAGTAAAACCAACGAGGCGCTCAAATCGAGCGCCTCGTTTTTTCTATTACATTGATTGGATCGACTTGGAAACTGATCTTTCCGTGTCGATTTTTTTTAATTAAGGTTGATGGTTCCTCGTTTGGGTAACCAGATTATGGCCCAACTTTAATCGTGATGGTGACAGAAGCGGTTTTGCCACCGCTGTCTGTCACTTTGGCAGTGATCGTGTGTGTGCCGTCGCTCAAAGTAGTAACGATGCCGGGGGCTGTGCCAAGAGTGCCGTCAATGCTGGAAGACCAGACGATTGAAGTTGCTAGGTCACCATCTTCGGCATCACTGGCGCTGCCTGTGAATGTGATCGAGGTACCGGTGCCAAACTCGGCATTATTGGCTGGGGCGGTGATCGAGACGGTTGGGGCATTGTTGGGGACCGTCGTGCCCGTGGGGGTTGCCGTAGAACTGCCCACGATGATCTCGACATAGATCGAAGAGCCGTTGACGAAGAAGTTCTGCCCAAGGTCGTTGCGCAGGATCCAGTAGCTGATGAACTCACCGGCTTTGGTGGGCGCTTTCATGTCGATCGAAATCTTGATATTCTCTCCAGGTTCAACATCATCCTGGGTAAACTTGAAGGTGGTCGCAGAGGCCATCTGCTCGCCGCCATAAAAGACGATCGTGTAATTTTCGTTCCAGGTACAGGTGCCGTTGTTCTTGATCTCCCAGGTTTTGGTAAAGCTTTGGCCTGGTGTCATGTTGGTGCCGTCGGGGATGGTCACGTCTTTTACGAAGCCGCCAATATCACAAGAACTTGTTGACCCGCTGGGTTGAGTAAATCCCGGGGAGGAACTGGACGTGGTTGGCAGGCTGACAAGTGTTGCAACGGTAGGGCTGGGCTGCATCGTTGGGACGGGTGTGTTGGTGGGCAGCACCGTCGGGGTCAGGCTGGGGGTCGGTGTTTGGACCTTTGCCGTTTCAGTCAATGCGGCCATGGCGGTTTCTACCACCTGGGTAATAGCTGCATTGGGGTCTACTACTTGTTCTTCTTCCTGGCCTCCGCACGCGGACAGCACCAGCAAAAAGATGAGGGTGAGGATGAATAAGCCAGGCAGATGTTTTTTTTGTGTCATTTTGTTATCCTTCATTTTTATCCTTGTTAAAAATATAAGTTGACGTCAATTGACTGAGACGAACCAGCAGTGAAAGGTCTCAGGTCGAGAGGCGACAACTTAGGGGTGTGCAATTCTATTTCTGAGCATTCCAGTTGGCTGAATGCCCGTCTTTCTCTCTCCAAAGGCTAGCATTATGCCATAAAAATGCGATTTTGGGGAGGAGATTTGCATAGGTCTCTTGTCCTGGATTTGTCCAATTTTCCAATGATATCCAGATTCGGTCTGTTTTTACGAGGGTGGTCAGGGTTGGCTGGCAAATTTTTTTATAACCCGGCGCGCTCCGGCCGGCGGACTGTGCTGATGACCATTCCGAGGAAAATCATAAAACCGCCGAAGGCTCGCAGGGGGATAAATGGTTCGCCGCCAAAGGTCCAGGCAAAGATGCCGGCAAATACCGGTTCCATGGCAAAGATCAGGGAGACTTTGATCGCAGAGGTGAATTCCTGGGCTTTAAGCTGGATGAGGAATGCGGATAGGGTAGGGAAAATGGCCAAAAAGACGACCACCCAAACAGCCCGCGAAGCGGTGACGGCCAGGGGTTGAGCAAAAATGAGGGCGGCGGCCAGGCTGCTGACGCCGGCAGCCAGGAACTGCTGAAAGGCCAGCTGGTTCGGGTCGCCCCCGGCATTGACAAAGCGGTCGGCCAGCATGATGTGCAGGGCATAACAAAATGCGGCAGCCAGGGTGATCAGATCGCCGAGGTTGATGGCTTGCAGCCCGCCAGTCAGCAGCCATAAGCCAGCCAGTGAGACCAGCACGGCCAGCCACTGCGCCCGGCGCGGTTTTTCCCTCAGGATCGGGAAAGAAAGCAGCGGGACAAATACCACGAACAGCCCGGTGATAAAGGCGGAGTTGGCGGCAGTTGTGTAATTGAGCCCGATCGTCTGGGGTAAGTACAGCAGGGCCAGCGCCAGCCCGAGGATTATCCCGGAAGAGAGGTTCTTAAATAATGGTCTGCGCTGGAGGATGAGCACTCCGCCCATCAGGACGGCAGCCAGCAGGAAACGGTATGCCACCATCGCCACCGGGTTAATCGCATCCAGGCTGGTCTTAACCAGGATAAACGTGCTGCCCCAAATTGCGCTGGCGTATAAAAGGCCCAGATCTGCAAGCAGGGTTTTTTTGCGTGAGGGAGTAGGAGTCACGTTTCTTTTCCGCTGGACGGGCTTTCATCCAGCTTGTTCCTTCCGGAAAATGATCCGATCATTTGGTTCAAAAAATGCAAAAGAGCTGGCGACAGCTCGATTTGTGCGGGAATCTTACCATAGAAACGGGGTTGGATGCTGTGTCAGTGTGGGCCGAAAAATAAAAAAAGACCGGTCTGTTCAGACCGGCCTTGAAGATCAGGTTTGGTCAAACGCCAGGTGCTTACGGGCACAAGTAAGTATCGGTGAAAGAACCGCTGAACATGGTTGTCCAGTGCCCCAGGTTGTCCATGGCTTTGAAATCGAACGTGACAGTTGGCACCCCAAACCCTCCGGTGCTGGTGTCGATGACCTGGGTTTTGAGATAGGTGCTGCCGGTGTTCAATGGCAGAGCGAATTTTCCGGCCTTATCTGAAGCAATACCGTCAGAAATCGTGTACTGCACTTCCACCTTGCTGACCCCGTTGGCATCGTTGACCACAATGCTGTACGTTTGGCTGCACATGCCAACCGCATTAATCGTTAACCCGTCGGGGGATACTGGAGTGTTCCAGGTGGTCTCGCCGCAATTCACGGTATCGGTATAGACCAGGTCGCCGGTGGCGGGATGATGGTAAATATTGCCGAGGCCGTCTTTCACCGCATACACGTATCTAATCACATCTGACGTTCCGACAGAGCTGTCAATCACCGTTGTCACGGAATACGTGCTGCCGGATTTGGTCAGGGTGTAGTAGTCACCCGCCGCGACTGAGGTGCTCCAGTTTGGGGTGCTGTTATCAACATTGTAGAGCAGCTTGGCTTCAACGATCCCATCCGGGTCGGTCGCATCGATCTGGAAGGTCTGCTGGCAGTTCGCCGGGTCGGTGATGGTGCTGCCCGAAGGCCCGGATTCATTGCTGAAGGATGTTGCTGCGCTGCAGTTGACCTGATCGGTCAGGGTGTAGGCTGTGCTGGCAGGGAAATAGGTCAGGTTGCCAAGGGTGTCCATTACCGCAAAGCGGAACTTGATGGTGACCGGTGCAGTCTGACCGGTGGTATCGATGACCCGCCCGGAAACCCCGTACACATCCCCGGAGAGCTTTGGCAGCAGGATATACCGGCCTGCGCTGACGGCAGCATCCCGCGAGGGCAGGGACCCGTCGAAGGTGTAGATCATCTTGACTTCCTTAATCCCGTCCGGGTCCACCACCGGGATCTTGTAGGCGTTCGGGCACATGGATACAGTCGAAATGACTGTTTTATCGGGTCCTACCGGTATCCCGCTGAGGGTGGTGGGAGAGTTGGTGGCGGTTGGGCTGGTGCCCCCACTGCCGTCGGTGATTGTCCCGGTGGCGGTGGGAGTCTTGGTAACGGTTGGGGTTGGTGTCAGTGTGTTGGTGGGTGTTGAGGTGGCCACGTTGGGCACATAAAACTTTTCCCCGGGCACAATGAAGGTCATCTCGCCGCGGCAGTTGGCTTTTTGCAGTTCAGCAACTGTTACCCGGTAGAGTGCGCTGATCGAGTCCAGGGTTTCTCCTTCCCGGATTGTGTGCAGCACCCAACCTAAGGGCGGGCCGCAGTCTACGGCCAACAGGGTTTTTGTTGGCGTCGGGGAAACTGTTGGAGTTGCGCTGGGCCCAAAGGTGGCGGTTGGGGTGGGGGTTAAAGTTTTGGCTTCGGGCAGCGGGGTATCCTTGCCGGCGGCAACCGTTTGGGTCAGCGGGACCACGACCTCAGTGGCTTCTGGGTTGGCGTTCAGCCATTCAGCCACGTCTGTGTGGGACATTCTGCCGGACTGGGGTGCATTTCCGGCACCTTTGATCGAAGCAGTGTGACCTGCTACCAGGGTTATATTACCGCCCGCGTTCTCTAGTCTACAGATGCCTTCCAGACAGGTGATGTTGGTGAACTCTGTCAGAGGGTCTACCCAAACATGCAGGTAAGAGCCGCGCACCGAGGCCATCCCGGAAGGTGTATCGACCTCCAGCTCACCGCCATTGAGGATGATCCATAACCGTCCGATGTTCAACTGAAGGCGGGTGAGAGCATTCTGGTCGGAGGTCCCGATCTGCTTGAGAACAAAGTTGGACAGCGGGCTGAGCCGGATGATGGTGCCGTTCTCGAGATCGATGCGGGCGCGTCCATCCTCTCCGGTGAGCACCTGGTCATTGGCGAACAGAAGTGTGTCCTTGATGGCTGGCTTGAATTCTCCAACGGAAGCTTTTTGGAGCTGAACCTTGCCGCTCAATTCGGTAATTTTCGCAGTGATCGGGTCTGCCGCACTCTCTTCTCCACCCCCGCTCGCACAAACCACAGTGAACAATGCCAAAACGATCAGTACAATGGTCAGTCGTAGTTGTTCGGGTTTCCTCATGGTGTCATCCTTGCTCTCTTGCGTGTAATCCTGCTAGATTTGCCAAATTTGCAGATTGAGTCACTTTAATTATAGTCAGAAAACAGGTCAAAAAGATTGCGGCTTTGATACTATATTGTATCTAAAATGTGATCGATGGGTTGTAAACAGCGGTAAAATGTTTTAATTATCTGATTAATTTCGCTCGAGGAATCATGGAAGATAAAAGTTACAGAAAAATCATTAACGCCTGGTCGATGTATGACTGGGGAAACTCGGCTTTTGTGACCACGGTGACAGCAGGCTTTATGCCGATCTATTTCCGGGCTTTGGCGACAAACGCTGGCCTCAGCGAAGTCAATGCGACCTCAGCCTGGACCTTTGTGGCGGCCATCGCGCTGATTTTCATTGCCTTCTTATCCCCGGGTATGGGCTACATGGCAGACCTGATGGCCAGAAAGAAGCGCTTCCTGACCATATTTGCAGTGATTGGTGCTATAGCATCTATCCTGCTTTTCATCCCACATGGGGATATGTACAAGCTGGCTGGGGCGATCTACATTTTTGGTAACATCGGATTTGCTGGTGCGAACATTTTTTATAATGCCCTTCTCCCGCATGTGGCGAAAGAGGAAGATATCGACCAGGTCTCGACCAGGGGGTACGCCCTGGGCTATTTGGGCGGAGGCATCCTGCTGATCATTAACGTGCTGATGTACATGAACCCTGGCTGGTTCGGCATTCCAGATGCTGAGTGGGGCGTACGCCTGTCTTTTGTGACGGTCGGGCTGTGGTGGTTGGTTTTCACCATCCCGCTCTGGCGGCATGTCAAGGAACCAAAAACTACCTTTTCTCAAACCGTAGGATTCGGTGAAGCCTTCCGAAAGGGCTTCCAGGAGATGGCCAATACGTTCAGGAACATCCGGAAGTTTCCTGAGGTTTTTAAACTGCTGTTAGCCTACTGGTTGTATAACGATGGCATCGGCACGATCATCAAAATTGCGACCGCTTATGGTGACGAAATCGGGATTGGCTTGACCGATATGATCGGTGCGCTGATCCTGGTGCAGTTTGTCGGTATCCCATTCTCATTTGCCTTTGGCAGCATGGCGAAAAAGATCGGTCCCAAGACCTCTGTGCTGATTGGCCTGGGCTTGTACACATTGATCTCCATCGGTGGGTATTTTATGTCAACTGCCACTCATTTCTGGATCCTGGCATTCTTTGTCGGGCTGGTGCAGGGCGGAACCCAGGCACTCAGCCGCTCAATGTTCGGGATGATGGTGCCGAAAGAACGCAGCGGTGAATTCTTCGGTTTTTACAGTGTGAGCGACAAATTTGCCGGAATATTTGGGTTATTGGTATTTGGAGCAATTAGTTCGCTGATGGGCTCCAGCCGTTTTGGGATTGTCTCAGTAGTGATATTCTTTGTATCTGGCGGCTTGCTGCTGACCCGGGTAGACACCAGGAAGGGCGTGGCGGATGCCAGAGCCGCCGAGGCTGCAGGATATTAAAAAAACCAGATTTGCCATTTAAAGGTTGGTGGGCGCGTCTCACCAATTTTTTTACCCGAATGCCGGTGCTGGGTATGCTCAGCTGGAAGTGCTGAGATCAAGACGAATTGCGGTCTCTGCATTCTTAACCAGCGATTTAAGGTAAAATACTCTCATGGCTGAAAACAATTTTCCCCCTGCCCGGATATTAGGGATCGAAACTTCGTGTGACGAGACCGCCGCGGCGGTTGTTGAAGATGGGCGCACGCTGCTCTCGAACGTGGTCGCTTCCCAGGCTGAGATGCATGCCAAGTACGGCGGTGTTTTCCCCGAGGTGGCTTCCCGCCAGCATATCCGCACGGTCTATACGGTGGTGGAGGAAGCCTTGGCACAGGCGCACCTTTCGCTGGATGATATTGACGCCATCGCCGTCACCCAGGGCCCCGGTTTGCCGGGTTCGCTGGTGGTTGGCCTGAATATGGCCAAAGGGCTGGCTTTGGGCAGCGGTAAACCGTTGATCGGCGTTCATCATTTGGAGGGGCATTTGTATTCACCCTGGATCCTGGATACCCCGGAAGGCGAGGAGCCCAAACCGGAACCGGCATTCCCGCTGCTGGCGCTGTTGGTCTCGGGCGGGCACACCGAATTGGTGCTGATGTCCGACCATCTTAAATACGAGCGGCTGGGCGCCACGCTGGATGATGCTGCCGGAGAGGCATTTGATAAAGTCGCCCGCTTGCTCGGGCTTGGCTATCCCGGCGGCCCTGCTATCCAGAAGGCCGCGTTGAATGGAGACCCGGCGGCATTTAAGTTCCCGCGCGCCTGGCTGGAGGGCACCTGGAATTTCTCCTTCAGCGGGTTGAAGACTGCCGTGTTGCATCAGGTGCGCAGCCTGCGCGCTCAATTGGGGGAGGGAGAGGATGACGAGACTGCCGAACTGCCCGTGGCCGACCTGGCCGCCAGCTTCCAGATGGCAGTTGTCGAGGTATTGGTGACAAAATCTCGCTATGCTGCCCAGGAGTTCAAAGCCAGGGAACTGGTAGTCGCTGGGGGCGTTTCGGCTAACCAACTGCTGCGCGAGATGATCGTAAAAGACACACCGGGACGGGTGCATATCCCGCCGCTGTACCTGTGCACAGACAATGCCGCCATGATCGCCGCGGCTGGGTACTACCGTTTTGCCCACAAGCAGCGTTCTGGCCTGGAAGTAGACGCCTTGCCCACCTGGCCGCTGGACGAACTGGTCTGATTTTTTTCCCATAACCCCTCATCCAAGAAATGTGTTACCTGGCCTTGATTGACAGGGAATTAATTTAAAATTTTTAAAACAATGCCTGTGGGAAAAAGGTGTACTATAATTACTTCTGTAATGACGAAAAAACACCTGACACCCAAGCTGATCGTCAACACTTCCGATCTGGCAAGCCTTGTGGATTGTTTGCAATCCCAACCTGTTGTTTCTGTAGATACCGAATCCAACAGCTTGTTTGCCTATCGGGAACAGGTATGCCTGATCCAGTTCTCTATCCCTGGACAGGATTTCCTGGTGGATCCCCTGGCACTGGAAGACCTCCGCAGATTGGGGCGCATCTTTGCCAACCCAAAGATAGAAAAAATCTTCCATGCCGCGGAATACGACCTGCTCACCCTGCAGCGTGATTTTGGCTTCACTTTCAAAAATCTGTTTGATACGATGGTGGCCGCTCGCATCCTGGGCCGCAAGCGGGTTGGACTGGGCAGCTTGCTGGAAGAAGAGTTTGGGGTGGAGCTGGAAAAGAAATACCAGCGGGCAAACTGGGGAAAGCGGCCTCTGCCGCGCGCCATGCTGAACTACGCCAGCCTGGATACCCATTACCTGATCCGGCTGCGCAATTTGCTGGCCAAAGACCTAGACAAGCGAAACCGGTGGCCGATTGCCAGGGAAGATTTTGCCCGCCTGGCTCAGGTCAACGGCAAACCCCCCGAACCTCAGGGGGCAGACGTGTGGCGGGTGAGCGGTGTACATGATCTCAAACCGCAGCAGGTGACCATTCTCCGGTATCTGACCGAGTACCGGGAAAAACGTGCACAAAAATTGGACCGCCCCCTGTTCAAGGTGATTGGCGATAAAACCCTGATCGCCGTTGCAGAATATGGTCCGGAGACAATAGAAGAACTTTCCGCATTGCCTGGAATGACTCCAGGCCAGGTCCGGCGGCATGGGAGAGCTTTGCTTAAGGCAGTGTGGGAAGGGAAGCAAAGCCCCCCGACAAAACGCCCGCGCACCATGTATCTGGATGACCAGGTGATCAATTTGTTAGAAGCCCTGCGCAATTGGAGAAAGCTGATGGCCAGGAAGGTTGGGGTTGAATCAGATATCGTGCTGCCGAAGGATATTCTGGAAAAGGTCGGGCATTCACGACCGGCCACAAAGAAGGAACTGGCCACACTGATGAAAGATATTCCCTGGCGTTTACAGGAGTACGGGGATCAGATTTTCCGGATTACGCAAAATTTTAAATAAAATAGCCGCCAAAGCAATAACCCGATTTGTTAACAAAGGATGGTGATATGGAACTGCATTTTTGGGGCGCTGCCCGCACTGTAACTGGTTCTGCACATTACCTGCGCGTGAACGGATCTACGATTCTGCTCGATTGCGGTCTTTTCCAGGGAAGGCGCGCCGATACCTACACCGTCAATCGTTCTTTCCTGTATCCTCCTTCAACCATCGATGCAGTCTTGCTTTCCCATGCGCATATCGACCACAGCGGCAACTTGCCGAATTTAGCCAAACATGGCTATGATGGGCCGATCTATGCGACCCACTCAACTGTCAATCTATGCGAGCTGATGCTGATGGATTCAGCCTATATCCAGGAATCAGACGTGCGTTTTGTCAATCGGAAGCGGGAAAAACAGGGCAAACCCCTGGTTGAACCACTGTATACCGAGGAAGATGCTCAACTCGCCATCAGCCTCTTTGAACGAATTGAGTACGAGGAACCGTTCGAGGTGGTGCCCGGAGTTCGGGCAACATTTGTCGAAGCAGGCCACATTTTAGGGTCAGCGGCGATCATCCTGGATGTGGAAGAACACGGCCGGACCAGGCGTCTCTGGTTCTCGGGTGATATTGGACGTCTGAACATGCCTATCCTGAAAGACCCGGTGATGCCCTTTGCTGCGGATTACCTGATGATGGAATGCACTTACGGCGATAAACCTCACCCCTCATATGAAAACGCATGCGAACAACTCAATCAGGTGTTGCAAAGAACACTGGGGCGCGGCGGCAAGGTGATTATCCCTGCATTTGCGGTTGGAAGAACACAGGAATTGGTGTATGCCATCCACCGCATGATGGATGCTGGCGAAATCCCGAGCGTTCCGGTATTTGTGGACAGCCCGCTGGCGGTGAATGCAACGGATGTCTTCCGGCTTCGATTGCAGGATTTTGACAAGGAAGCGCGTGAGCTGTCTCATAAAGATGTCCATCATGAAGCGTTGGGCTTTGACCGGTTGACCTATGTCCGCTCGGTGCAGGAATCCAAAGAGTTGAACCAGCGTCAGGACCCGATGATCATTATCTCCGCTTCAGGGATGGTAGAGGTGGGCAGGATCCTTCACCATTTGCGTCATAACATCCACGATCCAAAAAATACGCTTCTGATCGTTTCCTGGCAGGCACCGCATACCCTGGGACGCAGGCTGCTGGAAGGCAAGCGGCAGATTAAGATCTTTGGTGAAGTCTATGAAAACAGGATCGATGTCCAAAGCATTCAGGGTTTTTCCGCTCATGCTGGCCAGGATTTTCTGCTGGAGTATGTCAAGAGCACTCAGGATCAGGTGAAGCAAATCTTCCTGGTGCACGGCGAGAAGACCGGTGCCATCCCTTTCATGGATTTGCTGAAGCAAAACGGTTTCAACCATGTGCAGTTCCCGAAACGACATACGATGGTGACACTCTAGGGTTTTTCCCGGCACGGCTTTAATTCAGTAAGTTTTCTGAAAATGAGAGCGGTTAGGCGAGTTGGTCTAACCGCGTATGTTTTACTTTGCACCCTTTACTGAATCATGCCATAATATTTCCATGTCTGACCAACATCCAAACTATGAGAATGTGCACGACCTGCTGGCCCAGGGGATGGGGCCTGATCTGCATTGGTTTCCCGAATCGGTGGGCCTGACGGATTTGGCAGAAACCCTGAGCGCGATGGCCAACCTCCGGGGCGGAAAAGTGATCCTGGGCGTGGCGCCGCGCAGCGGGAATGTGCAGGGCGTCAGAAATGTTGAATACGTCACCGATCTGGTATTTCAGGCGGCACTGTTGCTCGACCCGGTGCTGGTGCTCCCGGTACCGGTGGTCCAGCACGTTTCCGGCAAGCAGGTCCTGATGATCCGTGTGCCGGATGGTCTGCCAAATGTCTATCAGCTCCAGGGGCGTTACCTGACGCGTGATGGCCATCGGTCTGTACCGCTCCCGGCGCGCCAGCTGCGAGAACTGCTGGTAGCGCGCGGCGTGCTTCAATTCGAGTCGCGCGTCCCGCCGGGTGTTTCGCTGGAAGACCTGGACCTGGCTCAGATTAAGAGTTACCTCAGAGTGCTCAACCGGTCGATGGAGGATTGGCAGCAAACCTTACTGGGGCGCGGCTGCCTGGTCAAGGATGCCGGTCATCTCCTGCCCACGTACGCGGCGCTGCTGCTCTTCGGCCGGCAGCCTCAGCGCTGGCTTCCCAATGCCACCATCCTGGCGGCGCGCTTCCCGGGCATTTCTTTCTCTGATGAATTTTTACGCCAGGATATCAACGGCACGCTTCCCCAGCAGCTGCGCCAGGCAGAAACCTTTCTGCAGGATCACCTGCGCAGTGTGGTGCGGATGGTCGGGCTGACCCATCAGGATACCCTGGAATACCCGTACAGTGCTGTGCGCGAGCTGCTGGTCAATGCTGTCGCCCACCGGGATTACAACCAGCAGGGTGATAACATTCACCTGTACCTGTACTCAGACCGGCTGGAAATCCATTCCCCCGGCGAACTGCCCGGCCCGGTCAACCTGGAAAACTTGCTGCGGGCGCGTTTCTCGCGCAACGCGGTCGTTGTACAGGTGCTTTCGGACCTGGGGTTCGTTGAGCGCATGGGATACGGTCTCAACCGCGTGGTAACGGCCATGCGCCAGAATGGATTGCCTGCACCGGAATTTGAGGAAGTCGGGGGAGCTTTCCGGGTTACTTTGTTCGGGCAGGCATTCCCCACCCAGTCGCTGCCCGATCTTTCGGCTTACCGGGACCTCGATCTGAACCCGCGCCAGATGCAGGCTTTGGATTACCTGGCGCAGAATCCGCGCATTACCAACAGCGATTACCAGGAGTTGTGCCCGGATGTGCACCCGGAAACCCTGCGCAGGGATTTCGCAGACCTGGTCAAAAAAGGGGTATTGATCAAGATGGGCAGCAAGCGTGCCACGTATTACATCATCCGGAGCAGCAAGTAGCGGGGAGAGTGTCCCGGTTCACATTCGGGAGAGAATTGATTACGGTTCGAACGATTTTAAGAAATCCACAGTGGCGGCTATGATCTGAGCCTGCTGTTCTTCGCGTGAGATTAGTGCGGTTTGATCTCTGTTTTGAGGACCGTAATAGCCAAATTGAGCGTGGTTGGCTCCTTCCAGCACGAGATAGCGGGTGTCTTCAGGCAGCAGGTCGAAACGGCGCTCGATCCTTCTGGGTGGAGAAACACCGTCCATCGTCCCGTAAATCGAGAGCACCGGGAGGTCGGTATCCGCCAGTGAATTGGAATCAGCGGGGTATGCCGCCCACAGCACCAGCCCGGACGCGGCCCCCGGATGGGTATCGATGAAACGGGCAGCCATGGCCCCGCCCAGGGAATGACCGCCGATGACCCAGGTATCTATATCAGGATAGGCCTCGATGACCTCCCGGGCCTGATTGGGAGAGAGGACTGCCAGGTCAAGCGGAGCAGAAAGTCCCACTACAACGAATTCCTGTGCGGCAATCTCGTGCAGGGGCGGGGCATAAGCAAGGTGATCTACATTCGCACCGGGGTAAAAGATGAAGCCAACCGCTGGCATCTGCCCGGCTGGTTGGAAACGGATCCATTCATCCTCCACCACGGTCACTTTTTCTGTTGACTGCAGATAGGGTTCAACAGCTGCTTCTGCCGGGAGACTGCTCCCGACCATCCGGACAAACCAGCCCCCAACCACAGCAACCAGCAAGACAATACTTCCGATAATGAAAACTTTGAATAATTTCATGGGCTGGATTTTAATAGGTTTTGTGATTTTTCCCAATATGCTGACGGCAAACTAACGATGAATTGATTATGCTGAGGATCTATTCCGGGTCTTTCGAATCAGGTTGAGAGATGACCACCGAATCTTGATCCGGTCACTTTAAATTGTCTCCAAGTTTGACAGCGATAAACTGTGGATCACTCCAACCATTCTATTCCATATTTTTGCGAAATCTTTCTGTGCATGGCATCATCAAGGGTTCCGGCGTTCTTTGCTGCGGCAACCTCATCGAAAAATTTTTCCATGCCGCCGGGGATGGCGATCGCGATGATTCTCAGAGGAGTTTTGAGGGGGTTATAGAGTGCATGGGGAATATTTTTGGGTAAGTGTGCCACACCACCAGCCTCAGCAGATAAGGTTTGGTTGTCAATCCGGATCTCGATTGCGCCTTCCTTAACGTAGACCACTTCGTCTTCGTGGCGGTGTACGTGGAGGCGATTGCCGGATTCCGGGCCGAAAACGCTCTCAAAGAGATAATATCCGCTGCCAGTTTGTGCGGGAGTGAGCTTGTGAATCACTCCCATGAACTCGTATTCTTTACCAGACCCTTGCGGAACGATGATCGGTTGGGGGAAATCGAAATTCATGCGTATCTCCTTGGTTAACCACGCATAGCAAGGGTATGGCAGTCGACGTGGTCAATTGTTTTTAATTTAAAGAACCGCCGGGCTGTGGGGAGCAGCCCGGCGTATGGAAACAAGAGATGGGGAGATCCGTAAGAGGAAACCAGTAATAGTACGGAGGTTTCTCTTGATCCAACCAAATTGATAATCTTCATCTAATATATCATAATAATAACATTTGTCAAGGGATTTTTAGCCGGGTCTAAATATTATTGGGTCTAGACGATCACCAGGATGGCTCGGCTTGGTCTCAATCAGCTTTGGAATAAACGAACTGATCTTTTTCCTGAGCCAGAGCCAGAAAGACATCTTCCAGGTCGGGTTCGGTACGGTCGACCTGGACGGATTGGAGGTGGTTTGTGGAGAGTGCACGGCGTAAGCTGGATTTGCGTGTGTCTCGGGTGGTGATTACGCGGAGATGGTTTCCGGATAACCCGACCCTCAGCACTCCGGGCACAGCTTCAAGTACGGCGATGGCTTTCAGCAGCGGGCGGGCGCGGATATTCCAGGCGATTCCGGGCAGAATATCCCGCTTCATGGCTTCCGGTGTATCCATTGTCAATAGCTTGCCGGCCCGCATGATCCCGACCCGCTGGCAGTATTCCGCTTCATCCATAAAGTGGGTTGTCACCAGGGCGGTCATTCCGTCGTCTACCAGTTCGTAGATCAGATCCCAGAAGGACCGCCGGGCCAAAGGGTCTACACCGCTGGTGGGTTCGTCCAGGAACAGCAGCCTGGGGCGATGCACAATGGCAATTGCCAGCGCCAGCCGCTGGCGCCAGCCGACCGGCAGGGTGCTGACCAGTTCGCGGCTCTGGTTGAGGATTCCCACACGGTCCAGGGTGGCAATCAGGTGATCTTTTTCTTTTTCCCCGTACGCTCCGGCATAGAAAACCAGGTTTTCCCACACTGTCAGGTCGTTGTACAGGGCAAACCGCTGCGACATATATCCGGATTGCCGGCGCACCTGCTCTGGATGGCTGAGGATATCGAATCCCAGCACTTCAGCGCTGCCGCTGGTAGGGAGCAGCAGCCCCAACAGCATCCGGATGGTGGTGGTCTTGCCCGAACCGTTTGGCCCGAGATAGCCGATTACCTCTCCTGCCTGCACCTGGAAGGAGACAGCATCAACCGCCGTAAAATCTCCGAACTTCTTGGTCAGGTTGTGGGTCTGCACCACAAGTTCAGGCATGGCGCTCTCCGGTTTGGGTATGCAGGTCGCTGGTGTCCATGTGTCTGGAGAGGACCCGAATAAAGACATCGTCCAGGGTTGGATCAACAGTTTCAATCCGGATCAGGTTAAGTTTTTCCTGGCGGGCGGTACGCTTCAAGGCCCGGGTGACTGAACGCAGGCTGGCCTGGTCTACTTTGAGGTGCAGACGGTTGCCGAATATTTGGGCGTCTTGAACCCCCGGTAATTTGGCTGCAGCCCGACGCCAGATCGACAGTGGAGACCCTTGCAGTTCGAGCACCTGCCCGCTCATCTCTTTCAGAAGCTGGTCAGGTGCTCCTTCCAAGACCAGCTCCCCGCCAATCATCATCCCAACATAGGTGCAGCGGATGGCCTCGTCCATGTAGGGGGTGCTGACCAGCACGCCGACATACTCCTCGCGCACCAGCCGGATGAGCAGCTGCCAGAAATCCTGCCGGGTGACCGGGTCTACCCCTCCGGTGGGTTCGTCCAGCAGGAGCAGGCGCGGATGGTGCACCAAAGCCGTTGCCAGTCCCAGCTTTTGGCGCATGCCCCCGGAGAGATTCCCGGCCCTGCGGTGAATAAACTCGGCTAAACCGACAAATTCCAATATCTCCATGGTGCGCGGCTGCCATTGGTGGCGGTCCAACCCGCGCACTTCGGCAAAAAAGCGCAGGTTTTCCAGCACGGTCAGGTCTTCGTACAATGAAAAACGCTGCGAGAGGTATCCGATGGCTTCCCTGGCTTTGTCCGGGAAACGCTTCATATCGACACCATCAATGTGAATTTCCCCGGAATCCGGCAGGAGTGCGCCGCAGAGCATCCTCATCAGGGTGGTCTTTCCGGCGCCATCCGGTCCCATCAGGCCGAAGATTTCACCGCCGCGCACCTGCAAGGTCAGGTCTTTAACAGCTTGCAGAGCGCCAAAGCTGCGGGAGATGTGATTGGCCAGGAGCAATTTTTCAGCCATGGCCTCTCCTAATCCAGCCGCTTGCGGAAGCGCAGCGAAGCCACGGTCATCAAAGCAAGCCCGAAGATCGCCAGGGCGATCACATCCTCCTGGATGGCTGTGATCCCGACGCCTTTGAGCAGCAAGGCCCGGATGATGTTCAGGTAATAGCGCAGCGGGATCATTGCAGAGATCCACTGAAGCACCTGGGGCATGGCCGCGATTGGGAAGAAGAACCCGCTGAGGAACACGGAGGGGAGGAAGATCATATAAACGATCAGCATGGCCTCTTGCTGGGTGCTGGCGATGGTAGAGGCCAGCAGGCCGATCCCCAGGCTGGTGAGCAGAAAGACCCCGGATAGCCCGAACACCAGCCACAGGCTGCCGCGGATCGGGACATGGAACCATAAGGACCCGATCAGCAAGACCTCGCCGGTGTTGATAAAGGCCAGGATGACATACGGCACGATCTTGCCGACGACCAATTCCCAGGGCCGGATCGGGGTGACGATGATCTGTTCAATCGTGCCGCGCTCGCGTTCCCGCACGATTGAATTGGCTGTGACCATCGAGGTTAACGTAAACAGCACCATCCCGACAATCCCCGGCACCATGAAATAGGCGTCTTCCAGGGTCGGGTTGTACCAGACCTGGGTGCGCACTTCTACCGGTTGGGTGGTGAACCCGGTCATCCCGCTGCGAATCAATTTTTGTTCCTGGATCTGTGCGCCAAAAGCCTGCCCGATCAATTGGGTAGAGGAAAGGGCCGTTTTGGCAACCGAAGGATCGGATCCGTCGATGATTACGCCAATCTCGGCGGGTTGGCCGGTTTGAAGCGAGTTGCTGTAATCAGGCGGGATCAGCAACCCCACGCGCACGTCGCCATCTTCGATCAGTCTCTCCAATTCATCCAATGAGGAGATGGTATGGGTAACCAGAAAATAGCCGGCTGAGTTATAGGCTTCGATCAGGGCGCGCGAGTCGCTGGATTGGTCCAGGTCGTACACGGCCATGGGTACATCCGTGACATCGTTGGTGGCGGCATACCCTAACAGGAACAACTGCATCACCGGGATGATGATGATCAGGCCCAGGGTGCGCGGGTCGCGCGTAATCTGGATGAACTCTTTGCGGATTAAAGAACGTAATCTTTGTCTCATGAGACAATCCTATCAGCTGTCTTTTTCTTGCAGAATGCCGTAGAGGTAGATATCAATGACCTGCTGGAGCATCTCTTGGGGAGATCCCATCTGGGTTTGCCTGCCAAACACTCGCTGGAAGATATAAAAAGCAAACACCAACCCGGTGAAGGTGACGACCATCACCGGCAGGGGGAGTTCTGGGCGCAAGCGGCCGCGCTTTTTTTGCAAACGGGTAGAAAATCTCAGGGCACGCGGAAACATCTCGGAGAACATCCTGGGCAGGTGCTGGCCTTTGAATTCGACAGTCTCAATGAACATCAGGTTGAGAAATTCTTGTTGTTCGGCGAGGGTCTCGAACATTTGACTGGCGGATTGGCGGACGACATCGTCCACGGTCTCACCCTGGCTGTGCTCCAGGGCGGGCAGGATCGAATGGATAGGATGCGCCATCAGGGTGACGGCTTCGAAAATCTCTTCTTTGCTTTTGAAGTGATTGTAGATTCCACCGAGGGCGATGCCGGCCTGACGGGCAATCTGCCGCATGGAAGTGCCGTGGTAACCCTGGGAGGTAAACAGTTTGAATGCAGCCTGGAGGATCTCCTGCCGGGTACGTTCGCCTTTGGTGAGTTCGTTTGTCGTGAAGTCTTCATCAGCTGGGGGGTTGGAGAATTCGATCATTTTGTCTCCTTAAATATGAACGATCGTTCGTTTTTATTATAATCCGCATTAAGAAAGAGTCAAGACTCAACGCGGACTGCTAGGGAGAATGACACGAATGGGATGAATTTTTCAGTAGGATTATGAAGACGCTGCCGTATGTTCCATGGCACTGGCATCGCTTGACCCGCCGGGCAGCAGCAGGATTGGTACGACCGAGAGTACCGAGATGACCGCACTGATGGTGAAAGTGGATCGCAGTCCCCATCTGTCTCCGGCGGCCCCGACCAGCACCAGTACCAGAGAACGCAGCAGGAAGCTGATCGACATATACAAGCCGTTGGCGACTGCCCGGTGGTTAGGCAGGTGGTCCTGCACCAATGCCAGCAGTACCGGCTGGGGTGAGAGGCTGAAAAAGCCCAGCAGCAGCAAGACTGGGATCATCAGCCAGCCATCTACCTGCAGGAAAACGAACATCAGGATTGAAGACATGGTGAAGGCGGCCAGAAGGATTGGTTTGCGGCCAAATTTATCGCTGACTGTGCCAGAGAGCAATGCTCCAACCACCCCGGCTCCTTCCAGCAAGGAGAGCAAGACCCCAGCTCTTTCGAGCGATGAGCCTTCGAAGTTGAGGAAAGTGGGCAGATAGGTGGTGACACTTACGGTCAGGAAGGCGCGGCACAGCACAATCAACGCAACCGGAAGGAACAGGGTTCGCAGGGTTGGCAGGACAGATTTCAGGCTTTCGCTCTTTTTCCGGTATTGTCTGCTGGAGATGCTGCGGAAGCGCCACAACAAGATTGCCGAGGAGACCCAACCGATGATCACCAGCCGGTAAATTCCTTCCAGTCCCCAGGCAGCCACCGCAGAAACCGCTACAAGCGGCCCCACCGTACGCCCCAGTTCGCCGGAGGCCATATACAGGCCCATCCCAAACCCAACCCGTCCGCCAGCCAAGCGCGCGATCATTGCCGGGGTAGGGGCATGGAATGCAGCTACACTGACCCCGATGAGAACGAATAAAAGGGCCAGCGAAAAGTAATTTGAGCTCATTCCCATGACACCAATCAGCGTTGCGGTGACAGCTGGAGCAAAGATGACAAAATAGCGCAGGCTGATCTTGTCTGCCAGGTAACCAATGAAGGGGTTGAGGATGGCAGGCAGCTGCATGAAGGCGGTCAGGGCACCCGCCTGGGTCAGGGTAATCGATAATTTTTGGATGACCACTGGCAGCAGCGGGGCGACAAACGCGGTAAATGTGTCATGAATGAAATGCCCGCCGATGATCGTGAAGACCGGACCGGACTGGAACTGCTCTTCTTCTTCGGATTGGATGGCGATGTCAGTTGTGGTCATGCTTTTTTGTAGTTTCCCCTGCTGGCAGTGGGCGGTAATTAGTCTTTATCTTACCACCACTGGCCAGAAGCAGCGCCTGTTTCCAGGATCACATGGCTGAGAAGCGCATCTCTTTGACTCCCTTGACATGAATTCAAAAGGGCTTATGATTATTTGGCGTGTTTTTTAATTGAAGTCTCATTCAATATTAGATTTCATCCATTATGATTGAGAAAAAAAGAAGAGAGATGTATGAATATTAAAGATAAAAAACCAGTACGCACTTTTGG
>DATHZS010000035.1:0-27048 GCA_035458505.1 Anaerolineales bacterium | reverse complement strand
CCGGTTGAAATGGACCAGATGCAGGTTTTGTTCACCTTGCGCGAAGGTCTCACATGGGCAGACGGCAGCCCACTCACTGCGCTGGATTCCGTTTTCGGGTTTGCTTTGAATGCCGACCCCGCCACGCCAGCCGGCAAATATAAGGTGGAGCGCACCCAGAGCTACGAGGCGCTGGATGAGCTCACCGCAAAATGGACTGGGGTTCCCGGATTTATCGATCAGGCATACCATGAAAATTTCTGGTTCCCTGCCCCAGAGCATCTCTGGGGAACCATTGCTCCGGCCGATCTGCCGACCAGTGAGCTTGCTGCTGCAAAACCGCTTGGATTTGGGCCTTTCTCCCTCGCTCTAACAGATTCACAGGCATTCACGCTGCAGCGCAACCCCAACTATTTCCGTGCGATTGAAGGCCTGCCGCGGGTCGACCGGCTGGTATTTCGGGTCATTGGGCAGGACCCTCAAACCAACCTGGAGATGCTCCAGTCTGGAGAATGCGACTTGCTGGACCCAACCGCGGCGGCTGGCGTTGGCGTGGCCGAGATCATGAACGCCATGGCACAGGATAAGCTCTTCGCCTCCTGGACGAATGGTTCTGGATGGACGCTGCTCAATTTTGGCGTGACACCGCAAAGTTATGATGATACTTACAACATCTGGGCTGGGGATCGACCGGATTTCTTTGGTGATGCCCGCACCCGGCAGGCCGTGGCGTTGTGCCTAGACCGGCAGGCGATCACGGATGAGATTTCCCTGGGAGTTGCACCTGTCCTGGACACGTACCTGCCGGCAGATCACCCGCTGGTCAATCCGGGTCTGGCGGTGTACCAGCAGGATGTTGAATTGGCGGGCGAACTGCTGGATCAGGCTGGCTGGCGATTAGATGCGGCCGGGAAACGCGGCGCAGCCCAGATCGAAGGCATTCAGAACGGCACACCGCTGACGTTCAACATCCTGTATTCCGAGCATCCGCAGAATACGCGGGTTGTGGAACTGATCAGTGAGCAGCTTGCGGCTTGCGGCATCGCGGCCACGCCAAAAGCGATGAGTATCGAGGAACTGTTTGCCACCGGGGCAGAAGCGCCGGTGTTTGGGCGAAACTTCGAGATGGCGTATTTTGCATGGCAGTCGTCTGACCAGCCGCCTTGCCATTTGTTCCTCGGCGAGGCGATCCCTGGCGCGGATGAAAGTGTGTTTCCGTATAAGTGGGGCGGTTGGAATGCATCTGGCTGGAGCAGTGAAACGTACGAGGCTGCCTGCAAGTCTGCGCGGGGCAGCGCACCCGGCATGGACTCGTATCTGCAAAACCACGCCCTGGCCCAGGAAATCCTGGCGGAAGAACTTCCATTCATCCCGTTCTTTAACTACCAGCAAGCTGTGCTTGCCCGGCCGGATATTTGTGGGCTGCTGTTTGACCCAACTGCCGGAGTGATGTGGAACATTGAGAACATCGCCTTTGGAGAGGCTTGCCCATAAGCCAGTTCAGCTGCTGAACATCAGGAACAGGTTGATAAAACAGATCGGCGAGCTGGTTTTCCTGCCCGGATGGTTATCGTAGGGGAAAATTTTGTCCCGGAAAATGCCCGAAGGGGGATGCGCGTTGGTTGACGACTCTATTGGAAAATGGTATCATGACTGTTGGCTTTGCCGCAGGAGGCAGAGTTATGTTTTAAGTTAACTGGCAGGAGTTTAAGGAGAAAAAGAAATAAGTACATCAAACTATCGGATAAATGAAGAAATTCGAGCTGCGACTGTCCGCCTCATCAATGCAGATGGCGAGAATGTTGGCGTGGTTTCTATCAAGGAAGCACTCCAAACCGCGTACGATGCCGATCTTGATCTGATCGAAATTGCCCCACAAGCCGATCCCCCGGTTTGCAGGGTGATGGATTATGGAAAGTTCATGTATGAAAAGGCCAAAAAAGAGAAGGAAGCCAAAAAGGCCCAGAAGGTGATTGAGATCAAAACGATCCGCATGCGGCCAAAGACTACCGACCACCACAAGAGCTTTAAAGTGCGGGATGCCCGCAAGTGGCTGCAGGAAGGCAAAAAAGTCAAGGTTGTGGTTCGCTTCCGTGGACGAGAGCGGGATTATCCCGAGATCGCCATCCAGGACCTGAACGATATCGCCGAGGAACTAGCCGATGTTTCAGTCATTGAGCAGAGGCCTTCTTTTGAAGGCCGCGCAATGCTGATGGTACTTGCACCCAATACGGGTAAGAAATAATTCGACATTACTCAAGACTTCAAGAGAGTTTTGTAAAAATCTGCGACCTGGCGTTCTGTCGAAGGTTGGGGCGCGGAAAGTGTGAAAGGTATTAGTGATGCCACGAAAAAAGAAATCTGGTAAGTTTAAACTGAAAACGCATAAGTCGACCGCGAAACGCTTCCGGGTGACCGGCACGGGTAAGCTTGTCCGCACCAAAGGCGGGCAGAGCCACTTCCGCCGCCGCCGCTCGAAGCGCAGCAAGCGATTATTTGCAACCATGGTTCCCGTCCAGGGGAGTGGTTTTCAGAAACGTGTCCGCCGGCTGGCTCCTTATTTGAACAAATATCGGACCACGCCAACCGCCAGGACAGCAAAATAAACATACATATTGCGGCTGTTGGGTGTTCGCAACGGGCAGGATGCAGGGAATATGTTTCTGAGCAAAACTGCCGGCGCCCAGGGGTTCGCAGGAGGTAATTATGGCAAGAGTAAAAACCGGCTTCACCCGCCGGAAGAGGCATAAAAAAGTATTAAAGATTACAAAGGGGCAGTATGGAACTCGCTCCAAGCTCTACCGCCGTGCCAACGAGGCCCGGCTGAAGAGCCTGTGGTTCGCTTACCGCGACCGCCGCAACCGAAAACGCGACCTGCGCCGGTTGTGGATTGCCCGCATCAACGCTGCAGCACGACTCAACGGCACGACTTACAGCCGCCTGATCCATGCACTGCGCAAGGCAAACATTACGATCAATCGTAAGATGCTTGCCGATATGGCCGTGCGCGATCCGAAAGCTTTTTCTGCCGTTGTTGAACAGGCGGCGGCAAAATAGGTCACACAAAACCAAAACTCTCTTGAAATCTCCCGAGCGGTACGCCGCTCGGTTTTTTTTTATCTCTGGCTTTGCTTATGGAAAATAATCGGGGACCGGCAAATCCGTATACAATCCCTCGACAACCGGAAAGGGATGGCAGTACATCGCCCAGGGTTCGCCATAGGGCAGTTCGAGTGTTTCAATGATCCGGTTCAAAACAAGATTGAAATCGTAAGAGGCCATGACATAATTCTGGTCTTCGATCCGGGTCTGGAAAGGCCCACCTTCGATGAAAAAGTTCGACTCGTTTGACGAGAGGTCAAGCTGCTCACCGTCATCAAAGGTGATCTCGATCACCCAATTGGGGTAGTTGTCAAAGCAAGCGTACATCATTCCCTGGCGTTTGACCGGGATCAGATTGACAAATGACTCGCCCCAATTCTCCAGGAGCCCCGGTTCGAGTTCCTGTTGGATGGCCCAACTGGTCGTGTCGTCGTGATCATCGTAAGGACCTGGCCCAACTTCCACACTTCCCACCGCGAGCGGAGTCTTCCCATTGGTGATCGTTACCGAATAATTGACAAGGGATCCAATCCCACTCCATTTATAGTGAATGTTCATTTCTTGCACAACCCGGTTGCTTGGCACAGGTGATTCCACAACCTCAACGTCGATAAAGGCAAAGAAAAAGTAAGGATTTGCGAAGAGGATTCCCGGATTGATCAGTAGCGCCTGCTGGGCATAATAGATCCCCAGATCGGACAGCTCAAATGTATCAAAATTAGTCACCAACGAGAGCGCTTTCAGCCCAAAATCACAGGCTGTCACCAACTCGTTGATCTCGATCTCCCGGGGAACGACCTCATTTCCACCGGTCCAGGTGGCCTTCTGGCAGTCGAGGACATCCTGGATTTGCTCATCGGATAAAGGAGGGAGAGGCCAGTCGTACAGCGGCCCGATGATGGGCGCAGGGGTTGGCGTTGAGCTGGGGAGCGGTGTTGGTGTGGGTAATGGGGTTTCCGTTGGTTCTGTCGTATGGGTTGCGGTGGGTGAGACGGTGCTAGTATTGGCTGGCGTTGGCGTGGCTTGTGAAGCCCCAGGTGTGCACCCCGAAGTAAGGATCAACAATCCAAACAAAAGCGAGAGTTTCTGCATTTTCATCTTCCCCGCCTGGTATCGTGGGGTGAAACCATCGGGTTTCACCCCGTTTATTGTTTAGAACATCGAAGCGCTAGATTTGGAACTGTCCGTCCTTGTACAGCAGTTCGCCATCCACGCGGATCTCGCTGTCCTCCCGGATATCGCAGATCATATCCCAGTGGATGCTGGATTTGTTCACACTGCCTGTCTCCGGGTAGCCTGCACCGAGGGCCATGTGGAAAGAACCGCCGATCTTCTCATCGAACAGGATGCTCTTGGTAAATCTCTTGATGCCGTAGTTGGTGCCGATGGCAAACTCGCCCAGGTAGCGGGCGCCTTCGTCGGTGTCCAGCTGGGTCAGCAAAAACTCCTCGTTCTTTTGGGCGGTGGCTTTGACCACCTTGCCGTCCTTGAATTCCAGGTAGATGCCTTCCACCTCGCGTCCGCCGCTGATCGCCGGATAGGTGTACTTGACCCAACCATTGGCCGAATCTTCCACCGGGCCGGTGAAAACTTCGCCGCTCGGCATGTTGCGTTCGCCGTCTGCGTTGATGAACGTGCGCCCTTCGATCGAGAGCGTCAGGTCGGCATTCGGGCTCTTCACGGTGACAGTTTTCTTTCCCTTGAGCCAATCGACCACTTTCTGCTGCTCAGTGTGGATGCGGGTCCATTCTGCCACCGGGTCATCCGTGTCGGCGTAGGTGGCGGCATAGACAAAGTCCTCGAAGTCGCTCAGGCTCATGTCGGCATCCTGGGCAAAGGCCAGGCAGGGGAAGTCCGTCAGCACCCAGCGGAGGTCTTTGGTTGCAGAGCGGGCCATATAGGTTTCCTGCAGGCTGCGTGTGGCCTGAGCGCGCCGGGCCTGCTTCTTGGGGGCTACTCCGGAAAGGGCGCGGGTGTTTTCCGCACCGCGCAAAGAGATCAGCACATTGGCTTGTTCGTAGATTTGTTTGACAGTGGGGGAAACCCAGTCGAGCTGGTCGTTGTTGGCCTCCAGGAAATATAGTTCCTGCAAATCATCTGTATAGATATTGGAGGTGATGTTGCCGCCTGCCTGAAGAACTTTTTTGTAGACTTCATTCATCAGGGGGACTGCGACGATGCTGGAATTGATGTATACCCAGTCTCCGGGCTGTACCTTTACAGAATAATTAACCAGGATGTCTGCAAGTTTCTTGAGTCGGGGGTCTGTCATTAGGGGTTTTCTCCTCGTCGTTTTTTTGATTTGAGGAATTTGCTGTCCTCATGATCCGCTTGGGTGTATTTTATCACTCCAAGCACAAATTTTTAAAGCGTGGAAATGAGGAAAAAATAAGAAAGTATCTAATCCCATTTTTTGATTCGATTGATCTCTTATATTAGGTAGACACATATGAGTTGTGTTCGAGAGCAGAAACGCACCGGGTCTCTTTACAGGATCTTTCTGGACATATTCAGGCCGCCAGTAAGTAATGCTACAAGGAGATGGTATGTCGCTTTCGTTACTTGCCGAAATGGCTGTTGTCATGATGATGGCATTCGGGGACATGCTACATCAAAATGCTTCAATATCCCTGCTAAAACTCAACCAGGATGATGAAACGGTCGCAATGATTGAGATCGATCCCGATATGGTTGAGTTGATAAAAGACCAGACCTTCCAATTCGATGCGAATGCTTACAGTAGTTCCGGCAATTATGGTACTACCCATGTCTCTGTTAAGGTTGTCAGCCTCCTACCCCGTGGATGTACCTGAGAAGTTGGAAGTGGTGGTTTTCGCTGATTGGACTCCTGATCGGGATGACGTTCGGAATGGGAGTTTATCTCTACCGTTATCGCCGTACCTTTACAAGCGAAGACACCAGAAGGTAATAAAAAAACGACCGGTGTGATTGACATACGACCGGTCGTTGTAAAGACAGGTTGAGCGAAAGCGGATCAGTCGTGGTTGAGCGGGTCGTTATCCAGGATCTTTTCGATGCGCTCGAGCAGGTCATCGGTGAGCGAGTCAACCGCCTTGCGCGCATCCAGGTTTTCCTTTAGCTGGTTGAGATTGCTGGCGCCGGTGATCACCGAACTGACTTCTTTCCGGCGCAGCAGCCAGGCAATTGCCAGTTGCGCGGTGCTGATGCCAAGCTCTTTGGCGATCCCTTCCAGCAGGATCACCTTGGCGATCCGTTCCTGGGTGATGTCGTCTTTCAGCCAGGCCATGCTTTTCATTGAGGCGCGGCTGCCTTCCGGGATGCCTTCATTGTACTTGCCGGTCAGGACCCCGGAAGCGAGTGGGCTCCAGGTGGTCAGCCCGATGCCGAAGGATTCTGCCAGGGGTGACAGCTCAGATTCCACCCGGCGGCGGTGGAACATGTGATACTGCGGCTGTTCCATCGCGGGCGGGATCAGGTGATACTGGCGGGCGATGCCGTACGCTTCCGCGATCTGGGAGGCGCGCCATTCAGAGGTCCCCCAATAGAGGATTTTTCCCTGCTGAATCAGCATATTCATCGTAACCACCACCTCTTCGATCGGGGTATCCGGGTCGAAGCGGTGGCAAAAATACAGATCGAGATAATCTGTCCCCATCCGTTTCAGGGAATGGTGGATTGATTCTGTGATGTGCTTGCGGGAAAGACCGCGCCCATTGGGTCCGTCCATCGTCGGCCAAAACACCTTGCTGGAGAGCACCAACTGCTCTCTTGGCAAATCTTTGATCGCGGCCCCCATCACCAGTTCAGCCTGGCCGCGCGCGTAGATATCTGCGTTATCGAAAAAATTTACCCCATTCTCAAAAGCATGCAAAATGAGCTCTTTGGAGATTTTTTCATCAATCTGTGAGCCCATGGTCACCCATGCTCCCAGTGAGATTTCGCTAATCTTTAATCCGGAACGTCCTAATCTGCGGTAATGCATGTTGTACAATATACTCCCTTCAGGTTTTTTATTTATAGTAGTTGCAAATGCAGACGATGTCAATGTGAGGTTCTTCCTGCAGCATGACTTTCTCAAAGTCGGAGATTGCTTCTCTCAATTCGCTCAAGCGCAATGACAAAAAACTTTTTTTGTCACTGCGAGCCGTGCGAAGCAGTCCCAACCATCGATTTCCGGATCGTCAGTGATTTTGAGACAGCCATACTTCCTGCGGCCTGATCTGCGTGCACTTTAATGTTTGGAAATGCGAGAACCCTGGCTGGAAGAAGGTTGCACGCCATTGCCATAAAGATGGCTGGAACTTTTTCAGCTCAATATTCGTTTGAAAGGCGAATGGAGATAATAAAAGGAAAAAACAATGAAAAAAATATATGCAGCATCTGTGATTTTGTTGGTGATGGTTTCTCTGGCCGCATGTGGTGGTTCAGGCCAATCGGCTGATCTTGATGGGACTTCCTGGCTGCTGGTTGCGTATGGCGGCTCGGCCCCGATCGGAATGACCATGCCCACTCTTGCTTTTCAGGATGGTCAGGTCTCAGGAAATGCCAGTTGTAACAGCTTCGGTGGTTCTTTTGAGGTAACAGGCGACCGCCTTTCCTTTGGGCCGATGTTCATGACGGAGATGTTCTGCATGGACCCTGAGGGCGTGATGGATCAGGAAGGTCTATACTTACAAATGCTGGGCAGTGTCGAACGGTTTGAGATCAGCGATGGCCAGTTGGTACTCTTCACCGCCAGCGGCGATACACTCAATTTTATCCCGGCTGAGTAGGGAACAATCATGAATAAAATAGCGGTGTGCTGACTGTCAGGCACACCGCTATTTGAATTTATCTGAACTCTGCGTGTCAGTGTACTTTTTCGATGATCTCGGCAGCGATCTCAAACCGGTTGAAAGGCGGCATCAGGTAGATTCCCTGCCCCCATGTCTTGATTTGCTCGATTTGTTCGACCGCAATTCGGATCCCCTCTTTGGCCGACTCGTCTCCGGCTTTGCGGATCCGTTCCTGGATCGACTCAGGAATCTGGATCCCAGGTACTTCGTGGTGCAGGAAATTGGTATGCCGCAGGTTATAGAGGGGCAAAACGCCCACCAGGATCGGATGCTTGAGTTCTCCGTATTGTTCAGCGTACTGAGCCAGAAAAGCTTGCGCTTTCTCGGGTTCGTACACTGGCTGGGTCAGGAAAAAATCAGCCCCGTTGCTGATCTTGCGATGCAGCACTTTGATCTCTCGTTCCACGTCTTTCGGAGTCAGGTTAAGCGCGCTGCCAACAAAAAAGCTGGTCGGTTCGCCAATCTCCATCCCGGCATGGTCCACCCCGGCATTAAACCCCTGCTTGATCAGCTTGACCAACCCGGAGGGGGCCAGGTCGTAGTTGTCCATTGCTTCGGGATAATCGCCAATCTCGGTCGGGTCTCCCATCACCACAAAAATGTTGCGCACGCCAATCGCATGGGCGGCCAGCAAGTCCCCCTGAACGCGCAGTAAGTTGCGGCCGCGGGTGGGGAAGTGCAGGGTGGTTTCAATCCCGACCTGGTTCTGCAGCAGTTCGCACACTGCCCAGGGGCTCATCCGCATGCGTGCCATCGGGCTGTCGGCCACATTGATCACATCTGCTCCGGCTTCTTGCAGCAGGCTGGCCCCGGCCAGTAGTTTGTGGATCGAGAGACCGCGCGGCGGGTCCATCTCCACGCACAAGGCAAAGCGCTCCTTCGAGAACTGCTGAGAGAGGTGAGAGGCCTGCTGTTGTGTGGCTGCCGCCGGAGATACAACCCGGTCGGAGATCGCAGGCAGATCGTCAGAGTCTTCGGGCAGGGTGGTTTCCAGGGCATTGCGCATCGCCCGGATATGATCGGGCGTTGTGCCGCAGCATCCCCCAATCACATTCACACCCACTTTACGGAAGGCAATCGCATAATCCCCAAAATACTCTGGACCAGCCGGGTACATAATGCGCCCGCCGACCCGTTCGGGCCAGCCCGCATTGGGCATCACAGAAAAACGGCCTTCAGGGACGGCTTCTCGCATTTGCCGGATGATGCGCAGCACCTGGGTTGGGCCTTCTGAGCAGTTCACCCCGATCAGGTCTGCTCCGGCATCATGCAGCCATCGGGCAGCTTTCTGGGGAGGATCACCCAGCAGGGTGCGGTCGTCCCGGGTAAAGGTGATCGAGGCCAGTACTGGCAGGTCGCACACCTGACGGGCGGCCAGGACAGCCTCTCGCACTTCGTACAGGTCACTGATCGTTTCGATCACGATCAGGTCCACATCGCAATCAGCCAGGGCTTTAATTTGTTCGGCAAACACTTCCCTGGCTTGCTCTCCGGTCACCCGCCCAAAAGGGGCCAGCCGGATGCCCAACGGGCCGATATCTCCCGCGATCAGCACATTTTTGAAGGATGCCTCTACCACTTTTTGGGCCAGGTTGGTCCCGGCACAGATGATGTCGTGCAGCTGCTGCTCGAGGCCGTGTTCGGCGAGCTTGAACCGGTTGGCGCCGAAGGTGTTGGTTGTGATCACCTGCGCACCGGCTTCGATATACTCGCGATGCACCTCGGCAACCAGGCCCGGGTTGGAGAGATTGAGCTCATCCAGGCAGCTGTCAAAAGACTCTCCCCGTGCGTGCAGCATGGTGCCCATGGCACCATCAAACACAATCGGGTTGCGAGAACTTTTCAGCAGTTCGGAGAATCGATTCGTGCGCATTGATTTTCTCACGATGGGATACTGATCTCGGCTATCCTGAGCGGGTTTTGATTGCGATCCTAGTTGGCCTTTTCTAATTCTGCCTCGATGATCTGAGCAAAGACAGAGAAGGGCTGTGCCCCTGCCAGGTATTGACCGTTGATGAAGAAGGTCGGCGTGGAGAGCTGGACATTGCGGTCTGTCAGGATCTTGATATCCTGCATGATGCTTCTCTCATACCGTCCCTCGTTCAGGCACTCTTCAAAAGAAGCCCGGTCAAGGTTTAACGCGTCGGCATAAGCAAGGTAGGCATCATTGTTCAATCCTAACTGCATGCTGAAGAGCAGGTTATGAAACTCCCAGAAGGCGTTTTGTTCGTGAGCGCAGTGAGCGGCGTTCGCTGCCGGGACCGCATTGGCATGGATCGAGGTGAGGGGGAGGTCTTTGAAGACATACCGGATCTGATCTCCATAGGTGGCAAGGATCTGGGAAAAGGTTTCCGCGTGATATCTCTGGCAGTAAGGGCATTCATAATCACTGAACTCAATAATTGTGACAGGTGCGTCTGCGCGGCCCAAAACCGGGTCGTCATCTGCGATTGGGATCTCGTTACTCCCCGCAGCTTCTGTTTGCCCCCAGAGCTGATAGCCGACGAACAGCCCCACAAGGAACATGAGCGGCAGCCCTGCAATCAGGGCAGAAATCGTGGTGGGCTTAATAGCCGATCGTTTCTTGGCATTGATCGTAGTCATTGGTTTCTCCAAAATTTTTAGGTATGCATCTTTCTTAATGAGCCGAAAAAATTTCGATGGATTGGTAGAAATCATTCGTGAAATGATAAAAAGAGCAGGTCGCTGCTCGCGTTCATTATATCATCTTGTGACTTCCTGATTGCAGTGGCCTTATCCAAAGTTTATAATACCAATATGGAAGAACTGCTGAGACAACCACCGCCATTGGACCCGCCGCTGATGAATGCCGCCGGCAGCCTGGGATTTGCGCCAAACCTCCGTATCCCTTCCCTGTGGAGCGAGTTTGGGGCGTTTGTGACCAATCCGGTCAGCATGCAGCCGCGCAAGCCTGCTTCCGGAAAACGCTGGCAGGCGTTTTCCGGCGGAGTCTTGCTCCACAGCGGCTATCCGAACCCCGGATTTTGGAAAGTGTTGGAGCAGTTTGGGCCGCGCTGGGCGCAGGCTCCGCTCCCCGTGATCGTGCATCTGCTGGCATCTCAACCGGAAGAACTTCAGCGCTGTGTTCTTGAGTTGGAAACGGCTGAGAATATCCTCGCGATCGAGATCGGATTCCCGGATGCGATCGGGAAGCAGGAAGCTGTACAGGTTATCTCGGCTGCGCTGGGCGAACTTCCCTTAATTGCGCGCCTGCCGTTAACCCGCAGCATCGAACTGGCTCCTGCGTTGATAGAGGCGGGTGTGGTGGCGGTCAGTCTGGCCCCGCCGCGCGGGGCACTGCCAATGGGCGATGATGTGATCTCTGGGCGGTTATATGGTCCCGCTCTGTACCCCCTGGCGCTCCAGGTGGTGGGCGAATTGAACCAGGCCGGAGTGACGGTGATCGGAGCGGGGGGGATCTATCATCGTCAGCAGGTTGAGGGGATGCACCGGGCCGGGGCCTGGGCTGTCCAGGTGGACCTGGCATTATGGCGCGGCGATTGGCTGGACCTGGAAGAAGGATGAATGTCTCCCAATTTCTCCCAGGCGTTTATCAGGTCGACCTTCGGGTGAGCAACAGTATTTTGATCGTCGAGGAGTCCGGGCTGTTCCCCCGAGAAGTTGACCTCGATCCCCAGGATGACATCGGTTGGTGCTAATCTGCTCTTTCCTGATTGGAATCTGGCACAAAATTTGCTAGTACTATCATAGACGATTCCCTAACTAATAAATTTTAACCAGGGAATCGAGCTGAGGTCAAATGGTATCAAAAGGAAGTAAGAGAACCTCTCAGGTCAAATTGATTGAGAAACAAGTCCTGCGACAAACATGGCTGCGCAGATTGATAGACATTTGTTGAGTAAGAGATGACACAGCTGACTTCAAAACCGTTTGCGATGATTATTGAAGATGACCGGGATACCGTTGCCCTGTTCCGGCATGTGCTGGATCTGGCAGGATTTGTCACCGAAATCGTTTTACGCGGAGACAAAGCCCTCGAGCGTTTGAAGGTTACTTCGCCAGACATGATCCTTCTCGATCTTCACCTGGTGGGGGCGCCAGGCGAAAAGATCCTCAAGAAAATCCGGTCCGATGACCGTCTGAAAGAGGCATCGGTGATCGTGGTGACAGGATATCCTCAAATGGCGATTGAATTGGAGTTGGAAACCGACCTGATCCTGTACAAGCCGGTCAGCCTGGATCAACTTTTCACTCTGATTAAGCGGTTCCACCCGGTTGACACCGGAGCCCTGAAGGAAAAACCCTATGATGAAGTCACCCTGCTGTACGACCGTGAATTCTTTTTGAATCGGTTAAGCTATTCAATTGAACATACGAACAAATTGGATGGTGCAGTATTTGGCTTCTTGTTTATCGATTGTGACAACTTCAGCCTGGTGCAGCAGCGCGGCCAGGAATTTGCCAATCATGTCCTGGTGGAAACGGCCGCACTGCTCAAGAAGGTTGTTCGGCCGTACGATACGATCGCACATTTCGGCTCGGGGCAATTCTTTATCCAGGTGGAAGACCTTCCCAGCAAAGATATCCTGCATCAAATTGCCCAACGGGTTCATTCCAATCTTACAGCACGCATTCATGACACCTTTGGCTTTGAAATGACTGCCAATATTGGCATGGTGTTCTGTGGTGCCGACTACCACACTCCGGAAGAGGTCATCCGGGATGCCGATATTGCCATGTTTTACGCCAAGTCCAACCCGAGTAAGAACCTGGTCATTTTTAATCCCGATCAGCACAGCACCTTCCGCAGCCCGGAAAAATATATTGCTATCATGCGGGCAGGCTCCATAGACGAGAATTAAGCATACATCCAATCCTTTCCTGAGGGGGATTGCGCATGCCCATTAAGTTGGCAAAGACTCGCATACCCGAAAAGATCTCCAAACAGGCTGTCTATTCGCCTCTTATCATCATGTTCTGAGATTAAACCCAGCAAAGCTGATAAAATACTGGCATATTCTCCACAAGAGGTTTGCGCATGATATCTAAAATTAAGTACACCCGAAGTCAATTTGCGGATGCCCTCGCGAAGCGTGTCCTGATCTATGATGGGGCCAACGGAACTGTGCTGCAGGCGATGGAACTGTCTGCCGATGATTTTGGGGGAGAGCAGTACAATGGCTGTTACGACTATCTGGCCGTCACCAGCCCGGGAATTGTGGAGGATGTCCACCGGGCATACTTTGAGGTCGGGGTGGATGTGGTTGAAACCAATACCTTTCGCGCCAACCCGATCACCCTGGCAGAATACGGCCTCGAAGCTCAAACCTACGAGATTAACAAGGCTGCCGCATCGGCAGCCCGCCGGGTGGCGGATTCCTTCAGCACCGAGCAGCAGCCCCGTTTTGTTGCCGGGTCGATTGGCCCATCGGGCATGCTGCCTTCTGCGGACGACCCGACCCTGTCTGCGGTGACCTTCGACGAACTGGTCGAAAACTTCAGGGTGCAGGCCCGCGGCCTGATTGATGGCGGTGCGGATGTGCTCCTGATCGAAACTTCGCAGGACATCCTGGAGGTCAAAGCGACGATCCAGGGCATCCTGCTGGCCTACGAGGATACCGGCGAAGTGGTTCCCATCCAGTGCCAGGTCACGCTGGATACCAGCGGGCGGATGCTGCTGGGAACCGATATCGCCTCTGCCCTGACGATCCTGGAAAAACTCCCGATCGCTGTGATCGGCCTCAACTGCTCGACCGGGCCGGAGCACATGCGCGAACCGATCAGCTTCCTGGGCGAGCATGCCGCGCTGCCAGTATCCGCCATCCCGAATGCTGGCCTGCCCCTCAACGTGGATGGGAAAGCCGTCTACCCGCTGGAGCCAGACCCATATGCGGAGGCCATGGCGGAATTTGTCACCAGGCATAAGATCAGCGTGGTGGGCGGGTGCTGCGGTACGACCCCCGAGCACCTGAGAAAATTGGTGCAGAAGATCCACGCCCACCCCAGCCCGCCGAGGCCGGATAAAGATGAAGCGCGGCTGTCCTCTTCGATCAAAGCGATCAACATGGCCCAGGAGCCGCGTCCTTTCTTGATCGGTGAGCGATTAAATGCCACTGGCAGCCGCGCCTTCAAGCGCTTGCTGATGGCCGAAGATTGGGACGCGATGGTCGAGCTTGGCCGTGATCAGATTGAGGGCGGCGCGCATGCCCTGGATGTTTCGGTGGCAATCACCGAGAACCCTGACGAACTCGGGCTGATGACGACACTGGTCAAGCGCCTGGCGATGAGTGTGGAAGCACCCCTGGTGATCGATACCACCGAGCCCGAAGTGATGGAAGCGGCTCTGAAGGTGGCCGCCGGACGCGCTTTGCTGAATTCCACTCATCTGGAAGCCGGCCCCGAAAAACTGCACCAGGTACTGGAAATTGCCAAAAAGCACAATGCTGCTGTGCTGATCCTGACGATTGACGAGCAGGGCATGGCCAAAACGGTCGACCGCAAGTTGGAGATTGCCAAACGCATTTACCAGATTGCGGTGGAGGAGTTTGGCTTTGCCCCGGAAGACCTGGTATATGACACCCTGACTTTCCCGCTGACCACCGGTGACCCGGAGTTCGCTAACTCGGCGGTTGCCACGATCGAGTCGATCCGTCAGATCAAAGCCGCCTTGCCGGGAGTCTTTACCTCGTTGGGGGTCAGCAATGTCTCCTTCGGGCTCACTCCCTCTGCCCGTCCGGTGCTTAACAGCATGATGCTGCACTATGCCGTGCAGGCTGGGCTGGATATGGCGATTGTGCATGCCTCCAAGGTCAAGCCGTATGCCGAAATCCCGGCTGAGGAACGCGACCTGATGGAGGACCTGATCTTCAACAAGCGCCCGGATGCCCTTCAGCGGGTGATCGAATATTACCAAAATGTGCAGGTCACCGAGGAAGAAGCGGTTGACCCAACCGAAGGGATGACCCCGGAAGAACGCCTGCATTGGAGCATCCTGCACCGGCATAAAGAAGGTGTGGAAGATGCCATCGACGAGATCATCGCCCGCAAGGAATTAGGAACCGATCACCTTTCGGCGGTCAATATTCTCAACAATACCCTGCTCCCGGCGATGAAAGAGGTCGGCGATAAGTTTGGCGCAGGGGAGCTGATCCTGCCGTTTGTGCTGCAGTCCGCCGAGGTGATGAAGAAAACGGTCACCCACCTGGACCGCTACCTGGACAAGGTTGAAGGAGTCAGCAAGGGAAAAGTGGTCCTGGCGACGGTGTATGGCGATGTGCACGATATTGGCAAGAACCTGGTCAAGACGATCCTGGCGAACAATGGCTACGAAGTCTATGACCTGGGGAAGCAGGTGCCTGCCGATACAATCATCAGCAAGGCCGAAGAAGTCGGCGCGGATGCGATCGGCCTGAGCGCCCTGCTGGTCAGCACCAGCAAGCAGATGCCGCTGATTGTCAACCAGCTCCACCGCCGGCGGGCAGAGATCCCGGTACTAATTGGCGGCGCGGCGATCAACCGCCGCTTCGGCTGGCGGATCCTGTACACCGAGACGGGTGAACCCTATGCGCCGGGCGTTTTTTACTGCTCGGACGCTTTCGAAGGGCTGGAAGTGATGGACCAGTTGGTGGATGATGAGAAACGCCCCGCCCTGATGGCTGGACTGGCGGAGAAAGCCAGCAATGAGGTCGAGCGTAAGCCCGCCGCCCGCAAAACCCGGGCCAGTGCTGGCAGCACGGTTCGACCCGCTGAGAGAATCCCGGTGCCGCCGAAATGGGGACCGCGCCTGGTGGAAGAGATGCCGCTACAAATGGTGTTCGATCACCTCTATCTTAATGAACTCTTTCGTCTCTCGTGGGGTGCCAAGAACGCCCGCGGGGAAGAATGGGACAAGCTGCAAGCAGAGTTTCAGGACCGATTGGCCTGGATGAAAAGGGAGGCCATCCGGGATGGCTGGCTCAAGCCCCAGGGTGTGTACGGCTATTGGCCGGTGCAATCAGATGGGAATGACCTGCTAGTGTACGATCCGATCTCGCTCTCCGGCAAACCGGAAGAGATCGCCCGCTTTAGCTTCCCGCGCCAGCCTGCCGGCGAGCAACTCTGCCTGGCGGATTATTTCGCCCCGGCCAGTTCGGGGAAGATGGATCTGGTCGCCTTGCAGGTTGTCACGGTTGGGCAGGCAGCCACCGATACGTTTGACGCGCTGCAGGCAGAGGGTGATTATTCCGAAGCGTACTTTGTGCATGGCCTGGCGGTGCAGACTGCCGAAGCCTGTGCCGAATATCTCCACCGGCACATCCGCCGTGAGCTCGGCCTGCCGGAAGGCCAGGGAAAACGCTATTCCTGGGGCTATCCGGCGATCCCCGACCTGAACGATCACCGGATGGTCTTCGACTTGCTGCCCGCTGAGAAAGACCTGGGGATGAGCCTGACCTCGGCCTTTCAGTTCGTGCCGGAGCAGTCCACCGCGGCGATCGTTGTCCACCACCCCGATGCCAAGTATTACAGCACCGGAAAAAGTCGCGTCGAGCAGCTCATGGAGGAGTGAAAAGGGGTAGAAGAGCACAGTGCTGCAGGGCAGGTGGTCACCTGTCCTGCTTTAATTCTGCCATCTTTGTTGTACAATACATTTATTGAGACAGGAATGGGCTTTATGTACAGTTGAGCCCATTTCCCTTTTCTCATCGCTGTGACCGGTTCATTGGATTCGCATGTTACTTTTCGCCACTTTGCCCGATATGTATCTTAGTGATCTAGATCCAATCTGATGCAAAGGAGCAGCGTAACATGCTCAATAGAGAAAAAATAATGACCAGACTCACAATTCCAAAAACCCAGCCAGATGCTGGGCTGCCGGATGCAACCATCATCCGGCAGGCTATTAAGGATCCGGCAAAATTCAGTGCGCTCTACCGGCAGTATGTCACCAAAGTGTACCGGTACATCTATGCCAGAGTAAGCAACCATGCCGATGCGGAAGACCTCACCTCCCAGGTGTTTGAGGTGGTGCTGAAACGACTGCCGACCTTCAGGAAAGGGGGGAATTTCAATGCCTGGCTGTTTACCATTGCCCGCAACAAAATTGTCGACAGCTACCGAGCGCAGCGCCCTGTGGTGCCTCTCGAGGCGATCCAAAATGTGCCCCTCAACGACAGCGACCCGTTTAAGCAGTTAGCCCAGGAGGAAACCCGGGCCCGCTTAGGCGAACTGCTTCACGAGCTTACCCAAGACCAGCAAGAACTCCTCCAGCTGCGCTTTGCGGCTGAACTCAGTTTTGCAGAGATCGGTATGGTCACCGGTAAATCGGAAGCGGCG
Source organism: Anaerolineales bacterium (assembly GCA_035458505.1). Classification (GTDB taxonomy): domain Bacteria; phylum Chloroflexota; class Anaerolineae; order Anaerolineales; family UBA11579; genus UBA11579. The sequence goes on along the minus strand of DATHZS010000035.1, from coordinate 9,856 downwards.
GTCAAGATGTCTGTCTACCGCCTGCTGGATAAGCTGCAGGAAAAAATGGAGAAAAGCGATGAGTAACGAACGAAAAAACACTCATGAAATTGAAAAACAACTTGGGGAATACTATCAGGCGGGCGGCCCCTCTGAACCCTTCATGGATACCCTGGAATCCAGGCTTGTCCAGGCCCATCAGGGAAGCACTCAAAAGCAGTCCAGGGCTCGAAAACCGTTGTTCTTCCGGCCAGCTTACACCCCGGCTTTCATCGTCCTGCTGGCTTTGCTGATCGTGGTTGTGATAGGACCCAAAGAAGTCATCGCCCAGGTCCAGGCCTTGTTGGGTTATGTGCCGGGGTATGGCTTTGTTGAAATTGACGATATCCGGGTGCTGCCCTCCCCTGTGTCTCAAACTCAGGATGGGGTCACGATGACCATCAAACAAGTCCTGGTTAAAGAAGAAAATACGTATATTGTTTACAGCGTCGATGGTCTGCCTTCCAAAGAGCAGATCTATGAAGATCTGAATGCGTTTATTTTAGAGCATGCTGAGGAATGGCCCGAAATGCAAGCTGGCCTGTGGGACACGCAGACGGTGGTCACACTTGAAGATGGCACTGTGTATGAACAGACTGGCGTTAGTGGCGCTCCCTGGGCTGGCTATTTCATCTTGCCGCCTTTTCCAAGAGGAACCCTGAACTTTACTTTAGATGTGGACCGTATTCCCGGGCTGATTCCCAATAACGCTCCGAAGAACTGGTACTTTGAACTCAGCCTGGAGTATCTCCCGAACCCTGCAACCGCCCCCGGCATTGAAGATTTTTCTGTGGAGCAGCTTCAATTAAATCCCAACATGCTGACCCCGATCCCGGTCGATCAGCCCAGCCAGCCGGACCCGAATTATGGGTTTGCCCTGGACCTGGTGGACGTGGTGTATGCTGAGGGAGAGGTGGCCCTGCGTGTGCGGTTTGCCAATGTGCCTGAAGGCTGGATGCCCATGGGAGCTTACCTGGATGGACGGCTGACGGACGACCTTGGCAACGAATACTCGATCATTTACGCACCTGCTTCTGGATTACAGCCAGATGGTAGCGTTGTGGTCACCTTTGAGCCGGTTTCACCGGAGGCCAAATCGCTGACCTTTTCGGTGGTGGACCTGTTTTTCTTTGCTCCATTCGAACGACAAACGATCACGGTTAATTTTGGAGACTCACCACAGGTCGGCGATCGTTTCCCCATTGATCAGACGATCACGGTCTTTGGAACTCCGATCCACTTCGCCAGCGTTCAGCTTGGGCAGGACCAGGCACATACCGCCGAACAAACCCTGCTGAATACGTATGAATTCGAGATCGATCCAGTCCCGGTTCAGGAAGGGCTGTCGATCCAGAGCATTGGCCTTGCGGATGAGGTGCTGGCAAACCTGGGCGCCAATTTTGTCACCGCAGCGGGAGGCGTTTTTGGGGTGCCTGAGAATCCCAACTTCAGCACGTTGAACCTTTCGTTTGGGATCCCGGCAACTGTCCCCTTCCCGACAGGAAATTTTGACCTGATATTCAACAATGTCCAACTGCTCCTGAAGGGTCCTTATACAATCACCTGGGAAATTGCGGGGAACCAATAGTCATGGAAAACAAAAAAAGATCGGGATGCTGACATCCCGATCTTTTTGATTTAAAGTGGGGGACTAATACCGCCCGAAGCGCTGTTCTTTCCAGATATCGGCCTCGTTGTGATAGCCGGCCTGCTCCCAGAATCCGGGCTTATCGGTGGCGCGGAATTCCAGGCTGCGCAGCCATTTGGCACCTTTCCACAGGTAGGGGGTCGGCAGGTCTTCCCGGGTGGGGATATAGCCAACCACGCCGCGCAGCGGGTAGCCGTGGTCTGGGGTGATCGGCTCGCCGTTGAAGTGGGTTGCCAGCAGGAAGTTCTCCGCCAGAACGACCTCCAGCGGCAGGTTGACGGTGAAGCCGTATTCGGCATGCTGCACAACGTGCCTGGCCGCGGGTTTGAGCTTGATCAAACCCTCATCGACCAGCGTTTTCACTGCCACGCCTTCCCATTCGGTGTCAAATTTGCTCCATTTGGTCACACAATGGATGTCCATCTGGACTTTGGCGCGCGGCAGTTGCTGGAACTGTTCCCAGGTCCAGCGCACTTCTTCTTCCACCTCGCCCCAGACCCGCAGGTCCCAGGTGGCGGGGTTGAAGCGTGGGACTGGCCCGTAATGCAGCACGGGAAATTTTTGCGTCAGCGATTGGCCGGGGGGAAGGCGTCCTTCCTGCTTCATCCGGTCTTCTTCGTCGCGGCGGTCGGAAAATTTTCTAAACATAGTTGCTCCAATGAAAATAAGATCAGGTTTTTCGTCTGTAAGTTTGTCGCTTTGAGCGGGGATCTTCTTTCATACCAACAGATTACAAAACCCTTAACTCACCGCTGATTGTAACAGCGAAGGGCGGCTCGGTATCTGTTGAAATGTTTATCGTAGTTTGCTTACAGCGAGAAGCTCTCTCCCGGTTCGAGGACGTGCGGTACAGCATCGGTTTCTTCTGCCACACGCTTGGCCCAGGCGTGTGGGTCCTGGGCGATGACTGGCCAGGTGTTGAAATGGCAGGGGATGACGTGCTTTGGCCGCAGCAGGTTGACTGCGATCAGGGCATCGTCCGGGCCCATGGTGAAGTTGTCGCCGATTGGAATCACAGCCAGGTCCAGCCCTTCATCGCCAATGTAGCGCATCCCGCCGAACATGCCGGTATCGCAGGCGATATATACCTTCTCGCCGGATTTCGTGGTCAGCAGCATGCCGGCCGGGTTGCCGCCGTTTGAGCCGTCCGGCAGTCCGGAGCCGTGGAAGGCAATCGTCAGCTTGAGGTAGCCGAAGGGGTGGTGGTAGCCGCCGCCGATGTGCTGGGCATGCGCCTTGACGCCCTGCTTGCCCAGCCAGCCGCTGATCTCGGCATTGGCGATCACCAGTGCACTGGTGCGTTTGGCGATCTCGACCGTATCCCCGACATGGTCGCCGTGCCCGTGGCTGACAAAGATGAAATCGGGATTGGCTTCGTCGGCCGTGATGGCGGCGGCGGGGTTATTGGTAAAAAAGGGGTCCACCAGCAGCGTTTGCCCGTCTGTCTCGATCTGGTGCGTGCCGTGGCCCAGGAATGTGTATTTTGTACTCATGTTCGCCTCCTATTGTTTATTTAGTATAGACGCACGGATGGGGGGATGTCAATGACGGGAATTGAGCCATGGTTCTCAGATCGTTGAAGACGATTTTATGTATAATAAAAACAGTTATTCTTCAATTGTTCCTTGGATTGCCAATCCATTTGTGGGAAACTGAAATGTTGAGAAAAGGAAAATAATATGACAATCCCTGATTTTTAATCAATAATGCTGCCTCTGCTCAGGATAGCTGGTGATAGTCGAGAGCATAATATTCATGAGGCCGTAAATGAATTAGCCAAAATATTTGGTGTATCTGAAGAGGAACAAGCCAAATTGCTTCCAAGTGGACAACAACCCGTATTCTACAATCGTGTCGGGTGGGCACGGACATATCTTAAAAAAGCAGGCTTGTTAATTGATCCTAGAAGGGGATTTTTCGAAATAACAGATTGTGGGAAAGATGTTCTTTCTAAAGATCCAACCAGAATAGATATGAAATATCTTAGACAATTTCCGGAATACATAGAGTTTCGTGAAACAACTCGTAATGCAGAACAACAGGATGACGTGGATGACTTGTCTGGTTCTTTGACACCAGAGGAAGAATTAGAAGAAGCATATATAAAAATCCGTGAAGATTTGGGAAATGAACTTTTGGATTATGTAACTAAAAGCACACCCGGTTTTTTTGAAAAGTTGGTCGTAGAACTCTTGGTGAACATGGGATATGGTGGTTCCAGAAGAGACGCTGCACGCGCAGTAGGCCAGAGTGGGGACGAGGGTATTGACGGAATAATAGATGAGGATCGTTTAGGTCTGGACACAATATATATTCAAGCAAAAAAATGGAAAAATGATAGTTCTGTAGGGCGACCAGAAATCCAAAAATTCGTTGGTGCTCTTCAAGGTAAAAGAGCCAAGAAAGGTATATTCATTACGACTTCTCGTTTTACAGAATCTGCAAAGGAATATGCTTTTAATATTGACACTAAGATTGTTCTAATCGACGGACAACGACTTACAGATTTAATGATCGATTATGGAGTTGGGGTTGCACATAAAACCACTTACGAAATAAAAAGTTTGGACACAGATTATTTTGAATCCAATTGAGTTAAGTGAGCCTGTTCATGAATTTTGTTGAACAATAAAATTATCGAAAACCTATTGCTAGAGGGAAAAATAATGTCACTGCGAGCTTTGCGAAGCAGTCTCCCATCCGGATTGAACGAGAGAGATTGCTTCGGTCGCTGCGCTCGCTCGCAATGACAGAGAGAAAGTCAATGGATGAGAAGCAAAACTGCGTTTACATCATGACCAATAAGAACAACACCGTGCTGTACACGGGAGTCACCAACAACCTCGTGCGGCGTGTCCTCGAACACCGCTCCGGGACCGGGAGTCAGTTCACCAGTAAATACAAAGTCACTAAGCTGGTCTTCTTTGAGACCACCAACGATGTTCATGCGGTTATTGCGCGCGAAAAACAGATCAAGGCGGGCTCACGTCAGAAGAAGGTCGCGCTCATCGAAGAGATCAATCCTGGCTGGGAAGATCTTTTTGAGGAAATTTACTAATAACAATTCCACTGCTGAATAGTCATTCCTTTGCTTGTCACTGCGAGCCTGGCGAAGCAGTCTTTTGTCTGGATTGAACGAGAGAGATTGCTTCAGTTTGGCAGTTGCTTTGCTACTGCACTCCCTCGCAATGACCCATCGAAACGATGGGAGGATCTTTTTGAGGGGATTTTCCGTTAATACCCCAAGCAGAGAAAACTGAAACTAGTTGCGTGCCTGGCGCTGCCGGGGAACGGCGAAGCAGTCTCCAACCCGGAATGAAAAAGCGAGATTGCTTCGGTCGCTGCACTCCCTCATAATGACAGAGAGAGAGCAGATATCGTATCCTGCATACCTGCCGCTGGATCAGAATCGGATACAATAAAGAAGCGAAAACCATCGTGAGGAGTGTAAAAACCACGATATTAACCTGAGATAAACCAGTCTGATAAATTCGCTGCGTCACGTCTGGCGGCGCGCCCGGGTGCTGGATACCGGACTGCCGCCAACTGGAGGCTTCAAAATGTTCAAGTCAAGATTGAAGTGGTGGATCTTTCCGGTCGTGCTCATGCTCATCGCGATCCCGGCTCAGCCTGTGCTTGCGGACCCCGACTCGCAAACCGTTCCGCCCGGTTTTGTATTGGTGGAATTCGATGTCGGGATAGAACTTTACCGCAAGGATTATCCAGGCTGGAACCCGGACTTTGTTCAGGTTGTCAACCTGGGGCTGGGCGCGCAGATCAAGCTCTTTTATGGGACAGTGGCTGACCCGGGAACGGGAAGCGGCGCCTATGGCGGCGATAACCCTTCCTTCCAACGCCAATCCTTACGCGAGATCTGGGATGAGTTTTCAGCCGAAAACGACCGTTCCTTTTGCGTGACGAATGGCCAATTTTTTGTCAACGAGATCAACGGACAGGTGATCAATCCAACCACCCTGGCCTTTCCCCTTAAAACCGATGGGCAGTATGTCAGCGATGGGTATGGGATTGGGGAGTATCCTGACCAGAAGTTGATGCTGGAGCTTTGGGAAGACCGGGCCGATATTGTCCCGCTGACGGAGAAAGACCTGAATGCATCGACCGCCCCTGATATCATCGCCGGGTTGACAGGAGATGCGGACAAAGGTCCCATGGCGCTGACGGGGAGAACCCTCATCGGGATTGATGATCGCGACCAGGATGGGCGCTATGAAATCGTTCTGATCTTTAACTCAAAGACCGCTACCCAAACCAACGCGGTCCAGGTCCTGCAAGACTTTGGCGCAGATAAGATCATCATGCTGGATGGCGGTGGGTCTACCCAATTGATCTGTAAGGGTACGGATCGGGTCAGCTCATCCCGCACGATCCCGCAATCGATTGGTGTTGTCAGCAGGACTGCGCCGGTCTTGTATGCCACCGTTGCCCGGCAGCCCAACTGGTCCATTCTCATGGAAGATGAGACGACTCAAATTGACGTTGAAATCATGAATTCAGGATTAGAGCCCTGGTTTCCTGGTAATGTTCAGTTCACCAATCAAAAGAATCCGTGGGGCGCCAGCGGAAATTTGCAATTATTACAGGAAGTGCCGCCAGGCGAAACCGCGGCATTTTCCTGGAAAACGGACCGGTTTTCAAGATGGGGTGTTTTTACCACGGAATGGGTGATGACGAAAGATGGGGTCCCGTTTGATGAAACGGTGAAGATCAATGTGATCGTCCTGCCAAAACAGTTAGAAGAACAAAGAAGAGAACTGGAACAACAAATCCAGCAATGGAGCCAGGAGCAGCTTGATAATATTGAAGATCTCGTGACTCAGTGGATCAAAGACCAGGTCAATGACAGTCTGTTCAACTGCTACAATCCTGCATTTATCATGCTCCCGCTGGCTGTCCTGCTGATCGTGAATAAACGCAGCCGATAAAATCGCCACCAAAAGTCGAAACAAGGATTAAAATACCATATCCCCTCAAAGGAGTTTTTATGCAATACATGAACCTTGGAAAGACCGGCCTGAAAGTTTCCCGCATTTGCCTCGGGATGATGAGCTATGGCACCTCTGAATGGCGTGACTGGGTGCTGGACGAGGCAGACAGCCGTCCCTTCGTGAGGCGCGCCCTGGAGCTGGGAATCAACTTCTTCGATACGGCGGATATGTACTCGCGCGGCGTCAGCGAAGAAGTCACCGGGCGGGCGCTGTGGGATTTTGCCCGCCGAGATGAGGTCGTGCTGGCGACGAAGGTCTTCTTCTCCTTCAGTGATACACCCAATATGGGTGGTCTTTCCCGTAAGCACATCATGCATGCCGTCGAGGATTCGCTGCGCCGCCTGGGCACCGATTATATCGACCTCTACCAGATTCACCGCTATGACTATAACACCCCGATCGAGGAGACTCTTGAAGCCCTGCACGACCTGGTGCGCTCCGGCAAAGTGCGCTACATCGGCGCATCCAGCATGTTCGCATACCAATTTGCCCGGTCCTTGTATTTGGCCGATCTGCAGGGCTGGACGCGTTTTGTCTCGATGCAGAATCATTACAACCTGATCTACCGGGAGGAAGAGCGCGAGATGAACAAGCTCTGCCTGGAAGAAGGCGTTGGCCTGATCCCCTGGAGCCCATTGGCGCGCGGTTTTTTGGCCGGGAACCGCACCCAGGATAAAAGAGGCCCAACGAAGCGTTCCAAGAGCGATGATTACGCGCACAGCATGTACTACCGCAAGAGCGACTTCGCTGTGCTGTCGGTTGTCGAACATATGGCTGCCGAAAAATCGGCGACCCCTGCCCAGATCGCGTTGGCCTGGCTGCTAAATAAACCTGGAGTGGTTTCCCCGATCATCGGTGCCACCAAAATGGCTCATTTGGAGCAGGCTGTTCAGTCCCTGGACATCACCCTCAGCCCGGATGAGATGGAATTGCTGGAGGCCCCATACATCACGCATCCCGTTCTGGGTCACTCCTAATCATTGGGATAAATGGCCCCCCTATCTGGTGATGGGGCGGCTGGTACAATTCTTGTATCGGATAAAGAAGAAGGAGCAAAAATGTTCCACGAGATTCCCCAAGTGATCCTGGCTCGGATGAAGGAGCTGGAAGAGATTGATGCCCGCGACCGGCAGGATGGCACACCGCACCTCAAGCGGATGCGTCAGATTCCCCCAGATACCGGCCGGGTGCTGGCCTTCCTGGCCGCTTCGGCACCTGTGGAAGGTGCCTGGCTGGAGATCGGCACCAGTGCCGGGTATTCAGCTTTGTGGCTCAGCCTGGCGGCGCGCTACCGCAGCAAAACCCTGATCACATTTGAACTGCTGCCGGAAAAAGCAGCTTTGGCGCGCGAGACCTTTAAGAAGGCCAAAGTTGAAGGGTTGGTGGAATTGAAGCATGGAGACGCGCGCGGCCATATCAGCGATTTTAGTGAAATCGCGTTTTGTTTTATCGACTGCGAAAAAGAGATGTACCAGGAAATCTATGAACGGGTGACCCCCAACCTGGTGGTTGATGGTCTTTTGATCTTTGATAATGTGATCAGCCATCAAGAAAATTTAAACAGATTTCTTGAATTTGTGGCCGCAGATCCAAAGTTCGATCAGGTGACATTATCGGTAGGAAAAGGACTGCTGGTCTGCCGCAAAATTAGTATTTAGGAGGCGATTTGACGAACAAAACACTTACTGTTGTGATTCCTATGGCCGGGTACGGAAAGCGGCTGAGACCGCAAACCTGGAGTAAACCCAAGCCCCTGGTTCAGGTCGCCGGAAAAACGGTACTGGACCATGTCCTGGAGATTATTGGTACCGCTGCCAACCTGGAAAACTGCCGGCTGGCGTTGATTATCGGTTATCTGGGAGATCAGATCAAAGCGCATATGCAAGAGTATTATCCTTCGGTGGAAACCAATTTCTACACCCAGGTAGAGATGCTGGGCCAGACCCATGCGATTGCCATTGCGCGTGAGCAGATCGAAGGCCCTACGCTGATTCTTTTTGCGGATACGATTGTCCATGACGACCTCTCCTTTCTGCTCGATCCGGACTTCCGGGAAGATGGCGTGGTTTGGGTCAAACAGGTTGAAGACCCGCGCCGCTTTGGGGTTGTGGTCACCGGGGATAATGGTTACATCCAGGACATTATTGAAAAACCAGACAGCATGGACAATGATCTGGCGGTGGTCGGATATTATTACTTTGCCCGCGGGGAAGATCTGATGACCGCCATCGACCAACAGCTGAACCAGAATATGATCAACAAAGGGGAGTATTATATTGCAGATGCCATGAAGCTGATGATCGAGCAAGGCGCTGAGTTGATGCCAAAGACCGTGGATGTCTGGCTGGATGCTGGGGTGCCGGGTACTGTGCTGGAAACCAACCGCTACCTGCTCGATCATCAGCATGAGCAGCCTCTCCCAGATGATTTGCCGGACGATGTAGAAGTCATCCCGCCGGTCATGATTCATCCCAGTGCGCACATCCGCCGCTCCAAGATTGGTCCGCATGCTTCTATCGGCGCTGGCTGCCGTGTGGAGGGAAGCACCATCGAAAATTCGATCATTGAAGCTGAGACGGTGGTGGACTCTTCAAGACTAAATCAGGCATTGGTCGGGGAACGAGCCTATGTTTCAGGTGTCAACGGTGCAGTCATCGTGGGGGATGATTCCGTTGTGAAGAATACAACCCGATGAAGCCGAGAGTCCCCGGGGATCAGGTCGAATTTTTTTCTGGCCACACCTACGCTCAGCGGCCAGTGGCCTTTACCTGGGAGGGCCGGAAATACCAGGTCGAAACAATCCTGTCTGAATGGAAAACACCTGACGGGAAGATTTTTCTGGTTTGCACCACTGGCGGCGAAGAATTCGAGCTTGTGTACCAGGATGATGATTAGCTAAATGACCAGAAACATCACACCCACGCGAACAATGCTGGCAGTGATCATCATCCTGGGAATTATTTTCAGAGTCTGGGCAAGCCAGCCCACCTGGGTCCATGGGGACGAAAATTACTACATCAATATTTTTCAAAACTTTGTAGATCGGGGTGAGCTGACCCCCTACATGTGGCGGCTGGGCGGTGAGACCAACATCATTGCCGGGGCCGGGACGGGGTATGGCATCTTTGTGCTGATCGGCTGGATGAAGCTGTTCGGCGAGTCACTGTTTGGGATCCGGATGCTG
>DATHZS010000034.1:0-24546 GCA_035458505.1 Anaerolineales bacterium | reverse complement strand
TAAGTGAAATAAATTAAATGTCCTCGGATTGCAAAGCCCAGATCTTGAACGAATGGCCGCTGGTCCGAACAAAATACTGCACCCCGGATTTCAGGTCCGAAAGGTGACTGCTGCTGAGCCCGGACAGATAACGCGCCAGGTTGGGTTGGCTGATACGTCCTAAAATTCGGGAGGGGAAATGACCGAGTGTCTTCTGGATGTTTTTAGAAATGTAAGTACTCTCAATCGAAGCGAACACCCATAACCCGGCTGAAGGACCATTTTTGATCAGCCAATCCAGGCGCAGCCTGGCCTGCGGACTGAGGTTTTGCCATACCAGATCCAGACCATCAATGCCAAAGAAATGAACCGGGGTGATCTGGCCGCTGCGGCGGCGTGCATCCACCAGGTGCAGCATCTCTTCCAGAACAATCTCAATCTCTGGCCGGTATGGTTCGTAGCTGATCTTGAAATTTGGCTGGCGATGGAAATACAACAGGTCATCAGCATGCGGGGAGATCAGGTGCAGGTTGATCTCAGATTCACGGTTGCCCTTCAGCGCGGCGGTCAACAGACCATGCATGAAGGCGGTATTTTCAAAACCGTTGTCACCTGCAATCAGAAAAGAACCACTCCTCGGATCAGTGAGATCAAGGATCAGGGGCAGTTCATCCTCACATAGACCCAACAGCAGGGAGAATGACGGCAGCTGCCGCTGCTTGTGGAGCACCTGTTCAATACTCGGACGATCGGTCGCCAACTGAGTTCTGGGAGCAGGAGCAGGGAATGGAATTGCATCGATATAGTCATTTTGGTAGATTTCTTCTAACATTAGAATCACCTCATTGATTAATTGTAGAGAACACTTGTTCTAAATTATAGCACAGCTGTTCTATTCGAGCAAGAAGCAATCTCCGATTTCATTTTAGCCACCTTCACAACAACATTCTGCCCCAGAATATCAGCTCGTCACTATCCTGAATTTGGAGTAGTGATATACTATCAATACGGAGATCACCAGACGATCAACCCCAAAAGTGGAGAAGAAAATGAGATTAAATGATAAAGTGACCATCAATGCCCCAATCAAAAAAACGTGGGAATTCATGACCAATGCCAATGAGGTTGCACGCTGTGCCCCTGGAGTTGAATCCGTAGAAGAGATTGAGAAAGACAAAAAATATAAAGCCGTCGCCTCGGTAGGGTTTGGCGGCATCAAGGTGAAATTCAATGCCGACATCGAATTTGCTGATTTACAGAAACCCAACTCCGGCAAAATCATCGCTCACGGTACAGCGCCCGGCAGCGCCGCGGATGTGACTGTTGAAATGAAGCTCGCTGAAAATGGCCCGGACGTTACCGAATTTGAATGGATTGCCGATGTGACCGTTATGGGGACGATTGCTGCCCTCGCCAACAGGATGATGGGGAGCGTGACCAAAAAACTCGCCGGAGAATTCTTCAAAAACGTGAAGGAAAAGGTCGAAGCATAGCCGATGATGGCAGAATTTTCTTCGATCGATGATCTGCAATCCGCGCTGCATGCCCATCACTACATTGCTGATCGAAGTCTTTCCACGGCAATCTACCTGGCCCTCAAACTTGAGCGCCCACTGTTCCTGGAAGGGGAAGCCGGGGTCGGAAAAACGGAAGTAGGCAAAGTCGTTGCCGCCCTTCAGGCAACCGACCTGATCCGTTTGCAATGCTACGAAGGGCTGGATATTCATCATGCTGTCTACGAATGGAACTACACCCGGCAGCTGCTCTCGATCCGCCTGCATGAAAACCAAGAAAATCCCCTAACCGAGGAAAGCCTCTTTAGTGAACAGTATTTGATTGAACGACCACTGCTCCAGTCACTTCGCAGCCCAACCCAAACGGTACTGTTGATCGATGAGATTGACCGCAGCGATGTTGAGTTTGAGGCTTTTCTTCTCGAGATCCTCTCCGATTTCCAGATCACCATTCCTGAAATCGGGACAATCCGTGCCAAACAACCGCCGATCGTGGTGATCACCTCCAACCGCACCAGGGAGATCCACCCGGCACTCAAGCGCCGCTGCATTTATCATTGGATCGACTATCCTTCCTTCGAGAAGGAATTCACCATCCTGACGACAAAATTCCCCCAGATTGAAAAGAAACTCGCTTCCCAGATTACTGCATTTGTCCAGCGCATCCGCCAGGCAGACCTCTATAAAACTCCCGGGGTGGCAGAGACCCTCGATTGGGCAGCCTCCTTGCTCGCCCTGAATCAGCACGCACTCAGCCCGGACATGATCGATTCGACCCTGGGTGTCCTCCTCAAATATCGCGAAGATATCGAAAGCCTGCGGGGAGAGAGAGTCTCCCAAATTTTGACCCAGATGGAAGGACATGCCTGACCTCAGCAGCCCCTCTCAGAAGAACCATTTGATCCACAACCTTCTGCTGTTTCACCGGCTGCTCAGAGCTGCCGGGATTGCTTCCCCGCCCTACCGCACCGCGGAAGCGCTGCAAGCCTTTGAGCAGATCGACATCTCCAATCGACAGGATGTCTTTTACACCCTGCGTTCCCTGTTCGTCTATGACGGTGGGGATTACCCGATGTTCGAGAAAGCCTTTAACGAATTCTGGAAAACCTGGCAGAACCGCTGGCTGAGCATGTCTTTACCACCCGTGAAAGCGCCTCACCAACCTCAGATGAAAGCGGACGAGCGAACGGAAGCTCCTGGCCAGTCTCCCGGAGAACTGGACAGCCCCGATTCCCTGCCACCTGGCTCAAGCCTGGCGCTAAAAACCACCTACAGCCCAAGCGAGCTGCTCCGGCAAAAGGATTTTGCGCACCTCACCCCGCAGGAGATCCAGGCGGTCTACCGGCTCATCGAATCGCTGGAATGGACCCCAGCCGAAAGAAAAACACGCCGTTTCAACCCGGGCAGGGGAGACCAACTGGATTTTCACCTGACCTTCCGCGAGAACCTGCGCTTTGGCACCGAACTGGTACTGCTCCGCCACAAAACGCGGCGCGTCAAGCCGAGACCGATCATCATCCTGGCTGATGTCAGCGGTTCCATGCAGGAGTACAGCAAGATTTTGATGCACTTTGTCTTCTCGATCACGGCAAAATCATCCCAGCCAGTCGAGAGCTTTATCTTCAATACACGTCTGACGCGGATCACTCCGCATATTTCCCTGCCGAAGTTTGAACACGCCATGCAAGCCCTCTCGGACAGTGTGCACAGCTGGTCGGGCGGCACGCGGATTGGCGCATCGCTGCGCACATTTAACATCGAGTGGGCCTGGCGTCTCAATGCTCAGAGCGCGGCGGTACTGCTGATCAGCGATGGGTGGGACCGGGGAAACCCGGAGGACCTGAAACAAGAGATTGCCCACCTGCAGCGCTGCGCACACCAGTTGATCTGGCTGAACCCCCTCTTAGGTTCCCCGGATTACCAGCCGCTGACACGCGGGATGCAGGCCGCCTTACCCCATCTGGACCGGTTCCTCCCGGCGCACAACCTGGCCAGCCTGGAGCAGCTGGCAGAAATCCTCACAGCCGGACTGAAGGTCTCAATGCCCGTCCGGCAAACCGTCCAAATTTAACAACAGCCTTTTCTTATTGGTTTCTTGTTCAGGGGGGTGCATCTCGCCGGATACACATTCACAACAGCCCGGACATCAGGGTGAGCACCACGCCGCCCGCCACCACACTCCCCAACTGCCCGGCAGTGTTGGCCCCCATGGCATGCATCAGCAAGAAGTTCTCGTAGTCGTCTTCCTGGCCGACGCGCTGCACAATGCGCGCTGACATCGGGAAGGCACTGATTCCGGCCGCCCCAATCAAGGGGTTGAACTTTTTCCGCGTGATGATGTAGAGCAGCTTGCCAAACAGCACACCACCGGCGGTATCGATCACGAATGCCAGCAGTCCCATCGCCAGGATCAGGAGCGAATCCACCTGGATAAAACTTTCACCGGTCATTGTGCTGCCGATGGCCAGCCCCAGGAAAACTGTCGTCACGTTGGCAATCTCATTTTCAGCCGCTTTTTGCAACCGTTCGACCACACCTGCCTCACGGAGCAAATTACCAAACATGAGCGTCGCAATCAACGGTGAGGCCTGGGGGGACAGCAATGACACTGCCAGGGTGACCGCAATCGGGAAGATCACCCGAACCGTTTTTGAGATTTCCCGCTGGGAATAGGGCATACGAACTTTGCGTTCTTTCTCTGTGGTCAGCAGGCGCATCACCGGGGGCTGGATGATGGGCACCAGCGACATATAACTGTACGCCGCAACCGCGATCGGCCCCAGCATATGCGGGGCCAGCTTGGACGATACATAAATCGCCGTCGGCCCATCGATAGCGCCAATGATCCCGATCGAGGCCGCTTCGTTCAGCTCAAACCCCAGCGCCAGGGCCAGCAGCAGAGTACCAAAGATACCGATCTGCCCGGCAGCGCCCAACAAGGCCATGAACGGCTTTTCCAGCAATGGACCAAAATCGGTCATCGCCCCAATCCCGATAAAAATCAGCAGGGGGAACAGTTCCGTACGAATCCCGGCATCGAACAGGATCGCTAAAAAGCCGTGGGCCTCCGGGTCGGCAATCCCGGTCAGGGGCAGGTTGGTGAGGATCGCGCCAAATCCAATCGGGATCAGGAGCACCGGTTCGTAATCTTTCACGATCCCCAGATACAGCAGCACCCCGCCAACCCCCATCATCAGCAGGCTTTTCCAGGTTAGCAGACTGACAGCAGAAAATAGATCCAGCAGTGCGTCTAGAGTCATCTGTCCCCCATCCTATGAGTCGAATTGAACCAATGTCTCGCCATACTTGACCGATTGGCCAAGCGAGACATCGATACTTTTCACGGTTCCCGCATGAGAAGCCCGCAGCACATTTTTCATTTTCATCGCTTCCAGCACGCAGATTTCCTGCCCGGAACCCACCTGGTCGCCCACCTTGACCAAAATCTGCACAATATCTCCCGGCATGGGAGCAGACAGGATACCCGGCTTATCAGAGGCCGGCTGATTGGCTTTGGGGATAGCTGCAGGTGAGATCGGTGCTGCTTGGTTTGCTGCTCGCGGCGGCGTTGAAGGAGCATCCTGTCCGAGAATCTCTGCCATGCTCACCCGGTGGGTCTTTCCGTCCAGTTCGACTTCCAATTCTCCCCCGGCAAGCTCCTCAATTTTAACCCGGTAGTGTTGTCCATCAACCACGATAGAGAATTCTTTTTTCGATGATGTGCTCATTTATTCCCTGTTATGCCTTTCATGACTTGCGCCACCGTTTTCCCGGTCCTTGTTCCAACTGCTTACCCAGGCTGGATGAGCGCTTCTTTTGCCAGTACCACCACGCTGCTGCAAGTGCCACCCGCCTGGAATGATCGTCATCTGCCTCCACCTCAGGCTCGGGCTCAGTGGGCCGCTCTGCTGTTTCCTGCACATGTCGCTTCACAGGGAAGATCACCTGGAGCAGGCTGATCACTAGGATCAAGATACCCAGAGCCAAAAAGGTAATCGTGATCCCATACAGACTGAGCTGCAAACCTTGATTGATCGCGTCCATGGATGCTCCTAAAGGGGCATGTTCCCATGCTTTTTAGCAGGGGAAACGCTCCGTTTATCGCGCAGCAGTTCGAGGGCGGCGATCAGGCGCGGGCGGGTATCTGCCGGCGCAATCACGTCATCAATGTGCCCGCTGGCTGCAGACACGTAGGGGTTGGAGAATGTGTCCTGGTATTCGCTGACCAATTTCTCTCTCTCTTGCTCCGGTGCAGCGCTCTGGCCGAGCTGCTTTGAGTACAGGATATTGATCGCACCATCCGCTCCCATCACCGCCACCTCTGCGGTCGGCCATGCCAACACCAGATCGGTGCGGATATACTTACTGCTCATCACGATGTACGCGCCGCCGTAGGCTTTGCGGGTAATCACCGCGATCTTTGGGACCGTCGCTTCGGAATACGCGTAGACGATCTTGGCACCGTGCCGGATGATGCCGCCGTGTTCTTGCGCTACGCCAGGTAAAAATCCCGGCGTATCAATGAAGGTAAACAGCGGGATATTGAAGGCATCACAAAATCGAATAAACCGGGCAATCTTATCGGAAGAATCAATATCCAGGACACCAGCCAGATACATGGGCTGATTGGCGACCACACCCACCGTCTGGCCGTGCAGGCGGGCAAACCCAACAACCGCATTCTTGGCAAAATGCTCATGCACCTGCATGAAGGAACCGCTGTCAAAGATCAGCTCGATGACCTCAACCATGTCGTACGATTCGGAGGAATCAAGCGGGATAATCGTGTTCAGCTGGCTGGCAGTACGCCACGGATCATCGGTTGGAGGAAGGGACGGGGCAGGCTCTGCATTGTTGGCGGGCAAATACCCCACCAGCTTGCGCGTCATCTGCATGGCATCCTGTTCATCTGCCGCAAGGAAATGGGCCACACCACTGACGGTATTGTGGACAGCAGCACCCCCGAGGGTTTCCTGCTCTACCTGCTCGCCAGTAACCGTTTCGATCACTTTCGGCCCGGTGATGAACATGTGGCTGACATCCTGGGTCATGATCACAAAATCGGTCAGGCCAGGAGAGTAGACCGATCCGCCGGCACACGGACCTAGCATCACGCTGATCTGAGGAATGACACCCGAAGCCTGTGTGTTCCTGAAAAAAAGTTCGGAAAACGCTGCCAGGCTGTAAACCCCTTCCTGGATCCGGGCTCCCACCGAATCCATCAGGCCGATGACTGGCACCCCTGAATCCATGGCCAGGTCGAGAATTTTGGCTACTTTCTGCCCCTGCACCTCGGAAAAAGAACCGCCCAGAACGGTAAAGTCCTGCGAATATATGCACACCACCCGTCCATCGATCTTGCCAAACCCGATCACCACGCTATCGCCGGCAAATTTCTTTTGATCAAGGCCGAAATCCTGGTGGCGGTGAGTCCAGTACGAATCAATTTCCTGGAACGTGCCCTCATCCACCAACAACTGGATCCGTTCCCTAGCCGACAGTTTGCCTTTTGCGTGCTGGGTGTCGATGCGTGCCTGACCGCCTCCCAGACGGGCTTTCGCCTGTTTTTCTTGCAGTTCTTTGATCAAAGCCTCGTGTGTTCGACGCTGGTTTTCCTGCGAAGCATTTTTCTGATCAGACATCTGATCTCCTTCTGACCTATTTCAACTTTTTCCTTGTAATCCCAACTCCGTTATTATACAATGTATGCGGTTACATGAACAAATGGATGGAACCACTTTGTGCGTTTTCATACAATCATCATTGGTACAAGAGAGGAACAGTCTATGAAACCAGCCGCGTTTGAGTACCTTTCTCCGACTACCTTAGCAGAAGTGATGGCGAGTAAAGCAGAGCATGGCGATGAGGCCAAGCCGCTCGCAGGTGGGCAAAGCCTGATCCCTGCAATGAATTTCCGGGTATCTCAGCCAACGATCCTGATCGATCTGAATAAACTCAATGATCTGCGCTACATCCGCACGCAGGATGGAGAGCTGAGAATTGGTGCGATGACCGTCCAGGCTGAAGTTGCCCGCAGCCCGCTTGTGCAGGAAAGCCAACCACTGATTTACGAAACCATGCCCAATATTGCCCACCCGCAAATCCGCAACCGCGGCACGTTCGGCGGCAGCCTGGCACATGCAGACCCGGCCTCAGAACTGCCGGTGATTGCGACGGCGCTCAATGCCCGTTTCAAAGCCGAATCTCAACGCGGAGAGCGTTGGATTCCTGCGGATGAGTTTTTTATCACCATGTTCACTACAGCTCTTGAACCGGACGAAATTCTTACAGAGATTGCTTTCCCCTCCTTCCCCCAGAGTACGGGCTATGCCTTCCTGGAAGTTGCCCGGCGGGCGGGAGACTATGCCATGGCCGGGCTTGCGGCCGTGGTCACCCTGGATGAGCAATCTGTCTGCCAGTCTGCCCGGCTGGTCTACCTGAATGTGGGAGACAAAGCCATGGACGCCACGGGGGCCGCCGCCCTGCTGGTAGGAGAAAAACCAACTTCCCAGGTGTTTGAAGCTGCCGCCCAAAAAGCCAGCCAGGAAGAGATCGATCCCTTCGGCAGTGTGCACGCCACCCCCGAGTACCAGAGGCACCTGTCCCGGGTGCTGACATCCCGCGCCCTGCAAACCGCTTTTGCCAGAGCCCAAACCCCAACCAGCTAGAAGCAAGAGGAAAAACGATGAGCAACAAACTGGAGATACAGTTCACCTTGAATGGAAACCCCCATACCGCAGTCGTGGAACCCCGGATGCTTCTGGCCGATTATTTGCGCAACGAGGCCAAACTCACCGGGACCCATGTGGGCTGCGAACACGGCGCCTGCGGAGCCTGCACGATCCTGCTGGACGGCAAAGCGGTCCGCTCCTGTCTGATGTTTGCCGTTCAGGCCGATGGACATGAGATCAGCACGGTCGAAAGCCTCGCCGATGACCCGGAACAGCTCCACCCACTGCAGGAAGCGTTTCGCGATGCACATGGTTTGCAGTGCGGTTTCTGCACCCCTGGAATCCTGATGACCATGATTCCCTTCCTTAAAAATAATCCATCCCCGACAGAAGAAGAAGTGCGGGAAGCACTCTCGGGTAATTTATGCCGCTGCACCGGATACCAGCATATTGTAGATGCAGTGCTTTTAGCGGCTGATAGAATGTGATAGGATCAGGCTGCCTCGTAGATTGACCTTAATGAGGTGGATCCCGACCCAATAAATGTAGACTTATTCCTTGAATAAAAAACAAGGAGTAAAAGAGAGGAGTTTATGGATTTCGATCAAGCAAATCAGATTGCAGTAGAAAAGATGATGTCTGCACGCCCGATCCTGAAAGGTGTTGCAACAGCGCGTGATGTGATCCCAGGAATGAAGGACAACCTGATCATGCACGCAGGACCGCCGATTGAATGGGAACGGATGTCTGGCCCAATGCGCGGCGCCGTGATTGGCGGGCTGATTTTTGAGGGCCTGGCAAAAGACGAAAAAGAAGCGGTCGGAATGGTGGAGAGCGGCGAGGTCGAGTTCGATCCCTGCCACCACCATGCCAGCGTCGGCCCCATGGCCGGTGTGACCACCGCCTCGATGAAAGTGTACATCCTCGAAAATGTGACCCACGGCAACCGGGCTTTCTCTAACCTGAACGAAGGTTATGGCAAAGTTCTCCGCTATGGGGCTTACAGCGAGGAAGTCATCGACAAGCTTCATTGGATGAACGATGTCCTGGGCACGGCGCTTGCCGATGCACTGGACGCGAACCCTGATGGGATTGATATCCGCGCCTTGCTGGCTGAATCGCTCCACATGGGCGATGAAGGACACAACCGCAACAAAGCCGGGTCGATCATCTACACCAGCAAACTCGCCCCCTGGATTGTGAAGGTTACACCCAACCAGGAAACCGCCGCCCAGATCATCCAATTCCTGGGCGATAATGCTCTCAGCGTACTCAACCCGGTGATGGCTGCCTGCAAAGCGATGACCGATGCCGGTCATGGAGTCGAAGGCAGCTCTGTGATGACCACCATGGCCAGGAACGGCACTGATCTGGGGATCAGGGTCAGCGGCCTCGGTGAACAGTGGTTCACCGGCCCGGTCGGGCAGCCAGACGGCCTGTATTTCCCCGGGTTCACCGCAGATGATGCCAGCGGAGACATTGGGGACAGCACGATCACCGAAACCGCCGGGATTGGCGCGTTTGCCATGGCGACAGCACCGGCAATCGTTACGTTCATCAGCGGCACTCCCAAAGATGCGATCAACGCCACCCTGGAAATGTACGAGATCAGCGTAGCCGAACACAGTGCCTTCACCATCCCGGCACTGGATTTCCGCGGTACGCCCGTCGGAGTCGATATCCGCAAGGTGGTTGAACTGGGGATCACACCCCGCATCAACACCGGAATTGCCCACAGGGATGCCGGTGTCGGGCAGGTCGGAGCCGGATTGGTACGCCCGCCCATGTCTGTCTTTGAAGATGCTCTGGTTGCATTTGCTCAAAAATACTTATCCTAAAGGAGATTCACGATGAAAATTTATGACCTGTCCCAACCGCTTAATCAAGACTGCTCATTCTGGCCTTTTTACCCACCCTTTGAGGTGAAATACTTTAAGCGAAAATCTGAGCATGGTGTCAATGCTCAATATATCCAGACCTCCAACCATATGGGCACCCACCTCGATGCTCCCCGCCATTTTGTGACAAATGGTAAGACCATCGATGAACTGCCCCTGGAATGGCTGCTCGGCCCCGGCGTGATTGTCGACCTCAGCGATGCCCTCGACGAACTGGATATCTTCACCCCCGCGATGATCGAAGAACGTGTCGATGTTCAGAATGGGGATATCCTCTTCATCAACACCGGCTGGCACAAATATTCATTCCTTGCCCCGGATGGCGATGAAGAAAAATACATCCACCGCCATCCCGGCCCGCACCACAGCATTTGCGAATGGCTGCTGGATAAAAAGATCCACCTGTGGGGCGTGGACATGATCTCCACCGACCACCCGATGAACCTGCCGATTGGCCGTTTCCTCGGCAAGGGCGGGTTGGAGCATTGGCAAAAGGTCCGCAAGCAGGTCGAGGAGAAATTCGGCGGCTCGGACAAAGTGGACGAACTCTTCCCGACTGAAGCCTACCAGCTGACCCACAATGCGCTGTTCCCTCATGACTGTGTGCATGTTGAAAACCTCGGCGGCGAGATGGGCAATCCGGAACTGCATAACAAACGCCTGACGATCGGGGCCGTTCCATGGAAGTTCAAAGGCGGCGAGGCTGCCTTCTGCCGTGCCTTTGCTCTGGTAGACTGATCCCTTTCAATTTTAGGGGGAGGATCGCGCTCGACATCTTCCTCCCCTATAAGGCTGATTCGACTTGTTTTTCAGCTTTTAATGATGACCAGGTGCTGAGCCATTACAGGAGAAAAATATGGCAACCAAATTCTTTGGAAAACGCATTAAACGCAATGAAGACCCTCGGCTGCTGACTGGAAAGGCCCTGTATGTGGATGATGTGAACCTGCCGGGCATGCTCTATGTCGCTTACTACCGCAGTCCATACGCCCATGCACGCATCAGGAGCGTCGACACATCTGCCGCCAGGGAACGCCAGGGAGTGGTCGCGGTGTATTCTGCTGCCGACCTGGGAGACTACTGGCGGACCGGGGTGTTGAATGTGTCTCCACCCCCGATCGAGAACAGCACCTTCAACGCGCGAATGCACCCGATCCTGGCCAAAGATAAGGTCTGTCATGTCGGTGAAGCAATTGTATGTGTCGTGGCGGAAAGCCGCTATATTGCCGAGGATGCACTCAGCGATATCGTGGTCGATTTCGAGCCTCTGCCGGTGAATGTTGACCCAAAAATCGCTCTTGAAGAGGGTGCTGCCCTGATCCACGAGGATCTAGGCAGCAATATTGCCGCTCATGTCGTTCAGGAAAAAGGCAATTACGAGCAGGCCAAAGCCCAGGCAGACGTGGTCATCTCGCGGGACCTGCTCTACGACCACGGGATTGCCGCGGCAATGGAAAACCGCGGGATTGTTGCCGACTGGGATGTCAAAGCCGGCAGGCTGACGGTATGGGATACCACCCAGGCCCCCGTCATCATCCGGAACGGATTGGCCGGGATGCTGGGACTCTCAGAGAACCAGGTGCGGGTGATTGCCCCCTTCATCGGCGGAGGCTTTGGCCCTAAGATCCTCATGTTCTATCCTGAAGAGATGCTGATCCCCTGGCTCGCGATGCAGCTGGAACGCCCGATCAAATGGATCGAGGACCGCAATGAAAATTTCTTCGCCACCACGCAGGAGCGCGGGCAGATCCACGAATCCGAGATCGCCCTAACCAAAGACGGCAAAATCCTCGGCGTGAAGGATGTGTTCTGGCACGATAATGGGGCCTACGACCCGTACGGCCTGACGGTCCCGATCAACACCCAGTGCACCCTGCTGGGGATGTATGATGTTCCCAACTACTACACCGAGTTCACCGCTACCTTTACCAATAAACCGATCGTGTCCCCCTACCGGGGAGCGGGCCGGCAGCACGGCGTATTTATCATGGAACGGCTGCTGGATATCGCGGCCAAAGAACTAGGGTTGGATAAAACTGAAATCCGCCGCCAGAACTTTATTGCACCGGATGATTTTCCCCACAACCACAAAATCATTTACCAGGATTTCACTGAACTGACCTACGACAGCGGGAATTACGAGCCCGTGCTGGAAGAAGCCAAAAAACTGATCGGCTACGATGACTTTTACCAGAACCTGAAACCGAAAGCCCAGGCAGAAGGCAAACACATCGGGCTTGGGCTGGTGTGTTATGTCGAAGGCACCGGGATCGGCCCCTACGAGGGCTCGCGGGTGCAGGTTCAGGCCAATGGCCGGGTCAGCGTGGCCACCGGGATCGGCACCCAGGGACAGGGACACTTTACCAGCTTTGCGCAGATCGTAGCCGATCAGCTGGGCGTGGATGTGACGGACGTCGATATTGTCACCGGGGATACCGACCAGTTCCATTGGGGAGTGGGCACCTTCGCCAGCCGGGGTGCCGTGGTCGCCGGAAATGCGATCCATGCCGCGGCGAAAGGCGTGCGTAAAAAGATCCTGCGAGTGGCTTCGGATATTTTTGAGGCTGCCGAGGAAGACCTGGAAATTTCGGACGGCGAAGTGCGGGTGAAGGGTGTGCCGGCAAAGGCCATCCCGCTGGGAGAGCTGGCCAACCGTGCCAACCCGCTGCGCGGCGCAGTCAAACCGGGGACAGAACCCGGGCTGGAAGCGACCGATTATTTTGGCCCCGAGATGGGTGCCACCGCCGCCGGGGCGCACGCCATGATCGTTGAAGTTGATCCGGAGACCCTGATGGTCGAGATCAAGCGCTATGTGGTGGTCCACGACTGCGGCAAGGTGATCAACCCGTTGATCCTGGATGGACAGGTTCACGGCGGCGTGGCCCAGGGGATCGGGAATGCTTTCTACGAACAGGTCATCTTTGATGAGGCAGGCCAGATCTTAAATGCCTCGCTGATGGACTACCTGCTGCCAACCGCGCTGGACGTGCCGCGCATCGAAGTCGGGCACAAGGAAACGCTCTCCCCGCTCAACCCGCTCGGCATAAAGGGCGCAGGTGAAGCGGGTGCGATTCCCACCGGTCCGCTGTTTGCCCAGGCGGTTGAAGATGCGCTCGAAGGCGTGTACCCCCTGGAGGTGAGGGAAATCCCGCTCAGCCCGAGCCGTTTATGGGAACTGACCCACCAGGCGGAAGAGTGACCGACTGAACTGCCCCTTTGGAAAAAACAGACAATCCAATCTCCAGGAGAAACTCCTGGAGATTTTCTTTTCCTGTGCCGCCATTTCCGCAGGAAGTCCCACTTTGGGTATAATCAAGCCAATCATGAATCTGACCGCAATAACAGCTGCCCCTCGAGCGCAGGCATGGCTCCACGCCACACGTACCGCACACCCACTGCAAATATTTGACCAGGTATTCAACCTGGTCAACCAGGATGCCCGGGTGCTTTCGGTTGTTTCCAACGCGATCGGGAATGGGCCGTTCTCCTTGCTCGTGGGAGAGGACAATTTTCAAGGGCTGGTCACGATTGATTCGCCGGTTTCGATTGAACAAAACACGCTCGTCGTTGGGGACCTGGCAATTGATCTCAGCCAGGCCGCTCCGTGGAATCCCCGACCGCAGTGGGGGCCGCTGACTCAATCTCAATTCCAAACCTTAAAACAAAATGTTTACGACGCGCTTCTCGCCGCAAGCCAGGGCCAAAATTCCTCTCTGATGTTTGACTCAACCGGTGGGATCACCCCATTCAGGTCTCCATTCTCCAGGGCAGCCGCGCTGGCGGTCGAACAAATCCGGAAAGGGTTTCGGCTGGCGGACTGGAAAGCTGTTTTGCATGGTACAGCCGATCTGGCAGGACTGGGCGTTGGCCTGACCCCGGCGGGTGATGATTTCCTGGTCGGTATGCTGCACGGGTTGTGGGCACGGGCAGCCGAGCAGGTTGGAGAACTGTGTAGCGCGATTGCCCAGACCGCCATCCCGCGCACCAGCACCCTGTCTGGGGCCTGGCTCGAGGCCGCCAGCCAGGGCGAAGCCAGCCAACTTTGGCACACATTGATCAAGGCAACCCGCGATGGGCGCGAAGACGACATCCAAGAGGCCCTGGTACACATTCTGCGCACCGGGGAAACCTCTGGGGAAGATGCGTTGTCCGGGTTTTACTTTATTCTCAACCAGGAGCAACTCTTATGATATTGATCACCGGAGCAGCAGGCAAAACAGGTCTGGCAGTGATCCAGTCTTTACTTGAACGCGGGCAATCCGTGCGCGCTTTTGTCAGGTCTGCTGAGCAAAAACAGCGGGCTGAAGCCCAGGGTGCCGCTGAAACGGTGATCGGCGATTTGACGCAGGCGGATGATATCCAGCAGGCGTTTGAAGGCATTGATCAAGTGCTGCATATCTGCCCGAACGTGCGCCCGGACGAAATTTGGATTGGGGCTGAGATGATCAAGGCGGCAAAAGCGGCTGAGGTGGAACAGTTTGTCTTCCACTCTGTCATGCACCCCCAGGTGGAGGCCATGCCGCACCACTGGAACAAGATGCGCGTGGAAGAGATGCTGGTCCAATCGCGGCTGCCGTTCACCATCGTGCAGCCAGCCAGCTACATGCAGAACCTGCCGCTGGAGTCCATCCGCACGGAGGGGGTGCTGCGCGTGCCATACGATCTTCAGGCGCGCCACAGCATGGTGGACCTTGCGGATGTGGCCGAGGTGTATGCCTGCCTGCTGACGGAACCGGGGCATCTCTACGCCACCTACGAACTCGCCGGCCCGCAGGCGCTCGACCATCTCCAGATTGCAGCACTCATTTCACAAACACTCAACCGCCCGGTAACTCCTGTGCAGGATAAAATTGATGCCTGGCGCCTGCGAGCGCAACAATCAGAGATGAGCGCATATGCCGTCGACACCTTGACTAAAATGTTTGAGTACTATGACCGTCACGGTTTCATTGGGAACTCCACCGTGCTCCAATATCTCCTGGAGCGCCCCCCCACTACACTCAAGTCGTATCTTCATCACACGCTTGGGTAGAGTTCCCGCAACGCAAAAGAAAGGACGCCCTGGTTGGGGCGCCCTTTGTCTGCTTCAAATAATCGATTGTGCTATTTCGAAAAAATATTAATCCGCTGGCGGCTTGAAGACCAGGAAGATCGCGTTCACCAGAATACCCAACACAGCCGCGGTTGCAATCGCCGGGAGACCGTTGGGGAAAAGGCCGGTCAGGAAGGGGATCGGGAGGAAGCCACCGGGATAACCAATGTTTCCGCCGATGCCGACGATCATAATGATCGCGCCGACAGCCAGGGTCTGGGCATTGAAGAGGTTAACTTTGTTCTCCACCATCAAAGCAACACCCTGCATACCAATGACACCGAACAGGTAAATCGCCAGACCACCGCTAACGGCGATCGGAACGGTTCCAACCAGCGCTTCCAGCTTGCCGATGAAGCCCAACAGGATCGAGATGAAACCTGCGGCAACCAGCACCGGGCCGGAATAGTTACGGGTAATCGCCATCAGGGAATTGTTCTCACCATAGTTGGTACCGGCAGTTGAGCCGAACAACCCATTGATGAAGTCGCCAATCCCGTCCAGGATCAGGTTGAAGCCAATGTACTGGTCAAGCTCGTATTTTTCCTTGCCCATTTCTTCGGCGGTGCGGTCAACATACAGGCTGATCTGGTAGAGGTGAGCGGTCGATTCCGGGATGGTTGCAATCGCCATAATTGAAATGCTGAAGATTGCAGTGGCGACCATGGAACCGGAGAAGCTCGGGAAGGTGATGTGCGGGACAACGAACCATGAAGCAGCACCAACCGGGTCAAAATTCACCAGGTCAAACGGGAGTGCGACCAGATAGCCGACAATCGCCCCGAGAAGGATCGGGAGCATGCCGATAAACCCTTTATTGCGCAGGTATACTGAGAACAGAATTGTTACCAGCAAGGTTGTGAATGCAACTGTCCAGTTGGCGGCGGCCATGTCCAGTGCAGCGAAGCCCAAGCCGATACCGATGACTGCAGCAACAGAGCCGGTCACAACGGGGGGTAATACTTTGTCCAGAGCTGCCTTACCAACAGCCTTGATCAGTAAACCGACCAGAATGTTCAGGACACCGGTGGCCAAAATACCAGCCTGCATGGTGCTGATCAGTTCATCGCTGGCGGGAACGCCCCATTCAGCATTGGTGATCGCCAGGTAAGCGGTCAGGTAGCTGAAGCTGGATCCGTAATACAGGGGAATGAATTTCCCAATGCGCCACTTTGAAAGCAGCAGAGCTACGATGGTAGCAAGACCAGCAATCGAGAGCACGGTGGAAACATGGAACCCGGTAAACAAGGCACAGAAGACTGTAGCCGGGAACATGGTCAGCACGTGCTGGAAGCCCAACAGGACCAATTGGCCAGCAGGGGGCTGATCGTTTGGTAAATAACCAAATTTAGTCGTCATTTTTTCTCCTCATCATTGTAGTTTGAGTTTTTTGGATCATCAAAAAAGATTGAACAATGTCAAAACAGGGGAAAATATCTTCTGTTCCGCACCTCCTTGGAATTTTGGGTGAATCGATAGAAGATGTATGAAGCATCACAATTTATTTAACACGATTTTGAGCATTAAGTCACGCACTTTTTGGAAAAAACCCAAAATTAAAAAAGCACAAGCCGTTTATGGCTTGTGCTTTTTACTTAAGTTGAGGTTGATTTCCCCACTGCAGACTACTGTTTTCAGCAAGGATCAGATCACGCCGTCCTCGCGCAGCTGGCGGATGCGCTCGGCATCCAACCCCAGCATTGAGGTCAGGATCTCGTCCGTGTGCTGACCGAGCAGCGGCGGCGGGTAGCGCACCTCCACCGGGGCAGTGGGAATCTTCAGCGGCGACGCGACCAGAGGCACGCTGCCACCGCCAGCGTGCGGCACGTCTAGCAGCATCTCGCGGTCTTGCACCTGGGGGTCTTCGAAAACCTGGGCCATGTCGTTGATCGGGGCGGTGGGGATCCCGATCTGCTCGCACAGATCCATCCACTCGCGGGCCGTGCGGGTAGCAAAGACCTCTTTCAATTCGGAGACGACCTGCGCCCGGTTCTGCACCCGGGCCCGGTTTGTGGCGAAGCGCTCATCCTCCATCCACTCGGTCTTACCCAGGGCTTCGCAAAACTTGTTCCACTGGCGGTCGTTGCCCGCGGCAAAGGCAAAGTGCTGGTCTTTGGCCTTGAAGGACTGGTAAGGGACAATATTGGGGTGCCCGTTGCCAAGACGCCCAGGCAGCTCGCCGGAGACCAGGTAATTGCTGGCCACATACGACATCATCGCCACCTGGGAATCGATCAGCGACATATCAATGCGCTGGCCCTGCCCGGTGCGCTCCCTGCCGTACAGCGCGGCCAGGATGGCGCTCACGGTGAAAATCCCCGTGGCCAGATCGGCAATGGCGATCCCGACGCGGATTGGCTCTCCGTCTTCCGGCCCAGTCACGCTCATCAGGCCGCCCATGGCCTGCACCATAAAGTCGTACCCCGGGCGGTCGGCGTAAGGGCCGGTGTAACCGTACCCGGTGATGGTGGCATAGATCAAACCCGGCCGGATTTGCTGCAAGGTGTCGTCGTCCAGCCCAAATCGTTCCAGCGTGCCGGTGCGGAAGTTGTCCACCAATACATCCGCCCTGGCGATCAGCCCCTTCAGGATCTCAATCGCCTGCTCCGATTTGAGATTCAGGGTCAGACTGCGTTTATTGCGGTTCGCCGACAGGAAATAGGCCGATTCCCCCGATTCGGTGAAGGGCGGCCCCCACTGCCGGGTATCGTCTCCCTGCCCGGGCATTTCCACTTTGATCACTTCCGCACCGAGATCGCCAAGCATCTGGGTGCAGTACGGGCCTGCCAGAACCCGGGTCAGGTCGATGATAACAACATCTTTGAGCAGTGGCTCAGGTTTGTTTTGGTTCATGGTGTGCAGTTCCTCTTCTCTTGGGTTTGGTCAGCTACCGTGAAGGGTGTGCTGGATCAGCCTTTTTTCATTTTCGCCAGGATGGCCATCAGATCTTCCTTGCCGCCGGCGGGAGGACGCCAATCCACCTGGACTGTCTCAAAGCCCTGCGACTGAAGGCTGTCGTAGAAAGATTCCAGCCCAACGTTAATGGCGGCAAACTGGTCTCCGAACTGCGCCAGGTCCAGGGGCTTGCCGTCATAGGAATAGGGTGCGCCAAGGCAGGAAACCAGGTACTCTGCCAGCCCGGCGACTTCCTGGAACACGGTCACGCCGGCTTGCTCAAGCTGACTGATCTGATTGTCCATTTCCTGCGGATCTTCCGGGGTTCCGATCACCAGGGCGGCAAATTCCACCGGATGCTTGTCTTTGATCTGCCGGATGGCAGGAACCAGTTCACTGGTGGGGTCTGGGTGTGCCCCTTCTCCCAGGACCACATCCAGAACAATGATCCCGGTATCTGGGTCTTGGGCTTCCTGCCACATCCGCCGGATGCGCAGGTCGTTGTCCATCATCGGGTGCAGCCGCCCCTGGGTAAACTCATCTTCCCCGAGATCGAGAATGGCGTGTCCCTGGCTTTTCATGCTGTCGGGCAGCTTTTGTTCCGGGGTGATCGGGATGTTCGAGAACATGGGGGACAGGAAGGCGTGCAAGGATTGCAGCGCTTCATAGGCCAGCGTGCCGCCCGAAAACAGCCCGCGCAGATACCCTTTGAGAGGAGCAGCCAATGAGACGGTTTCCGTTCCCAGTAAAGAGATTGCCATCCTGGACGCGTTTTGCAGGCTAGTGGCAAAATGGATATTCCCGACCCGCTCCAGCGATACCGGGTACCCGATGAAGTTCACCACCACGTGTTTTCCGGTAGCCCGGGCTGCGCTGAGCAGGGTGCTGGCGACCGAGGGGCTGGGGGGTTTTGAGACCAATACGATCACTTCGGTTTCTGGGTCCCTGCTGAGCAGTTCCAGCGCCTGCAGCGCCGTAGTGCCGCCCACCACCTCCTTCAAATCTCTCCCGCCGGTCCCGATGGCCTGCGAGACTCCGCCGCCAAGGTTGTGCACACCGCTGGTGATGGCCTGCAGGCCGGTACCGGAAGCCCCCACCAACCCGACCTTACCGCGGCGGACCCGGTTGGCAAATCCCAGCCCGGCGCCGTTGATGATGGCTGTACCGCAATCCGGGCCCATCACCAGCAGCCCTTGCTGGCTGGCTTTCTCCTTGAGTTTTACTTCATCCTCCATAGACACATTGTCACTGTATAGAAAGACATGCTTGCCAAGATCGAGTGCTTCCTCTGCCACGGAGGCGGCGTACCGCCCAGGCACCGAGACCAGCAGCCAATTGGCATCCGGGAGGGCTTTGGCGGCTGATTCGAGGCTGCGCGGCCGGAAGTCGGAAGTGGTGGTGGTTTTGCGGGCCTTGAGCAGCTCATCCACTTTTCCGATGGCAGACAAGGCTTCTTCTTCGCGGGCTGCCCGGACCACGATCAGCAGATCGTCCGGTTTTGCTTCGACTCCCTCCAGTGTAAAGCCGGCCGCGGCCAACACTTCCCGGTTGGCCTGGGTGGCCATCACGACCCCTGCATCCTCCACTCCCTCAAGCTGGACCAGGGAACGCTGCAACTGCATCAGCACGACCGAGTCGTAATATGCTCCCTGTCTGATTTCATGTCTGGTTGCTGTCATGTTTTTTTGCCTCCATGTTTCTTTTTATAGGTGTACACCAAATCGATGCTGGAATTCCTGTCCCCAAAACAGCAGGCGCTCATCACCCCACCAGGGGGCGACCAGCTGGGTGCCGAGCGGCAAACCGTTTGCCCCAGTGCCGGTGGGGACAGTGAGGGTTGGCAGACCAATATTGGTCCACGGCAAGTTCATCACCGGGTTTCCGGTGATCTCCAACCCCTGAGGAGCCGGGCCGGGAGCTGAGGGAGTGACCCAGAGATCGATGTGGTGTTCCTGCATGGTATCTAACACGTTTTTCCGTAATTCCTCCCGGAAGGCGAGGGCGTTCCGGACCTGGTCGTCAGAATAAGTACTGCCAGTTTGGATCAGTTCCGCCGTCTTTGGATGGTAGCGCTCCTGGTACTCGGAAAACCACGCCTGGTGAAAGCGGGCCGCATCGGCAGCCATCAACAGGTTGTGCTGCGCGCGGATCGCTGCAAAATCCTCGAACAGGTCTACCCGCCTGACCGTAAAACCCTGTTCCTCAATCTTCCGGCAGACGTCTTCATAATGCGCCAGTCCCTGCGGTTCTGCCTGTGCCAGGTACGGTCCGGCAGGAATGCCGAAGACGGGTTTTTCCGGAACGGTGAGTTCCTCTCTCCATCCTTCAGCCAGTAACGGAGCCGCCAGGGCAATATCGGTTACGGTGTGTGCAAACAGCCCGACATGGTCCAGCGAGACGGAGAGCGGGATGACCCCGGACTTGTCGATGCGGTTGTAGCTGGGTTTGTAACCGACCACACCGCAAAAAGCCGCCGGGCGGTTGACGGATCCGATGGTTTGCGTGCCAAAAGCCAGTGGGCATAAACCTGCTCCCACCGCCGCCGCCGAGCCGCTGCTTGACCCGCCGGGCGTGTGTGCCGGGTTGTGCGGGTTTTTGGTTGGCCCAGAGGCAAAATAAGCAAATTCGGTCGTGACCGTTTTGCCCAGGACCAGGACACCTGCCTGGCGGAGCCGGGTCACACTGTCGGCCTGGGCTCCCGCCAGCACTTCCGGCGGCAATTGGCTCCCTCCAGAGGTCGGCAAGCCGTCCACATGAAAGATATCCTTGACTCCCAGCAGCACGCCAAATAATGCCGGTCGCTCAGAACCTTCCGGATACCTGGCTTCCAGTTGTTTGGCTTCTATGCGGATGCGGTCAAAACGGTTTTCTTCAGGCATAAATGCCAGCACATCCGGTTCCCGCTGCTGAAAATAGGCTTCTGCCTGGTCCAGATAGTCGTTTAGCGACAATGCTCCGCTGCGCAGTAAATTTGCGGTTTCGATCGCATTAAGCTGGTTGAACTTGTCCATTGTGCGCTCCATTTCAAATGATGGAACCATTATACTCAAAGAACCCCCTCTTTCGACAGGTAAGTCCACAATTTAAATGACAACCACCGTGCTGCGTGAGCAAGATCACGGTGGTTACGATCTATCGGGTGCAAACAAAGATCAACTTTGCAACCGCGAACTTATGTATACCAAGCTGGTATTCAGGATAAACTCAGTTTGCTCAGGAGAGCCTTTCGATTGCTTTTGCGGCATATGAGCGGACTACCTGGAAGCTGTCGTTTTGCGAAACCTTCCGCAGGGTGGGGATGGCTTTCGGATCACCGATTCGTTCCAGCGCCTGGATAATCGCACAGCGCACCATCCAAAATGGGTCGGTGGGGAGCACTTCCAGCAGGGCGGGTACGACTGCCAGGGCCTTCTTGCTGCCTAATCTTTTCGCGGCACGCTGACGCTGGCCCCAGGGCACCTGGGGAGACAGGTTTGAGATCAGTTGTTCAATATCGCGGGCGGGACGTACCTCTATGGACAGCGGGAATGCAGTGATCGGATGAATGTCATCTACAACTTCTGGATACTGGTTTTTCATTACTTGTAACATTTTTATCTCCTTTACTGTTCTTCATTCCGCTTGCATGAGTGTGTCTATACTGTAAACCAGGAAGCGTTCGAGGTCATCCGCCTTTTGGTAGGTAAAAAGTAGGGTTCTTTCCTGTCTGAAAAAATCCGTAAGTGGCCGTGAGACGGGTAGAACAGGGATAAAAAAAGAAACCGGAGGCATTCCGGTTTCTTTTCTGTCATATATGGAAGAGTTTAACGGTGGTTAATTGTCGAGCAGGCTTTTCAGCAGTGAATTGGTGACCAGTTCGCCTGATTTGGAGCGGTGAGCAGATTCTGAGGCGGGCGATTTGCCCATGATGGCACCCACCAGTGAATTGAGCGGGTCCTCGCCTCTGTTTTTGGATTTCACAAAAGAGAAGCCAGCATTGATCACATCGCCGAGGTCGAGTTTGTCATCCTGGCCGGCTTGATCGCCGTCCAGCAGTCCGCCTAATAGCCCGGTGATTGGATTGTCATCTTCCTGAGATTGTGCGCCGGCACCCATCAGCGACTGCACCATCCCAACCAGGTTTTGCGGTGTGACATCTTTTCCCTTGACGGCCTCGGCCGCCTGGGCAAACCCATCCGAGTAAAGCCGGGCGGACCCGCTTTTAGCACCGGCCAGGGCTTTCCCAGCCTCAAGGAGCTGATCTGCCGGGTTAGCATCGGGGTTGTTCCCGATCGCTTCGGTGGCCAGGTTGAAGATCTCGACCATGTTATCACCGTGATTCCCATTCCAGCCATCCGCCTTGTTCAGCGCGTCTTTGTTGTCTTGCAAAGCCTGCGCAGCTTTCCCAAACAGGGTCATTAAGTCCAGATCAGGCATTAATATTTCACTACCGGATCTAGCTGCTTGGCCTGGGCGACCCAGGCTTCCACGCTGCTCTGGGACGGGAGGGCGCGGACAAGGTTCTTCTTGTCGTTGACTTCCTTCATCGCCTTCCACAAATTGGCAGCATTGCGGTTGCGCAGTTCTTTGACGGTGTCGACACCGGCTTTTTCGAGCAGGTCGCTGTATTCTTCCCCCACGCCTTTGACCCGCATCAGGTCGGCCCGGTTGACCCAGCCCAAAATATTGGTTTCGGAAATCCTGGACTTCTCTGCCAATTGCTGGCGGCCCTTCTTGGTCGCGCCGGCTTTGAGCAAGCCTTCAGTGGTCTTGACACCCACTTTGGCCAGGGCCGCGGCATTCTTGGGCCCAATTCCTTCAATCTTTTCAATATTCATGCGATCCTCCTGTTCCTTAGATCAATATTTTTTACAATAGCATTAAAACAGACAATGTCCTACACCCTGAATCTTACCTGACCGGGTACTTTCGAAAGGCAGCTAAAGTTCATCCGCAATCGATTCCTCGTATGCCAGCGCATCGACCAAGACGTCATGCTCTTCAAGGCAATCCGGGCAGAGGTCGAGGTGCTTTTGTACCAGGGGCATCAGGTGCTGCACATCTGCCCCGGCGAGTTCCAGTTCGGCAAACTGGTCGATCAGTTCATGCACTTCATCGCAGGATATTTCATTTTCATCGGTTTCGGTCAGCTTGAGCAGGACACCTTCGACCAGTTTTGTGGTGTCCGGTTGTTCACGCTTCGATCTTCTCAGCCAATTCAGTAATCTTCTGATCATCTTGATCTGCCTTTAGTCATTGGTAAACACGGCCAACAAGTCTTCCGGCGACAGGCCTTCACGCTCCAGGCGGTGCTTGAGCCGCAAGCGGGCATCGTGCATCATTTTGTAGACCGCGTTCCGGTTGCTGTTGGTGCGCTGGGCAACCACATCCATCGGCACGCCCTGGAGATGAACGGCTTCCATCACAGCTCTCTGGCGGGGGGTCAGTTCCTCATCCATGATCTTCATCACGAGGGCGATCGCATCCTGGCGTTCGACGAATGTTTCGGGTTGAGGGGAGGAAGACTCAAAGTTCACGGAGGGCCTCTGATCCGGGTCGCGGCCTTCATTCAACCCATCCAGAGAGACCTCTGTCCATTTGCGCAGGCGCAGCTCGCTGAGGGCGACGTTGATCGCAATTTTGTAGACCCAGGTGGTGAATTTGCTGCGCCCCTGGAAGGTGTCGAGACGGTCCAGCACCCGCAGAAGGGTTTCCTGGGCGACATCCTCCATAAACGCATCAAAGTGAGAGGAAGTGGGGTCCAGGTAGCGCGAGAGGGCATTCGGCAGAATACGCAGCAGGATGCCGTGCAGGTCGGCCAGGGCGGCCTCGCGCGGCTCGCCGCTGGAGTTCAGGTCTGTGAGCCAGTCTTGGTTCTCGCGCTGCATGAAGCCATTATACCTGAAAGACCTGCCGATTCTCGGCGGCTGTTGTTGCGTATTGGGCGGTTGAGAGCGTGTAAAAATGGGGGTTGGGGGTGGAGTATGATAAGTATTACTTGCGGCCGACAACGCCCTTTTGCCAGGCATACACGGCTGCCTGCGTTCGGTCTGCAAGGTGTAATTTGCTCAAGATATTGCTGACATGACCTTTGACCGTATGCATACTGATCACCAATCGGTCCGAAATTTCAGAATTGCTTGATCCCTCTGCAATCAGCTTTAAAATCTCCATCTCTCTGTTGGTCAGGTCACTGTGAGGTTTGAACTCGTCTTCTTTCTTGCCCTGGATTTCCTCAATGACCCGGGCTGCAACATGAGGATGTAAAACAGCATTGCCGAGAGCTGCCTTCTTGATCGCCTCGGCCAGTTCATCCATCTTTACATCCTTCAAAAGATAAGAAATAGCCCCTGCCTTAAGTGCAGGAAAAATATGTTCATCCTCATGATAGGAAGTCAGGACAACGATTTGGGTACGCGGGCTGACAGTCTTGATCAGACGAGTGGCCTCAACGCCATCCATACCTGGCATAATTAAATCCATCAAGACTACATCAGGCACATATTCCTCGACCATTG
>DATHZS010000033.1:0-34521 GCA_035458505.1 Anaerolineales bacterium | reverse complement strand
GTTGATCAGTTCGTTGGCATCCAGCAGGTTGCCGCAGTTGTCGCATTGGTCGCCGCGGGCCTGTTCGTAGCCGCAGATGTAGCAGGTGCCTTCCACGTAGCGGTCTGGGAGGAAGCGCTTTTCCGTGGGCGAGAACCATTGATTCTGCGTCTCGGTGTAGAGGTAGCCGTTTTCCTTCAGAGCCAGGAAAATGCTCTGGGCGACTTTGGTATGGTTCTCGGTGTGGGTTGAGGTGAATAAGTCGTAATGAAGGCCGAGCTTCTGGAACAGGTCGAGAAATCCTGCGTGGTATCGCTGGTAAACCTCTACCGGAGTGATGCCTTCTGCATCGGATTTGACTGTGATGGGGGTGCCGTGGGCGTCTGAGCCTGAGACCATCAGCACGAGGTTGCCCTTGAGGCGGTGGTAGCGGGCGAAGATGTCGGCAGGCAGGTAGGAACCGGTAATATTACCGACATGGATTTCGGAACTGGAATAGGGCCAGGCGACGGCCACTAAGATATGTTCGGGGGTATGTGTCATGGGTTTGATTCTCCTCAAAAAATTGCAGGGTTTATTTTAGTGTGGTTCCGTCAATTCGTAAACAAGTTGGTGAAGAAAACATCGAACGAAAGACTGCCTAAAACAAAAAACTGCCCGAGCGGGCAGTTGAAAGTCTGTGCGCAGGTGGATCACTCACACTCGCACGACTGCCCGGGCGCATTTGGTCATTTCCATCATCATTGACATGAAGATCATGATGGTAATCGATTGAATGTAGAGGTAAAAAAGTGCTTCGCTCATGGTTTAAGTGTACGATTTTTGGCGGTGAGTGTCAAGGTGTTGTGGGTGCTGCAAAAGGGAGAAAGGGATGGCGGCGGGTAAAAGTTGCAGAATTACCCGCCGCCGCGTTTTGTCGATACGTCACTAAAAGATGGCGACCAGGATGGCGATGGGAACGGCGATCAGGGCCAGCACGACGACAGCGATGATAATCCCGACGATGCCGCCTACCAGTCCCAGCGCGGCTCCAACGATCCCGACAACCAGGCCGACGATCCCCATGATCAGGCCGATAATCGCTTTCAGAATACCCATGGTAAACCTCCAATAGTATAGAGTTGATTAGTTTTGTTCTGGAGAACGTGTCCAACTGTCTCCATTCAATTCTCTATACGGAAATTGAAGGGAAAGGTTGCGCGCCAGCGGAAGTTTGGCAAACACAAAGGGTTGGTGAGCGATGGGAAGAGAGAAGAACCTGCGAGGAGGCCGGTTCAGCGATCCCAGTGGGAAAGGTCGCGCCCCAGGAATTCACCCAGCTGGGTGTTCCAGGAGCGGTAAAACTCGACCAGGGTTTGGCGCAGGTCTGGCTCCATGGGCGGGTACTGCCAGGTCGTGCGCTTTCCGAAGAAGGTAAAGCGGCGCAGTTTGGCCGGCAGCCAGCGGGTGCGGTCAGGCTGTGAGAAGAACCAGCGGTAAAGGGGATTCCCCCATATTGCCGCAGGGTTGAAGCTGGTGGTCATGGCAGTGGTGTGGAAATCCGGGTCCACGCCGAGGAACTGGAAAATATGGCGGTAAAACCCCCCGGGGGAGTGGCGGAGGTCGTCGAAAGGAAGCACCAGCAGGTTCTCCCGGGGAAAATCGGTCAGATAGCGCTGAATGTACTGGATGTAGGTGCCGCGGCTGAAGTAGCCGAGCCGGTCGGGGTGGTAGGTGGCCTCCAGGGCGATCTCGACGGCCTGGCGGAAAGTGCGGGGCTCGGAGAGGCTGCGGCGGTTGTCCCAATATTGAGAGTAAGCGCGGTCGATGGGGTTGCGGACAGTGAGGATCAGTTTTGTGTCCGGCAGCAGCTGACGGATGCGTTGCGGTGCTTGCGGATGGCAGATATAGCCGGGAGATGCCTCACCGACAGCCAGAGCTTCGGGCGGAGCGGGTGCGAAATACTGTTGGTAGTAGCCTGGGCCGCGCTGGTATTCCTGCTCCAGGAAGAAAAAATTGACTTCTTTACGTTCGGGCATAAAGACCTGGGGGTGCTGGCGCAGGACGTGGTAAAGCGAGGTGGTGCCAGATTTCTGTGAGCCAATGATAAGGAAATTTGGCAGCATGGTGAGATTACCTTTCAAAACCATCCATGTAGTTTACCGCGAGATCTTCGATGCTCATCCCGACGGGCCGGGCGGAGAGCCGGTCCTGGCGGTTTGGGGGGAACAGGCGGGGCAAACAGTAAGGAAGCGGGTCCTGCGTATAGACAGAACACTGTTCCAATGGGCGGGAGCGCCCGCCAAAGGCAGCCATGATCCCCAGGTCAACCAGTTTATCACCCCATCTGGGGCAAGATTCGAGGGGCCAGGAGAGCACCTGGGGGGAGATACCGAGATTCGTCTCGATCTCTTCGATCGATTGTGCGACATCTTTCATGCCAAAGTCTTCATCCTTCTCTGCCAGGGGGAGGTGATATTCGGTGTGGGTTCCAAAGGAATAAACCCCAGACTCCCTGGCAAGATTGAAGGTGTCCCAGCACAGGTTATCGGGGCACCCGGAGGTCTCTTCGGGGAGCATTTGCATGGTCCAGATGAAGCTGATGAAGTGCATGCCTGTATCCTGGAGGACCGGGATCATCCTCTGGAGGGAGTCGACGGAACTGGCACCGGAATCGGTGGTCAGAATCACGCTGCGGGCGGGTAATTGGAGGGTGCCATCCAAAAACCCGAGCAGTTCCTCTGCGCTGACGGCCCAAACATCATTTTTTTGGAACCAGGTCATTAACCAGGTGAACGTTGTCGGATCCATGGAATAGGCACCATCGAAGAACCAATATAAGTCTCCATGAAACTCAAGCGGGAGTGCTCTTGTGGCTGTACCGTATTTTTGGATCAGGCTGAACCGCCGCTGGTCCCGGGGAGACAAAGCCGCGTATTCGGCGGTGGCTGTCAGGCCGGCGGGGTCGGTGGTGGCAGAAGGCAGCGGGGTAGCCGAAGGGAGCTGGGTGGGTGTTCCGGATGGGCTCCACGGGGTTGCGCTGGGGCTGGCCAGATCTGCCGGAATAGTGTTGGTTGGGCGGGAGAGGGCTGTGGCGGAATTCACCCGGCAGGCAGACAGGAACGATTCCATGCCCAAACCCAGGACCGAGAGCCCTGCAAGACGGAGAAAATCGCGCCGGGTAAAAGGTGATGAGGATGATTTCATGAGAAAATTCCAATGTTTTTAATCGAATTGGGCAGATTATAACCTTTTTATGGTGATTAGAGGGGCTCTGGCGAAGGAATATGTGAGCAATTATTAAAAAATTGTATATTTTCGAATAAATGCTTGACTTTGCCCCTCATTATGTTGTATAGTTTTTTCAGCAACTAACGATGCAAAAGAACGCCAGCGACAACTTTGGAGTTGCTGGGTTTTTGTTTCAAACGCCCAACGTTTTAGCCAGTTTGACCGCCATAGGCTCCTGGTGATCATGCGCACCAAGGAGAGGTGTTCGAACTGTGTCAGGCGACTCCGAAGCGCTGGGTGGGCATACTTTTTGGTGGTTGCCTTTACGATCTAAAACGTGTATGCTGAAATTAGCACTGAGCATGCTGACTACATTAAGATTTGCATCAGGTTGACGTAAGAATACCGTTGGTCAGCTCTTCTTAGTACTAAGAAGAATGGCTAAATCTTAAGAGTATTTAGAGGAATTTAGTGAATGAATGTAATTGACGACAATATTTTAGAAGAGATCCATGGTGATGATGGGGATTATTCACCGGTAGCTCGCTTGATCGCTTTAGGCCGTCAGAAAACCTACGTAACCATTGATGATATCTTAAGCATTTTTCCTGAAGCAGAGCGAGATGTCGATAAGCTCGAAGAAGCGTTTGCCGCCTTATTGAGCGCTGGTATTCCCTATGTGGATGATGATACGAGCATCGAGCCATCGGAATCCAGCCTGCTGTCGGAAGCGGAAGAACAAGATGCCGAAGGTGATGAAGAGACCAGTGCCGCACTTGAAGATAATTACCTGGCAAACATTGATACTGATGACATGATCGGTTTATACCTCAAAGAAGTCGGCCGGGTTCCCTTGCTGACTGCTGAAGAAGAGGTGTTCCTGGCCAAGCGGATTGAGAAAGGCCGCATCTCGCGAGAGACGCTGGCAACCAACGGCAAAGGCATTCAGAAACAGGACCGTTATGAGCACCGCACCAACATTGAGGATGGGTGGGCAGCCCGTGAACATCTGATTACGGCGAATTCCCGCCTGGTGATCAGCGTGGCGAAGAAGTACATGGGGCGGGGTGTCCCGTTCCAGGATTTGATCCAGGAAGGCAATATCGGCCTGATCCGGGCGGCCAAGAAGTTTGATTACCGCCGCGGGCATAAGTTCAGCACCTATGCGACCTGGTGGATTCGCCAGGCGGTGACGCGTGCGATTGCAGACCAGGGCCGGACGATCCGTGTCCCGGTGCATATGGGTGACCAGATCAATAAACTGCTGCGGGTGCAGCACCAGCTGACC
Source organism: Anaerolineales bacterium (assembly GCA_035458505.1). Taxonomy (GTDB): domain Bacteria; phylum Chloroflexota; class Anaerolineae; order Anaerolineales; family UBA11579; genus UBA11579. Next base: position 30,044 of record DATHZS010000033.1, on the reverse strand, counting down.
CAACGTTTGGGGCGTGACCCCTCGGTGGAAGAGCTGGCTGAAGCCCTGGATGTGCCGCCGAAGAAGGTGGAGAACATGATCCAGGTGGCCCGCCGCCCGCTGTCTTTGGAAACCCCGACGGATGATGAAGAAGATTCCGTATTGGGTGATTTTATCCAGGACCGCGAAGCTCCGGCTCCGGATGAATCGGCGACTTACAACCTGCTGAAAGAACACCTCGAAGAGGTGCTCAACACCTTGCCGCCGAGGGAAGTGCGGATTTTGCAGCTGCGCTACGGCCTGCTGGACGGCCAGGCGTACACCCTGGAAGAAGTCGGCCGGAAGATGGGCGTGACACGTGAACGCGTCCGCCAGATCGAGGCCCAGGCGCTCAGCCGCCTGCGCCATCCGGTGATCCGGCGCAAACTGCGCGAGTATCTCGGGGAATAGTTTAAAGCACTTTGACACTCAAAAGGACATTGCTATGCAATGTCCTTTTTTATGTTAATTTCAAACAAGTTCAGCATCAATCAGCTTATGGCAGTTTGGATATTTTTTTTCTGTCCAGAAACTTTTCGTCCAATGGTTTGTCAAATATCGTTACTGCGGTGAATTCTGGTCTGAATTATTTTTTGCAACCTAATAATGGAGAATAGTTTGATGATGATGAGCAGAACGGCAGCGAATGCGGGAAGCCAATCAAGATCTGTTAAGAGTAATAACAAGATTACGAGTGAGCTGTTCAGGAATTTGGCAGGGGGTGACCAGTTTAGCACCCATATTTTATGGTCAACTTTATAGAAATAGTTCGGAGAAATAATGCCCCAATTCAGGAATTGAATGGAAAGAAATGTATCCAGCAGGATAAATTCTGCAAAATACAATACAACGGGAAATAGAATGACAGGTTTTAAGAGAATAAGATTTAGCAGGAAAAAAATGACCAGCAATCGATCCGATAAAATATCAAATTGAGCTCCGAATACGGTTTCTTGTTTGAACGCCCTCGCTAATCGTCCATCGGCCATATCCAATACCCAATGAACCGCTAGTCCGATGAGATTAATGGTTAGGTTTTGTTGCATAAAAGCATATGTGAAGATTATCAAGCACAGGATCACGCGTCCAACCGTAACCACGTTTGCTGATGTGTTAATATTCTCTTTGATTAAGCGATTCGCGCCATGGGTATTTATGATTTTTCCTCCTGTTGCGTCGGCAGAGTATTATTCCGATCATGTGTAGGCAGACACTTACTTAATATTATAAGCATTTTTTCATATCTTCAGATGCTAATCAGATTTCAGAACCTGGAGGTCAATCATCTTGCTCCTGGCCCAGGCACTCAGCCGTCTGCGCCACCCGGTGATCCGGCGCAAACTGCGCGAGTATCTCGGGGAATAGTTTAAATCACTTTGACACTCAAAAGGACATTGCCATAGCAATGTCCTTTTTTAGTCTGTAAATTGTTACGGGGTTGTTGATGTATTCGGGACTGGTTCGTAACTGATTTGATTGCAGCCCTGTTCGAAATGATAAAGGTTTTGCGTAATTATTCAGGTTGCATTCATCACACGCACAACAAATTTTTCACTTTTACCTTTGAGTTCAAGGGTACGCTTTTCTAGGCTGGTATTATTTATCTGAGCATTATTGTATGTGGATTCACTGATCAGTACTTCGCCCGGACCGGCATTTGATGCCAAACGGGCGGCAATATTGACATTGTCCCCGAGTGCAGTGAAATCAGCAGCCGCCCCTCTCGCACCGACTATCGACCCGACCCAGGCCGTGCCGGTATGGATGCCAACCCCGACAGGCACCCACGGCCCTCTGGAAGAGCCATGTCCTGTAACCTGCAACAGAGCTTTCCCGGCTTCAACAGCTTTGTGGGCATGGTCTTTACCCGCATAACCAGGGATGAACAACGCGGTGACTTCATCTCCGACCAACTTGTCGATAAAAGCATCTGCCCGCACCAGCACTTTAATGGCAGCTTCGTAGAAGCGGTTCATCAATCTGCTAAATTCGAGGGTATCCATATTTTCCGCGATGGTGGTCGAGCCGCGCACATCGACAAACAGCATGGTCAGTTCGACTTCTGCGCCTCCTGGGATTTCGTACATGAAAGAGTGACAGCCAAAACAATATCGAGGATTCTTATCTGACTTTTGAACCAAATCACGCCAGATAAGGCGCATCAAGGCACCACCGATTCCGGCAAATGGTCTATGACAGTTTACGCACCTTGGATTCGATGGAAGGCGGCTGAAGATGGGGCGGTTCCGGCGTAACCGGAGGTTTCCCTCAGTTAAATAGTTGGTCCATAATTCACCGACTGTATTTTCTTTGTAATAGCGCCGAAATTTTTCTGGGATGGGTTGGTCTGGCATGGGAACTCCTTAATTCGAGAGAATGAATGGAATGAAAAGTACTTCATTTGCTCGGGTAACTGATTGGTATTGGCAAGAAATGATCACGGCGGCGATTGTGATCGATGGTGAATGAACGCTATATGCCTTCTTTGATTAATCTGTTTGAGTGGGCATCGCCAGTATTTTCATTATAATTGAAATTTAGACAATTTTGAGAAAAATACATTTATTAGGTGATGTCCCCAATGAAAACAGGAAATATTCAGCGTGAAGCGATTGTGAATGGAAAAATCTTTGATTTGTCGGATTATGCTCAAATCAAGGTAAGGTAATTTTCTCCAAGTTGCTCCACCAGATCGAACAGATTTGGCCCACCCCATTGTTCTACGAACAGTCCATCCTCAATGTGGATCAGATCCAATAGCCAGACATGAATTTTTTTCCCGGTGGGTGTGATCCCGAGAAATTCACCTCGGTGGGTGCCGCGCATGTTAGAACGAAAGGCAATGCGCTCATCTTCGGCAATGACCTCGTCGATATAACGGTGCAGGAGGGCCCGGTTGGCTTCTGCGGACATGGTGACTCCTTTCACATTGGAAGTATGCAATATGCGATCTTCCTGATCCAGAAGATCGGTTTCATCGTTTTATTGTACATGATGGACATGCAGAGGGAACGTACACAACCCCTGATTGCTTTCAGAACATGAATTATTCACAGGAAATCAATGGTGGAGGATTTTAGATCTCTTTCAGGCGGTTCCTGGGGCTTTTGTTAGGCTGAACCCGGGGGAGATTGGCTCTAATTGAGACCGCTTGCGCCAGATGACCCAACTCATAAGGACACATACAGTCATCAAGCCAAGCCCAAAATCATCGACAAAGTACTCACTGATCCAGGTGTCGGTGGTCATGCTGAGGAAAATTTGCTGAATAAACAGGTTGTGCCCGCCATGCCAGAGGACTGCCGGCCAGATACTGCCTGATTTGATCCTCAGCCAGGCCGAAAGGAAGCTCAACCCGATGACTGTGACCGTGAACACGACCAGTTGAAAGACGAGAGGTGTCCGGTTGTTGTAATCGGTATAGATAATGGCAGGGAAATGCCAGACGGACCAGATCAGCCCGGTGAAGAGGACCGCCTTGGTAAACGAAGTGATTTTTAACAACTCTGGAATCAGGAATCCTCGCCATCCGATCTCCTCCCCTAACCCTGCTGCACAAGCAAAAAACAACCCGGCGGTCGAGAACAGGAGAATTTTCTGCCAGGAAATTGGTGCAAAGCCCCCGATTCCGGTGATCCAAACCACACCATAGATCAGGGATGCGTACAGGAGGGGGATTGCTATCCCAAGGAGCAAGTCGTTTCTGCCGGGTAATTTCCAGCCGAAGCCTTTAATGTTTTGCCGGTCTATGAGCTGGGTCAGGATCGCTGCCAGACCCGGAGACCACATGAATAAGGCTCCGAGCGTCTTTCCAGTCCTTTCGGTGATCATCACATAATAGGAGATCGAGCTGAGCGCAAAGGTGAGCAGAATGAATAAAAATATTTTTCGCTTGGTTTTCATTTTCTGGTCCCTCTGAGCAGATTATACAGAGGTAATGCGGGATTTTACCGGGTATTAATCTTTGGTTCATCTATGGGCGGAAATATGTGTTAGATGAGAAAAACTTGAGATTTTCACCTATCTTGTGTGTGTTCTCGATAACTATTTTTGAGGTGAAGGAGGGCCGGACATCGCTTCGGACAGCCCGGCACCACTTTCCACCAATTCCTGGAAGTAATTGACAAACCGGACGATGGGACCACCATCGACGATATCATGGTCAACACTGATCGTCAGGTTGAGGTAGTCGCGGATGGCGATTTGCTCCCCAATGACACCCGGTTTGCGGGAAATCCCGCCGACTGCCACGGTCAGGGTGAAATTGGGCATGGTGATCGCCCACCCCCCGCCCTTACCAAACATACCCACTGCAGTCACCATCACTGAGCTTGACACTTCCCGGAAGCGGTTTGGCACCCGCATGACAAACCAGTAGAACATCCTGCGGATAAAGGCCGGCAGGTACAGAAACCAATCCATGAACTTTGATTCCCTGGTTTGTCTTGGTTTGGTCTGCGCCGCCCGGATCTCGTGGTGAATATCTGCCAGTGATTTGCGGTTGGCTGCTTTGAACTGGAGCGGGATTGGAATGTTTCTGCCATCCCGTTTGATTTCCACCATGGTGTTGATGTTGACGTCTTCAAAAATGACCAGCTGACCTTTCCAATTCCGGTAGGCGTGCAGGTGGGGGTTTTTCTCAATTGCCCGGCTCAGGCAGTAGATCAGGAATGCAGTGAAGGAATATTTGATCCCGTTTTGGTCTGCGTGTGATTGGATCAGAGTCCTGGCATCGGTGACATCCACTTCAATCAGCCCGTGGACAATATGCTTTCTGCGACCGAGATAGCCGGAGTCAATCGAAAACCTGCGCATTCTGGGGATCGGTTCAATGGTGTACTTTTCCTGGTTTCCTGACATTGTTCCTCCAGTAACCAACCAAAAAGGTTGAGACAGTGTTATGCTACCTCTGCGTGATTGAAATACAACGCCTGATCGAGGGGGTGGCATGCATTGCTTACAAACGAAAACATTTTCAGATTATACAAGAAAAAACCAACTGCTGAACATGCGAATCTTCCTGCTCCATTTCTGCCAGCTGGATTTGAACTTGTGATACCATATCAGGAGATTTTTGATCATTCACAGGAGATGATTTGCGCACTCAACGCCCGGACTTGATGTTCATAGTGGTGCTGGTAGTGGGGGTATTGCTGGCGGTAGGACTGACCTGGGTTGGGCAGACGATGATCGTCCCCCTGGGGGGCGATGAGGTTTTCGCTCCGCTATGGGAAGCAGCCCGGTATGCCAATACACACGAGAGCGGTAACCCGTATCTCGCCAATGCAGTTGCAAAGGCGAAAATTCTGCTGGAAGATGAACCATCTCCTCCCCGGTTTGTCTATCCGTATTACAGCCTGATCTTATTTGTACCCATCTCGCTGATCTCGCCATATTCCCTGGCACGGGCAGTGTGGATGACCTTCACGCTGATCTGTTCCGTGGGTCTCTGCTATACCGGGCTGGTGCTGACGCGCTGGCGGCCGCGGGTGGGCATGATGCTGCTTTTCCTGGTGTTCTCTTTAGGCAGTTTCCATGCAGCCCGGGCATTATTTTTAGGCAACCCGGCAGTCGTGGTTTCCCTGCTGGTGGGGGTGGGTTTACTGCTGGTGGTGCGGGACAATGACGGACTCGCCGGGATTTTTTTGGGCCTGTCGATCATCAAACCGCAGATGGTGGTCTTGCTGCTGCCCTTTGTATTGGTCTGGGCGGTCTCCCAGCGGAGGATGAGCCTGGTTTGGAGCCTGCTGGGCACGATGGGGATCCTGGTGGGAGGGTCGTTTTACTTTTTCCCGCAGTGGTTTTTGTATCAGTATCAGCAACTGTTGATGTTTTTTTCTGAGAGCTTTCCTTCTTCTCCGAGCGCTGTGGTGTGGACATGGCTGCCGCGCAGCGGCCCCAACGTGATGATGTTTTTTGCGATTGGATTGGGAATCTGGCTGCTGGTGGAGTGGTGGAAGTCGTTTGGTAAAGATGTGCGCTGGTTCCTGTGGACATCTGCCCTGACGCTGGTGATGACCAACCTGATCGGGGTGCCGACCTCCCTGTCCAACCATATTGTGCTGATTGTACCGTTTGTGCTCGTGTTTTCGATCTGGGTGCAGCGCTGGAAAGAGAACGGGGGGCGGCTGGCCGCGGTGGTCATGGTTCTGATTTTGCTTTTGGAGTGGGGGCTGGCATATTTGACGATGGGAGGCAGGCTGGATGCGTCTCCTGCGCCATTGATGTTCTTCTATTACCCGGTTGTTGCACTGCTCCTGTTGTATTGGGCGCGCTACTGGGCATTGAATTCAGTGCGAATGAAAGTCAGCCACCTTGAGGCGTTGAGAAGGCTTTAGAAGGACATTTCATGCCGAAAAGGTCGTACGTGCTCTTATTTATCCTTGGGTTGCTGGTGGCGACCGGTGCGGCATATTTGCAAACCAATCCTGGGTATATGGACGCCTACTATTATTTTAATGGGGGAAAACAGATCGCTTTCGGTTCGGGGTGGTCTGAGATGTTCTTATGGAACTACCTGGACGACCCGGCCGGGCTGCCGCATCCAGGCTTTACCTACTGGATGCCGCTGACCTCCCTGGTCGCGGCGGGAGGGATCAAACTGTTCCCCGGAGCGCCGTCTGCTTTTGAGGCGGCGCAGGTGTTGTTTATCCTGGTGAGTGCTCTTGTCGCCCCGGTGACAGCAGAACTGGCATATCAGTTTTCTGGGCGGAAGGGGTTTGGCTGGCTGGCCGGGGTGCTGGTGATCTTCAGCGGGTTTTATTTCCCATTCATGACGACCACGGATTCCTTCAGCATCTACATGCTGCTGGGGGGGGTGTTTTTCCTGGTCTATACCCGGGTTCACCGTGCTCGAATCGAAATCCTGGGATACCTGGCCGGGCTGATGCACCTGGCCCGGGCAGATGGGCTGCTGTGGTTAGGGATTGCAGGACTGGGCGTGCTGATCGATTTGACCCGGCATAATGAAGACTCTCTATCTGTCAGAGGGCTGCTGAGGAACGGGTTCAGTAAACGCTTTTTGTTCGCCGGGGTGAGGATCGTGGTTGCATACCTGGTGGTGATGTTCCCCTGGTATGTGCGCAATCTGGAAGTGTTCGGCAGCCTGTTCCCACCCGGTGGCGGCCGGACGCTGTGGGTATTGAGCTACGACGAACTGTTCAGTTATCCGGCTGGACAACTGTCGCCAGGGCGGTGGTGGGCGGCCGGACTGGGGAACCTGCTCTTAGCCAGGGGCGAAGCGTTCCTGGTGAACTTGCAGACCACTTTTGCTTCGATGGGTGTGCTGCTGCCGGGGGTGTTGGCAGTGTTGGGTTTCTGGAATTTGCGAAAGCACCGTACGGTTCGACTGGGTTTGATCGGGTTGGGTGTTTTATTCGTGTTCATGACGGTTGTTTTCCCGTTCTCCGGGATGCGGGGCAGCTATTTCCATTCCGGGGCGGCGTTCGTCCCGCTGATCATGGCGGCAGCGCCGGTCGGGATCGATGTGCTGACAAAAGCCTCTTTGCGGCGCTTCAAGACATGGAAAGACCGCAGGATACGGCCATTTTATCTGGGCGTGGTGGTGTTATTTGTGATCGGGTTCAGTGTGGTGCTGTATTTCTCTGCGGTGGTCGGCCTGGAAGGTGACCCGGTGATGGTCTGGAACCAGGCCGAGGTGCGCTACCAGGCGGTGGACGAAGTGCTTGACCGGCTTGGGGCGGAACCAACCGATCTAGTGGTCGCCTCCAATCCCCCCGGGTTTTTTATCGTGACCGGACGACCGGCGATTGCGATACCGGATGGGACGCTGGAGGTGCTGCTGGCAGTATCCGGTGACTATGGCGCGGAGTGGGTCCTGGTAGAACCAAACCATCCGGATGGGTTGATGGATTTTTATGAGTCTCCGCAGGATGCCGGGCAGCTGGTCTGGATGGAAACTGTAGCCGAGGTGCATATCTTCAGGTGGGAGGGCGAATAACATGCCGAGCGAAATGAAAAAACATTTCTGGATCATCAGCCTGCTGTCGATCTTATCCCTGCTGATTTGGGTGATCGTCTCGCTGGACAGGGGAACGGTGGGGTTTCCGCTGGATGATGGCTGGATCCACCAGACATATGCCCGCAACCTGGCTCGCGGAGAGGGTTGGACCTATGTGCCCGGCCAGCCGTCTGCCGGGGCGACTGCGCCATTATGGGTGCTGCTCCTGGTTCCGGGATATTGGTTGGGTGGGTCCCCGGTGTGCTGGGTGCTGTTGTTGGGCTTGCTGCAGGTCTGGGGGCTGGCATGGCTTTCTTACCGCTGCTGGCCGTACCTGAGCCGACATGGCGGGTGGTGGCTGGTGGCTGCCGGTCTGGTGATCGGTTTGGAATGGCACCTCCTGTGGGCAGCACTGTCCGGGATGGAGACCTTATTGATGGCGGTGCTGATCTTTGGCGTCTTGGCCGGCCTGCTGCGCCTGGAAATGGACTATTCCTCTATGGGGGGAGGGGGCAGCGAAAAATGGTGGTGGTTTGGGCTGGGTGGCATGGTTGGCCTGGGGATTTGGGTTCGTCCCGAAGCGGTGACGTTGTTGGGGCCTGTGCTGTTTGTGTCCTTGCTCATGCAGGCGGAGAGCTTACGCAGCCGTTGGTTACGCGCGGGGTGGTCTTTGTTGGGCAGTGTGAGTTTGTTCCTTCCTTACCTTGCTTTTAACTGGTGGCTGGCAGGGAACTGGTGGCCGAATACCTTTTTTGCCAAGCAGGCAGAATATGCGGTTTTGAGGGAAGCGCCTCTCTTTTCCCGCCTGATCCAGCAGCCGGTTCCTTTGCTGGTTGGGGTGGGAGTCCTGCTCCTCCCGGGGTTCCTGTATTACCTGGTCCGGAGCATCCGGGAGCAGCGCTGGGCGAGGGTCGCGGGTGGATTGTGGCTGATTGGTTTTATCGGGCTGTATGCAATCCGGCTGCCGGTGACCTACCAGCATGGACGGTATATGATCCCGGCGATCCCGGTGCTGGTGATTTGGGGGTTGGCAGGGACGGCGGCACTGGTTGGCGGACAAAAAACAGGCAGGCTTCGCTGGATCTTGAGCCGGGTGACCGCCGCGACGATTGCAATTTTACTGGTCCTCTTCTGGTGGTTGGGCATGGATTCTTTTACCAAAGATGTAGCCGTGATCAATGGCGAGATGGTCAAAGTTGCCGGCTGGCTGGTGGGAAATTCTGACCCGGACGATCTGATCGCGGCCCATGACATTGGCGCGATTGGTTATTTTACTGAGCGAGAGCTGTTAGATTTGGCCGGGTTGATCTCTCCGGACGTGATCCCTTTTATCCGCGATGAGGCCCGGTTGGCAGACTATCTGGATGAAAATTGCCCGGTGTATTTTGTCACGTTTCCTGATTGGTATCCTGAATTGGTTGCAGGCAGAGAGAAAGTGTACCAGACGGATACGGCAATCACCCGTGAATTTGACCAGATGAATATGGCTGTGTACCTGTGGGGGAGCTGTACAGCCGAATAGAAATCCATCACCGGTTGAACAGAGTTGCATTTTGATCGATTTACAGTTTTGATAAGGAGTCCCTTTGCGGTTTGCTTTTTGTTGCTTGCGTTTATAGCCTGTGCTATACTTTTTGAGAGTACCCGGTTTGATGTGCTGAATATTCCAGTTAAGGTTTGAAGCTATGAGAAAAATTACCATCATCGTTGTGGACGATCATCCGTTATTCCGTCAGGGAGTGATAGACTCTTTTTCGTTGGAACCAGATTTTGAGGTGGTTGGACAAACCGATTCAGGTGAAAAAGCGTATGAGATCATCAAGCAACTGCAACCTGACGTAGCCGTATTGGATGTGAATCTGCCGGGGTTGAACGGGCAGCAGCTTACCCGACAGGTTGTAATAGAAAAATTGCAGACCAAGGTGGTACTGCTAACCGCGTATGATGATACTGAGCAGGTGATCCATGCCATGCGGGTTGGTGCCCATGCCTACAGCGCAAAAGATGTTGAACCGGAGAAATTGATTGATATCATCCGCAATGTGTCCCTGGGCTACTATTATGTGGGTGATCAGCGGCTGGATCAGAAGGGTGTTGGGGACTGGCTGCAAGAGCGCACAGATTTATCCTCGCGGCCGTACAGCGACCCGGGAGAACCGTTTTACCCCCTCTCGGCGAGGGAGATGGAAGTGCTCGAATGTGTCACCCTTGGGTTAAGTAACAAGGAAATTGCGACAAAACTGGGGATTAGTCATCAGACGGTAAAGAATCATGTGACTGCGATCCTACGGAAATTGAATGTGGAAGATCGAACCCAGGCTGCAGTGTATTCGCTCCGGCGTGGTTGGGTGCGACTCTATGATCAGGATGCGGAGACAGAGGAGTAAAAGATGGAAGCTGAAGCCAATGGAGCTGAAAATTTGGTCAATTCGATTCATGATACGTTACAGCAGGAGATCGATGATACCCAGCGCGAGCTTCGGGAAATCGGGATGATGCTGGAGCAAAGCCAGCTTGAAGTGAAAAAATTATCCGAGCGAAATGCCACCATCACGATGCATTTACAGCAGGTAGAAAGCCAGATTGATGAACTGCCGGTCAGTGAGGTCAAGATTGCGTATGAGGCTGCCTTGGATGCCCAGCAGCGATTGGTGGGGATGCGCGGCCAGCTTGATAGACTCCAGAGCGATCAGAGCCACCTCGACCGGTATTTAGGGATGCTGAAGAAGGTAAAATCCTCATTGGATGGAGAACCAGGCGTTGGTGTGAGCAGCGGGAGAGCAATGGGCGGGAGTAAATTTGCGAATGCGGAAATGTTGATCCAGGCCCAGGAAACAGAACGCCAACGGCTCTCCCGGCAGATGCACGATGGACCGGCACAGGCGTTGTCGAATTTTATTTTACAGACAGAGATCGCCATGCGGTTGTTCGAGATCGACCAGGAAAAAGCCAGGGCAGAGCTGGGGAACCTGAAAGGGTCTGCTTCGACAACTTTCCAGCAGGTAAGAGATTTTATATTTGACCTGCGTCCGATGATGTTGGATGATCTTGGGCTAGCTCCGACGATAAAACGTTACTGCAATGCCTACCGGGAGAAAAATTCACTGGATGTGACGGTATCTGTTTCGGGCAACGAACGCCGGCTGGAATCCTACCTGGAAGTGATGATCTTCCGATCGATGCAGGAACTGCTGCATAATACGATCACGCACAGCCAGGCGACCCAGGTGAAAGTGCAGCTGGATATGGGCTCTCAAATGATCCGGCTGGTGGTCGAAGATAACGGGAAGGGATTTGATATCAACAAGTTCACTGCTGAAAATAAGGGCCTGGGGATCAAAGTGATCCGCGACCGCACGGAAATGCTCGGCGGGGAATTTGAGGTGGATAGCGCGATTGGACAAGGAGCCAGGATCACGATCAGCCTGCCGGCGGTTGAGCTGGCAGAATAAGCCTAACAAAATTGTAACTATTTTGCTATTGAATTTACATGTAATTTCGCATATAATGTACCTAATTCAATTCATCACCGACAGGTGAACCATTTTTTGAAAGGAGAAATCGTTATGTTATTTGCACCGAAAGAAAAAGGACAAGGCTTGGTAGAGTACGCTCTGATCATCGTTTTGATCGCCATCGTGGTGATCGTTGCGATGCAATTCCTTGCCCCTACCATTGGTAATGTATTTACCGAAATCGGTAACACCCTCCAGGGCGTCAGCAGCTAGTACCTGGGTTACCGAAAATCCCAATAGTTGATTGTCCGTGAGGCCCCTCTTGAGGGGCTTCACTCTTTCTAAAAAGAGATTCCGCAGAGGATTTTTTTAAAGTGGGGTCAGACCTTGAGATTAGGCAACCTCTGAATGATTTTGATGGTTTGAAGCACCGGTTGATGTTTGGGTAAGCGAGATCATGCTGAGCACATGCACCAGGGAAAAATTGGTCAGTTGCCCGGATATTTCGTGTGGATTTCTGTGGCACAGAAGACATTTTTCTTGTAGACTTAATCAGATTTTATATTTGCTCACTAGTACTATACTCCGCTTGACAAGCTTTGCGGAGAGAGTATGATTACATTAGCCCCGGGAAATTGGGCTAAACCATGTTTTTTTGGATAGGAGGCAAAATGCGCCTAGGAAGATTACTTTTACTTGTGGCTATCGTTGGGATTGTCGGGATTGGAGCCGTGTACCTGCTTTCCCAGCGGGGGGGGAGTGAACCCGTCGATGTGGCAGCAACCCAACAAGCGCAGCAAACCGTTCCGGTGGTAGTTTTGAAGCAACCGGTGGCTCGCGGCCAAGTTATCAGTCAGGAAATGCTGGACCTTGCCTTCCTGCCGATAGAGGAGGTTGAGGCAGATTCCACCTATAATCAATTTGAAGATGTCGTCAATGAGATTGCGCGCATCGATTTGGGGTCTGGGACATTCCTGAACCCGAGCATGCTGTTAAGCAACCTGGCTGATTCGGATGGTTCAGACCATGCCTGGCTGATTGAAACAGGAAAAGTGGCCTTCCCGGTCCCGATCAGCCGGTTTTCTTCGGTCGCCTATGGGTTAACCCGCGGTGATACTGTGGATGTGATTGTGACGATGGCGTTTGTCGATATGGATACCCAATTCCAGTCGATCACCCCGAACTATACTGCGGGGGTGATCACCCCTGGCACGAATATCTTTATTCAGGAATCAGGCAGCTTCAACTACGCTGAGTCATTCGAGAATATTGTGGCGCAAATAGGTACCGGCGGCTCGATGGGGCCGCAAGGCCGGGCTGAATTTGATGCTTTGCTGGAACAGCCTTTCTATTATGTGCCTTCAGAGGCCCAGCGGGCCAGGGTCGTCAGCCAGCGGATTATGCAGGGGTTGCCTGTGCTTCAGGTGGGGACTTTCCCTGTTTATAATGAATTGGGGCAGCAGTCTACGGTTGCGACCAGCACACCTGTAGGCCAACAACCTGCCGAGGGCGAAACGGTTGCACCACCGCCCCCGACTGTCCCGCCGCCGGATATCGTCACCCTGATCATGACGCCCCAGGAAGCAATTACGCTGAACTACCTGCTGTACACCGGTGCTGAAATTACGTTGGCGCTGAGAGCTGCTGGCGATGGCACCCGTGAGGACACCAATGCTGTCACCTTGCAGTATTTGATGGATGTATACCGGATTCCGCTTCCTGTGCGCTTGCCGTATGGAACTCAACCCAGAATTGATGCTCTTGAACCACCTGTATTGGAAAATGACGCCTCTCTTGTTCAGCCGAACCCGTAGAGACCAACGTTGAAGATTTGATCGGAGCCCATGAATGGCAGAAGCCGAAAAAATTACGGTTATCATTGTTGACGACATCGCAGAAACACGAGAAAACATCCATAAGCTTCTTCAATTTGAGCCGAACATTGCGGTGATCGGCTCAGCCCGCACAGGAGAAGAGGCGATCCGTGCGACGGCTGATCTCCGGCCGGATGTGGTCCTGATGGATATCAATATGCCGGATATGGATGGAATTACCGCCACTGAGCGGATCCGGGCCAGGGTGCCGGGAACCCAGGTGGTGATCCTGTCTGTGCAGAATGACTCCAATTATATGCGTAAGGCGATGCTGGCCGGAGCGCGTGACTTTTTAACCAAACCGCCAGACCTGGATGAGCTGATCTCGGCGATTGTCCGGGCGGGTGAAATGGCCCATGAAGAAAAGAAAAAAGCAGCCACGACCCTGGCGGCCGTGCAAGCCAGCGGCGGGATCAGTACCTCCGGCGGGATGTTGTTCCCCGCCCGGCACAATGGTCGAGTCCTGACCATTTATGGGCCGAAAGGCGGTACCGGCTCGACCACGCTCACCACGAATCTGGCGGTTGCACTGCATACACCAGAAAAACCGGTGGTGGTGGTCGATGGGCGCCTGCAATTTGGTGACCTCTCGTTTTTCTTCAATGAGCAAACCAAAAATAATCTGGCAGATGTCGCCACCCGGGCAGATGAGCTGGACCCGGATTTTATTGAGGAAGTTCTGCTGGAGCATGAATCTGGCGTCAAGATTATGGCGGCACCCCCGCGGCCTGAGCAGGCCGAATCGGTGACCGGAGACCAGTTCAGCAGGGTGGTGCGGTTCCTGAAGAAAATGTTTGCATATGTGTTGATCGATACCAATTCTGGTTTGGATGAGATCACCCTTACTGCAATTGATGAGGCAGATCTTATATCGGTGGTCACGACCCAGGATATCCCCTCGATCAAGAATGTGAGGTTGTTCCTCGATTTGCTGATCGCTTTGGGCTATCAGCGGGAAAAAGTGTTCCTGGTGATGAATATGTTCGACAAAAGACGGTCGGTTACCGCTGAACGGGTCTCTGAGATCACCAAATGCGAGGTTGTGGCAGTTTTGCCGTTTGATGACCGGCTGGTGGTTCCTGCGATGGACCGAGGCGTGCCTTTCATCACCCAGAATAAGACTCACCCGATTTCCAAAGGGATTGTTGAGCTGGCAGAAGGAGTAAATCAGAAGATTGCGGCTATCGAGAAAGCTGAAGAGGAAGTTATTTAACCCGAAACTAGCATACTTGGGTAATAATTCTGCTGCATCTTCGGATTATAATTAAATTATCAGAACAGTGTTTTTCATGGAACACATCAAATAACACTGTAACAGGAGTATTCGATGTCCCTTTTGAAAAGACTTGAGCAAGGTAAGGACGAAGAACCAAAACAAGGCGGGCAATCGGGGGGTTCTTCTGGTGGGGCACGGCTGTCCTCTCTCCAGGCGCGCCGGAATGCTCCTCCGGGAGCTGCCGGACCGCGTGATACGTACCTGGATTTGAAAACCCGGGTGCAGAACCGGCTGCTATCTGAACTGGACCCCGGAATGGATGTGACCAAAGTCGCTGAGGTGCGCAAGACCATCCAGGGGCTTTTTGAACAGATCCTGGTAGAAGAGAGTATAGTGCTTTCGCGCCAGGAGAAACACCGGTTGTTCGAACAGATTGTGGCGGAGATTATCGGTTTCGGACCGCTGCAGCCGTTACTGGAAGATGACTCGGTGACTGAAGTGATGGTGAACGGGGCCAAGAATATCTATGTGGAGCGCAAGGGAAAGCTGACCCGGGTGCCGCTGGCATTCGAGAGCGATGAACACGTGATGCGGATCATTGACCGGATTGTGGCACCTCTCGGGCGCAGGATTGATGAATCGAGCCCGACGGTGGATGCCCGTTTGCCGGATGGCTCGCGTGTGAACGCGGTGATCCCGCCGATTTCATTGGTGGGGCCGACGATCACCATTCGTGTGTTTGCCAAGATTCCCTTTACCGTGGAGCAGTTGATTGAGAATGGGACAATTACCCCGGAGGCGATCCAATTTCTGAAGGCGTGCGTGCAAGCGCGATTGAACATTGTGGTTTCCGGGGGTACTGGTTCTGGTAAAACCACCATGCTGAACGTGCTCTCAGGGTTCATCCCCTCTGATGAACGGATAGTAACGATTGAAAATGCTGCCGAGCTTCAGCTAAGGCAGGAACATGTGGTGACACTGGAATCGCGGCCGCCGAATATTGAGGGGCGTGGTGAGGTGACGATCCAAAACCTGGTGGTGAACTCGCTGCGTATGCGTCCCGACCGGATTGTGGTCGGTGAGATCCGTGATGGCGCGGCATTGGACATGCTCCAGGCGATGAACACCGGCCACGACGGGTCGATGACAACCGCCCACTCGAACAGCCCGCGGGATACGATTGCTCGTATTGAGACGATGACCATGATGGCTGGTTACGATTTGCCGGTGCGGGCGATCCGCGAACAAATTGCATCGGCGATCGATCTGATGGTCCATCAGGAGCGTTTGCGGGATGGGACGCGCAAGATCGTGTCGATTACTGAGGTGGCAGGTATGGAAGGCGATGTGGTCACGCTGACTGATTTGTTTGCCTTCGAGCAAACGGGTTATGAAGCCGGTAATGTGATTGGCAGACTACGGCCAACCGGGCTGCGGCCTAAATTTATGGATCAGATTGAAGCGGCAGGCATTCATCTCCCGCCGCAGATTTTTGGGATCGGTTCTCGACGGTAATCCTTTGCATGTGATGAGAATCTTTTTGACGAGGAACGGACAATTGCTTGAGGTGATGAGGTAATCATGGCTGGTCCAATTTTATGGATAGGCGGAGGGTTGCTCCTGATTCTTTTGATTGCTGGGATTGTGATCACGATCACCAGCGAGAAAGAATTGGTAGAGGAACGGATAGAAAAATATTTGGAAGCCTCTGAAGCGGCGCTGGAATATGGGGGTGTGGAGCAGGACGCTGGTGAGGAGGGTTCTTTCCTTGGCGGGTGGGCGGATTCGCTCATCTCCAGGTCGGATTATGGTTCAAAGATTGCGGATGACCTTGCCCGGGCAGATCTTAAATTAAAACCTGGCGAGTATTTCGCGTTGATGGGCCTCTCGAGCATCCTGACTGCTGGATTGTCCTGGTTATTGTTAGGCAAGCTGGAAATGACCGTGTTGGGTGGGGTGTTTGCCCTGGTCGGTGCAGTCAGCGGGCTGTTCATCCCCCAGGTGTTTGTGGGACGCATGCAGAACCGGCGGCTAAGGTCGTTTGACGCCCAACTGCCGGATATGCTTCACCTGATGGTCAACGGCCTGCGGGCTGGTTTTTCTACCATGCAGGCATTGGAAGCGGTATCCCGTGAATTGCCATCCCCAATCAGCACGGAGTTCCGGCGGGTCGTGCAGGAGATGCAGCTGGGTATTTCGATGGAAATGGCCCTGGATAACTTATTGGTCCGCATCCCCAGTGAGGATCTCGATCTGGTCGTCACGGCGATCAATGTTCAAAGAGAAGTGGGTGGTAACCTTTCGGAGGTGCTCGAAACCATCTCGCATACCATCCGCGAACGAATCCGGATCAAGGGAGAGATTAAAACCCTGACCACTCAGGTGGTTGCATCTGGGCGGCTGTTGTCCTTTATGCCGGTCTTTCTGATCGGTGCCTTATACATATTGAACCGGGATTACATCATGCAATTCTTTGAAGAGCCCATCTGGTGCGGGGCTTCGATGCTGGGTTGCAGTGGGTTGTTGATTATCATGGGTACGATCGTGATGAATAAGATCGCAGATATTGAAGTTTAGTGTCGAATGTGAGTGAATTATGGACCCTACAGTCATATTAATCGGGATCATCGTTGTTGTTTTGCTCATCGCTGTGATATTGGTGGTGGTGGGATTGCGCAACTCGCAAAATGTGGATCCACTGGAAGAGCGGCTGGCAGAATTTGCTGAACGCGGTGAACTGGCCAGCCTGCATGAAATCGAGATGTCGCAGCCTTTCCTGGAGCGTATCATCATCCCCATGGCGAACAAACTGGGAGAATTGGCCCTGCGGATTACGCCGCAGAAAGCCCTGGATCAGATCCAGAGCAAACTGGAGATGGCCGGGAATCCACGCGGGATTGAACCGACCACCTTTTTTGCGGCGCGCTTTATTCTGGCTGTCCTCCTGGGCAGTTTGATGCTGCTGGTGTACTGGGGTGAGCCGTTCTCGATGATGAATTTCATGATCATTCTCGGGACGACCGTGTTTGGCTTCATTATGCCGAATATGTTGATCGATGCAAGAATTGCCCGCAGGCAGGACAGCGTGCGTAAGGCGCTCCCGGATGCGCTGGACCTGCTGACCATTTGCGTTGAAGCGGGTTTGGGCTTTGATGCTGCGATGCGCAAGGTGGCGGATAAATGGGATAATGAACTATCGATCGCGTTCTCCCGCGCCCTGCAAGAGATGCAACTGGGTAAATTAAGGCGTGAAGCGCTGCGTGATATGGCCGAGAGGATCGGGGCATCTGAGTTTGAGAGCTTTGTGGCTGCAGTGATCCAGAGCGAGCAGCTTGGTGTCAGCATGGCGAAAATCCTGCGCATTCAGGCAGATGACATGCGGGTCCGGCGGCGACAGCGGGCGGAACAGGCCGCCCAGAGAGCTCCGGTTCTGATGCTGCTGCCGATGGCTTTTTTGATCTTCCCAACGATCATGATCATTATGATGGGGCCTGCGGTTCTGATTGTGATGAATGGGCCAATTGGGGAAATCTTTGGAATCTAAGGAGTAGGGCTGGACTCCAAAACTGCGATTTCTCAGTTCCAATATCGAGTCTACCAATCTGTTTGGATGATGCTGGATTGGCTGCTGCCCCCGCGATGTGCTGGCTGCGGTCAGGTGGGAACGCGCTGGTGCCAGCAGTGTATTGAGAAATGTGTGCTGGTGGGGGAAGGTGTGTGCAGTTTGTGCGGAAAACGCAGCCAGGTTCCGGGGGACACGCACCGCTGTGCGAGAAAAAACCATCTGCACCAGGCCTATGCCTGGGGAAAATACCAAGAACCGCTCAGCAGAGCGATCAAACGGTTGAAATATTCGAGGGATATTGGGTTGGGTGATGCTCTGGCGCAACATCTGTTGCAGTTGGTACACAGGAACCAGTTGGAGGCGGATGTGGTAGTGCCGGTACCGCTTGCGCGGAAACGCCAGCAGGAGCGGGGATATAACCAGGCTGTTTTGCTGGCCCGATCTCTGGCGTTTGCCCTTGGGATGGAATTCCGCCCGAAAGCAGTCGTGCGAGTGCGGGAAACGGCGAGCCAGGTTGGGTTAAGCCTGGAGCAGCGGCAGATGAATGTGGCAGGTGCCTTCCGGGCAGCCCCCGCCAGTGTGGCGGGGAAAGCTGTTTTGTTGGTGGATGATGTGCTGACTACTGGCGCTACATTGGATGCGACCGCAGAAGCACTAGGGCAGGCTGGAGCGACCAGAATTGATGCGGTAGTGGTCGCCAGGGCATAAAACTTGCGGTTTTTTAAGTTGGTTGGTCATCTGGTTAATTTCTGGTAATATTAAAAAAACCCTTTAGTGATTAGGAGTAAAAATGTCTATTGATGTTGATATCAGATCGAATGGCTTTCAATTGAATGACCGTGTCTTTGATTACGTGAACAAGAGAGCAGGAAAACTGGATCGGTATATCAATGATCTTGAAGAGGTTCGGGTGGAATTGACCTACGCAAAATCAGCAAAAATGACTACCGACCGGTGGGTTGCTCAGATCACCTTGCTGGGTAAGAAGATTATGCTGCGCGCGGAGGAACGGGCGGATGATATATACCCTGCATTTGATATGGCGATGGATAAGATCCAGAGAAGAATCGAACGCTTCAAGGGGAAACGCCACCGGGGAAGGGGGGATGGTGTATCTGTTGGGCAGGCCGCGATGGAACTCACCGAAGCTGACCTGGCTGCAGAATTGGCCGAAGAAGAAGAGCCAGTCATCGCCAGGCGGAAAAAGTTCATTTTGTACCCAATGGATGAGTATGAGGCCGTTGAACAGAGCAAATTGCTCGGCCACGAAGATTTCTTTATCTTCTTCAACATGGAGACCAATTCGGTCAATGTGCTCTATACTCGCAGGGATGGTACTTACGGCTTGATCGATACCGAGATGGCCTAAACGCCAATACTTAAATGAATGAGATGCCTGGCGAAACATCGCCAGGCAATTTTTATTCTATAGGGAAGAAGACTAAGATGGTGCGAGTGCCAGGGGGGAGACGGACAAGTCTCAGCTTGCCTGAGGGATGCAGGTGAGGTGTAGGTATTGGAATTTTCCACGCGGCGGCATCAGTTCAATGACTTCCAGGATGAGAAAAAGGTTGCCGTTGATGTTGATGGTTTCGCCTTCGATGGGCCTGTGGTCAAGGTTGAGGATCGCACCCGGATGGCTGCCATCTGCCACCACGATGCTGACTTTATACACCGTCATGAGCTTATCCTCGGATGATATCGTTAATATTGCGCTGCCGGAGCCGGAAAGAGAGGTCGATGGCGATATTCTGCATGACGATATAGCCGATCCGGCATTCCGATTCACATAATTGCGCAAAATCCGGTTGTTCGATGATCTGGACGATTGTGGGAGAGGAGAGGGCGCGGACAGTGGCTGAGCGGCGCCCCTGGTCGATGAGGGACATTTCACCGATGGTTTGGCCGTTGCCGAGGTTGACGATCACCTTGCGCCCGCCCTGGGTTTGGACGGCGACTTCCACGAATCCCTCCTGGATGATGAAGAGCTCTTCACCGTGGCTGTCTTGCCGGGCGATGATCTGATTTTCCTGGAAAGTCCGCTTCATACACAGGGAAGCAACTTTTTTAAGCTCTTCTTCGGATAAGCCCTCAAATAACTCGACGCCGCGGAGAATTTCGATCAGTTCCATCATTCTTCCTTTGACTTTACCCAAACAGGGACTAACGGTAAAATAGGGGTCTAGTGGAGATCTTCGGGGTATCGTTAGGTTTTGATTTGACTTCGAAGGTATCTAATTAGATTATATCTGAAAAGTATCAAGGCAAGAAATGACTGATCAAAATGAAGAACTGTATAAAGCTGCGAAGCTATTAAGCGGGGAGGGAGTAGACCAGGAACGAATCAGCGATGCAATCCGGGAATTGATCCATGCGGTGGGTGAGAACATTGAAAGGGAGGGGCTGCGAGAAACCCCGGACCGGGTGGCGAGGATGTATGATGAATTGCTGGCTGGCTACTGGACCGATCCGGTGGAATTGATCAATGGGGCGATTTTTGATGTTTCCTATGACGAAATGGTGCTGGTCCGGGACATTGAATTTTACAGCCTGTGCGAACACCATATGCTGCCATTTCTCGGGCGGGCGCACGTGGCGTATATCCCCCGGGGGAAGGTGATCGGCCTTTCCAAGATACCTCGGGTAGTGGACCTGTATGCCCGCCGCTTCCAGGTGCAGGAACGGATGACGAGGCAGGTTGCCGATTTTATCAGTGAAGTGTTGAATCCGCATGGGGTGGCGGTGGTGCTGGAAGCCGTGCATCTGTGTTCGGTGATGCGCGGGGTGAAGAAGCACGATGCCCGGATGACGACTTCCGCGATGCACGGCGCTTTTCGCAAGAACCTGGCCACCCGCCAGGAATTTTTAGACAGCATCTCTCGAGGGGCAGATCCCTTGAGGATGTAAATTGTTGTGTTCAAAATCCATTAAAGAAAAAATGACCGCATTTTTGCGGTCATTTTTATATCGGTTATCAGAGGTGTTTTGGCTAGTTGCCAGCCCAGGCGAAGTAGGCCAGGTCGCTGTCGGGGCCGCTTTCCCGGAAAATGGGGTTGCCATCGGCATCTTCCCCGATCTGAGCGATTATCCCAACCTTCCAGGCAAAGATGTGCGGGTTGCTCCCGGAGGGTTGCACGCTGGCTGGGACGATGAAACGGGTATCTTTGACGGTTTCTTCCAAAACGAGAGTGCCTCCATCGGTGCTGTCCAGAATGGTGACGAGGAAGTATTCGTTGGCGCGGAGTTCTGCCGGTGAGACCCACTGTAAGATAATCTCATCGTTGGACTGGTAGTATGTTCCCGTTGGGGGCTGAATGATGGTGGCCGCCTGGTAGGTGGGGGCTGGGGAGGGGGTAAAGGTAGCCCCGGAAAGGTCTACGGTCTCCTTGCAGGTGGGGATGGCCAATATTTCCCCAGCGAATAAGAGCGTGGAGGGTTTGCCGTTAAAGTTGAGGATCTCCTGGACGGGGACGCGGGTATATTGTGAGATGACCTCGATGGTGTCGTTGGCCTGAACGGTGACATATTCGATCGGGCAAGCCGCCTGGGTCTGCCGGGCAGATTGGGTGGCAATTGCATCCGTGGTGGGGAGGGGGGTGGGCTGGGGAACCTGGAGGCGCTGTCCTACGGTCAGGTAGCATTCGACCGACAGGGCATTAGACGTGATCAGGGCGATTTGGGAAATATTGAACACCCCCGCAATCTTACTGCAGGTATCACCCTCCTGGACAACGTATTCAATCGGCGGGAGGGTGGGCGCAGGCTCTGGTGTGTTGGTGATGGTCGGTACCAGGGTATCTGTGGGTGTTGGGGTGTCCGGCGGGATGGTGTTGGTCGCCAGGACGAATGAGGTGGGTTCCGGCGTTTCGGCCGCTAAATTTTGGGACGCGAAATAGGCGATCCCGCCACCAAACACCATAAAAAAGATGAACATGATCAGCAGGACGGGCAAGCTGAGGTTATATGACGGCATGCCGCCGCGATCGTCACTCGTTGCGAGTGTTGTTTTTTTCGGTCGTTTCATAAAGATGTTCCTTTCAGGATCAAGCCTGGGCACACTCCGGGTTATCCGGGGAACGTGCCCAATCCTGGCGGGGAATTATACCAGTTTTAGTGTAGATTGATAAATGAACCATTTTACTCATTCCATGCCTTCCTGCTTAGGGGATTTGATGGGTGTATTGCATAATTGGGGATGTGTTGAGGGAAGATATTGCCAATAGGATTGGTGGAGTACGGCCGGCGCGGGGGAGCTAGGGGCCGCGTTCGATCTCTACGCCGACGGATTCTGCAAACCGGACAGCCCCGGGTTTTTCGACCCTGACCCGGACTTTTACCGCGTTTGGTTCTTCCAGGCACAGGCGGGCAATATCTTCGGCAAGTGCCTCTACAGACAGGCGGGCGGCTGTTTCGGCATGGTGCTGGGCTTTTTTGGCGAGGGTGCGGTAGTTGACACTGTGAGTGATGTCATCTGTTTCAGCAGCCTTGTGGATGTCGGTATAGACAACGATGTTAATGAGGATTTCCTGGGGTGTTTCCCGTTCCCAATCGTTGATCCCGATGATGCCGCGGGCGACCAGGTTTTTGATGATGATTTTGTCCAATGTTACCTCCTCGGTTAAGCCGAGTGTGTTCCAGATGTCCATTTTACCCTGAAATTGCCCTGTGAGGACAGGGCGGGGCATGATGAGGGAGTGGTGCATCTGGTGGGTATCATTTCGGAGATTGCTTCAGTCGCTGCGCTCCTTCGCAATGACAAGAGGCTCTATCCTGTCAATGTGAGAGAAACGAGGCAGATGGTTACACTTCAGATCGTGGCAATCCAGGGGATCAATTGGAGATACTTATTAATTTCAAAACTCTCTCCCGATGAGGGGCCAGAACTTTTAGCGTGCCTGGGGCTTGGAAATGGCATTATGGTGATGGGTAGGACTGTTTGAGCTTGTAAATACCCCACAGTGACCCAGCCAGGATGATCCAGGCAACGATTTGGGCAGCCCTGAGATCAAGGAGGAGGACCGGGCTGCTGCCGCGGAAGGCTTCAAAAATCAGCCGCGCCAGGGCGGAATAGGCGAGAAATTGGAAAAACGTGATCCCATCCATGGTCGTCTCCTGTTTGCCTGGCCAAACCAGCCATACAATCAAACCTGCGCCAATGGCTTCGTAGAGCTGAACCGGATGGCGCGCCATTCCCCATAACTCTACTGCCCAGGGGAGCTGGCTGGGTGCGCCGAAAGCATTTCCGGAGGCGAAATTGGCCAGCGGGAGAGCCAGCATGAATACCGCGAATGCCGGTGTGAGGGCATCCAGGGTCGGGAGCAGGGTGAACTGCTTGCGCTGCCCGAAGATCAGGGCGGCGATCAGGGCGAGGGCGGCACTGCTGAGCGGGTCGAAGAGGCCGAAATTACGGCTGACCAGGCTGATCGGGTCTTGAGAGAAAGCTGAGGGGTTTTGTGCGGCATAGCCAAGCCTGCCGCCAATGATATAAGCGGCGAAGGCGACAAAGATCAGGTTGAAGATGGCTTCTGGGGCGAAGCGATCCTTTGGGGCGTGTTTATCTGCGAGCGTGGCTCCGATCCATAACCCGGCAAGAATGACCAGGGGCGGAAAGGCGATCGCGGCACCAAAGATATTCAGGAATGGCAGCATCAGTCCACCTCCGCGAGCAGGTTTTCGATGCGGGTGCGCAGCAGGGCTTCGGCCATTGGGCCGCCGATGACAACTTCCTGGATGGTTCCGTCTGGCAAAATGAAAAATGAGCTCGGTAGTGCACTAACCTGGTAGAGCGCACTGACATGGCCGTCCAGGTCGAGCAGAATGGGAAAAGTGAGATTGTGTTCGGCGACGAATTCTGCGGCCTGTGATTGGCTGTCCTGGATGGTTGAATTGACCGCCAGGATGGTAAATCCCTGGCTGGCATATTCCTCGTACATGGCCTGCATGGCAGGCATTTCTGCCCGGCAGGGAAGACACCAGCTGGCCCACACGTTGACGAGCACTGCCTGCCCGCGCAGGTCTGCCAGGGCAAGCGTGCTGCCATCCAAAGTGGTGAGGGTGAATTCGGGCGCGAGGAATCCGGCCTGAGGAGCCGGGATTCCAGGGTTGGCGGTTCCGCCGGGCAGGGTGGCGCTGATGCCGATCCAGGCCGCGCCAAGGATGAGGGCAGCGAACGATACCAGGCGAAAGGTGTTAGGTGGAAGGTTTTGCAGCATAAACTTTCTCGTTTTGAGCAGATCGTTTTCTATGATTTAGAGGGGAAAGGGAGATGATCTCTTACTTGTGGGAATTTGAGTGATGAATTTAGCGCGGATAGAACATTCGGTCAATTTATCTGACCGTTGAAAAAGTAGTTAGGGCGTCGGACGCGACGCGGAACGATATTGGATGGGGTTGCCTAACCGCTATTCGTGAGACACCAATGGCTAGATGCCTGTCTCTTCCTTGAATTGACGGATTGCTTCAAGGCGTTCTTGCAATGTCTTGAAACCCGATCCCATCGTGTTGACACCAAGGTCTGTTACTCCCAATTTTCGCCAATTAGCCGCCAAGGTTGCCCAGGTGTTGCGTGGATGCTTGGAAAGGTTCACACGGACATCGATGCCAAAAGATTTAGGATCACGCCCTTCGAGATCCAGAAAGTGGATCAGTCTATCTACTAGAGCCTGCGCCTCTTCGGGATAGGTGCGATTCAGCGCCCAACCATCGCCAAGCCGCGCCATGCGGCGGATGACAACATCAGCCTCTCCACCAAACCATATCGGAATGGGTTGCTGAATTGGCATTGGATTGATTCCCATGTCCTCAATGGTGTGATATGTACCCTGGAAAGTGACTAACGGTTTTGTCCACAATTCTCTTAGAACGTAAACCTGTTCTTCTATGCGCTTGCCACGATTTGAGAAATCAAATCCCAGCGCCTGCATCTCAAGATCCGTCTCGCCGACCCCCACACCCAGGCGTAATCGCCCACCAGACAAGACATCTACTTCGGCGGCCTGTTTGGCGACGAGAACAGTCGGTCGTTGGGGTAAGACAAGAATTCCTGTAGCAAATTCGAGTGTTGTTGTTAATCCAGCGAGGTAGCCCATGAGGACAAACACTTCGTGATGAGCGCTTTGATAGGTATAGCGTCCCTTGATCCCCCCTGGCCGTTCCGGGTTGGCGCCAATGACCATGTCTGGGATATGCAAACAATCAAAATCCATATCCTCGATGGCTTGCACAAAATCTTTTATCTGGGCGAGATCATTACCAATTTCAATTTGTGGAAAAACTACACTTGATTTTATCTGCTCCTGTGAATTCATTCTTTTTTTAACTTTCGAGATTGCTGACAAACTCCAACTTCATTGGGACGCTGCGGCCCAGGGTATCTCCAACCGGAGAACCGAGCTCACATTGTTTTATTAGGTGTTCGATTTGTTCTGGAGTTGCCGCAGGTGCATGGAGACGGATGGTATAGGCGATCTGATCATATCCCGAACCAGGGGTGTCTTCTATCCCCAGATATGATTGAACATTGAAATGCCCTGAAGCCTCGATGGAAAGACTCTCAATTTTTATCCCAAGGAAGGAAGCGTGCATGGCTACCACATCCACATCGCAGGCGGCAAAACAAGCCAGCAGCATTTTCATCGGGTTCAGGTAGCCTTCACCCCCCAGATAGGTTTGAATTCCATCCATGGTGATTTTTGATTGGTCTCCTCCGACCCATTCTGCCAAAACAGTGGGGTTTCGGTCTGCGTTGGAAGGATCTTTGCGGACAGATTCAATGAATGCCTGAAGCGGTCTAACATCAATGCCATGGTTAAGATTTATCGTTTTTTCGGACATTTTTTGCTCCTTATATTGATAAATAATTTTTGCGGGATGTTTGCAGTGAGGCTTTGGGAAATCAGGTTTTTAGAGGGGATTGCGATTAAAGATATTTTACAATATTTATGATTTTTATCCAAATAAGTCTGGTTTTTTTGTCTTACACCGATGATTTACACGATGATGGATGAAGTTTGAGGCACACCCTGGCGCGACCACGCTTATGGTCTTGAATCAACCCGAGAAACCCAGATTGGGTACCCGACCACAGGAGTCGATCTTGCCGTCTTGCCTCAACGATCGACTTCTCACTGCCTTGAAAATTGGGAGTGGTGAAACTGATAGGGATCATTCCTGAGATTGCTTTAGTCGCGATGCTCCTTCACAATGACCGGAATCCCTGATCATGGCAATCTTGGGGTTAGGTTCAACAGACCCACGAATTTCACCACTCCTGAAAATTTGCCTGGATGAAAGATTGGGCAATGTATGATATGATTTAGGATAAATTTTGTCAGGATTTTAGATAATTTGAATAAAGGGTAATTATGGTAAAGGAACAAAAACTGCTGATCAGATTGGGGCTGATGGTGCTTCTTGCTGGCCTGCTGATCTCCGCGTGCGGTGCGGAGACAGAGGCGGTTATGCCAGAAGTGACCCCGACTCAGCCTGAGAGTGGTCTTTCAGAGGACTCTCCGGCAGAGGTGGCCTCTGTGGAGGAAACATCCGAGATGGATGAGAATGGTGCAGAAGAGCCGCAATCCGGCTCAGACGTGGCTGAGGAGGTTGCCGAGAGCACCCCGACACCGGATCTGCGCATTCCGGAACCGGTGCTGGGTTTTGAGTACGGTGCCCCGAACTTAAAGGCAACGGCTCCCAGTTCGTTTGTGCGGGCGGCAGGAAAACCACAGCTGGTGGAGTTGTTTGCTTTCTGGTGAGGTAACTGCCAGCGAATGGCGCCCGTGGTGCACGGGCTGGAGAATAAATACAGCGAGCAGATGAATTTTGTCTTTTTGGATATGGATAACCCTGAAACCAAGGAACTGCGCGATGAGCTCGGTTTTCAATACAACTGGCGGCCGTACTTCTTTTTCCTGAACAGCGAGGGTGAGATGGTGGGGACGACGCTGATCGGGCCCCAGCAGGATGTTGTCCTGGAACAGGCGGTGATCGATGTGCTGCGGATGGATGGCCTGATCCGGGAATAAATTCCCGGGCATGTTGATGATCTAAGAGAGCCTGAAAGGCTCTCTTTTTTATTGCAGCACTGGTTCATGCCTGACCTCCGCCAGGGCGAGAGCGACTGCTTCGTCCAGGCTGATGCTTTCGCCTTCCAGCATGAGGTTGTCGCGCAGTGCTTCTCCCAGGGTCTCAGTGAGCTGTTCCATGGCCTGGTTCAGATCATCGATCTCTCGCTGGTTAGTGCTTTTCGCATTCAGGGCAGCGCGCGTTTCCCTGGCTTTCCCCAACAGCCTGGCGGCAACTTCCGGGTTTTCCTGGTAGATGGCGAGGAAGGCAAAACACTCTAGTTGGTGAGCCAGGGCGGGCAGATTGCCGTTTTCCTGCCATTTGGGGAGCATTTCGAGATAAAGCGGGATCGCCTGTTCATATTTCCCCATTCTGCGGTAGCCATGGGCCAGGTCGCTTTTGGAAAACAATTCGGACCGATGGTCGCCGATGGTCGTATACAGCTCGATGGCATCCAGTTGGGCTTTTTCTGCGGTGGCAAAGTCCCCTTGCAGGAGGGACATCATCGCCATTAAGCGGTACACCTCGCCGTTTCGATGAGGGTTATTGATTCTTTTTGAGGTGGCAAGGGCAGATTTGTAATAGGGCAACGCTTCTTCGAAATTTCCTTTTGATGCAAGGAGAAAAGCTGTGATGAATTGAAGCTGAGAGAGTTCCATTTCATAATTATTTTCAATACAAATTTGAAGCGCATCCTCGATGGTTTGTTTCCATTCCGGCGTATCATAATCGCCGCTGCCATTGCCTAAGATGACGGTTTTCATGACCACGGCGTACACATAATGGCGGTGCAGATCGTGCTCCCTTGCTAGCTGCAAGGATTCATCGATGGTGTTCAAGGCGTTGGCATGGTCTGAATAGAAGCTGTAGGCGGTTGCCAGGCTGATGAGACCTTTGACGAAGTCTTCGACGGGCATGACGGTTTCATCCATCCCCAGAAGGGGACGGGTCTTTTCGACAGATTTGACCAACCAGGCTTTGGATTCGGAGAAATGGATCCAATAGGCTGCCCGGTAGAAGAGCGCTCCGCAAATGCGGATGGCCAGTTCGGGGCGGTTGTCCAAGGTCCAGGTGAGGACGGCGCGCAAATTATCCAATTCCTGTTCGAGCCGTTTCACCCAGGGGAGCATGGTGGAGCTATAGAGATGCGGTTCAGCTTCCCGGGCAAAAGCCGCAAAATACTCCGCATGAGAGTTGCGCAAGGGTTCACCTTCACCGGCTTCAAAGAGCTTGTCGCGGGCAAACTGCCGGATGCTTTCCAGCAGGTTGTAACGGGCTTTGCCGTCGTCAGGGTATTCGACATTGACCACCGATTTATTGATCAGCTGTTCCAACAGGTCAAAGACGGCGTATTCATCCAGGGGTTCGAAACCAGCGACGGCCTGGGCGGCTTTGAGATTCCAGCCGCCGGCGAAGACTGAGAGGCGGCGCAGCAAACGTTGTTCTTCCTCGTCCAGTAAGTTCCAGCTCCAGTCGATCAGGGCTTGCAGGGTCTGCTGGCGCGGCAAGGCAGTGCGGTGACCGCCGGTCAGGAGGCGGAAGCGGTCATTGAGGCGTTCTGCGATCTGCTCCACGGTCAGCATGCGCAGGCGGGAGGCGGCCAGTTCGAGGGCCAGGGGGATTCCATCCAGCCGCTTGACGATCTCCGAGATGGGCTGGGCATTTTGCGGATTGATCTCAAAATTGGGACGGATAGCCCTGGCGCGCTCCATAAACAACTGGACACCTTCGGAAAGGCAGATCTCTTCGAACGAACTCTCTGCCTTCCGGGATGGCAGGGAGAGGGAGGGGATTTGCAGGGTAGTCTCACCGGAGATAAAGAGCGCTTCCCGGCCGGTGACCAGGACGGTGATGTTGGGGCAGTGTTCCAGGAGATTCGCGGTCACCTCGGCACAGTCGCGCACGAGGTGTTCGACATTATCCAGCAGGAGGAGCAGCTCTTTTTGGCGCAGGTAATCGAATAGCGTATCGAGGATCGGGCGTCCCGGCTGTTCCTGCACATTGAGGGCGGCAGCAATCCGATCCGGAATTTTGGTGGGGTTGGTGAGGGGAGCCAGCTCGACAAACCAGACGCCATCCGGATATTTGTGGATGACTTCTTCTGCGACCTGGAGCATCAGGCGGGTTTTGCCGGTGCCGCCCGGGCCAAGCAGGGTAAGCAGTTGGGTACCTGCCAGCAAGGATTTGACCTCGCTCAGTTCTTTTTCGCGGCCGACAAAGCTGGTTAACTGCCGGTGAAGATTGTGCTTAAAGCTTTCGAGTGACCTGAGAGGCGGAAATTGGTTCTGGAGGTCTGCGCTGGAGAGTTGGTAGATCTGCTCAAGGGATGAAATTCCTTTGAGGCGGTGCTGGCCTTTATCGAGCAGGGAAACGCCATTCGGCAGGGCTTCTTTGGCCAGGGCGGCGGTGGCCCCGGAGAGCAGGACCTGGCCGCCATGAGCAATGTCCATGACCCGGGCGGCGCGGTTGAGGGTTGGGCCGAAATAATCCCCGTCGCGTTCTTCGCTGTCGCCAGTATGGAGCCCGATGCGGACTTTGAGCGGCCCGGTGGTTTCCGGCCAGGCTTCCTGTCCCAGGGATCTCTGGCTTTCCAGGGCAGCCTGAACGGCATTGTTTGCAGCAGCAAAAACAGCATGAAAGCCATCACCGGTGGTTTTGACAATCTTGCCGTGGTGCTTAGTGATCGTTTCAGAGAGAAGGGAATCGTGGCGCGCCATGGCGGGATGCATGTCCGCTGAGGCTTGTTCCCAAAGCTGTGTGCTGTTTTCGAGATCGGTGAAGAGGAAGGTGAGTGGAGTGTTCATCGAAAATGACCTCCTAATATCTTAAAAAACTTTACAATTCCTACCGTAAATATAATAATATCATTGTTTTGTATTTAGGGGGAGCTAAA
>DATHZS010000032.1:0-53682 GCA_035458505.1 Anaerolineales bacterium | reverse complement strand
CGGCATGGGCCACCTGTTCAAAGAATACGGCAAACCCGGCAAGCTCGGGGTGGGCCATGTTCGCCAGGATAACGGCGGTAGCCCGGGTGCATCCGGCCTGTGCAATGAGAATGCCGCTCCCCACAGTGCCGCTGGCTGCGGACCTACCGCTGAGGGTGACGAGTCTGGTGAGTCTGCAAACTCAAACAGCAACAAAGACAAAACCAAGACCAACAACGGCAAGAACAACAAAGGCAACTGATCAGGTAAAATCAAATATCATCAGCCTTAGAAGATAAGTAAAACAGGAGCAGGAACCTGCTCCTGTTTTTTTTTGCACCCGCGAGCTTCTCCTACCATTGAGCCAAAGGCTTGCTAAAGAGCAAACATTTGCGCATCACCTGCCTCTCAGCTACAATAGCAGTATGAACCAGCAAACAGACCCCCGCGATCGCGATGATTGGGACCTGCTCGGCCATCAATGGGCAGTCCAATTGCTCACAAAACATCTCCAAACAGACCGGATCCGGCACGCCTATCTGATCACCGGCCCGCGCGGGATCGGCCGGCGCACCCTGGCATTGCGGTTTGCCCAGGTGCTCAACTCCCCCGACCGACGGTACCAGCCAGACACTCCTGCCAGCCAGCAGATCGCCCGCATGCAGCACCCGGACCTGAGCATCGTCCAGCGCCTCGAAGGAGACCGGGATATCAAGATCGATGCCATCCGCAGCCTGCAGCACACCCTCTCGCTCTCGCCGTATATGGCTGAATACCGGGTCGCGCTCCTGATCAACTTTGAAGAAGCCAACGCCAATGCCGCCAATGCCCTGCTCAAAACCCTGGAAGAACCCAGCGGCAAAGTGATCCTGCTGCTCACAGCCGAGAGCACCGAAGCTTTGCTGCCGACCATCGTTTCACGCTGCGAGATCATCCGCCTGCGGCCGGTGCCGCTCTCCGAACTGGCATCCGGGCTGGAACAGCACACCGGTATTCCACAGGACCAGGCGCGCTTACTGGCGCATATCTCGGCCGGAAAGCCGGGATACGCCCTCCAGCTGGCCCAAAACCCGGAACTGCTGGAAGAGCGCCAGAGCATGCTGGAAGACCAGATCACCCTGCTGGGGGCCACCCGGGTCAAGCGGTTTTCCTATGCCAACCAGCTGGGTAAAGATAAAGACCAGTTCATCCAGACCCTGACCATCTGGCTGTCGTATTGGCGCGATGTGCTGCTGCAAACCACCTCCAGCAGTACCCCGCTGACCAATCCGGACCGGGCTGAAGAGATCCAGAGCCTTGCCCGGCACATGGATACCAGCGCGGCCCAAAAAGTGGTCCTGACCCTGGAGAAAATGCTGGAAGAACAGCGCACCAACGTCAATACCCGGCTGGCCGCCGAAGCCTTGATGCTCCAACTCCCCTTTATCCATCGCTGACGCAACTGAATCCCGGCACGGCTGAACCGGCAGACCCCGCGCTGCCGGCAATTGAGGCATTGTCAAACACAATCTTCTCGTTGAATTATGCTATACTGTGGTCGAGGATACTTCTCAACCCGAAATGAGGAGGAGGGATTTATTTCTCATTTTCCGCGCACCTCGGTTGGTGCGATCAAATCAGCAAAATTACAGATAAACAATGTCATTACCTACAAGAGATACCTATCAAACCTTAAAGCTATTATTTGATATCAGCCGGGAATTGGTCTCAGACCTGGAACTGAAAACCGTTCTTCAGCGCATTCTTTCCCTCTCGCTACAAATTGTAGAGGCCCAATCCGCCAGCATCATTATCCTGAATGCCCAGGGAGATCCGATCGATGCTGCGATCATCCTCGAGGGAGAAGTCATTGAAGATTCCGTCGACCGGTTGAAGATCACGCTGGATGACGGGTTGGCAGGATGGGTAGCCCAAAACCGGGAACCAGTCATCGTGGCCGATACCAGCAAAGAGCCGCGCTGGATCAAACGCACCTACCCCAATCAACTGTCACCGCGCACAAAATCCTCCCTGTGCGCCCCCCTGCTTGCCCGAAACCAGCTGGTTGGGGTGATTACCTTTACCCACTCCAAAACCAATTACTATACCAAACAACACCTGGAATTAATCCAGGCGATTGCTGACCAGGCCGCCATCGCCGTCCTGAATGCCCAACTGTTCCAGGACAGCCGGCAGCGAGCAGATGTGATGGCCGTGCTGGCGGAAACGGCAGCGGCGGTTACCGCCTCTCTCGACATTAGCGAAGTCCTCAACCGGATTTTGAATCAAATCTCCCGCAGCCTGAAATTCGACACGGTATCGATTGGGCTGATCGAAAAAGTCACCAGTGAGGTGGTTTTCCAGGCGGTTTGGGGTGAGAAACCCGCCAGAGAGATCGGTGAGCGCATCAAGTTCAATCAGGGCGTGGTCGGATGGGTTGCCCAGCATGGAGAGAGCGCCATCGTGCCCGATGTGAAAGATGACGTGCGCTTCTCGCTTGAGACAACCCTGGAAAACGGTTACCAGCTCAAAGCGGTGGCCGCCGCACCCATCCTGGTGGAAGGCGAGGTGATCGGAGTCCTGGAAGCGCTCAACCCGGTAGAACCGGTCACCACTGAAGCGATGCTGCTGCTGAAAGGGATTGGCGGCCTGGCCGGCACAGCCATCCGGCATGCCCAGCTGTTTGAGGAAGTCCAGCGGGCTCACGGACGATTTCGCCAGCTGTTCGATGACAGCATCGATCCGATTATTATCTCCGACTGGGACGGCAAAGTCCTGGAAGCCAACCAGGAAGCCGTCCACCTCAGCGGTTTCAGCAAAGCAGAACTGCTCAAGATGCAGGTGTATCATTTCACCCAGGTAGACTGGAAAGCGGTTGGAATCAATTTTGAAAACTTACACAGCGGGGAACCGGGAACCTTTGAATCCTATTTGCAGCCGAAGCTGGGCCCGAGCATTCCGGTGGAAGTGCACGTCCATCTCGTGACGATCAATAACCAGAACGGTTTGCAGTGGATCATGCGGGACATCACTGAACTCAAAAAACTCGAACGCATACGAGAGGACCTGACCTCGATGATCTATCATGATCTGCGTTCACCGCTCTCGAACGTCGTCTCCGGGTTGGACCTGATCCGCAACATGGCTCCAAAAGATCTTGGGATTGAATCCGTCATCCAAATTTCCGAGCGCTCGCTGAGCCGCGTCCAGAGGCTGATCAGTTCGCTGCTGGACACCAGCCGCCTGCAAGACGGGCAAAAAATCACTTCTCTCTCAAATGTGGACATTCGAAAATTGATCCGTGAAGCGATAGAAACCGTCCACCCGGCGGCCGAGGCGAGCAATTTCAGCCTGCAGGTCAACGCGCCTGAGCGCCCAATTGAAATCATGGTCGATATCGATATGATCCGCCGGGTGCTGATCAACCTGCTGGAAAATGCGATCAAGTATTCCGTCCTGGGCCATACGATTAACATCCATCTGGAAGAAAAAGACAAAGAACTCTACGTTTCCGTAACAGATCAGGGACGCGGCATCCCTCCGGAAGACATAGACTATATCTTTGAGCGCTATACGCGTTCCAACCTGACGTCCAAAAAGACCCGCGGTCTTGGCCTGGGCCTGGCCTTTTGCAAATTAGCCATTGAAGGACACGGCGGAGAGATTTGGGTGGAAAGCGAAGTAGGAAAAGGGTCCAGGTTTACTTTCAAGCTGCCGATCAGAAGCTAACTCCATTCACCCGCACTCCACATTCTGCTGCCCTTCCGGTGTCACCAAAACCGGGAGTGGTGAACCTGATGGTGATCATTCCTGAGATTGCTTCAGTCGCGCTGCTCCTTCGCAATGACCGGAATCCCTGCTCTGCCTTTGCGAGAGAAGCGGTGCAGCTTGTCGCAACGCTGAAGGTGGCAATCTTCGGGTAAGGTTCGACATATCCGCGAATTTCACCACCCCTCAAAAAACGCCAAATTTGCCTCCTGGCGCACTTGCCGTTATAATTACGCTCACAAATCGCTCAACTAGAAATTGGAAAATGTATGGAGAAAATCGGTTCAGGAATTTATATTGAAAAATCATATCCAGGAGTCATTATCGGGGCAGTGCCTTTAGGCGATGCCGTTTTGCTGATTGACTCCCCTTTGCGCCCGGATGACGGACGTTCCTGGCTGGCGACCCTGCGTGGCATCAAGGGTGGAGCCGACCGGATCCTGGTGTACCTCGACTCGCATACCGACCGTACTCTCGGCGGGCGGGTAATGGAAAGTACTATTTTTGCTCACGAAAATGTCCTGAAAGAATTCGAGAGCCGCACCTCCATTTTCAAAGCGCAGGTTCCCGAGATTGGTACCGAATGGGAAATTTGCACCGGTCTCAGCGGAATCCGCTGGATGGCTCCGCATGTCGCCTTCAGCGACAAGGCCAGCCTCCTGTGGAAAGATACCGAGATTATCCTGGAACACCACCCTGGCCCGGATAATGGGTCAATCTGGGTGATCCTGCCTGAGGAAGAAACGATTTTCATCGGAGACCTGGTATCGTTATCGCAGCCGCCCTACCTGAACAACGCCGATCTGGGCGCCTGGGAAGAATCCCTGGACATCTTGAGCAAGGAATATAAAAATCATACGCTCATCAGCAGCCGCGATGGAATCATCTCCGACCGGGATATCCGGGATATGAAAAAATTTATCTCGAACGTACACAAACAATTGGAGCGAATGGCCCGGCGCAACACCAACCCGCAAAACACGGAGAAAATGATCGATAAATTGCTCTCCCAATTTGACTTCGCACCCCGCTTCCGCGACCAGTATTACCAGCGATTGCAGCATGGGCTGCTTCATTGTTATTCGAAACGCTATCTCCAGCTCAAAGACAGCTAATCCAACCAATGTCCACTACCCCTTATGTGCCATTAATCGAGTTTACGCGCGGAACCATAGTGGAATCCATCCATTTCGGCGCGTTTGCTGTGGTTGATCCACAGGGAAACCTGATCGCCTCGTCTGGTGACCCGGATACCGCCACCTTTCTCAGATCAAGCGCAAAACCTTTCCAGGCGCTGCCCTTTATTCAAGCCGGCGGGCACAAACATTTCCAGTTCAGCCAGCAAGAAATCGCCCTGATGTGTGCATCGCATTCCGGAACCGATCAGCACGTTCAAGTTCTCTCCCAGATCCAGGCCCGCGCCGGGATCACAGAAAACAACCTGATGTGCGGTGCTCATCCCCCCTTTCACAAGCAAACCGCCGAAAAAATGCTGCTGAGTGGTGAAAAACCCACCCCTAACCGGCATAACTGCTCCGGAAAACATTCCGGGATGCTATCCTTTGCACAAATGAAGGGCGAACCCCTGGACACCTATCTGGAAAACGACCATCCCGTACAGCAGCGCATCCTGTCAGCGTTTAGCGAGATGTGCAGCCTGCCCCCAGACAAGGTAATCCTGGGAATCGATGGCTGTTCAGCACCCAATTTTGCCGTACCACTGGTACATGCCGCCTGGGCCTGGGCCCGCCTGGCAGATCCCGGCAGACTGGCTGCTCCCCGGGCAGAAGCGATCCGGACCATCGTCCAGGCCATGATGGCGCACCCTGAAATGGTCGGCGGACCAGACGAGTTTGATACAACCCTGATGCAAATTGCTGGCGGCCGCCTGGTCGCCAAAGGCGGTGCGGAAGGCTATCAGGGCATAGCGCTCCTGCCGGGAGCACTTGGCCCTGGCTCGAGTGGGTTGGGGATTGCAGTGAAAATCTCCGATGGGGATGGCTTTCACCGGGCAAAGACCGCCGTTGCGCTGGAAATCCTCCGGCAGTTAGGTCTTTTCTCCGCTGCTGAGCTCGACTTGCTGAAAACCTTTGGCCCCACCCGGGCGATCACCAACTGGCGTAAACTGGTTGTTGGAGAGATGCGCCCGGTTTTTAACCTGAATCTGAACGAAATCTAGCCTGGTCTGGGAATTGAACAATTCGTGCCTGCCTTTGCCCAGGGAAAATTAAACCGGTTTTCGCATTTCCAGATTTTGCGGCCTGCTATACAATCATTAGATGATGGACCTCGCTAAAAAATCCCTGACCGTACACACTCGTCTGATCGACCATTTTGGGTACCCGGAGTGGCGCAATCCCCTGCCCGCCCTCGACGAACTGGTCTCCACGATCCTCTCGCAAAAC
The DNA here is from genome assembly GCA_035458505.1 of Anaerolineales bacterium. Lineage (GTDB taxonomy): Bacteria > Chloroflexota > Anaerolineae > Anaerolineales > UBA11579 > UBA11579. Next base: position 47,551 of record DATHZS010000032.1, on the reverse strand, counting down.
ACCAACGACACCAACCGGGATGTGGCCTTTGATGCGCTGCGGGACAAATTCCCCACCTGGGAAGCGGTACGGGATGCCGATGAGGAAGAGGTCATCGATGCCATCCGCCCTGCCGGACTGGCCAACCAGAAAGGGCCGCGCATCCAGAATGTCCTCCGGCAGATCACCGAGTTGCGCGGCGCATTGGACCTGTCCTTTCTGAAGGAATACACCCCGCAAGCGGCGACAAAATGGCTGGTACAGTTCAAAGGTGTTGGCCCTAAAACAGCCGCCATCGTGCTCCAGTTTTCGCTGGATTTGCCGGCATTTCCGGTGGATACTCATATCTACCGGATCTCCGGGCGGCTGGGGCTCAGACCGGAAAAAATGAGCGCAGACCAGGCCCATCCCCACATGGAAGCTCTGCTCCCCCCCGAGACTTATTACCCCGCCCACCTGAACATCATCCGTCTCGGCCGGGAAATCTGCCACGCCCGTAAACCGCAATGCACACAGTGCCCGCTGACCGACCTGTGCGATTATTATGCAGAAATCACTTCTGTCCGAAAGAAAGAGAATGAATAAAAACCACTCCACCACCAAACCGCTCGACTCGCTCGAGCAGCAGCTAAAAAAGATGCAGACCCTCGATCTCCCTGCTGAAGCGCAGAGCTTACTGGATGAGGCCCTCGAATGCCTCGATGAGGCAAAACAGGAACAAGCCGAATTCGTTTCTACTGTCACGCACGAACTGCGCATCCCAATGACGTCGATCATGGGCTACACCGACTTGCTCCGCCAGGGTGCAATGGGCGAGGTCAATGACAACCAGCTGAACTTTTTGAATGTGATCCGCGACAATGTGGCGCGCATGTCCAGGCTGATCTCAGACCTTTCGGACATCCACAAAATCGAAAGCGGTCGGATGCATCTTGAACCAGAGCCCCTGTCAGTCTCCAACGCCGTCCAGAGCGGATTAGAACTGGCAAAAAAGACCCTCAACGGGCATGGCAGCGCGGTGGAGATTGCGATTGCCGAGGACCTGCCGCTGGTCAAAGCCGATTCCAGGCGGGTTGCCCAGATGGTGCAGTACCTGCTGGAAAATGCAGTATTATATTCGCCAGCAGGCCAACCGGTCATGGTCAAAGCACAGCAAGAAGAAAACTTTGTGCGCCTGATGATCGTGGACCGCGGGATCGGGATCAAACTGGAAGATCAGCCACATATCTTCACCCAGTTCTTCCGCTCGGAAGTCGAAGAAGTGCGCGATCATAAAGGCTGGGGATTGAGCTTGAGCCTGGTTAAGAGTTTGGCTGAATTCAGCGGTGGCCAGGCCGGTTACGAGACCGAGCCTGGGGCAGGCAGTACCTTCTGGTTTACTCTCCCACTGCCAGAATAAACACAGCTCATGCAGCTAAAAAGACCACCCTCCGGGGAGGTCTTTTTTATTCCAGACGGGGACTTTCTTGGCTTCCCTCCCCACATCCCCTCACCTTTGATACAATTGTTCTATGGATCTATCCACCGGGTTGAACCCCCAACAGCAGCAAGCCATGACCGCTGGTACCGGTCCCGTGCAGGTACTCGCCGGACCGGGTTCCGGCAAAACGCGCGTCCTCACCCACCGCATCGCCTACCTGATCTCCCATCTCGGCGTGCGGCCGTACAACATCCTGGCCGTCACGTTCACCAACAAAGCCGCCCGGGAGATGCAGGCGCGCGTCGAGGAACTGCTCGGTTCTTCTTCGCGCGGGCTCAGCCTGGGCACCTTCCACAGCATCTGCGCCCGCATCCTGCGCCGTGAGTCCGTCCACCTGCCTTTCGAGCAAAACTTCGTCATCTTTGACGATGACGACCAGCGCGGTCTGGTCAAGCAGGCCATCAAAGAGATGAATTTGGATGAAAAACGCTTCCGGCCGCATACGGTTCACAACAAGATCTCGCGCGCCAAGAATGAGCTGATCCTGCCCGACGACTTCCCGATCACCACCTATCTCGATGAAGTTGTCCAGCGCATCTACACCCGTTACCAGGAACTGCTGCTGACCTCCAATGCCCTGGATTTCGATGACCTGCTGATGTGGGCCTATTACCTGATGGAACGCCAACCGCAGGTGCGGGAGCAATACGCCAGGCGTTTCGAACACATCCTGGTCGATGAGTTCCAGGACACCAACCAGGCCCAGTACCAGCTGCTGCGTCATCTGTCCTCCTTCCATCAAAACATCTTTGTTGTCGGTGATGGGGACCAATCCATCTACCGCTGGCGCGGCGCGGATTACCGCAATATGATGCGTTTTGAGAAAGATTACCCTGAACACGTCACGATCCTGCTGGAACAAAACTACCGCTCCACCCAGAACATCCTGGATGCGGCGATGGCGGTGATCGAATCCAACCCGCACCGCACGCACAAAGAGCTCTTCACTCAAAAAGGCAGCGGCACCAAGATCGTCCTGAAAGAAGTCTTCAACGCCCGGGAAGAAGGCGGTTGGATCGTGAACACGATTGCCGAACTGATCATGAAAAAGGATGCCGACCCGGGTGATTTTGCCGTCATGTACCGCACCAATGCCCAATCCCGCCTGGTCGAAGAGGCCTTCCTGCAGCTCAACATGGGCTACAAAATTGTCGGCGCCCAACGCTTCTATGGCCGCCGCGAGATCAAAGACCTGATCGCCTACCTGCGCCTGGTGCACAACCCCAGCGACGAAGCCAGCCTGGGACGGGTGATCAATACCCCGCGCCGCAAGATCGGCAGTAAAACCATCGCTGACCTGCGCACCCTGGCTTTGAACGAGAAGATCAGCATGGGACAGGCCCTGCTCGACCTCGGCAAAGGCCCCGGCAGCGATTATTTCGGTGCGTTCAGCGCAGCCGCCGCCCGGTCGCTGGCCGGTTTCGGGCACCTGCTGCGCCAATGGAACAGTGCGCTTGCGGAACTTAACCCGCTGACGCTGCTGGACAGGATCATCACGGACACCGATTACCAGAGCTACATTGACGACAACACGGAAGAAGGCATCGACCGCTGGGAGAATGTGATGGAACTGCGCCGCCTGGCCTCAGAAGCAGTCAGCGAGAACAAGGGACTGACCGATTTCCTGGAGGGGATTGCCCTGGTCTCAGACCAGGATACCGTGGATGCCAGCGCCAAGGTCCCCACCCTGCTGACCCTGCACGCTGCCAAAGGCCTGGAGTTCCCGATCGTGTTCATTTGCGGGCTGGAAGACGGCACCCTGCCGCACTCCCGCTCCTTTGAGGATCCGGAAAGCATGGCCGAGGAGCGGCGCCTGTTCTATGTCGGGATCACCCGCGCCCAGGAGCGGCTCTTCCTGCTGCATGCGCTCAACCGCACCACCTTCGGCTACAGCGAACCCGCCGAACCGTCCCGCTTCCTGGATGATATTCCCTCCAGTTTGATCAAAGGCGGCAACCCCTGGCAGACAATGCGCGCACCGGGGCGACATGCCAAGGCAGCCATGACCTGGGACAACCCAAACGCCGCCCAATCCGCACCGGTGATTCAGCCAAGTTTCAAAGCCGGACAGAACGTGCGCCACCCGGCCTACGGAGAAGGCATGGTGCTCAACTCCGTCATGGATGACGGTGAAGAGATCGTGGATGTTTTTTTCCAGGATGTCGGGCTGAAAAAGATGGTCGCCTCGCTGGCCCACCTTGAAGTGGTGGAGTGATCCTGGGAACCCGGCCCTTTTCCAAAAAACCAACTTTCGAAACTTCTTCATATTATCCATATTTTGTATAACTTATATCGATAATATCGCCTTAAAAGTAAGATTCCAATTCTAATTTCAATCTTAAAAGAGATGAAAACAAACGAACGTCCCTGGATCATCCTCAACGCGGCGATGACCGCCGATGGAAAGATCGATACCACTGCCCGCCAAGGAGCAAAAATCTCCTCCGACAGCGACTGGGAGCGGGTTGACCGATTGCGTGCAGAGGTGGATGCTGTCATGGTTGGCGGCCGCACCCTGCTGAACGAAGACCCCCGCCTGACAGTTAAATCGCCCGAACTGCGCCTGAAACGCACTCAAAGCGGCTACCCAGAAAACCCCGTAAAAATCGGGGTCATCTCCAACGCCAGCATCCAACCTGAGGGCAAATTTATGCAGCCAGGGTCCGAACGGGTGATCTTGTTCACGACCAGGCAAACCCCGGAAAACCAGGTTGAAAAACTGCGCCAGGCTGGGGCTCAGGTATATCTGTCGGAGTCGCAGCGCGTGGACCTCGCCGAAGCGATGCGCACACTGAAGGCCAATGGCATTGAAATGGTGCTGCTGGAGGGTGGCGGCACACTCAATGCGGCCATGTTCGCAGCAGGGTTGATCGATGAAGTCCGGCTCTACATTGCACCGCTGATCTTTGGCGGCGCGGACGCCCCGACCCTGGCAGACGGGATCGGCCTCTCCAGCGATCAGGCTGTTCATCTTAAACTCAAGAATGCAGAAGCGCTCCCGGACGGCGGCGTTCTGCTATACTATTATGTAAACAATAGTCAACAAAATCAAACCGAAGGAAACGACCATGCATCTCTCAAACACAAAAATTCAGCAACTGCTTGAAGAAAACCAGGACCATCAATGTGAAGGATTTGGTCCTGACCAGGTATGTGTCCGGATCGCCGCCATTGCCGACCTGCCGACCCAATTTGGCGAATTTCACATTGCAGCATTTTACAACAACCGGGATAACAAAGAACATGCCGCGATCTTCAAAGGGGATATCTTCGACGCCGAAGATGTACCGGTGCGCGTGCATTCCGAATGTCTCACCGGTGATGCGCTCGGCTCACTGCGCTGTGACTGCCGCGACCAGTTAACTGAATCGCTCAAAGCAATCAGCAAGATGGAAAATGGGATCGTGTTATACCTCAGGCAGGAAGGCCGCGGGATTGGCCTGACCAACAAAATCCGCGCCTACGGCTTGCAGGACCACGGTTACGATACCGTGGATGCCAACCTGGCCCTGGGATTCCGTGATGACGAACGCGATTACAGCGTCGCGGCCCACATGCTCTTCTCCCTCAAGGTTAAATCCATTCAGCTCATGACCAACAACCCAAAAAAGATCAACGATCTGACCCAATACGGCGTAACCATCTCCAAACGCATCCCGCACATCATCCCGCCCAATGACCATAATTTGTTCTACCTGAAAACCAAGGCCAACAAATCCGGTCACATGATCGATTCATTTGGCAAGGAACATCTGGAAGAGCAGCATGACCGCCCAATTATTACCGGGATGACACAGGAACAGATCAGCAAGATCGAAGCAAATTGATGGAGTATGATATGGATTTTGCAGAAAAAGTAGCCGTGATCGCCGGGGCAACCGGCGGGCTGGGAAAAATTGTCACCCAGGAACTGGCCCAGCAGGGAGCCCGCCTGGTTCTGCTTGGACGCAGCCAGGATAAGCTTGAGTCTTTGGTAGACGAGCTTGGGCTGGCCGACAGGGAACCAATGCTCTTCGCTGGTAGTCTCCACCAGCCGGGAACACTGAACGAGACCGCCAAAACCGTCATGGATACTTATGGCCGGATCGACCTGTTGCTCAACCTGGTGGGAGGCTGGACTGGCGGACAATCGCTGGAAGAAGTACCCGCAGATACCGTTCAGAATATGATTGATCAGCACCTGTGGACCACTTTCTATCTCACCCAGGCTTTCATTCCATCTCTTAAACAGACCTCATCCGGCCGAGTGATCGTTGTCTCCTCTCCAACTGCTACCCAACCCGGCGCAAAAACAGCCCCCTACGCCATCGGGAAAGCCGCCCAGGAAGCACTGATGCTGACCCTGGCAAAAGAGCTTGAAGGCAGCGGGGCAACGGCCAATGTGATCCAGGTGAAAGCGATCGACACAGACCGCCGCCGGGAATCGGATACGACCGGTAAGTATGCGGACTGGACTACCCCCGAGGAAATTTGTGCTGCCATCCTTTACCTGTGCTCGGAACAAGCCAAGGTGATCAACGGCGTGCGTATCCCGATGACCGGATAATTTCTATAAATTTTTTACAGATTAGCTAAAGAGGCTGGCTTTCAGCCTCTTTAATTTTTAATTAATCATCTAAATGGAACTTTTCCACGAGGACGATCGTTCTGATGTGTGAAACGGAGGTTGAGAAACAGATGAAACAATTTCTTTGGATAGCGATATTGATTACGGTTCTGCTGGCAGCCTGCAGTGCGGCGCCACAGACCACCCCCACTCTTCTCCCGGAAGAGGTGGATTGGCCTACTGCGGTCGAGCTCCTCAGAACGGGCGAGGTGGAACAAGTCTTCCAGCTGCATAACCTGACCGTCACCCTGATTTTCAAGGACGGGCAGCAGGTCAAAACCATCGAACCGACCATCGATGCGATATTCAAAGAAGTTCAGAGCTGCGGAGCACCATGCAGCAGCATCGTGTTGGCAACCGAATAAAAATAAAAACACAATGATCAAAGGAGATCAAAAAATGAAACACAAACTTATCGTGATCAGTATCCTGATGCTTGCTGCAATTGGCCTGGCGGCCTGCGGAACTACGGCTGCCTCCAATGGAGGGTCTGAGATCCGCACCGTGAGCGTCAACGGCACCGGAACCATCATCGTCAAGCCGGATATGGCGATTGTCAATATCGGTGTGATCACCGATGGAGAAGATGCCGATAAAGCCTCCAGCGAGAATGCAGGCAAAGTGGAACAGATCAAAGCCGCCTTGCTTGAGTTGGGAGTGGCTGAAAAGGACATCAGAACCACAAACTTCTCGGTGTATCCGATGCAGCAGTATGATGAGACGGGCCAGGTGACCAGTGTACAGTACCGGGTTGATAACAGCATGGAAGTAAAGGTCCGCGAGCTGGACAACCTCGGCATGATCCTGGATGGTGCGATTGGCGCGGGGGCTAACTCGATCTACGGCGTGCAGTTCGATCTCGCAGACCGGGAGTCAGCCAACGGGCAGGCAATTGAAGCCGCCATGCAGAACGCCCTGGTCCGGGCTGAAGTCCTGGCATCGGCCGCTGGCGCAGAATTGGGCGAAATCCAATCCGTCAGCACCTACCTCTACGGTGGTGGCGTACCGATGTACGCGGCCGGTGGCATGGCTGAAGACGCTGCTCGGGCAGATGTACCCATCGCACCCGGCGAGATGCAGATCCAGGTTGACGTGACCGTGATCTACGCCATCGACTAAGATAACTTTCGAATAAAAATAACCCGCTCCCCAATCATGGTTTTGATTGGGGAGTGTTTTTATTTCGCACCCCCATCGAGCCAACCACCGGCGCATCCCAGGAAAGCTGCTGGTGAATGTGCAGCAGCGGGTCCAGCCGTGCCAGAATCTCTGGCGGGAAAGGCACCACCTTTCTCTGGCTGAGATCGGCATGTGCCCCCAGCAGTTCGATGGTGGCCGCCAGTTTCCCGTCTTGATCCCTGGTCATAAAATGCATGAAATGGAGCGTCTTTGCGGAACGGTCCAACACTCGCGAGCGCACGGTCACCGCTTCTCCCTGTTTTACCTCGCCCAGGTAGCGGATATGCGATTCGAGTGCAAAACTGCCCTTCCCGGTCCGGCTGATGTACTCCCTTCCGAAACCAAAGCTGTCGAAGAAGTTGCGCGTGCCGATATCGAATATATGGATGTACCACATCACATTCATATGGCCCATAATATCGATATACTCAGCCGGGATGACTTTGTGATTGGTCACAGGCAGTGGGTTAAGGTCAAATTCCATCATGAATGATTATACTGCTTCCTGGGCAAAAGTATTTTGATTTCCATGAATCTCCGGAAATTTTCGATTCTCACTATATAATTTTAATGTTATGGGACAACCAATCGAATTTTCACCGCCACCTGACCCACAAGCCGCCGGGGTCGATCCGCAGGCAGCACAAAAACTGGCAGATTTGTTCGACCGGATGATACACGAAGGGCTGCACCCCGCCGCCCAGATGGTCGTACTGAAAGACGGGCAGGTGCTCTTTGACCGGGCATCCGGTTCTTTTGACGGGAAGCCAGTCACGGAGGAGACACCCTTCTATTGTTTTTCGGTGACAAAAGCCTTCACGGCAATCTGCGTGCACAAGCTGATCGAAGACGGTCAGCTGAGCTTGGATACCCGCGTGGCGGATGTCTGGCCGGCGTTTGGAAAAAAAGGCAAGCAGGAGATCACCATCCGCCAGGTCTTTCTCCACCTGGCCGGAATCCCGGCCATCTCCCGGCATGACCATATTCCTTTCTGGCCGTTCTGGAAACTGATCACGAGCCGGGTCGCCAACCTGGCCCCGGAATATCCCCCCGGCAGCAAAATGCACTACCACGCCCTCACGTTTGGTTTTATTCTGGGGGAAGTCGTCCGCAGGGTGAGCGGTACTCCGCTCGATGAATTCTTTCAGCGCCATTTTTCCTTCCCACTGGGCATGAAAAACTCCTGGATGAAAATCCCCCCGGCACAGCTCAGTCGTTCGCCGCGTTTGATCAGCGGCTGTAAAGATCAGAACAATCTGGTCAGGGTCTTCAACCTGGCGCCAATCCGCAAAGCCCTCATCCCGGCGGCATCGCTGCACAGTACGGCGCGCGACCTGGTGGTTTTCTATCACATGCTGGTCAATGACGGTTCCTATGCCGGACGCCAGTACCTCAAGCCTGAGACCATCCGGCAGGCTGCCTCGCTCGGGTTCAGCGGCATCGACGAAATGAGCCAGCGGCTCACCTACCTCGGGTATGGCTTCCACCTCGGCGGGCGCCCGACCAGCCAAAATGAGGGTGAATCATCCCTCGGCGCGCGCAGCACGCTGCAAACCTTCGGTCACATGGGGAACCGCAGCAGTATGGCCTGGGGAGATTTCAACCACCGCCTGGCGGTTGCCTTTACCTGCAACCGGCTTTTGGAGACCGAAGCCAACCGTCAGCGCTGGGTCAGCCTGAACAATGCGGTGTGGGACATGCTGGGGGTAAAACAAAAACAAGCCGCATAAGGACTTGTTTTGCAGAGGCACGGGCTTCCTTTGGGAAAACGCCCGTCTTATTTCTCCACTTCAATTTTAGCGATCTGAGGCAAGGCCAGGCCAGCCGCCACCTCCACTGTTTTGATGATCCCGACCGGGACCGGGCACGAGGCATGGGTGCAGTACTGCGCCCCTTTTGCCAGGATCTCTGGCGAGCTGCGGCGAAAAGAGATTTCATTCAAAGCGTTAACTTCTTTCAGATCTTCTGCCAGCTTTTGAATATGTTTGCAGTCGCTTTCAATTTTGAGGGTGACCTGATACTCATCCCCCACCTCTGCTTCCACCGTGGTATGGAAACCGCAATTCCCGGCTTCTATGTTTGCCTTTGCCATCTTCCGGCTCTCCGATCGACAACAATAATATTTGTCCGCAAATTATATCACCCCAACCAAGATGGTCCCAACCTTTTCACACCCCGGGAGTGGTGACTCTGATGGTACCCATTCCGGAGATTGCTTCAGTCGCGATGCTCCTTCGCCATGACCAGAAGCCTGGTTCTATCTTTTCGAGAAAAGCAGTGTAGCTTGTCGCACCGCTGAACGTGGCAATCCTGGGGTTGAGTTCGACATATCCACGAATTTCACCACTCCCCACACCTCCCATCAGACTTTTCGTAAGAATGCAGCGCCAAACTGGTAGGCATTTGCACGGCAGGCCAGGGTCCGGTTAAAAAACACTACACTTTAATAATTTTTAATCTTGGGCTCATAATCTGAATAAAAATTAAAAGAAAGATTAATAAATTTTAGATAGTGTTGAAAATATTTAATAAAAATGATAATATGAGAAATAATTTGTATGTAAATTTCAATAAAATTGAACTCAAGGGAAGAAAAATGGAAGCGGCGCAAAAAAAAGAACCAATTCTCAACCCGATTCTACGCTGGTTTATGTTTACCATGATCCTGGCTAACATCGCCTCGGCAATGTATCCAATACTGCTACCCATCTACCTGACCGAGATCGGCGCCAGCATCCAGCAGGTCGGACTGGTATTCACCGTGGTATCGCTGGTCAGCTTGCTGCTCCAGATTTTTGGCGGATGGGTGTCCGACTCCATCGGGCGCCTTAAGTCGATCGCGATTGGCAGCGTTGGCGGCGTACTCGCCTTCCTGGCCCTGGCAATTGCCCCAACCTGGCAGTGGATGCTGGTCGCGATGGCGGTCAGCATGTTCCCGGGTGCGCTGGTCGGCCCCAGCTTCGGCGCTTTCATCGCAGAAAACTCCTCAGAAGAGAACCGCGGCAAAGTCTACGGAGTCACCAGCACCATCTTCCAGATCACCGGCGTGGTCGGCCCGGTGACGGGCGGATTTTTGATGGGGCGCTTCGGTTTCCGCCCGATGATGTTCGTTGTCTGGGGTCTATACAGCCTGGCTGCAGGACTGAGGATCTGGATGGCGACCACCATGAAAGAAGAAGCCAACGCCACCCGCTCCAACGATCTATCGATGGGTTCTTTCAAATCCAGCATCAAGCGCATGTGGGGGCTGATGATCGGCGGCGGCGTGCTGACCTGGATCCTGATCACGGACGGCGTGCGCGATATCGCCTTCCGCTTATCCGGTGAACTGCAGCCGCTCTACCTCGAACAAATCGGCAACATCAGCATCGAGCAAATCGGGCTACTCGGATCAATCTTTGCCATCGCCATGATGCTGACCCCGATGCTTTCCGGAAAACTGGTGGACAAATACGAAGAACGCATTCCGATTGTGATCGGCTTCCTGCTCGTATTCTCGGCCTTTTTCATCTTCCTCAACACGCTATCGTTCTATGGCTTTGTAGCTGCCTGGGTCGTGTTCGGCCTTGGCGTAGGGATGCTCAACCCGGCCTACCAATCCCTGATTTCCAAGGTGGTTCCGCAAAACATGCTGGGTGTGTTCCAGGGTGTCTTCTACAGCAGCATCGGCCTGATCTCTCTGCCCGCCCCTTATATCGGGGCCTACCTGTGGGAGAACTTTACCCCTAAGCTGCCCTTCCAGATCACCGCTGCAGTGGCTGTAATCTCCGTCATCCCAATCTGGTTTAAGTTCAAGGTGCCGAAGAAAGGCCAACCTGCCACAACACCTGCCGCAACCTCCGAGGAAACCAGCATCATCCTGGAGCCAACACCAGAAGCATCGGATTAGCCCACAGCCAGACCCAACAAAGCATTCTTCTCACCCCATTCTCATCTTAGAAAGGCTCAAGATCCTTGACTCTGGCAAGCAATTAGACTATAATCTTAGTTAGATAATCATCTAACATAGACGGAGGTCTAACATGAAGCAGACAATTCAATTACTATCAGCGTTCTTCAGTGCAGTCACCAACCTGCTCCACCTTTCGTCCGGAACCTTCATTGCAAAAACAGATGAGGAGCAGCTCGACTACCACACGATCAATATCTCGACCAGGTAAGCAATCTGAGGTGCTGAGACAGAGAGAACAGAAATTTGACTACGGACCAAAATTAACCTAAACAGATTATGGACTCAAACACGAAACACCCCCTCCTCCCCCCGATTTTACGCTGGTTCTTATTTGCCATGATCCTGGCAAACATTGCCGCAGGTATGTACCCGATCCTGCTCCCGATCTATATGACAGAGATTGGAGCCAGTGTCCAGCAGGTAGGCATCGCCTTCACCCTGTCTTCAGTGGTGATGCTGGTGTTTCAAATCTTTGGCGGCTGGGTCTCCGATTCAATCGGCAGGCTGAAAGCAGTCGCCATCGGCAGCGCAGGCGGCGTCCTTGGTTTCTTCGCCCTAAGCCTGGCACCAACCTGGCAGTGGATGATGGTCGCCATCATGGCAATCAGCTTCCCGCGCGCCCTGGTCGGGCCCAGCTTTGGGGCCTTTATCGCAGAGAACTCTACAGAAGAGAACCGCGGGAAAGTGTACGGGATCACGGACACCATCTTCCAGATCACCGGGGTCATCGGTCCGGCACTGGGAGGCTTCCTGGCTGGGTTCTGGGGCTTTAAAGGCATGCTGCTGGTGTCAGCAGTGATCTACACCCTGGCGGCCGGCCTGCGGATCTGGATGGCGACCTCCATGCAGCCGAAAAAGGAAGTCCAAACCACACAGACTCTTTCTACCGACTCCTTCAAATCCAGCTTTAAAAAGATGTGGGGAATGATCCTCGGTGGCGGCTTACTGACCTGGCTGCTGGTGACCGACGGCGTACGCGATGTGGCCTTCCGCCTCTCCGGGGAACTCCAGCCGCTCTACCTCGAACAGATCGGCGGCCTTTCTGTACAGCAGATCGGTTTGCTCGGGTCTATCTTTTCAGTCGCCTGGATGTTCACCCCAATGCTCTCCGGAAAACTCTCCGACAAATTTGGTGAGCGGGTGCCGATCAGCATCGGGTTCCTCTTCATTTTTGCCAGCATGATGATCTTCCTCAACGCCAGCGGATTCGCCGGGTTTGTCCTCGCCTGGGTCATCTCCGGTATGGGAGTTGGATTGCTCAGCCCTGCATACCAATCACTGATTTCAAAAGCAGTCCCCCACAACATGCTGGGGATTTTCAATGGAGTCTTTTCCAGCAGTATTGGGCTGGTCTCGCTCCCGGCACCGTATATCGGCGCTTTTCTGTGGGAAAATATCCGGCCCAGTTTCCCGTTCTATATCACCGCATTTGTGGCACTGGCGACCATCATCCCCACATGGCTGTTCTTCAAGGTGCCGGACGCGAAACGAACTGCAACCCCCCAGGCTGTCCCGGAAAACACCATCCCAGATGGAATACCGCTCACAGAAGCAGCCGATTAAACCAAGCAATCAGGCAGGTGGCGGTCTTTCCTCCACCTGATCCTTAACGAAATATCCTCCTCTCCTTTACGACTGCCGGATCAATTTGGTCCGGCAGATCTCATTCTACAAGGCGACAGCCGACATCCCCAAACCTTTTTTTCTGCACGTCTCCAGCCAAACCCTGAGTACTATAAAGCCTTGGGCTTGAGCCCAACGCCTACCGAACGGCCTTAAAATATGCTAAAATGTTTGCGTGTTTAGAAAAATGAGTAGGTCGATTGCGCTGGTTCTCCTGGCGATATCACTTGCTATTCCCGTCCTAGGACAAACGGCAGCGCGTGTCAAATTGGATGCGCTTGACCTATCTGAATTCCCAAAAATTACCAGTTATCTTGATATCCGCGGCCAGCAGGGATTTTTTATCTCCGGTCTGCCTAGCAACGCGGCGACCGTCTTTGAAGATGACCAGTCCATCCCGGGGCTGATCACTGAAATCCGACCTGGTGCGCAGATCGTGGTGGCGTATGCCGGGGGAGAAAGTTTTGGCATCTACAACCTGGAAGCAAAAACCCGTTTTACCGTCGTCCAGGAATGGCTGCTGAACTGGAGTACCACCCAACTCAGCACCAACCTGGATGATTTGAGCCTGGTCATCCCTGAAGGCATCCTGGTCAGTCACCAAACCGACCCCCAGGCGTGGGCAGAAGGCCTGACCAACTACCAGCCCAATTTCAGCTTGAGTCCCCGACCGCTCGAAATCCTTTCAGCCGCCATCGACACCGCCCTCGACCCCCTTCCCTCTACTGGCATGGGCCGGACGGTGGTCTTCCTGACCGAAGGCATCCCCGACGAACAGCAAGATGCACTGCAAAGCCAGATCGACCGGGCTGCCCAGGCTGGAATCAGTATTCATTTCGGGTTTGTTAATTCAGCGAACCTGTTCGACAGCAACCAGACCATCCGGCTGCAGGATGCCGCAAACCAGACCGGCGGGCGGTATTTTGCCTTCTCCGGCAGTGAACCGCTGCCCGATATTGACCAGTGGGTAGACTACTCCCGCAGGGCCTATCTTCTGGAATACCGCTCACAGATCAACACCCCGGGGCAGCACTCGATTATCATTCAGATCAATACCGATGAGGGCGAAATCCGCAGTGATTCGCTTTCATTTGAAGCCAACCTTACTCCGCCGATTCCGGTGTTTGTCGCCCCTCCGACCCAGATAGTCCGGGCCGTCCCAGAAGACATGAGCCCTGAACTGGTGAACCTGTCCCCATCCACTCAATCCCTCGAACTGTTGGTCGAATTTCCCGATGGCATCCAGAGAGAGATCAGCCAGGTGGCGCTGTATATGAACGACACCCTGCTTGCCGAGGACACCGAACCGCCATTCGACAAAATCGAGTTTGAACTCTCCGCGTATCAGGCCAGTGAGATCCTGCTGATGCGGTTGGAAGTCACGGATGAATTAGGATTGATCGGGAGCAGTGTAGAAACCCCGTTGGAGATTGTGGTACAACTGCCTGAAACCGGCCTGTTTTCCACCCTGGGCCGAAACGCCCCCCTGATCATTGCAGGTGTCATCGGACTTTCCGGGCTTGTCCTGTTTTTGGTGCTCGTCCTGGCTGGCCGGATCCGGCCGCGCCAGATGGGCGACCGCCGCAGCAAGCGCAAAGCGGCCAAAGACCCCGTCACCCAACCACTCAAGGCTCAGAAAGAAAGCACCAAATCTCCTCAGGTAAATGTGCTCGAGAGGATCACGAAAACCCTGCCAGCCAACCGCTTCCCATGGCCTTCTCGCTCTCGTCCCACCACCGATCCATACGGATACCTGGTACAGGTCACCGAAGATGGTCAGCCCAAGAGTGAAACCCTCTTCCCGATCACAGTATCAGAGCTCACCTTTGGTTCAGATACCCGGCAGGCAGTTATCGCGTTAGACGAGCCCTCTGTGGAGCCGCTTCATGCCCGCATTTGGCGAGACAACCAGGGGAAATTCCATTTAGAAGATATCGGCAGCGTGGCAGGCACCTGGCTCAATTTCAGCTCTGTTGCCTCCAAAGGTTCACCTTTAGAACATGGTGATCTGATCCACATTGCCAAGGTGGGCTATCGTTTCACCCTCAGCCGCCCAACTGCCCCACGCAAACCGATCATCACCCCACTGAGAAAATCGAACCGGGAGCAGGCTGAAGAGAAAGAATCATGATTCCAACTGAAAAAGCCCATCTGCTGGTAGCCGCAGCCACCGACCCGGGAATGAAAGGCAAAAATAACGAAGATCAATTTGCCGTATCTGCCTTCAAAGTCAGCGAGAAAGACCCCACACCTTCCGTATTTGCAATGGTCGCTGATGGAATTGGGGGGCACCGTTCGGGAGAGGTTGCTTCCGATATCGCCGTCGAAATGATCAGTGACGCAGTGGCCTCCAGCGATGCCAGCCAGCCAGTTGAGATCATGGAGGCTGCCATTTTACAGGCAAGCCAGGCGATCCTGGTACAAGGTAATCAGAACAGCGAAAATCTCGGCATGGGCACCACCTGCGTTTGCACCTGGGTCATTGGAAACCAGGTGTTTGCCACCCACGTCGGCAACTCGCGTTTATACCTGCAACGCAGCGGGCAACTGCATCAGTTAAACGTTGACCACACCTTCGTTCAAGAAGCAATAGATGCCGGTGCGCTGACCATCGAACAGGCCCGCAGCCATCCCCATGCAAACATCATCCGCCGCTATTTGGGATCAGCGAACAACCCTGAGGTGGATGCGCGGATCCGCACAGATCGCAAAAGCAATTTCAGCCCAGAGAATCAGGGGTTCCGGATGCGTCCGGGCGACCGGTTGCTGCTGTGTTCGGATGGGTTGAACGATATGGTCCCCCATGAGAAAATTTCCACCACACTCCGCCAACCAGACATTCACCAATCGGTTTCAGAACTGATCACAGCTGCCAATCAAAATGGTGGCAAAGATAACATCACAGTGATCATTCTGGAAATGCCTAAGAACGGCGGGGTGAAAGAAATGTGGGGAAACTTGCGCGAAATCCAGCCCCAAACCGCTGTTTCTTATGCAGGCCTTGTGGTGATGGTGCTGGCTGTTCTGGTCGCCCTGATCATGGTTCTTTTCGAACTATTTTCCTAAATTTAAATTTTCTACCATCGAGCTCACCAATCCGATAAAATCCTTGAAGGGACGGGCAGACTGTAGTGGGCTCAGTTTGGTACTCAATTTTTTTCATTTTGAAAGATAAACTCGCCAATCAATTGGTTAAACTTTGCAGGCTTTTCCAGATTGGGAAAGTGAGCTGCATCCCGGATGATCTCACGGCTGGCTTGAGGGATTTCCGCCGCCATTGTATTGAGTGCTGTGGTGATGATCGGTTCATCCAGATCGCCATTGATCAAATATGCCGGTACCGAAATTTCACGCAGGCGTTCTCCTGCTTTCGGTTCTAACACAGATTCGGCAGCTCCTACCGCAGCTTTTTCATTTTTTAGGGCAATCTCATTCATCTGGCGGATTGTTTCCCTAACGTGCTGATCCGCCCGTCCAACCGGCTGTCCGTACCCATCCACCCACATCTGCACTTCGAGTTCATTCGTCCTGGCAAGGTCGCCTTCCTGGAAAGCTCTTACCGCTTCTTCCCACTGCGGCGGCGGGAGCGGTTCTTCATCCAAGTTCAGCCCGTGGGCGATCCCTGCCACAACGATCAGACCTGCAATTTTTTCAGGGACAGCCAACGCCGCATCCAGGATCACACCGCCCCCCTTCGAACAGCCGGTCAGGATGCAACGGTCAATCCCTAACTGGTCGAGAACCGACACCAGGTCGAGATAATGGGCAAATTCACCCGGCACAGGAAGCGATTTTCCGAAACCGCGCAGGTCATAGGTGATCACGCGGTAATTTTTGGCAAGAAATTCCACCTGGGGATCCCACATCCCGGAATGAGCGATCCCGGCATGTACCAGTACCACCGGGAAGCCTGACCCGCGATCCTGGAAATAGAGTTCCGCACCGTTCACCTGGAGAAAATTTGGCTCTGTGGTCATTTCAGTTCCTTGAAAAAATCCTGAAGATAGGAATAGCAAAAGGGAATATAATCGATATGCCAGATTATACTCACAAACCAGATTTTTCGTACCGCAATCCCACACTCTCGGGGGTATTACCCGATCTTAATCGATCATTATCGCAGCAAGTATCCAACAATCCAACCATATTAGCAGTTTTTGGCAGTTTCCATGCTTCTTTTGGCAGTCATTTTCTGTCACAATAAGATCAGGAGATACCCGATGATGGAATTTAGAATTTGTCCGATTTGTCTGAACGAAATCCCAATCGATGCGAAATTTTTATGTCCTTCCTGCCATTTTGAACTGAAATGGCTCGAGAATGACAAAATGATCGAGATGGCGAAAAAAAATTTTACAGGCAGGTTATATACAGCAAGAGATCAGTCTAAGTTCAGTCTGGAAAATGATGATCACAAGCATACGGAACTTCAACAAGCGAAAAAAGTATACCGCTGGCTGTGGTGGTCTCCCCTGCTCACCATACCCACGCTTGTGTTTCTTGGCGGTTGGGGGGGTCCGGTAGCAGCGGTATTGGGGTCCGCCCTCTGGCATCTGACCCTGCTCAAACCAGCTCAAAATGAGGAGAGCGCTTTTGTCCGCTGGCATGGCAGACAGGCCCTGGCCCTGGCCGGCCTGCGCACCATCATCCCGTTATTTTTTGCAGTATTTTATGACTTGGATCTGGTTTTTATTCCGATCCTCATTGCAGTTTGGTTTTTTGGAAACATTTGGGGGCAAAACCAGGCCTCTCGAGGAGACTGCAGCCTGGCCCGTTGGCTTGGCCATGAAATTGAATTGCCCGGACCGCCGGCCGTTTCAGACCAGGTTCCCAAAGCACAGTTTTCAGCAAATCAGTTGGAAGCTCTGGTGAACACCATCCGCTTCAGCAAAGACCCAGAGCTGCGTGCCAAAGCCCTGGAAAAATTATCCGCGCTTGGTGTGGTGGAAGATTTATAGATAGGAGGAAACAGCAATGAAATGCCCTAATTGTCAGGCCCCGGAAACCGCACGAGTAAAGGTTTGCCAATCATGCGGCCATGCCTATGCCAGTGAAGATTTACTCAAAATGCAACAGTTGGAATATCTGCTGCAGGAAACCGCAGACTGGGATGGAGTTGCCTATTACCGGATTCAATATCTTGGACAGCTGAAAAAACTGAAAGAGAGGATCTTGCCGCCACCTGCCCCAGAGCCCGAACCAGAGGTTGAATTGGTTCCGGAACCGGTGGTGCCACCTGAAGAAGAGGTTGCTCCGCTGCCAGAAGTGGTCGCTGTCCCTAAACCTGTAGCGGAAAAAATCATCCCGATTAAGCCAGAAAAGGTGCCTGAGCCAGCCCCCGCAGTTCCAGTTTCTGAACCTGCCCCACCAAAAGAAAAAGTTCCCTTCGACCAGTGGCTGCTGAGCGAGCGCAACATCAAGATTGCGCTGTACTCAGGGGCTGTTTTGCTGGTGCTGGCCGGGATCATCTTCATCGGAGTCAACTGGACACGGTTCTCTGGCGGATTAAAGTTCGCCATCACCTCCCTGGTCACGGCCTTGACCTACTTTGGTGGTTACCTGCTCTACAAACGTCCGGCCCTCAAATTGGGAGGGAATGCTTTGTTCGGGATTGCAGGCGGATTCTTTGCGCTTAATTTCGGTGTGCTCCATATCTACGTACTCCGACCCGCCGGGCTGGCTGATGACACCATGTGGTTGATCACATCCCCGATTTGTCTGATCTTATATATGTTTACTGCCTATTGGACAAAAAGTGACCTGTTCACCTATTTCAGCATCGCTGCCATCAGCAGTACATTAGCCGCGGCATTGGTCGTGGCGGACGCACCGGTTCTGGTCTTCGTGCTCGCGTTTGCCGGGTTGATCACCATATTTTTGGGAACATCCATCTGGCTAAAGCACAGCAGCATCGCAGAATTCACCGTGACCCCGCTCTCCTGGGTGGCTCAGATCCTGATGCCCGCCGCTCAAGTATTGGCTGTCATGATGTGGGCCATGGAGTCTCAATGTACAGTGTGCCCGGACGGAAGTCCCTTCCTGGCAATTGCCACAATCGGGGTTGGGGTTCTCTTCTATCTCGTTACAGACCTCACCACAAAGCGCAGGGAACCTCGCTGGGCCATCTCGATCCTGTTCACACTTGTTCTTGCTCTAACTTTATTTGAGTTAGACGCTAGCGATACCATCATGGGTGCTGTCTTCATGCTCGAGGCTCTGGTGTATTTGTGGGTCGGGTATTGGCTGGATAATAAAGAAGGCGAGACTGCCGGGAGTCTGCCCTTCATCGTCCTGGCGTATATAATTTCCCTCTATCTGACCTATAGAGTCTTGTTTGAGGCCGGAGATCAAGAGAGCCAGATCATCATATTATTCGGTGATGTGATCCTGCTGGGTTGTTCCGCCTTCATCAAGCGGGATGTCCGCTGGTTATACGGAGGGGTGTGGCTGGCTTCGCTGCCGGTCTACTTGTGGGCAGACTTGCTGATGCCAAAACTGTACAGCCAAGGGATTGTGATGGCTGGACTGGGAGTCTTCAACCTGGGCATCGGATACATCGTTGGGCGGAGACACCTGAAATGGGGTGGGCCTTTCCTGACAGCAGCCGCCTTCCTCAGCATGATCAGTTTTGCAATGACGATTGACAACTTGCTGGTGACCAGCCTTGTATTGATCGGATGGGCCATTCTGTACCCATTGGTCGCCATCTGGCTCAAATGGCCGTGGCTGGTGATCCCAGGGATCATCGCTGTGAACATTGCTGTCGCCACCCTGACGCTCGAGTATATCCCAATCGGGTCTCAACCAGACGTGCTCACGATTTCTTTTACAGCCATGGGACTCCTCGCTTGGATTGTGGCAAGAGTGATCAGCCGGATCAAGCATCCAGATTGGACCTGGCCGTTATACATCATGGGGACATTGGATTTGATTGGGGCTTTCCTGGCAAGTCTGTGGCTTGGAGGCTGGCTGGCGATCGGTGTCTCCCTAACCCTGTCAGTACTCTTGCTGGTTTACGCTGCTTTTCCGGGCAGGAAGCCAATTGAAAAGTTAATGTACCCCATCCTGCCCTACCTGGGTGTCATTACGCTCTTTATTGGCCAATTTTACCTGATCGATGAGTTGAGACTGGAAAAGATTTGGCCGCTTGTGACCGCGGGAGTGTGTGCGTTGTTTGCCAGCGCTGCCTGGCTGATCAAAGGGCGAAACCCCGCAAAAGTTTACGAACTGCCCTTCCGTCTGGGCGGGTTGGGCTTGATTGTCTTTCCATTGATTGGATCGGTGATTCCATTCTTAGAGATCGAGGCCTGGGTGACAGCCGCGGCCTTCGCAATTGGCAGTATGGTTTACCTGGTGGATGCCGGGCTGTACCGTCAAGAAACGATCGCTTTCTTGGGCATGGGTACAACCTTTGTGGCCCATTTGTACCTGATCAGTGCTGCCGGTTGGGTCGACTACTGGCCTGGAATTACGGCCGGAATCTGTGCCCTGTTTGCCGCAATTGCCTGGCTGATGAGGGGGCGCCAATTTGCAGCAGTATTTGAGCTGCCTTTCAGGCTGGGTGGCCTGGGCTTGATGCTGGTTCCAGTAGCAGGGAGCATTGTCGACTACACCGCCTGGATGGCGGCGCTGGTGTTTATCGTCGGCGGAGCCATCTACCTCATCGATGCCGGGCTGCGAAGGATCCAATGGATGGCTTTCCCAGGAGTAGCCCTCATCTTTTTGTGCCAGTTCTTTGTTTTAGATGAGTTTTGGGCTGGCGAATGGGTGTACTGGAGTGCCATCACGGTGGGCGTATGTGCCTTATTTACCAGCATTGCGTGGCTGATGAGGGGAAAAAACCTCGAATCCGTCTTCGAATTGCCGTTCAGGGTCAACGGCCTGTGCCTGATGATCGTTCCCCTGGCAGGTACACTGGTATTCCATATCCCTTGGGTGTCTGCGTTGGTGTTCATCATCTGCGGAGCCGTATTCCTGATCGATGCCGGCTTACGCCAATTTCAGCTGATGGCTTTCCTGGGAATGGGCGTGGTCTTCCTCTCCCACTTCACGGTACTTGACATCTTTTGGGCTGATGTTTCAGAATTCTGGCCGGTTCTTACTGCAGGAGTATGTACACTGTTTGCAGTGTTTGCCTGGCTACTGAGAGGGCGCAAACTGGCTCTGGTGTACGAATTACCGTTCCGTCTTGGCGGTCTGGGATTATTCCTCCTACCGCTCGTAGTGTCGCTGATCTTCTCTGACGATTGGGTTTCCGCAATCGTCTTCTCGATTGTCGGATTGGTGTACCTGGCAGATGCCGGCATCCGCCGCCTGGAAATGATGGCATTCCCCGGAGTGGCAGTCCTATTCATGGCGCACTTTTTCATCAACTTCGCGATCTGGCCATCCGGAGAGGAATATTGGCAGCCAGTTGCCGCCGGGATGAGCGCAGTGTTTGCTTTACTCTCTTGGCTGGTGAGGAGAAGTGAATTTGCATCCGTGTATCAACTGCCTTTCCGGTCTGGCGGAATCCTGCTAATGCTGATCCCGATTGCAGGAGCTGGGGCAGAGGCCCTGATGAATGAAGCCTTCCTCCCATGTGCACTGACATTTGGGATCGCGGCTGTGATCTATCTGGCAGATGCTGTGGTCACAAACACTCCTGTTTTAGGGTACCTGGGGGTATTCAACGCCTGGGTAGTGATCTGGGCGATGCTCAGCCATTTCCAGGTTACAGAACTGCAGGCGTATGTCCTTCCCTTCGGGCTGGCATTGCTCGGCATTGGATGGTATGAACGGGTGCGTTTTCAGGGCAGATTCTACCGGCTGTTTACCATGGTCGGGTGTCTGATCATGCTTGGAACCGCATTTTATCAATCGCTACCGCGCGGGGCCTGGGAATATGCGCTTCTTGTCGGCATCGAAAGCATCCTGGCAATTGGCTGGGGGATCAAGACCCAGTCACGCGGGTATGTCCAGGTAGGTGGGATTGCCCTGATCGCGAATGCCCTGATCCAATTTATTCCCAGCTTCCTGGAATGGTCGCGCTGGATGCAGATCGGCCTGACCGGTGGCATCTTGTTGAGCCTGGGCTTGCTGGCTCTGTTCAAGCGCGAAAACATCCTGACCACTCGCGAGAAGATCGCCGCGGAATGGAAAAGCTGGAAACCCTAAGCGTCAAGGACACCCATCGAGGGCGAAGTTACTCCCCCTTGCGGCCCCAGTGGATCCCAATCGTGCCGAGCATCCGGCGCACGAAGCCCACTGCCCGGAACCCGGCCTGCCCGAAACGGTCAGCCAGTTCCTCGGCCGCAAGGAACTTTTCCGTCGAGTCCGGCAGATAGGTGTAGGCCTCGGCTTCTCCCGCCACCAGTTTCCCCAGGAACGGGATCACGGTGTGCAGGTGGAACTCCAGGAAAGGCCGCAGCCAGTTCTGCCTGGGGGGAGTCGTATCCAGGCTGGCGACCCGGCCGCCAGGCTTCAATGCCCTGTGCTGTTCTTTCAAGGTTTGGGGGACATCCGGCACATTGCGCAGCAAAAACCCAGAGACTACCGCATCGGCCGACTGGCTGGCAAACGGCAGGTGCATCGCATCTGCGATCACCCAGGCCACCTGCTCGCCGCCGGGCCGTTGCCTCCCGACCAGCACCATTTCCCGGGTAAAATCACTCGCCACCACCATCGCCCTGGGGTGCTTGCGTTTGACCTCCAGGGCAATATCACCCGTGCCTGCGCCCAAATCCAGCACCACGCTCCCCTCTCCCAACTCAAGATGCCCGATCAATTCCTTCCGCCAGCGGACATCCTGGCCAACCGTCATCAGCCGGTTCAGCAGGTCGTAGCGGTGGGCGATGCGCCCAAACATCTTCTGGACATAGGCTGCCCGGTCTTCACCTTGTAAATGCGTCATTGATTCAACCTTGGTCGATAAAATTTTCTCAAACCTAATTATCGGAAAACTGCCAGGGAGCCAGCTTGCGGTGCAGCACATCCACCAGGAAATACAGCCCCAATCCCAGCAGGCTCATCGCAAGCACGCCGGCATACATCTTGGGATAATCAAACAACGTGCTGCCGTGGAAATAGATGTAATACCCCAGCCCGCGCTTGGTCGCGATCAGTTCCACGATGTACAGCACTGCCACAGCCGTCCCAATCGACTGGCGCAAAGCCGTCAGGATTGCCGGGAGGCTGGCCGGGAGATACACAAACCGGAATAGGCCGCGCCGCCCCGCCCCCAGGCTGCGCACGGAATACAGCATTTCCGAGCGGATCGAAGCCGCCTGATCGCGCACCAGCACCAAAATCTGGAAAAACAGGATCAGGAAAATGATCACCACTTTGGAAAGATCGGAGATCCCCAGGAACAGCAGCACCACCGGTACCAGGACCACTTTCGGGATCGGGTACAGCAGATAAATCACCGGCGAGAAAAATTCATTCAGCCGCTTCGACTGTCCCAACACCAAACCTGCCGGAGCAGCCAGGGCGACAGACAGCAGCATCGAAGCCACCACGCGCCACAGGCTGGTCAGGAAATGCAGCCCCAGTTCTTTGCCAATCTCGATAAAAAAAGTTTGCAGTACCAGCAGAGGCCCCGGTAGGATCGAGTCATTGACCAGCCAGGAAGACAGCTGCCAGAATACGCCAATCCCAAGTGCTGCAGCCAAAACCTTGCGCGTTGTCATTGAGCGGCCTCCAAACGGGAACGCAGTTCAGCGCACACTTCCTGGTATTCTGCCGTCTGGATAAAACCGGAGTCAGCGGCCCGCGGATTCTCAACCACCTGCGGGCTGCGGTTGGGCGGCTGACCGAGCACCAGGATCCGATCGCCCAATATGGCAGCTTCTTCAATCGCATGGGTCACAATCACCATTGTCAGGTGGTGTTCCTGGCGCAGGCTGCGCACCAGGTCACCGAGGCTCTGCCGGGTGGGAGCATCCAGCGAGGCAAATGGCTCGTCCATCAGCAGCAAGTCTGGTGCAAGCACCAGCGTGCGGGCAATTGCCGTCCTCTGGCGCTGGCCGCCAGAGATTTGGCTGGGAAATTTTTCTGCCACCGCTTCCAATCCCAGCCGATCCAGCCAGTAGGCCACCTGGCGCGGCACATCCTGGACAAGTTGATCGGTGGGGGCGTGCCGACCGTCCGGGCCGTAAAATCGGCGGAGCCGCAGCCCGAGGCTGGCATTCTCTTGCACCGTAGCCCAGGGGAGCAAGCCATAATCCTGCAAAATGAGCCCGGTTTGGGGGCGCGGGCTGGTCAGAACCTCTCCTCCTACCTCCACTTCGCCCTGAACAGGGTGCCGCAGACCGGCCAGCAGGTACAGCAAGGTGCTTTTCCCACAGCCAGAGGGCCCCAGCACCGCCCAGGCCTCCCCTGGCATCACCTGCCAATTAAATCCTTCAAAGATGGGTGGTTGGCCGGGATAATGAAAAGTCAGGTTGCTTATTCGGATCATGGGGAAACTCTACTCATTCGTCGGGTTGGGTAATGATAACAGATTATTGAATATCGCTCAAAGTGAAACTGTCTTTTTTCTCATCCGATAGGCTGGCTTACTGAATCCGCCCAGTCTTGACCCAATGCAGCATTAAAAAAGAGGCGCGAGCGCCTCATTCTTGATCAAACTAACCCATCCTTTTTCGATGCAATGCTACTCGCCGTCACTCTCCTCAGTGGCCGCTGGCGTCTCAATGACGCCATTCCAGGGCATGATCTTCCCCGGATTCTGGTCTTCATAGAACCATTCCAAAGGGCTGACCCCGGGATTCAGCAGGTAGATCTTCCATTGTGGGGCCGGTGGGGTCTGGAAATGGAATTTCCAGGTCTGCCCGGATTGATCAAGTTCGGTGTATTGGCTGACAACCTCAAACCAGGTCTGTCCGGGTTTCAGCGGGAAGGGCTCACCCTCCGGGGTGTACAACTGCAGCACCCCCCCATCTCCGGGGCGCACCCATTCGGCCGGGTAATAAAAACCATCCCTGAAGACATAGGCTTTCCCGCGGCCGTTCAGGTCGATCCCGACAATTTCTGTGCCCTCGGTATAGGCATAAAACTTATGGTCCACGACCAAAAAGACCACATTCGCCGCACTCAGGCGCTCATTGGTCAAGGCATCATAATGCGGTGCATAGATTTCCAGCGTCAGGTCCATACTGCCCTGGGTCTCATCCCAACGCAGATACAACCCTGAAACGGGGTCGTATTCCCAATAATTGTAGATTGAGGGAGAATAGCGCAGCTTGAGGATTGTCGCCGGGTGGATGCTTGGGGTGACATGGTCTGAAAAATACAGTCCGGACAAATCTGGCCGCTGGTTATTGTCGTACAGGTCCTCAAAAGAACTCCGGATCGCTTCTGTGTTGGCGAACATCGTATTGTAGCCTTCCAGTTCAGGGTCTCTGCACAGGCGGTTCGGGGCGGATAGCCCACATTTATTCTCATGATCCAGGTCATTCTCAAGCACAAAACGCCTGACAATCTCTGTTTCCAGTTCCTCTAAATATTCCAGCACATGCACATCCGCATACCCAAATACAAAATACGAATCAAACATGCGGAAGATATGCTCATCAAACAAACGAGCCGACCGGACAGGGCCAATTTTTTCCACCGACTCACCATAAAACACGGCGATAAAACGTGAAATCCCTTGCTCCATATAATATTCAAAAACAATATCTGCCCTGGACAGCCCAGACTGCGGGCGAACATAGCGCGGGTAATTGGTCACCTTGACTACCACCGGGCGCCGGTCGAGAAACTGCGGATCTGCCACTACCAGGCCGGTAAGTGGGTTGATATATACCGGATAATGATCCGGCCCATAGCCATCTTCAGGCGGGCCGCTGGATAGCAAAGGCACCACCACCGGCAGACCCGTCCAGGGAACCAGCGGAATTTGGGTTGGAGTGGGTGTGGGGATATAGGTGGGAGGGGGCGTATTGGTGAACTCAGCTGAATCTGCCGGCGGCAGGGTTGCGGTCAGGGTGGGCGTGGGGCTTTGCTGCGCGGTTGGAGTACCCGCCGCCTGCTGTCCATCAGAGGCATCCGCCGGAGTCACAGCAAGCAGCACCACGCATAAAAAAAGTGTTGGGATGATCAGCCAGGTGTTTTTCATACTGGTACCAATATAACAATACTAAGGCAGATTGGCAAATCGTATTGAGACCCGTTTCTGATTGGAATCCATCTGAGAAACAGGCATTTCAGCCAACCGTATGTCTTTCAGGGAAAAGGGTGCAAATTCTGTGCTAACCTCCAAAATCGTGCATCTGATACTCCTCAGTGATTAAAATGATACAATCTAGCATCGAACCAAAGGTGCCGAAGCCCAATGACCAGAAACGACAATCCTCCAGGTGAGCCCTTCCCCCCAACCAGCAAAAAAACCATCTTCAACCGCCTGCCAACCAAATGGCTGCTGGTGATTGTGCTCGCAGTGGTGCTGACCGGCTGGCTGTTGAATACTCCCCCAGGATTGGAAGGCAAGTCCGATGCGGTAGGGTATGCCGTGTGCCACCAGATTTTTGAACGGTCCTTCAAAATTAATGGCCAACCGATCTCACTCTGCGCTCGCTGTACCGGGATGTATGTCGGGGTGCTGCTGGGACTCGTTTACCAGCTGCTGTTGGGGCGTCGGCGGAGCGCATGGCCTGAGAGAAAATTCCAGATCGTCCTGGCAATCTTCTTCATCGCTTTTGGAATCGACGGGATCAACTCAGCCGCCAGGCTGTTCCTGCAGCATGGGCTGATTTACGAGCCAAACAACACCCTGCGTTTGCTGACTGGGACCGGAATGGGGCTGACCATGGCGGCGGTGATCCTGCCGACATTCAACCAGACAGCCTGGAAACAATTCTCCCCTGACCCATACTTCCAGGACTGGAAGCAGTTTGGCGGGATGGTAGCAGTCGGCTACACCAGCGCGGGGTTGATCCTGACCGAACTGCCGGCAATCCTGATCTCATTCACGATCATTGGCGTGCTGGGGGTCCTCGCAATCCTGATGCTGCTGTACACCATGCTCTGGATGGTGGTCTTGCGCAGAGAGAACCAGGTCAATCACACCAGTCAGCTGATCCCATGGATATTGGGCGGGCTGATCACAGCCTTTGTGCATATCGCTCTGCTCGATCTGGGCCGCTTCTGGCTGACCGGCACCTGGGAAGGCTTTCACATAGAAATTGGCTGATGACAGCCGAGGGGAAACATCTCTGATACGCCGCACAAATATCCGGTGGCAGAAAAATATTTTTATGTATAATGATTAAAAGATAAGGAAGGAAAAATGGAAGGCATATTTTCCGCATTCGGATTATCAGCTTCAGCCGGACTCAACGCCTACATCCCGATGCTGATCGTTGCGCTCCTGGCGAAGTTCACCAAGCTGATTACACTGCAGGAACCGTGGGATGCCCTATCCAGCTGGTGGATCATCGGCTTATTGGTGGTGCTGTCGGTGGTGGAATTCTTTGCTGACAAAGTCCCCGCCCTCAACCATGTGAACGATATCATCCAAACGATTATCCGCCCCACTGCGGGTGCGATCTTGTTTGCCGCCAGTGCCGATGCCGTAACGGATGTCCATCCTGTCCTGTCTTTGGCTGCCGGATTGCTGGTGGCAGGCGGCGTGCATGCCGCCAAGGCAGGTGCGGTGCGCCCCGCAGTGACTGCGACCACTGCCGGGACCGGGAATATCTTTGTCAGTGTTCTGGAGGACATCATCTCGACGGTTGTATCGATCCTTGCCATTCTGCTCCCGGTGTTCCTGGGCTTCTTACTGGCTTTCTTTACCGCCTGGCTGATCTGGTTTCTCTGGCGCAGGCGCACCCGTAAGCTGGCAAGAGCGGAAGCACGGAGGAGTATCCGTTGAGACGGAATTGAAAATGCTATTTGATCATGTTGGTTTTTGGCAGTCATAGAATCATGCAATTCGCTGGTCCATTGAAACAATTAAAGGAGTGAGACATGAACATGGATGACAATAACTATATTGAATTTGAAGAAGCCAAGCCCGAAAAAGATAACCGGAGGACAATTCTCATCATTGCCGGAGCCGTTATCTTGTTGTGCTGCTGCTGTATCGTTGGCGGGTATTTGTTTTACCAGTACCTGGGCGACCCGCTCTTCGAATGGGTGCGCGGTGTATTAAATTTTTAGTATTTTCAAGAATTTTGATCTAAGAACAGCATAAGCATTCTACGGTTGGTAGCTAAACCAGCTGGCATCCAAGTGTAGGGTGCAATGTGACGTGCTGGTTTCACCTCATTTGGCGGAGAACAGCCCTGACCGGGCTTCCATCTCCGCCTTTAATGTTAAGCGGGAGCGCACACAGCTCATACAGACCATCGGGTACTCCGGTTAAATTCAGCCCTTCTAAAATCGAAATCCCATGCCGGTAGAGGGCTGCATGTCCCGGCAAAGTTTGGTCATCCAGCGCATCCATCGAGGGGGCATCCGTCCCCAGCAGAACCATTCCCGCAGCCGATAAAGCGCTCACCAAACTCACCGAGGGATAAACGATCTTGCCAGGAAAAATATCCTGGGGGAATTCACTGGCGGCGGTATGCAGCAGCAGGCGCGGGGCACTTTCCAGATTCACCCCGGCCAAATCCTCCACCTCCAGGGGACCATGCTTTCTTCCCACTGTGACCACCTGGGCCAGCCCCCAGAAGGCAGACAGCTCGAGCTGTTCGGCAGTCTCACCCTGAGAGTCGAAATGGTAAGGAGCATCAATGTGCGTGCCGGTATGGAGAGATGTTTGCACCCTGCCCACATTCACCGAAAACCCCTCACGCTGAGAAAATGTGTCCTGCAAAGAGAAAGGCACGTCGCCCGGCCAGGTGGCGATGCTCGGGGAGAAAACCCTGGATATATCATAGATTTTTTGTACCATCACGTCACCTCTGGGGGTTCAGCAGAATAGTCCTGATATACGCCGCGCTCAACGATCTCCTTCAGCGACTCAACTGCCCTGAAAACCTCTTCATACGTAGTATATAACGGTGCAACCCCCAGGCGGATATTGTCCGGAGCGCGGAAATCAGGGATCACCCGGTAGGCATCGATCAGGGCCTGATCAATCCGCAGGCCTTCCGGGTGCCCAAGGGAAACATGCGAGCCGCGCCGTTCAGCAGTACGCGGCGAATTCAGCGAGAAGCCCAATGGGGCAAGCCACTCCTGCCAAAGCTGGATCAGGTATTCCGTCTGCCGGAGAGATTTCTGGCGCACGGCGGCCATCCCGGCCTCCAGAAGCAGATCGACCCCCGGCTCAACCAGCGACATTGACAGGATCGGCGGAGTTCCGCTGAGGAATTTCCTCATATCCTGCTCAGGCTGGTACTCCAGGGAAAAATCAAACATCTTGTGCTGCCCCATCCACCCGCTGATCGGATTATCGAGTGCCGCCTGCAGGTCTTCCCGTACATACAGGAAGGCCGGAGACCCCGGCCCGCCGTTGAGGTACTTATAGGTGCAGCCAACGGCCAGGTCTACCCCCGCCGCATTGAGATCGACTGGCAGGGCTCCAGCAGAATGGCTCAGGTCCCACAACACCAGGACCCCGTGCTGGTGCGCGGCAGATGTCAGGGCGGCCATATCGTAGGTATACCCGCTTTTGAAAACAGTGTGTGACAGGGTCAGCAAAGCGGTATCCTGGTCAAGAGCCGCAGCAATCTGCTCGGCCGGGCCGTGAATCCCATCTTCAGAAGGGATCAACTTCAGCTCGGTCTCGCCCCCGGCGAGCTTCACCGCACGCTCGAGGATATACACATCCGAAGGGAAGTTGAGGTCATCCGTCAGGATGCGGCTCCGCCCTACCTGGTATTTCAATGCAGCCATCACCAATTTAAACAGGTTGACAGAGGTCGAATCAGCCAAAACGACCTCGTGCGGCTTGGCTCCAATCAGCTGCGCCAGTTTTGCGCCAATCCGTCTGGGCGCTTCCATCCAGCCCTGCCCCCAACTGCGGATCAACTGGTCTCCCCATGCATCATCGACCAGTTCGCTGGCCCGGGTCTGAGCAGCTTTTGGCAACCGTCCCAGGGAGTTCCCGTCCAGGTACACTAGTTCCGGGTCGGTAATCACAAACCGCTCCCGGAAGGTGCGCAGCGGGTCTTGCCGATCCAGGTATTGCGCATACGCCAGGTCATTTCGCTTCATACGCTTCCTCAAAAAAAGTGATCAGCCTCGATGTGAGGCAGAAATTTTACGCCTGAACTCTTCCTGCAGATCAGCCAGCCCAGACAAAGCCTGCTGCCTTGCCTGATCCGGGAGGTTCAACTGCTGAAACTCATCTTCATCCAGGAGAACCTGCCTGCCATCCGGCAAGATGAGCAGGTCCAGTGCCAGGTCCCGGTACGAAACTGATCCATCGGTAATCTGGGCGGGGTAGCCAATATTGCAGTAATAGGCTTTCAGGGCACCGGTATCGTGAGCAAAGATCTCAAAGATGTTGTACCACCGGTCGGTGAAATAAGTTTCCACGAAGCGGTCTCCCCGATGAAGGATAATCTCATCCACCGGTGTATCTCCCCATGAAAAAAACGCTTCCAGCGTGATCGAATCTGCACTGCGGGACAGCACCCATCCCGGGTAGCGAAATACCTCAAGGCCGCTGTGGTTCAATTTCACCACGTCAATCGAGTTCATCTTGCTCCATTGTGAACCACGCCAGCCCTGGGCCTGCATCAATCGAAAACTGTACCCTGTCGCCCGCCTGCGGAATAGCTTCGTTGGAAGGCAGCTCAAAACTCAAAGGATGCTTTTCTTCCCCAGCACTGATCCGCACCAGGCAGGTTTCACCCCGGAAGACAACTTCGGTCACTTCCCCGGTCAGATCTGTATGTTCATCCCCAAACCGGGCAGCATTCGGGCGCAGCAGCACCTGCACTGGCCCTTGCGCGGGACTGGCGAGCGGAAACACTCCCAGAGAGGTACGCACCTCACTCCCCCGAGCCTTACCCGGCAGCAGGTTGTTCAGGCCGACGAAACGGGCTACAAAAGCGGAGTTAGGCTGCTGGTAGATCTGCTGTGGGGTCCCGATCTGGACCACTTTCCCGGCGCGCATCACCACGATCCGGTCCGCCAGGGTGTAGGCTTCTTCCTGGTCGTGCGTGACATATAAGGTGGTTTGCTGCGCCTGCCGGATGATCTCCCGCAGGTCTTCCAAAAGCTGCTCGCGCAGGGCCCGGTCCAGCGAGCCAAGCGGCTCATCCAGCATCAACACATTCGGTTGAGGTGCCAATGCCCGCGCCAGGGCCACCCGCTGCTGCTCTCCACCAGAAAGCGTATGCACATCGCGGGAGTCAAAACCCGGCAGCCCGACCAGATCGAGCGTTTCGGCAACGGTCTTCTCCACAACATCCTTTGGAAGACCGTGCATCCGCAGACCAAACGCGACATTTGCCCGGACGTTCATATGCGGAAACAGGGCATAATCCTGAAACATCAATCCGAAGTTGCGCTTATGGGGAGGGATACCGGAAAAGTCCTGCCCATCCCAAATCACCTTACCCTGTTCCGGCAGGACCAACCCGGCAATAATGGAAAGCAGGGTCGATTTCCCGCAGCCGCTCGGGCCCAGGACTGCCAGGACTTCTCCCGGGGCCTGGTCAAAACTCACCCCCGCCAGGACAGGTTTTCCCCCGAAAGTTTTATGAATTCCAGCAATGGACAGACCGCTCATCCCAAACCTCAAAATTTAATTGTGCTGCCAAATTCAACCTATCTTACCTCAAAATTCTGCACCTTCTCCAACCCGGGCGCGTTCGATCAGCAGCATTCCCACGGTGGTCGCCACCATCAAAATCGTGGACAGGGCGATGGCCTGCCCGTAGTTGAGCGCACCGGGCTGAGAGAGATAGCGGTAGATCATTACCGGAACGGTTGGCAGATCTGGCCTGCCCACCAGGGCGGTGGCACCAAATTCTCCCAGCGAGATGGTGAAGGCAAACACGGCCGAGACCAGCAGCGCCCGCGCGACCAGCGGCAGGTCAACAGAACGAAAAACATCCCAGGGTCTGGCACCCAGCACAGCGGCGGCCTGGCGCAGGCGCGGCTGGATACTTCTCAGAGCCGGGGTCAGGCTGCGCACCACGAACGGGAAGGCCACCAGGGTATGCGCCAATGGAATCAAGAGGGGCGATGTGCGCAGATCGAGCGGGGGCCGGTTCAGAGTGACGATGAAGCCCAGCCCAAGGGTAACGGCAGACGTTCCCAACGGCAGCATCAGCAGCGGGTCCAGGATCCGGCTGACCAGGTCCTGCTGGCGGTTTGCCAGCATCCAGGCTGCCGGCAGCCCCAGCAGCAGCGAGAGGGCGACCGTCCCGCCGGCATACCCCATGGATGTTGCCAATGCCTCCGCTGGAGAGGCAAAGAACATCGATTGGTTGCTGTTCTGCCACAAGGCGCGGTAAAACGCCAGGGTCACATGCGGCCCCTCGAATGTCCGCTGCCCGCGATCAGGTTCCAGCTGAACGAAAGAGCGCACCCCCAGCGATACCAGCGGCGTGATGAACAAACCCAATAAAAAGGCCA
Source organism: Anaerolineales bacterium (assembly GCA_035458505.1). Classification (GTDB taxonomy): domain Bacteria; phylum Chloroflexota; class Anaerolineae; order Anaerolineales; family UBA11579; genus UBA11579. The sequence continues at coordinate 15,211 of DATHZS010000032.1, read as the reverse complement.
CCAGCAGGCCGGCTGCCAGGCGCTGACGCCATGTGCTGAGCCGCTGCTGGGTAAGGCTTTTCGGCCGCAGCGAGAGCGGGCGCGACAGCCGCGCCATCAGGCGGGTATAGATCACGGTCAGGCCCAGGGTGGTGAGCAACTGGATGATCGCCAGGACAGCGGCCAGCGGCAGGTTGAACAGGCTGATCGCCTGGTAATAAATCTCCACCTCTATCGTCGAGAACTGCGGCCCGCCCAGGATCAGGATCACCCCAAACGAAGTGAAATCAAAGATGAATACCAGCAATGCCGCCGCAAGGATCGCCGGAGCCAGCAAGGGGAGCGTGACCTTGCGCCAGGTCTGCCAGCGGTTAGCGCCCAGCATCCGCGCCGCCTGGGACAGACGCGGGTCCAGGTTGGCCCAGAAGTCTCCCACCAGCCGCATCACGATCGTCGTATTGTAAAAGACATGCGCCAGGAGGATCGCGGTCAGCGTATTGCTGAACTGGAACGGCGGTTCAGCCAGGTCAAAAAGCTGCATCAGGCCCAGGTTCAGCCAGCCGCGGCTCCCCAACAATGCGTCAAAGGCCGCCGCCACCACCAGGGTAGGCATCACAAACGGGACACCAGTCAGCGCCCGAAGTAAGTTCTTTCCCCGGAAGGTATACCGCGCAAACAGGTATGCTCCGGGCAGCCCCACCAGCAAGGTCAGCAGGGTGGACAGCCCGGCCTGATAATACGTGAACCCGACCACCCGCCGCACACTGGGGGCTTGCAGCATTTCCAAAACCGTCTGCCAGAGGCTTCCTTCTGCCCGGCTGAAACTGACCTGGAAGATCGTTCCCAGCGGATAAAAATAGAACACCCCCAAAAAAGCCAGCGGCACCAGCCACAGCAGGGGAACCAGTCTTTTGGTCATTGGGGTTTCACCAACCCCGGCATCCAGATTAAACATACTTACGCCTATCCCTGAAGATCAAAACGCCAGCGTGTGGCCGAAGTTGGAAAATCCTGCTCGCGCCAGCCAAAAACCGTCTCAGCAGCCAGCCGGTAGACCGGGTTGTGGGTTGTGAGGTGCACCTTATATTTTGCGTAATAGACCTGGTCCAGGTGATCGAACCACGTTCCGGCAGAGACTTCTTCCACCCTCCCTTCCAGGATCACCACCTCATCACCACTCTCCAAATGGACGGCCAGCTGCGGGTTCGCTGCCAGGTTGCGCGCTTTGCGCGAGCGCTCTCCTGTGCTGAAATAGAACTGATCCTCCACCCAAATCCCCCATACCGGGGCAGCCTGCGGTTTGCCTTCTGCGCTGGCGGTGCCCAGCCAATAATTCCAGGCAGAGACCATTTTCTCGCTGACAAAGCTCCAGGGGAGCAGCCCGGCTTCCGGGGAGGGCGGCTGTAGTCCGTACCCGGGCATATGGGGGCGATCTGTACTTGCCATCATCAGTACCTCAGCGTAAGACCGTCTCGCGCCAGTCGTTGATCCACTTTTCCCGGTTCTCGGTGATCTTTTCCGGGTCGAGCATCACCGGATTTTCAGGGATCGCCAGGAAATCGAGGAATACCTGGTCGAGCTGGGCCTGAGGATTGACCGGGAACACGTACATCTGGAGCGGCAAATCTTCCTGGAAGGTGGTCGAGAGCATGAAGTCCACCCATTTCTCCGCCAGGGCGCGCTGCCCGGTGCCCTTGAGGATGCCGACAAATTCGATCTGCCGGTAGCAGGCACCGTCCGCGGTCAGCACACCCGTCGGCGGGGACTCGATCGGCTCTACGGCATAGAGCACCTCGAACGGCGGGCTGGACCCATACGAGACCACCACCGGGCGCGTCCCGCCCCAGCGGCTGAACTCGATGTTGTAGACCGTCTCCCAGTCGTTGACCACTTTCAGGCCGTTTTCTGCCAGCCCCTGCCAGTACTCCAGGTAGCCTTCTTCGCCAAAATGGCCGATCGTCGTCAGCAAAAATGCCAGCCCGGGTGAAGAACTGGCCGGGTTGGGCACCGCCAGCATCTCTGCATACGCCGGGGAGAGCAAATCCTCCAATGAGGATGGCGGAGCGAGGTTGTTCTCCTCGAAGTACAGGCGGTCGTAATTCAGGCAGACATCCCCATAATCAACCGGGACAACGCGGTACTGCGGATCAAGCTGGAATTCCACCGGGATCTCTGCCAGGAGGGAAGGCTGATAGACCTCGAAGATGTCTGCCTCCAGTGCCCGGCTGAGGAAGGTGTTATCCACCCCATAAAAGACATCTGCAAACGGCTTACCAGCCGCCAACACCGCGGCATTGACCGCCATCCCGGTATCGCCAGAACGGATAAACGACATCTCAACATTATTCTCCTGCTGAAACGCTTCGAGAACCTCATCCGAGATCGCAAAGGAATCATGCGTCATCACCACCAGGGTCTGCTGCTCTTGTTCTTCAGGGGTGGCCGTGGCCAGGTCCCCCTTTTCGTCTGCCGCTCCTTGAGTGTCCGCGGGTGCCGAAGCATTGGAGGTACACGCGCTCAGTGCAAATAAAACCAGTCCCAGTAAACTCAAACATTTTCTCATCACTTACCTCTCATCAAATGGTGCCTGTTCAGCCTGGTCACTATCGAAAACAAAACACAATAGATACCCATCCTTCACCTGGATGGTGGCGGTTTCCCCCGTCAGCAGGTTGCTCACCCCGCGGGTTGCGCCGAAGACCAGGGGTTCATCTTCCAGCGGCCACTCCAACCCCTGGGTGCGAACCCCCAGCACATCCCCCCCAACCGGGATCAATGAGACGATTTGACCCGCCCGTCCGCGGATCTCCCGCTGGCCGCGCACCAGGTAGATCCACAACCCCGCATGCCAAAAGGTAACTTTCAAGTCCTCCAGCAGGTGATAGGCAGGCAGCAGCAGGTTGGCCAAGGTCTGGTCCCAGCGCCCGCCTAATGCCCCCAGCACCAACGCTTCTTCCCGGCCCAATCCCTGGGCACGCATCAGTGCCAATTCCAGGTCAGTCTCATTCTTGCGCTGGTCGTGACGGATGAACTGCACGCCGCGTTCCCCCCAATACACGGCATCCTCCGGGCGGAGCGAATCGAGGTCTCCCACGATCAGCGCCGGGGTGATCCCCAGCGCCCGGCAGTGAGCCGCGCCCCCATCGGCGGCGATGATCGTATCATCAGGCCGCAGGAGCGAGAGCGCTCCTTGAGGGTCTTCGAGGAGTCCATTGGCAAAAATGACCGCACGCATAAAAAAACCTCCGTCGGGCTGCCGGAGGGTGTTGGGTGTGTACGATCCCTCCGCCGGCATTACCCGGATCAGGTCCGCGGGTCGTAGGCTTACGGCCTACCTCTCAGCCCGGCAACACCGAGCTCCCCGTTGGTTGTAGTTCTACCCTGAGTATACTGGTCTGGTCTGTGCAAGTCAAGGGGCGGTAACCCTTCTGAATGGCTTTCTCGAAGGCAGAGATAGCTTCAGTCGCGACCCTTCCTCGCAATGACGATTCTCATTTTTGTTGTCATTGCGAGCGCAGCGTGGCAATCTATCCCTTCATAAGAAGGTGCTTCGCCAGCGCCGGGCTCGCATTGACCAAAGGAAAAAAATACGAATCATCGTATAATGGCACAGAGGTCAATTCGCCTGGGATGGATTTCCGGGCACATGGAAAAATTAAAATGACAAGTCAACTTCCTCAGCCTGCCAAACAACTCCATATCCCTGCTCAAACAGGCACAGCCTTCACGATCAAACAAGGACAAACTGCCCGCATCATCGATGTCACCGGGGGCCAGGTGGCTGATCTGTTCTGCATTGCCGAACATTCGCACGATGAAGTCCTGTCCTCTGGCCATACAATCGACTACAACGGGAAAATATTCTTCTCAGAAGGGGATGTGCTTTATTCCAGCAAAAGCAACCCGATGCTCAGGATCACCACAGACCGGGTGGGAAAGCACATCATGCTGTATGCCCCTTGCAGCCAGGAGATGTTTGCCAAAAGTTACGGAGCCACAGAGATGCACCCGAATTGCTTCGAGAATTTAACGAGCAGTTTGGTCCAATATGGGGTCCGACTCCCTCCACTGGCCATACCCCTGAACCTCTTTATGAACATCGAGATCAGCCAGTCAGGGAAGATCAGCATCCTGCCGCCGCGCTCAACAGCGGGTGATTATGTGGATCTGAGAGCAGAAATGGACCTGGTGGTTGGCGTTTCGGCTTGTGCTGCGGGGGTGTGCAATGATTTTTCCTGGACACCGATCGAGGTAGAGATCTACCAGATGGGTGTTCTCCCTTAGCAAAGGCCTTCACTTTGAAGTACAATCTGCTCCATGGCAACAAAACCGGGTCCCAAACTAGCTGATGGACGTACCGCAGAAGTGTTCGCCTGGGGCGATGACCAGGTGCTGAAACTCTACCGGGACGGATGGCCGCGCCGCGTGGCAGAATTTGAGCACGGCCAGGCCCTCGCCAGCCAGCAGACCGGCTACCGCGTCCCCATCGTGGGTGAGATTCTCGAGATTGAGGGACGTGTGGGGATCCTCTACGAGCGGGTGGGGGGTTCAACGATGCTGGTGCAGATCATCAAAAAGCCTTACCGGTTCCCCCATTTTTCCCGGCTGATGACCGACCTGCACCTGGAGATGCACCAGCGGGAGGCTGAAAACCTGGAACCTGTCCAGGAAAGGCTGGCCGGGAAGATCCAGGCTGTCTCAGAGTTTGATGAAGATACCCAAAACACCCTCCTGCGGCACCTGTTTAGCCTGCCCGAGGAGACCAAGCTGCTCCACGGGGATTTCCACCCGGACAACATCCTGCTGACTAACAATGGACCGGTGATTATCGACTGGATCGATGCCACCCTCGGCCACCCCCTGGCAGACGTCGCCCGCACCGTGGTGATTGGCACCTACGGCGTCCCTCCCGAAGAGTACTTCGGCCGATTCATTTTCAGCACAATGGTGAAACTTTACTTGAGGCGATATTTCCAGCACAGCCCCTATTCGCGCGCAGACCTGGACAATTGGATGCTCCCGGTAGCCGCCGGGCGGCTGAGCGAACAGATCCCCCACGAAACTGCTCCCCTGCATGCATTTGTGCAAGCCCGTCTGAAGCAGCTCAGTTAAGATCCCCTATTCTTCTAACGGTATACCATTCAACAGCTTGAGCAAGGCCAGGGTCTCCTGCTTGCTTCCTGCTCCCTGCTCACCCCCCGGGCCGACGCAGGACGGGCAGCCATCCGAGCATTCGCAGGCCTGTACCAGCTGGTAAGTCCTCAGCATGATCTCATCATGCAGTTCAAACAGCCGCTCGCTGAACCCTACCCCGGCAGGCACCTGTTCATACAGCACCACAACCGGCTGGCCCTCTGCCAGCCCGGACTGCGGGTCGGCATGCACGCCGAGGTCCCCGGGCGCGCACATCAGGAACAGGGGCGCAATATGCCCCAGGGCAAAGGCCAGCCCCGAGAGGCCGCTGCGCACTCGCACCACCGCTTCCGCCCGCCGGTGGCAGGTCGGGCAAAGGGTGGTCAGGTTTTCAAGGCGGTTGGCATCCAAAAAATTCTCAAACGCCTTGAAGGGAATCTTGTGATGGACATCGTGCGCCCGGCCGTCTTCCACCACCCCGCAGTTCTGGCAGGTGTAGCGATCCCGTTTGCGAGCGGCCTCGCGCTGCTGGGGCCAGTTCGGGCCGTAGCGGTTCGGGTCGCTGTTCCACAACTTCTGGTCGCGCAACACATTGACGGTGGCCTCATGCAGGGAGAGCCAGTACCCGGTGGTCTGGAATTCTTTCTGCGGCATCTCCAGGTTGCCAATTCCCAGCCGCTGGTGGGTATGCCACTCGATCTTATGGTAGCCAACTACCTGGTTGGTGATGTTCAGCTCGCCATAGCTTTTCGCCGCCCCCTGTGCCTCCTCCCGGGCGAAAATGTCCAGTAAGGTAACTTCCGATTCCTGGCGGGGCTGGGTATAGTAATCCACTTCGACCGGCACCAGGTAAGCCAGCTGCTGGTCGAGGTCAAGCTCATCCACCAGGTAGGTCTGCCCTTCGTGCATGTAAATTGCCTCCGGATGGACAAACCAGTCTGCGCTGGCCGAATCCACCTCCCCGACCGTCTTCCAGCCTTCCTCGGTCTGGGCATGCAGGATGACGGTGTTGGGAGAAGCCGAGCGGAGCGAAATGGCATGCGCCGGGTAGTCATCCGCCATCCAGTAATATTTTCCTTTCGATTCGTGCAGTTCATTGGACTGTTCCAAGAGTTGGAGGAACTCTTCGACCTCCTCGCCAGGCACGTCACCAAACCCCTCGCCAGCATGGAAAGGCAGCTCAAATGCCGCACAGCGGATATGCGCCAGCAAGATCAGCAGGTTGTTGGGATTGATCAAGGCCTGCTCCGGTGAGCTGCCGAAAAAGAACTCGGGGTGCCGGGCCAGGAACTGGTCCAGCGGGTTGGCCGAGGTTGCCAGGACTGCCAGGGAGACATCCCGCGCCCGTCCGGCGCGCCCAGCCTGCTGCCAGGCCCCCGAGATCGTCCCGGGGTATCCTGCCAAAACCGCCGCGTCCATCCCGCCAATGTCAATCCCCAATTCAAGAGCGGGTGTAGCCACCACCGCCCGCACTTCGCCGGAACGCAGCCCGGCTTCGATCTCTCTGCGCTGGCGGGGAAGGTAACCGCTGCGGTAGCCGCGCACGGCCTCCGGGTTGCCTGATTCAAGCCGCAGGTAATTGAGCATCACTTCGATCGCCCTGCGGCTGCGCCCAAAGACAATCGTCTGGATCTGGTATGCCAGCAGATCGGCTGCCAGGCGCACGCTTTCCTGCAGTACGCTGCGGCGGATCCCCAAATCCTGGTTGACGATCGGAGGGTTGTAGATCAAAAAATGCTTCGGGCCGCGTGGGGAGCCATCTTCATCCACCAGCACTGTCCTGGTCTCGGTGAGTTTTCCAGCCAGCTCGAGCGGGTTGGCAATCGTGGCTGAGGTGAGAATAAACTGGGGCGAAGCCCCATAGAACTGAGTGATCCGCTTGAGCCGGCGCAGGACATTGGCGACATGCGAGCCAAACACCCCTCGGTAGATATGCATCTCATCAATCACCACGTACTGCAAATTGGCAAAGAACTCCGCCCAGCGGGTATGGTGCGGCAAGATGCCCGTGTGCAGCATATCCGGGTTGGAAATGATGATCCGGGCATTTTGGCGCACTTTTGGTCTGGCGGACTGCACCGTATCCCCATCATAAGTGCCCACCGGGACATGCAGATCGTCGGGCAGGAACCGGTTGAACTGCTCCAGTTCGGTTTTCTGGTCCTGCGCCAGTGCTTTGGTCGGGAACAGGTACAGAGCTCGCCCTTCCGGAACGCGGATCAACCGATCGAGCACCGGCAGGTTATAGGCCAGGGTCTTTCCGCTTGCCGTCCCTGTCACCAGGGCAACATTTTGCCCCGACTGGGCCGCCGCCCAAACCGAGGACTGGTGGCTGTACAGGCTGGGATAGCCGCGCCGGGCCATCACCCCTGCCAGGGCGGGATGCAAGCCAGCCGGCAGCGGAGCCAGCTGCTCGCTGCGCGCCGGGATGGTGTGCCATTCGATGATATTGCCGCCGACGGTTGGTTCAGCCCGCCAGTGGGAGAGCAGGGAAGAAAGTGTCATGCGGCTATTATAATCTTTTGTTGGTTGAGGTCGCAGCTTTGCAGGCGGCAATTCCATGAGTTTCTCAAAGTCGGAGATTGCTTCTTTCGCTTCGCTCAATCGCAATGACAATATATTTTTTCTGTCACTGCGAGCTGGGCGAAGCAGTCGCCGGCATAGATTTTTAGATCGTCAAGTGATATTGAGCAAACCATAGCGGAATTCTGATTCTGTTCCCCCACTGCCCTGCATAAAAAAACATCCCTGAGATTCCAGGGATGTTGACATTGGTCTGTTATTTTCAGGCAGAGGCAGTGTTATGCCACAACCTCTTTGGCGCGCTTGGCCTCTCTGCCGCGCTGGTTATGGTCGAGGAGGCGTTTCCGGATGCGCAGGCTTTCCGGTGTGACTTCCAAGAGTTCATCATCCACCAGATATTCAATACATTCATCCAGACTCATCTGCCTGGGGGTGGTGAGCCGCACCTCAATATCGCGAATCGAATTGCGCATGTTGGTCAGGTGTTTGGTCTTGCACACGTTGACTTCCAGGTCACCTGGACGCTGGTGTTCACCGACCACCATCCCGGCATACACATCGGTACCCGGCTGGATGAAGAGCGTACCGCGCTCCTCAGCATTTTTCAATCCAAAGGTAGAGGCTGTCCCGCTTTCCCACGCTACCAGAGATCCCCGGCTGCGAGAGGCAATTGTCCCGCTGACCGGGCCGTAGCCATGGAACAAGGTGTTCATCACACCCAGACCGCGCGTGGCGGTCAGGAACTGGTAGCGGAACCCCAGCATACCGCGCGTGGGAACAATGAAGGTCAGCAGCACGGTGCCAGTGGCCGAATCGATCATGTTGGTCATTTCGCCGCGGCGTTTTCCAAGCATCTCGACCACCGCGCCTACGCTATCGGCTTTGGTCTCGATATGTACTTCTTCATAGGGCTCCTGCATGGTCCCATCAGGCCCTGCGCGCAGGATCACTTCCGGGCGAGAAACCTGGAACTCATAGCCTTCGCGGCGCATGGTCTCGATCAGGATCGCCAGGTGCAGCTCGCCGCGCCCCGAGACAATGAATGTGTCGGCACTTTCAGTCTCTTCCACCCGCAGGGCGACATTACTTTTCAGTTCGTTGAACAGGCGTTCGCGCAGCTTGCGGGAGGTTCCCCAACGACCTTCCCGGCCAGTGAATGGCGAAGTATTGACTCCAAAGGCCATCCGGACAGTGGGTTTTTCCACATGGATGGATGGCAGTGCAACCGGGTTTTCGGGATCAGCCAGCGTTTCCCCGATCTCAATCCCTTCGAGTCCGGCGACCGCCACAATATCTCCAGCCAGGGCCTGGCTGATCTCTTTGCGTTCAAGGCCATCCTGTTCGTACAGGTAGCGGATCGTCTCCGGCAGGTGCTCGCCATTCAGCGCGATGCGGGTAACGGGCTGTTCCACAGCCATCTGGCCTGCAAAGATGCGGCCAATCGCGGTCAGACCGCGGTAGTTGTTGTAATCCAGGGTGGTCACCAGCATTTGCAACGGTGCATCGAGATCAACCACCGGGGCTGGGATTTCTTTGAGGATCGTTTCGAAGAGCGGTTTCAGGTTGGGCCCCAGGTCTGGGGTCAGCCCGGCACGCTGGTCGGTAGCCACGGCGTACACCACCGGGAACTCAGCCTGCTCGTCGCTGGCGCCCAGTTCGATGAACAGGTCAAAGGTTTCGTTGAGCACCCGGGTGCTGTTGGCGTCCCGGCGGTCAACTTTATTGATCACAACGATGGCGCGGTGACCCATTTCCAGGGCTTTTTTCAGCACAAAACGAGTCTGCGGGCGCGGGCCTTCAGCGGCATCTACCAGCAACAGCACACCGTCGACCATATTCAGCACGCGTTCCACCTCTCCACCGAAATCAGCATGTCCCGGGGTATCAACAATATTGATCTTGACCTTTTCCTGGGTCTCCGGGTCAATGATCTGGATAGCGGTGTTCTTCGCCAGGATGGTGATCCCGCGCTCACGCTCAAGATCATTGGAGTCGAGGACGCGTTCTGCCACTCTCTGGTTTTCACGGAAGACGCTTGCCTGTCGCAGCATTCCGTCTACCAAGGTGGTCTTGCCATGATCAACATGGGCGATGATGGCAATATTTCTTAAATTGGTTCTGGTTACTTTCATTTTACTTACCTATAATGATGAGAATGGATATTCTCACAAAAAAACTCCGACCGTCAAGTCGGAGCCAGCCTGATATGCTCAGGGATAAAGGCAAACGAAAGTGTATCAGAGTTTTGCGGATTACGATAGGTGTCAATATTAGAAAATTCTATAATTTCTCCGGGAGTTCCCAATTCAGGAATCAAATCCGGGAAAGCATCCATTCGTGGTAAATATCGACGATCTCAAACCCGGTTTTCTGATAGGCATGGATGGCCGCCGGGTTATCTGTGCGCACATTCAGGCCAATCAGATCGACCTGCTTGATCAACTTTTGGCACAGACCTGCCACAGCGGCCGTTGCCAGGCCGCGCCCGCGGTGTTCTGGCAGCGTGGCAATGTTCCCCAGCGCGGCGACCCGGTAGTCCGGAGAATAGACATGCACGCCAGCCGCACACAACAACTGCCCCTGATCGTCATGGAGGCCAACATATTGACGCGTGGTAAGCATGCGCGGGCTGAACCAGGTTCCCGGATACGCGGCAGTGTACAGGGTGTTGAGCCGGGGCAGATCTGCTTCGCTCAGGGGTACTACGCCCGAGGTATCGATAGTGCCTAAGGCAGAGGGATTGGTCAGGGTCATGCGAAAATGCTCGCCGTAGTGATCGAGAGCGAATTGGGCAGAAAAAAGCATTTCGAACCCCGGATTGAGATGGGCGTACACGCGTTCCGGCAGGTGCGGGATCATGTGCTCAAGCAGCCTGGTGAGCGGTTCCCGGTTCTCGTTGAGGGTAGCCAGCAGCACCACCGGGTCTTCGGCAGTGTAAAGCAGGGCCAGGGCATCGATTTCACCTGCCTGCCGTGATATAAACCAGCGGGTGTCCGGCCAGAAAAAATCATCCAGGTCCCCAAGTGGATAATAATTCAACTGGGGATAGCGGTGCAGATAGGCTGCGAGTCTCTCTTTATCCGAACAAGTTTGCAGAGTGCTCATGATCAGGGATAAATGGAAGCCAGGGCTTGCTGCCCAATCTCTGCCTGTAGGCAGGCGACCAGTTCCGCAGCCGGGCCTTGCGGGGCTTGTTCGGCAGCCACCAGCACCGGCAGTTGGATCCCCAACAAGATGGTATGAAGACCGGGAGCCTGCCAGGAGACCGGCAAATATCCGATGGCGGATGGGTTGGCAGTGATGACCTGCTGCATCATCTCAGGATCGGGCGCCAGCCCAGCATCGGACACGATGGAAACCCCTTGCATCAAGTGATGATCGAAGGCCAGGCGAGTTTCGTCCACCGACAGCGGCACCCACACCTCCACCCGGTCCTCCGTCCCGCTATAGACTTGCCAGTCCGTGACCTGTCCGGAGAAAAGGGAACGGATTTCGTTGGATGTCAGCGAAGCAGCCGGATTCTCGGGATGCAGGACCACCGCCAGTTCATCGATTGCGATCTGAGCCAGGAAATTGGGAGGAGATTCGGGCACGCCAAGCCGGACCAGCAAGTCGCCGTTGGCCTGAGAAGCGAACCGCTCTTCGATTTCTACCTGAACTCCCGGGAGGGCCGCGTCACAGGCATTCAAGGCGGAGGCTGCAGGACGAGCCGCAGGGGTGAGATTTACAACCACAACAGATGGCGTTGAAGTTGGTGAGGCAACATCTGTTGGGGTACAACCGGCCAGCAGCAGTGCCGCTGCAAGAAACACGCACACAGTGCAAGAAAAGCGAATCATTTCAGAACAAGGATCAGAGTTGTCAATGCAATCAAGTAGATTGAGAAATAATACAATGGATGGTTTGCCAGGAAGCGCAGCAGCCAATGAATGGACAGGTACCCAACAATCGCCGCCGTCATCAAACCAACCAGCAGGGGAAAGATGAATTCACCCAAACCTGCCGTGGCAAACAAGTCAATAGCAGCTACTGTACCAGCCCCCACCATCACCGGGATCGCCATCAGGAAAGAAAAGCGGGCGGCCGACGGGCGGTCCAGCCCACGCAGCATCCCTCCGGAAATGGTTGATCCGGATCGGGAGACCCCAGGAAAAAGCGAGACCGCCTGAAAGATTCCCATCACCAGGGCATCCTGCCAGTTGATCTGAGTGAGCTTTTTGGTATGTTTGCCAACCTGTTCAGCCAAGATCAGCAGCAAGGCAGTAAAAATCAACGACAACACCGTGAACTTGGGATTGGAAAATGCCATCTCTACCGAGCTTTTGAGCATCACCCCAACAAAAAATGCCGGGATGCTTGCCAGGATAAGATAAACGCCCATCCGCACCTCAGGCTTCTGAAAGGATCCCTTTTGTCCTAGCACAGACGATGTGACGGACAGGACTGACCACAAGTCCTTCCGGAAATAGATGATCACCGCCACCAATGTCCCAATTTGCACCAGAACATCAAAAACAAAAACCTGCTCTTTTGGAATATCCCAATTGAGCAGATACGGGGTCAGCACCAGATGGCCAGAACTGGAAATGGGCAAAAATTCCGTGACCCCCTGAACGAGACCTAAGATAAACGCTTGAAAGACTGTCATGGGGTGTAGTGTATCAGGAAAAGCGAAAAGGGTGAACCGTGAATAATTTCTTATGAGACCAACAGGTCTCGATAATCTTCCTGGAAAGTGCCGGCGATGATCGAGCGGCGCATGTCTTTGGATAACTGGATCAGGGTATGCAGGTTATGGATTGAAAGCAGGGTCGCCGAGAGCATTTCCTTCGCCATGATCAGGTGGCGCAGGTAGGCGCGGGTAAATGTACGGCAGGTATAGCAGGTGCAGTTCTCATCGATCGGGCCGGGATCTTTGGCGAATGGGGCATTTTTCAGGTTCAGGCGCTTGCCGCTGCGAAGCATGGCTGCGTGGTTCCGCCCGAGGCGGGTGGGCAGCACACAGTCAAAGATATCGATGCCGCGCGCCACTCCATTGACCAGGTCCTCGGGGGTGCCAACACCCATCAGGTAGCGGGGTTTGCCTTCCGGCAAAACCGGATCGACCGTCTCCAGCACCATGTGCATCTCTGGCTTGGTCTCGCCCACCGAAAGCCCCCCGATGGCAATTCCCGGTGTATCCATGCTGGCGACAAACTCGGCAGACTGTACGCGCAGGTCCGGATGGATCCCGCCCTGAACGATGCCAAACAGTGCCTGGTCAGAGCGGGATTTGGCCTGCAGGCAGCGTTCCAGCCAGGCATGGGTGCGCTGCATGGCACGCTGGCTGTACTCGTAATCATAGGGGTCGGCACACTCATCGAAAGCCATAATGATATCCGCACCGAGGTTTTCCTGGATCTGGACGGCGCGTTCCGGGGTAAATTCGTGCTTTGAGCCATCAATATGCGAGCGAAACACCACCCCCTCATCTGAAATGGCGCTGTTCTCCTTGAGAGAAAAGACCTGGAAGCCCCCGGAATCGGTCAGCACCGGACGGTGCCACTGCATAAACTGGTGCACACCGCCCATCTCGGCCACCAGCTGGTCGCCAGGACGCAGGTACAGGTGATAGGTATTGGCCAGCACCAGGGAGGCATCCAGCTCTTCCAGTTGTGCCGGCGTGATGGCTTTGACGGTCGCGGCTGTGCCGACCGGTGCAAAGACCGGCGTGAGCAGCTCGCCGTGCGGCGTGGAGAAACGGCCTGCGCGGGCGCGCCCGTCCTGGGCATCTAAGGAATAGGTGAATGGTTGGGTCATAGAGAATTATTATATACCTATTTTAATTCAGTCGTGGGTGTGGTAAACTAGTTTATAAGAACAATTGTTTTGAAAAGGCATGAAAATATGATTAGTTGTGAAACCAAACTAATTCTAGGAGATTCAGAAAAGGTTCTGAAAACCCTCGAAGACAATTCTATTGATTTAATTTTTACATCACCACCATACGCTGATAGAAGAAAGGAAACTTACGGCGGTGTTCATCCAGATGACTATGTGGAATGGATGTTACCCATTACCAATGAGCTAAGAAGGGTATTGAAGCCACGAGGCACTTTTATTTTGAATATCAAGGAAAGGGTAGTAAATGGTGAACGTCATACCTATGTCATCGACTTGATATTGAGAATGCGTGAACAAGGATGGTTGTGGACTGAAGAATTTATCTGGCATAAAAAAAACAGTTATCCGGGAAAATGGCCAAACCGCTTTAGGGATTCGTGGGAAAGATTGTTGCACTTCAATAAGCAACGGAAATTTAATATGTATCAAGAGTCTGTTATGGTTCCAATTGGTGATTGGGCAGAATCTCGATTAAAGAACTTAAGTAACATAGACCAAGTTAGAGACCCTTCTAAAGTAGGAAGTGGTTTTGGAAAAAATGTATCAAATTGGGTAGGACGGAATAAAGTCTATCCAACCAATGTTATCCATATGGCCACAGAAACTGGAAATAAAAATCATAGCGCGGTTTTTCCAGAGACCTTACCAGAATGGTTTATAAAATTATTCACAAAAGAAGGGGACTGGGTTTTGGATCCATTTATGGGATCGGGAACGACCAATGCTGTTGCCCAGAGAATGAATAGAAACTCGATTGGGATTGAAATACAAGACAAATATTATGATGTAGCACGAGAAAGAATCGATTCTAAACAAATGATCCTTTTTGATCAAAAAGGGGACTACGATGCCACTGGAACTGAGTGAAATCAAAGAATATGTTGCAAAGAATATCGGATCATTTCATGATAAAAGGTTAGATAGATTAGACAACTTAAAACTTAATAATATACTCAAAAGAAAAAATCCATATTTGTTCAAAGCTAAAAACATCCTTAATTCTCAAGATCTCGTTAAATCTTTACTAGATGCATATCTTTCATCTCAAGAGGAGGCAATTTTTGGGGATTTCTTAGAAGGATTAGCAATCTTTGTTTGCAATCAAGTTTATAGTGGCAGAAAATCAGCAGCGGAGGGAATAGATTTAGAATTTGATAAAGATGGAATCCGATATATTGTTTCAGTAAAATCAGGACCAAATTGGGGAAACAGCAGTCAAATTAAAAAAATGAAAGATAATTTTAAAAAAGCAAAAAGGATTTTACGCACCTCGAATGCTACAATGAATATTATAGCAATCAACGGGTGTTGCTATGGAAAAGATAACAACCCAGATAAAGGTGACTATCATAAGTTATGTGGTCAAAGATTTTGGGAGTTTATTTCAGGGGATGAAGATTTATATATTTCGATCATAAAACCATTAGAGAACAAAGCAAAACAAAAAAACTCTGAATTCAATAAAGAATACGCAAAAATAATTAATCGATTCACATATCAATTCTCAAAAGAATTTTGTTCACCCGACGGGGAAATAGATTGGAAGAAACTAGTTAAATTTAACTCTGGAACTTAACCCAACTCCGGCAATTTAGTGATCTCGTTTTGGGCCAGGATCGCCTCGTAAAATTCGATCTGCCGATCGAGTTTCCCGTTAAACAGGTGGTGACCCGTCTCGGTACCCATCAACCGC
>DATHZS010000031.1:0-6358 GCA_035458505.1 Anaerolineales bacterium | reverse complement strand
ACCCGTTTTTGCCGGCACACATCGGCTACCTGGCGCACGACCCGCCCGGGAGCACTCGGGATGGCAATAATCACCTCACTCACCGGGAGTGCGTCCAACTGTGCTGCCAGATCATCCAAACGGCCTATCACCGGAACACCGTGGATGGTGACACCCTGCTTCTCAGGATCATCATCCAGGAATGCGGCCGGGCTGAGGTTCAACTGTGGGTTTTTGAACAGTTCCCGCACTACAAGGGATCCAGCATCTCCGGCTCCAACCACCAACACCTGGCCTTCCTCCGCCACCTTCCTGCGGGTAAAGAGTTCCTCGGACAGGAACCTGGGTAAAAACCGCAGCCCACCCACGAACAGCAAGGAGACCAACCAATCGATCACCGGGAGAGAACGGGCAAAAAAGTTGAGCACGCCCATAAACCACAACAGGAACATCAGGCTGCCCACAAGCAGTGAAGCGGTTGTCACCGCAACGGTAATTGTCACCAGTTCACGTACGCTGGCATAAACCCAGAAACCCTGGTACAGGCCAAACCGCCGGTACACCACCGGCTTGACAACCAATGCGATGCCCAACATCACCAGCAAGGTCATCCCATAATCCACAAACACCTGGGTGATTTCCAGGCGCAGCAAAAAGCTGAGCATGACCGACATTGCGATCAGCACCAAGTCAAACGCAAAAATAAACCGATTTCGTAAAAAAAATTGATCTTTCATGGTTTTTAGCCAGCCCTGGTCAGCGTCCTCGAAACCCAAATACTGCTGCAAAGGTCCTTAACATGATTCCAATATCCATCAGGAATGTGCGGTGCTTGATGTAATACAAGTCATACTCGAGCTTGATGGTCGTTTCTTCGATATTGGCGGCATAATTGATATGGTTCTGTGCCCAGCCGGTAATTCCCGGTTTTACCAGCAACCTTGCACGGTAAAACGGGATGTGGGTTTGAAAATGATCAACCAGGGTCGGTGTTTCGGGGCGCGGGCCTACCAGGCTCATATCCCCACGCAGCACATTGATAAATTGCAGCGTCTCATCCAAATGGGTCTTGCGCAGAATCCTTCCAAGAGCTGTCACCCGGGTATCATTTTCCGATGTGGGCCGGGTAATTTCTTCATCGTTACCCGCCACAATCATTGTCCTGAACTTGAGGATACTGAATGGCACACCGCCTTTGCCGGCCCTGGTTTGCTGGAATACGATCGGGCGACCCGATTCGATTAAGATCGCTAAAGACACAAGCGGAGCGATCACCACCAGACTCAGGGTGCCAACCAACCCACCGATCAGATCAATCAAACGCTTGAAGATTGTATAAAAGGAATTCACCCGGGCCTGGTCCACGAAAGAGCGCAGGATCCAATCTGCCTCCAGGTACTGAACCGGCACGCGTTCCAATAATTCTTCGTAGGCCACCGGCATCCGGGTAATCAGCATCCCGCGTTCCTGAGCTTCAATCAGAATCTGAAAAGTGGTGGGGTTCATCCGGCCAGAAATTGCCACAATGATCTCAGAAACCTGGTTAGACTCTGCCAGCACCTGAAGCTGTTCGCAGGTGCCCAACACGGAATACCCTCCGACCTTTTGACCCTGTTTATCCAGATCGTCATCGACCAGGCCGACCAGGTTAAAAGGCGCTCTGATCTGATTGATCACATTCACCAGAGCACTCCCGGTCTCTCCAGCCCCAACAATCATCACGCTGTGCATAAATCGAGGGCCAGAGAATATGCTGATATAGATGTACCGCCAGATGAACGTAAACACTGAGGCAGCCGCCAGGAAAGCAGCCACTCCACGGCGGGGCAGCGAGGTATCCGAGATAAAAAAGATCACCAGGTAAATAAACCCGCCAATGATTGCAGAAACCCCGATCGAGCGGAAAGTCTTTCGGAGGTCAATCGACCTGCGAGAATCATAACTATCGATGAGCAGGATCACCCAAATGATCGGGAGGAGCAAAAACCAGGCTTGCAGCCTGGCCTGGATAAACTCAAACAGGGTCAGATTCTGCAGCTGTGCGATTGCCCAGATATAGATGGCGATCGCTAAGGCAACCCATGCCAGAATGAAATCCCCAACGATGATCAGAACCCGCCTTTCGCCAGGTCTGAGCCGCCATGTGGATTGTCGTGATTGATCTGCTTTACCCATAACTACGAATTATTCTTTCCTCTTTTACACATAGTACACACAAGATTTGGCTTCTCCCGTTTGAAGCTGAACTAAGCCACTGAGCCTTTTGCTAACAATCGTTTTAATGTACTAAAAATGAAAGCACTGCCCCAGGAGAAATGCATGGTCGCGATCACTAAAGGAACCCCAAACACCTGGGAAAAACGCTTCTGCTGCAGTGCAATATCCAGCCCGCTTATCACTAGAGCCATTCCATAAATCGCTAAAACTGATAAGAATAGCCAGCGGGCAGCCGGCAGCCAAAGTGAAGTGATAGCCAGCACAACCAGACCCAGCACAAACAGCGGTGGTAAGGCTTGCCGCCAGCGCAGACTGCCAGGATAGCGGCTCAGCATGATTGATTTCCAGTATCCATATCTCCAATATTGGCGGGCAAGTTGGCGTAAATTCGACCGGGAATAGTATTGTACCTGAATATGGGGGTCTAACCAGAGTTTCCCTCCGGATTGCCGGATGCGGGTGTTCAGTTCATAATCCTCATTCGCCAGCAAACTCTCATCGTATCCACCAATCTTCAAGAGAAAATCTCGCCGAAAAGAACCAAATGGGACTGTATCCACTTCCTCGGCAGAATCGGCATAGCGGTATTTTGCATCCCCAACTGCCAATGGGTGCGATGCCGCGGCGGCAATCGATTGGGCAACCCAGGTATTTTCACTCGCTACGATCTTCCAAATCCCCCCGACGTTATCTCCCAGGTACTGCTCCAATCCGGATACGCAGCGGGAAATATACTCCGGGTGCGGCACACTGTGAGCATCCAGCCTGACGATAAACTCGCCCTTTGCTTCTGCAATCGCCCGGTTGAGCGCTGCCGGGATAATCCTGAGCGGATTCTCGACAACCCGCACGTTCAGACCAGTCCTCAATGCCTGGTAATCTTCAATCTTCTGAAGTGTCCCATCATCGGAAAGCCCATCAGCCACAATGACTTCCATGTCTTCTTTGGGGTACGTTTGCCGGGTGAGTGCATCCAGCAATAACGTGATCGTTTTCTCTTCGTTATAGCAGGGGACGATGACAGATACTTTGGGAGTGGTTTCCATTGAAAGTATTATAATGGGGGTTTGGTGATCTGTCACCCGACGAAAAATGGAGCAGCATATCGCCCCTTCCCATACGCCATCTCACAAAACTCAAATCGCTCTGAGAGAGAAACCGTCAATTTGACATGCGTGTGCCTAGATAGGGCTGAACGATCGGCAGGCGCACGATGAACTCGCTCCCCACTCCAACAATGCTCCTCACGGAAATCTGGCCGTGATGTGCATGCACAATCTGGTTGGCGATCGCCAGGCCCAGCCCCGAGCCATGGGTCGGGCCTCCGCGGCGGGATTTATCGAGCTGGTAAAACCGCTCAAAGATGCGGGACAGCTCATCTTCCGGGATGCCTGGCCCGTTATCCTTGACTGAGACCAGCACCTGTCCCCCTTCCATTTTGCCCTCCAATTGAACCTGTCCTCCCGGCGGGGTGTGCTTGAGGGCGTTATCCACCAGGTTATTGAACACCTGGGCCAGGCGGTCTCCATCTCCGGTCACGGGCGGCAGACCCTCGACAGCTAAGACCAGCTCCACCTCTGCCTGACTGGATTGCGGCGCGAAGCGTTCCACCACCGCCTGAAGCAGCAGGCCCAGGTCCACCTCGCCCATCTCGAACTCCACCGTCCCGGCATCCAGCCGGGCCAATTCCAGCAGGTCGAGCACCATGCGGTACATGCGCTCCGATTCATCGTACACCACCTGAGCCGCCTGCTGCTGCTCTTCCGGGGTGCTGGCTGTCCCATCGAGGATTGCCTGGGCAAACCCCTGGATCGAGGTGAGCGGTGTTTTCAATTCATGGGAGACATTCGCCACAAAATCACGCTGAGACTGCTGGCTGGCATGCAGCCTGGCGGACATCTCATTGAACGCCTGCCCAAGCTGGCGCACTTCCTTTGGGCCTTCCGGCTGGACGGCAATCTGTTTGCCCACGGCTACCTGCCGGGCTGCGGATGAGATTTTTGCCAGCGGCGACGCCACTGACTGGCTGATCAGCAAGGCCAGCAGCAGCGAGAGGACCAGAGCCACTCCCCCCGCCTGAGCCAGGGCGCGCAGCAGTTCACCGCTGATCGGGGAAGAAAGCAACTCCCGCAGCGGCTGGCGCGCGGCCAGGATCAGCAACGCGTACCCGTTGGGAACCCTGCGGCCGGTGTACAGCCACTCCTTCCCCTCGGTATCCTTGATGCTGAACACCTCTTTGAGCGGGTCTGCCGGGATGCGCCGGATGGCGCGTAAAGCGGGCTGCTCGTCTGCCTGGGAATCAGCCAGAACCACACCATCGCCATCTACGATCACGGTGCGGTAGCCGGTATTCTCGTCTATTCTGTTCACCAGTTCGTCAAATAAAGCCGGGCGCCCCAATTCCAGGTCCGGGCGCTGGAGCAGACGGGTAGCCACGTTGCGCAGTTCCAGGCGGGTCCCCAGGTTGCTGCGGGCGACAAAGACCAGCAGGGTCAGTGCCGAGGTCATCAGCACGACCCCGATCACGATCAAAAAACTGAACAGCAGCCTGGAACGCAGGGAAGAAAACATCACGCCACCAACTTGTATCCAACGCCAGTCACAGTCTCGATCTTGACCGAACTGGCAGCGATCTTTTTACGCAAATGCGCCACATGCACATCTACGGTCCGGGTCTGACCCAAATAATCGTACCCCCAGGCCAGGTTGAGCAGCTGCTCGCGGGTCAGGACCAGACCCTTGTGCTCGGCAAAGGTCAGCAACAAATCAAATTCCTGGGTGCGCAAGTCAACACTTTCCTCCCCAACCCGCACCTCACGCCTGGGGGCATCGATCAGCAAATCGCCGAGGTGGATGATTTCCTGGTTTGCATCCTTACGGGGGCGGTTGACCCGGCGCAGCATGGCGCGCACCCTGGCGACCAGCTCGCGCGGATTGAATGGCTTGGTCAGGTAATCGTCCGCACCCAATTCCAGCCCGACGATCTTGTCGATATCTTCATCCCTGGCAGTCAGCATCAGGATCAGCACGGGATGTTCCTCCGCCCTCAAACGCCGGCAAACCTCTAGCCCATCCATTTCCGGCAGCATGATGTCCAGCACAACCAGCGCAGGAGTATACTCCAGCACCGCCTGCACCGCGGACCGGCCATCTCCGACAGCCTTGATGCGGTAGCCTTCCTGCTCCAGGTACATGCGAGCCAGTTTAACGATGCTGGGCTCGTCATCCACCAGTAAGATCAATTCTCCAGACAAGTCGCTCTTAGTCCTCTTTGACGATGGCGACCGCTTCGATCTCGACCAATGCGCCGGCCGGCAGCCCTCTCACCGCCACAGCGGAGCGCGCCGGAGGGTCTTCTTTGAAGAATTCACCATACACGGCATTGATCGTCCCGTAATCGTTCATATCCAGCATAAAGACGGTGCATTTGAGGACATGCTCAAAATCCGACCCAGCCGCTTCAAGGACAGCTTTCAGGTTGAACATCACCTGGCGGGCCTGAGCTTCCACCCCGCCTTCCACCAGCTTACCGGTCGCCGGGTCCAGCCCGACCTGCCCGGATGTGAACACCAGGTGGCGCATGCGGATGCCGGGAGAATAGGGCGCAAGCGGCTTGGCACCGCCAACGGGGATAATGACCTCTTTTTTATGAGTATGCATGATAAGACTCTCCTTTGGATTTTCTTCCATTCTAAGCCAGATAGCCGGGTGGGTCAAACCGCGGGATGTTTAATCGATGTAAAATATTTGAGGGGAAATAGATCCCAATCTTTAAGCAAAATATCATGCAAAATTTTATAATTTTCATAATATAATGCAAAATTTATCTCTCCCCCACCAAATAAGAAGGCAGGCTAACGATTAGCCTGCCTTCTACCCTCGTGCTATGACGAATTCAGACTTCCACCATATGATCACCCCAATCGAGACACACAGCACACTGGGATTTCAACCGCCAGTTCATGCTGCAATCCTGGTCCATCCTACCCAAACCAAGTCAGTTGAAATTTCTTAGCGACTGGTACATAAGTTGTCGCTTTAGAGGTGCCTAATGGTATTTAGCACCATCCACAATCCAACTTCCATTGGCCATTGATGTTTATCAAAATCACCTGAATTGTTGAAATATATGTCGTGTTTTCACTGGGAGCGCTTTCTCCCA
>DATHZS010000030.1:0-9663 GCA_035458505.1 Anaerolineales bacterium | reverse complement strand
AGTTCAAGTTTCCCAATATGGACCAGGTAGCCGAGGCTTACATGACCCGGCTGCGGCAGGGGCTGGGGGAGATTCCCGTGGCACTGAGCAGCTACCGATTTCCGCTCTCGCACCGCGAATTCCCTTTTGATGTTTTTCTGAGCCATGTCGATCTGAATATTCCCCAGGTGTATTGGGAGGCTGCTCATAACCCGGTCTCACAGCTGAGCAGGTGTCTCGCCCAGTTCAAGGACTTTACCCCGTTCCGCCCGGTCATCCCGACGGGAGCGGCATACCCGGCCGGTGGATGGATGCCTTCCGTGGATGATGTGCAGGATTTCCTGACGGCTGTCCGCCAGTTCGACCTGCCCGCGGCGAATTTCTGGAGTTGGGAGCACAGCCGGCGCTTTCTCCCCAATGTATGGGACGCGATCTGCGAATTTGACTGGCCGCTGGGTGATGAGGGTGAGGAGATTGTGCAAAAATACATCGATGCGCTCAATACCCGGGACCCCTTGAACGTGGTGCTGCTGTACGCCCTGAACGGGGTGCACATTACTGCACAGGAGACCCTCCAGGGACCAGAGAAACTGTTGGGCTGGTACAACACCTTTTTTGAGCAAACGCTCCCGGGTGCTGTATTTACGCTGACCGGAACTTCCGGCGAAGACAGCTCCCGCCGCTTTACCTGGACTGCTGAATCTCCGGCTGGACGGGTGCTGAACGGCCGTGACACAATCGGGTTCTTAAACGGAAAGATTACTTTTCATTATACGTTCTTTGATGTGGTTGAGTGACCCCATCTCGCTTGCTAAAGCAAGACCTTCCCCAAAACTGCGAAGGTGTTCGGGAAGGGAGCCTGAGGATCAGGCGGGAAGGGGGTATCAGAGGATTGAATGGGTAAAGGAAAATTAGCAAAGGAAGTCCGTCAAGGTTTGGTGGCGCGAGCCCGAAAGATGCGCACCGACCCGACTCCAGAAGAGGCGAGCTTATGGCAGTCTCTTCGCAAGTGCCAACTTGGCGGCTATAAATTTCGCCGCCAGCATGTGATTGGTGCTTATATCGTCGATTTCTATTGCCCACAGGCGAGGATGGTGGTTGAAGTCGACGGGAAGGTGCATGCGAACCAGATAGGGTATGATCGGGAGCGTGAGGAAGTTCTCCGAGCTCAAGGATTTCAAATCATTCGATTCAAGAATGAGGAAATCAATACTAATCTCGAATTGGTATTGAAGAGAATTCTGGAAGCTGTCAGTAATTAATCTCTCAAAAACACTTTAAATGGCAGCGGTTATTTAGTGCTGAGATTTTGCCCCAACCCCGCTTGCTAAAGCAAGACCTTCCCCAAAACTGCGTAGCTGTTCGGGAAGGGTGCTAAGGAACCCCATCCCCGCCCCTTCCCCTTTTCAAGGGGAAGGGTGCCTGAGAATCAGGCGGGAAGGGGTTTATTAATTCCCCGACAGCCCCAACTCCCCGGCGATGGTTTTCATCGCTTCGATGACATTGCCGACATGCTCCCATTTCTCAATTCCAAAGGCTTCAATGGCCTCGTCCATCTCCTCACGGTTGGCTCCGGCGGCAAAACGCAGGTCTTTCCATTTCTTGCGCACCGAGCTGACTTTAACATCATGGATCGACCTGGACGGGCGCACCAGGGCCGTGGCCGTAATCAGCCCGGTCAGTTCGTCGCAGGCGGCCAGCGCTTTGCGCAGGGTCGTATCCCGCGGCACGCCGGTATGGTCGGCGTGGCTCTGGATGTCTTCGATCATCTCCTCATCCACGCCACGTGTTTGCAAGATTGGGACTCCGGCGGAGGGGTGAGTCTCCAGGTTGGGATGGATTTCCCAGTCAAAATCGTGGAGCAGACCGGTAATTCCCCAGCGTTCCGGGTCTTCTCCCATCCGATTGGCGTAGAAGCGCATGGCGGCTTCGACAGCCAGCATGTGGCGAACCAGACTCTCATTCTGGACGTGGTCACGGACAATTTTTAAGGCGTTTTCTCGATCGATCATGGTTGGTTTCCTTCCTGATAGAGGGTGACATATTCTGTGGTATCTGGTGGGCTGAAGTAGATTTCCTGGAAGGCCAGGATGGTTGCCAGGGTTTCGCGGATGTTCCATGCCAGCCACGACCCCCGCCAGTAGCGGCCATGAACTGCAGCCACTCCTGTAGCGTCGATGCCCATTGCCCGGCAAAGAATCAGGGCGCGCGGCAGATGATAATACTGGGTGATGATGATCGCTTCGCTGATCTCCAGTTGGGTGGCGGCGATATAGCAGGTGGCATAGGTACGGACCCCGCCGGTGTCCAGCACGATCACTGCTTCGGGAACGCCCAGGGAGATCGCATAGTCTCGCATGATGGATGGTTCCGGGGGGTACCCGCTCATGACCAGTTTTTGAATCTTCCCGGCAAAGTACAGCTCCACTCCCCGTTGAATCCGGTCTTTGAGGACAGCCGAGGGAAGCCCTTGTGGTGTAGTTTCGGCGGCCAGCACAATGCCATATTGGCTGGGAGAGACCTGCTCAACGCTGGAGATGTAGGGGTTCATGGTGAGGGTGATGATGATGCGGGGCAGGCTGATGACCAGGATCAGGAGGATCCCCCAGCGGACCAGCCTGCGGCGTAAAGGGCTTTTTTTCGCCTTGTGCATGCGCTCGATTTTACCACAGCGCTTCACGAAGTGGCTGGAGGACAAGTGGCCTGCGAGGAGCGGTTGGCTTGATCCGGCTCCGGTTAATGGGATCCATTCTGAGAGTCCACCAGCGTGGAGAGGGTGACGATTTGGTAGCCGCGCTCGGTCAGTTCAGGCAGGATCATCCTCAGCGCTTCGACGGTTCTTTCTCCGCGCTTTTGATAGTCATGCAGGACGATCACCGCGCCGGGTTTAGCCTTCCACAGGACGAACTTGGCCGAGTACCAGGCCAGGTTGATTTGCGGATCATATGGATAGATCGACCCGAGGGCGATCTGGTAGTCGTGTTCTTTGATGATCTCCAGCATCTTTTCGTTGAACCAGCCCGAACCTGGACGCATCCAGGCAATCTCTCCATATTGGGATAGGATCCTGTCGGAGTTTAGCAGGTCTTGTTCAAAACTTTCGAGGCTTTGCTGAATGCTGGGTTCATCCTCGGTGAGATGGTTGCCGATTTCATGCCCTTTCCGGATCATTTGCTCGAGGACCGCTTCGTTTCCGGGAATCCGGTCGGTGATCAGGAAGAAGGTGGCGTGCGCCTGGTATTCCTCCAGAAGTTCCATGATCTTGATGGAATGGGTTTCATCCGGCCCGTCATCAATGGTCAGGGCCACAATCTTGCGGTTGGTGTCGATCGAGTACAGCACCTCGGGAGACCTGGCCCGCATGCGAGCCATGAGCCATTCTGGCTGGACCAGTACAAGGATCAGGAAAAACAGTCCGAGAACGAGAAACACAACACTGAGGGAAATAAGGAGACGGATGATGAACATGATTTATTTCAGATTTAATCTTCCACCAGCATACGCCGCAGCACTTTGCCAACAAACGACTTCGGCAGTTCATCGCGGAACTCAATTTCCCAGGGAACGGCATATTCTTCTAGCCGCCTGCGGCATTGTTCCATCAGCTCTTCTTTAGAGAGGTTGGTTCCCGGGCGGGGAACCACAAAGGCTTTGATCTTCTGCCCGCTCCCCCCGGTAGATACTCCAACCACGGCGGCTTCGAGGACTTTGCTGTTCTCATAGAGCACTTCTTCCACATCGCGCGGATAAACGCTGAATTCACCCGCCATAATGGTATCCCTCTTCCGGCTGATGATGGTGAAAAAGCCGTCTGAATCCATCACGGCAACGTCACCTGTGTACAGCCAGCCATCTTTGAAGGCCGAATCAGGGCTGATGGTCTGGTCGGATTTCCAATAGCCGTTCATCACCTGCGGGCCTTTGACCAGGAGTTCGCCAATGTTCCCGGGAGCCAGGTCCTCACCGGTGACCAGATCAACGATCCTGGCATCGGTATCGGGGATTGGGATGCCGATCGAGCCAGTCCGGGTGACACCTCTCAGTGGGTTGGCATGAGTGACTGGTGAGGCTTCTGTCAGCCCGTAGCCTTCCACGAGGCGCGCCCGGCTGAGCTTTTCGAACGCTTCCTGCACTTCTACGGGCAGGGGGGCGGCCCCGCTGATGCAGGCTTTGATCGAGTCCAGCCCGTAATTGCGCAGTCCTCTGGCCTGGTTGATGGCGGCATAGATTGAGGGCACTCCCGGGAAAACGGTCGGTTTAAATTCCTTGATGTGCTCAAGGACTTGCTGCAGTTCGAAGACCGGCAGCAGCACAATCGTCGCGCCGATCGCAATCGGAATGTTCATGGCGGTGGTCATCCCGTAGCTGTGAGTCAGCGGCAGCACTGCCAGGAAGGTTTCCTCTCCATATTGGATATCGGGGATCCAGTGGCGGGTCTGAAGCGAGTTGGCGACCAGGTTCTTATGGGTCAGGCAGACTCCTTTGGGTTCGTCGGTGGTGCCGC
Organism: Anaerolineales bacterium; assembly: GCA_035458505.1. GTDB lineage: Bacteria > Chloroflexota > Anaerolineae > Anaerolineales > UBA11579 > UBA11579. The sequence continues at coordinate 5,180 of DATHZS010000030.1, read as the reverse complement.
TGGTGTACAGGATGGCAGCCAGGTCATCGGCGCTGACCGGGACCTTCGGATTTTCCGGCGAGGCGTCCAGCATCAGCCGGTCGATCGTGGTGGCTTCTTCAACCCAGGGGGAGGATTCTTCCGGATCAAATCCCGCTTGCTGCCAGCGTCCCATCAGGTTTTTAAATACCCTGGACGAGACGCTGCCGCGGATATTGGCCAACACGACTTTCAGCGGCAGGCGTTCCTGGGCTTTGATGGCCAATCCTGCAAAGTCTTTCAGTGTAACGAGCACTTTGGCCTGAGTCTCTTCCAGCTGGGAGAAAATCTGGCGGGCATCGGCGTCCGGGTTAGGCAGTACCACCACACCACCAATTTTGAGGGTGGCGAAATAGGCAATGATCATCTGGGGGATATTGGGCAACACGATCATGACCCGCTCACCCGGGCGAACCCCCAACCCGTGCAGGGCATGGGCAAACTGGTTTGCCCGGCGGTCGAGCTGCTGGTAAGTGAGTTCGTTTCCGTAGAAAACCACCGCTCTGCGCTTGGGGATCTTCTGGGCGGCGGCCTCAAGAAAACGGTGCAGCGGCTGGTCCGGGATCGGGCACGAGATCGGGGTGTATTTCCCATAACTTTTCAGCCAGGGTCTTGTGGCAGACAGCTTGGTTTGCACTCCCATTTCTCTCCAGGAGCTTTTTCGTCCGTTGGGGTCCGAAATTTGAATGAAGCGTTCGATCGAACGGTTGACCGCCTGGTGACGTTCCAGCTGCACCTTATGCTTGGAACTGCCGACATCGACGATCTCGACACCTTCGATGGATTCACTCACCCGGTCGAAGGTCCAGCGGGGGAAATAGCGGTCCCGCTCGCCGGTCATAACCATTGTGGGGGTTTTGATGAGGTGCATTTTGTCCCAGCCGATCCATTTGCGCATGTTGTTGAGCATCATACGTTTCATCACGTGCACCTCGGCGTTCCAGCGCGGGCGGAAACGCCAAAATGGGCGGAAGACAGCCACCGGGATGCGTGAAAGCATCGATGCACTCCTTGGCAGGGGATATTCCCCAGCTGTGGCAATCAGGACCAGCTTTTCCAGGCGTTCTGGATGGGCGGCGGCATATTCTATACAAATCGATCCGCCAAAAGAATGCCCAACGAGGATAAACTTTTCCGGCAGTTTCAGGTGGTTGGCGATGGCGTTGATATCGGCGATGAGCTCGGGCATGGTGTATTCGGTGTAGGGCGCGTCGCTCTGCCCATGCCCGCGCAAGTCCGGGACGATCACGCGGTATTGGTGAGCGAAATGGTTGATCTGGTATTCCCAGGTTTCGGCACAGCCGGCATAGCCGTGGAGGAAGATGATCGCTTTCTCTGCGCTTTCGGGTTTGATGTCTATTACACTCAGGGATGCACCAGAAATACCAGCAACAGGAACCTCGACCCGGTATAGGTTGAGATCCAGCTGAATTTCCCGATGTTTTAATCCTCGAGGTTTATTCATCGCGTACTCCTGAAAACGATCATTGGGTAGATTGGACTGGAACCGGCATTTGGTTGTCTGAGAGGAATGAGTTGGATACGGTTTGATTATACACTGGTACGGACAATTGTTAGAAAACAAATTTTGATTTCGATAGGCGATGATGGAAAAAAACAACCCCCGGTATATTTCTCGGGGGTTGTCTCGGATGAAAATAGTTGGGCTAAACGAAGCGTTCGCGCAGATTGGAGCTGATATAGTCCATCGTGGCGACCACGATGGCAATTGCCAGCATGTTGACGCTCGCGGCCCGGTAGTTGAGCAGGTTGATGTTCTGTTGGAGAACAAAGCCGATCCCACCACCGCCGACAAAACCGATGATGGTGGACATACGCACATTGATGTCCCAGCGGTACATGGTAAATGAAATGTACGGTGGGATGATCTGCGGGACAACGGCGAAGATGATCGTTTGCAGGCGGTTCGCTCCTGTGGCGGTAACTGCTTCCAGTGGTCCTTCCAGGATGCTCTCGACTTGTTCGGAATAGAGTTTGGCCAGGGCGGCTACGGTATGCAGGCCAAGCGCCAGGGCACCTGCGAATGGTCCAAGCCCAACCCAGGCGACGAACACGATCGCCATCACCAAGGCTTCAACGGAGCGAGTGCCGTTCAAAATCGTACGGATGATCCCGTAAAGAATGATTCCGATTGGCAACGGTTGCTTGGGTGATGTCAGGATGGCTACTACCAACCCCAGGGTGCCGCCTATCGCTGCCGGCCAAATCAGTGTGACGGCTGTGTTGTTGAACTGGTAAAACCAGTCGATTCCCATCATCAGAAGGATTGCGATGGCCGCACCAGCCAGCGGTGTAATGACCAGGTTGATGATCTTGCCAGTGGCAGGAGAAATCTTGTCGCTGATCGTTTGACCAAAGTTGCCGAACAGACCGCCGATGATCCCACCGCCGATCAACGCTGTAATCGCTGGGATCAGCATGGAGAGGATATCTCCAAACTGGTAGACGAACAGTCTCAGGAAGTAAAGCGGAACGTCTTTATTGGGAGTAAGATAATCGCCGATCTGGAGGAGCAACTGTCCAAGGAAAAGGAACGAAATCACGACCAACAAGGCGGCTCCAAGGGTATAGGCGGTATTGGTTAATTGATCTGTGAGTGTGGATACACCACTTTCTTTTGAGTTGGTCAGGATCCAGCGGATGGCGAAGAATGCCAAAACCGGCATGAGGATTGTTCCTGCCAGGGTGAGCACGAAATTGTCAAATAATGGATTCAGCAGTTTCAGGATCAGCTGGAAGGCTTGCAGCCCGAGCCACATGCCCAGCGGCCATCCGACAAAGGAGAGGGAGATGTTGCTGAGAGGCATTTTGATGTCAGACATCAGGTTACGGGCAGCAAAGAAGCTGATCGGGATGGCGATCATTGTGCCGAAGGTGGTGGCCAGCAAGGCCATGAAGACGGTTTCAACGATTTTTTCCCAGGTAATGATGGCTTGTCTTGAGAGCTCCGGTGTGCCCACTCGCACTCTACCCGTGGCGCGGATCGCCTGGGGGTCTTCTTTGACCTGGCGGTTCGGGACGGTGACTTCCATTTCGAAATTGCCTTGCGCATCCGCCTGGAAGCTTTCCATCTGGATGGGCACTCCATCCGGCGCATCTGCACTGAAGCCGATAAAATTGATTGGTCCGGACGAGTTTTCCTGGAAGTTGTAGCCTGCAACAGTTAAAGTGCCTTTTGGTTCGGCACAATAGCCGCTCAGTTCAATGAAGGCCTGGGAACGGTCAATATCAGGAGTTTCAACACCGCCTTCGGGGCAGCCCAGGTAAAAGGGTACCTGGACATCTACTATTTCATATTCATATTCAAATACCTCAGGATGTGCCAGGGCACGCAGGATGCGTGTCAGAGAGGCTAAACGCCTTTCGGAGCGGGTTTCTTCAAAATTGATCTTGGTAACACTGAAGCCATAAGCATACACAACAAGGATCAGGAAAGTGACCAGTCCGACAACAAGTGATCTGGGGAGAGATGAACGCTTTTTCATGGTGGACTCCTTTAGCCTACACGCTCGGCATCTTGGCCGTAGATTTCCCGGAATTTGTCATCGTCGATATCATCGGGTGATCCATCGAACATGAGGATGCCGTCGTTCAATGCAATGGCGCGGTCGGCATAGCGGTGGACCAGGTCAAGGAAGTGCAGGCTGCATAAAATTGTGACCCCGTCTTCCTGGTTGATTTTCTCAAGATACTGCATGATGGAATGGGCCAGAACAGGGTCAAGGCTGGCGACTGGTTCATCGGCCAGGATCATGGCAGGTTCCTGCATCATCGCCCGGGCGATGCCCACACGCTGCTGCTGGCCACCGCTGAGTTCATCCGCCCGTTTGTAGGCCTGGTTTTTGATCCCGACCCGGTCGAGCTGAGCGAGAGCCATTTCCATATCGCTTTTGGGGAACTGGTTGAGAGCGCTCATCATTGGGTTGACGTATCCCAGCCGACCAGCTAAAACGTTGGTGATGACTTTGGAGCGCGAAACCAGATTGAAATGCTGGAAGACCATTCCGATCTTGCGCCGGATGAGGAGCATTTCATCCTGGCTGGCAGCGGTGACATCCTGGCCTTTCCAGATAATCTGCCCTTCAGTAGGTTCGATCAAACGGTTGATGCAGCGCAGCAAAGTGGATTTTCCAGAGCCAGATAGGCCGATGACGGCCAGGAATTCACCTTGCTTGACGGTGAAACTGACATTTTTGAGGGCTTGCACGTCACCATCATAGACTTTGGTTAGGTTTTTGACTTCTAACATGGTGAAAACTTGCCTTTCTTGTGGTTGTTCTCGAAAAACGGAGAAATTTAGATTCAAAAATAAGAGTGAATAATACCTAAATTAAATCTTGCCCCAGGAATTCCTGGGGCAAGAAAAGGTCATGCGTCAAAAATTACTCACCAAGGTTTTCAATGGTGATGCCCTGTTGGGCGATAAGAATGCGGACGCCGTCGAAGTTCTCGTCAGCAATTGGCCCAACTGCGGTCCAGTTGTAGAAGCGCTCATTGCAGAGGGAGGCGGCGCAGTCCGGATTATCTTCATCCACAAATGCGCTGACTGCATCAAGGATCGCCTGTTTCATTTCTTCTGGGAAATCGGGGGAGAAGGACATGGTGTCGTTCGGGATTTCCTTCGAGAGGGTCAGGATGCGGACTTCCTGAATGATGTCCGGGGCGTCACCGGTCACGGCAGAGCGGGCATCCAGCACGCGGAAGCCTTCACCGCAGAACAGTCGGCCTTCTTCGTTGACCGCGCAATCTGCAATTCGGTCTTCAGGAACATCCGGGAATTCACCCATGGCCCAGGAACCTTCGGGCCACAGCGGCGGGCTGAAGTAGGCGGTGGCAACATCGGCCTGTCCATTGTAAACAGCCAAAATCGACTGCGGGTGGCCGCCAGCTTCGATGGTTTCGCCAACCTCGATGCCCAGATCGGCAAAGACAGAGGAGGGATACAGGAAGCCAGAGGTGGAGCCAGCATCCGGGTAAGCCCAGGTAGCGCCGGCCAGGTCTTCGAGTGTTTCGAATTCACTGTCGCGGGCGACATAGAAGCCAGTCCAGTACACGTTCCAGCCGAAGCGTTCGGCTGCCAGGCCAGGCTCGACACTGCACAGTTGGTTGGCGAGCACGTAGCCGAGGGCCGGGATGAAGCC
>DATHZS010000029.1:0-30441 GCA_035458505.1 Anaerolineales bacterium | reverse complement strand
GGTGACGATTGCTGCAGATGGGGTTGAACCCGTAACATACATGGTTCAGAACCTTTCGATCACCGAAGTAAATGCAGATGCTGATACCGTGGCTGGTACGGCTGATGCTGGCGAAATGGTATACCTGTGGCCGCACTGCTGCGGCGAGTATTATGAAGTGACTCCCGTCGCAGTAGCGGGCATATGGCTGGCAGATTTCAGCGCGGTTGGCTTCGACCTGGCACCGGGGACCGATGGCCGCGCTGAGGTGCGTGATGAGTACGGCAACATGACAGCAATTGACTGGCACGTGCCCAATCCAAATTTCCTGGTCAATCTGACATCCAATGAAGTCCACAGTTGGGAGTGGCCAGCAGGGGCGACTGTGACCTTGACGATAGATGAACCCGGAGTGGAGTGGACGCAAATCTATTCGGACACAGTTGTCGCAGAACAAGAGGGCTCAGAACCCTGGGAGACTTTCGCCTGGTTCAGTTTTCCAGCTGAGTTAGGTGTTGGGCCAGGTTATCGAGTAACTCTCACCGATGGCAACGTCACAAAGGAACATGTCGTCACTTACTTGATTGCGCTGGAGGCAGATGCAAATGCAGATACGGTTTCCGGCATGGCTGACCCTTATGCTGAGGTCATAGTCGACTCTTGGTTGAACGCCAATCGCCGGGCCGTGGCCGATGCTACCGGTTTCTGGATTGTTGATTTCTCCGTTCCCGGAACCGAAGAATGGGAGCAAGATATTGTCGACCTCCATCCAGGAGACGGGGGTGGCATCAGCCAATATGATGATGATGGTGATTCAACCAATATTAACTGGTGGGTGCCCAATCCAACGATTGCCGTGCGTGCTAATGATGATTATATAGAAGGATGGGAATGGCCGTCAGATGCCACGCTGACGATCACGATCGATGATCCACTTACGTCAGCAGATCCAGACCATACCATATCCAATATAACCGTCCAGATCCCGGAATGGGATCCCAATAGCACCTGGTTTGAAATTAACCTGCAGGGTGTTTTCGATATCCAAGTGGGCCATGAAATAACCGCCACAGATGGAGAGACGAACAAATACCACATCGTAACCAACCTCAGCTTTACCGAGATCAACACGGAAACAGATGTGGTTCATGGGACTGCAACTCCGGATGGCTGGATCAGTGTCTGGGTTTGCGACGATGAAAACTGCGTTAACCGGGATGAGGAAGTTGATGGGTCCGGCAACTGGTCTGCAGATTTCAGTACTCCCGGTGACCAGGATTGGGAGGGAGAAATTTTTGATATCCAACCCGGCACCTGGGTGGATTCACAGGAAGAAGATCAGGATGGCGACCGGACCATGTTTGGGCAAAATGTTCCTAACCCCCGCCTGGATGCCTGGCCTGAGGCTGATTACGTAGATGCCTGGGACTGGGCTCCCGGTTTACCCTTAACTCTGACAATCGATGACCCGGCCAATGGTCCAGGAGTTGATTACACTGAGATCCAAACCCCAGACTACCCAGATTGGGATCCGAACCAGACCTTTGCTCAATTCAATTTCCAGGGTATCTTCGATTTGCATCCCGGTTATATCATCAGACTTGAGAATGGTCTCCAAACCAAGGTCTATACCGTCACCTCTTTGGCTGTTACCGGCTTCAACCTTGATCTGGATCAGGTGTTTGGCGTGGCCACTCCCGAAAGCGACGTCTGGATTTGGGTCTGTGATGATACCAGCTGTGCCACCCGGCATGAGATAGCCAGTTCCGATGGCAGTTGGACAGCAGACTTCAGCCAGCCCGGGGATGAACCTTGGGAAGAAATGACCTGGGATTTGATCCCTGGTAGCAGTGGAGGGGCTGGCGAACAGGAAGAGGATGGCGACTCGACCATTGTCGACTGGTGGGCAACCACGCCAAGCACACCCTAATCCAAACTGAACCAGCCTTATTCAAAGATATCACAAGCCCCTCATTACGAGGGGCTTTTTTATCCAACATATGTCCGGCTGCTAACATTTTTGATAATTGACAAACATATTATTTAATCATATTATTATTACATATTATATATCAATGATATTTACAGGAGACCATCATGAACACCCCCCTTCAAAGCCAGGATGAACTGACCGGCGCACTGACACGAGAAACCTTTGAACCGCGCCTGGAAGCCGCGCTCCTTCAAGCTGCTCAAACCCAGGAGCCCCTCACCCTGGTCTGGGTCGATATTGATCAGTTCCTGCTGATCAATACCCATTACGGACACCAGGTTGGAGACCAGGTGCTGATCCAGATTTGCCAAAAGCTGCAAGAGGAAACGCCCGACGACACCCTGATCTTCCGCTATGGCGGAGATGAGTTCACCCTGATCTTGCCCGGGATGACCCGGGAGCAAGCCTTATTTACCTTTGAGGGAATCAGGCTGGACCTGGCAAATCCCCATCCCTATGGAGACCAGGAATTTGAGGTCTCGATCTCAGCAGGGATCTCATCTTACCCCATCGACAGCACAGAAATGGACGAAATCCAACGCAAGGCTTACCAGGCCCTCTTCCGGGTAAAAAAAGAAGGCAAGGGAAAGATACTGCTGGCCCATGATGAAAAAATGGTACCCAAAACGGTGCACTTTACGGAAACTCAGCTGGAAAGATTGACAATGCTCGCGAACGAGCTTTCGATCACAGAAGCCCGCCTGCTGCGTGAGGCCCTGGATGATCTGATCAGGAAATATACGGTCAATAAAATCGAAGGGTGATCAGTCGGATTAAAAAAAATCACGCAACTACCTCTACAGTTACAGTGGTAGAAGCGTGTTTCTTTTAGAAACAGCGCAAATGTTTCAAACACCACTCTTGGAAAAGAGTGGAAACCCCGGAACAGTCCCGATTATGCGGTTTCTGTTTTTTTCGGGGCGCGCTTTTTATTATAGCGGTAGGTAATCCTTCCGCGGCTAAGATCATAGGGGGACATTTCCATCGCTACCCGGTCTCCCAGCAAAATGCGGATATAATACCGGCGCATTTTACCGGAAAGGTACGCCAGCACTTCATGCCCATTATCTAACTGCACTCTGAACTGGGTACCGGGCAGAGCTTCTATCACTGTGCCCTCTACTTTGATCTTATCTTCTTCTTTCGCCATATACTCTCCTGGTTTAATGTAAAAACTCGGCCAATGCAGGCAGCCGAGCTAAAAGGTACCACGGAAGAAATGATTGATTTCGAAACTAAATCCGTTCGATAAACATTCCCTTTACTGATAATTTTAGCTACAACACAGCCGCGTTAGCCTAAGTGCCAACACAGGCCTTTCTGCACTATAAAAATTATACCCTTGTGCAATGCTGCTTGTCAAACATCTATTCCATCAATTTTTGCATTTCATTCCCTTAGATACTCTCTTAGGATTGAAATCCCACCATTTTTTACACCGAATTTACAGCCATTTAGCATTCCGATAGCCTGACTCCACTACACTATGACCAACAATCCAACCTATAACGGAGGTTTAACTATGTTCAAAAAACTAACATTTGCTTTATTGATCTCGATCCTGGCAGCCACAACGATGGTTGCCCTGACTTCTGCCGAAGATCTGGTAGAAGCCAACTCCTCTGAAATTTCTCCCACCCGCCGAGTCCTGATTGGGAAAGTGCTCGAAATCGGGTCAGAGGATTTCACAGTTGAGAACCTCAATGGGGACACCCTCACCATCGCTGTGACCGGCAATACCGCTTTCCGCCAGCGAGAAGACGGCCAGGGGAGTGATGCCAGCTTCACAGACCTTGAGAACGGAATGTGGGTTGCAGTTCATCCGCGCAAAGACGCCTCAGGTGCAGTGACCGCCCGGCTGGTGGTGATCCTGCCGGATGATTTTGATCCATCACAGTTGAGAGGAATCAGATTGCTCGGAGAAGTGGAAAAGATCAACCCCGGCCAACAAACTTTCGAAATCATCACCAGAAAAGGGGACGCTGTATCACTCCAGGTCGATGAGCACACCCGGTATATTGGAGACCTGAATACCTTTGATGACCTGGATAAGGGAATGCGGGTCGCTGTCCTGGCCGTAGAACAGGAAGATGGCACTTTTTTGGCGAAGATCGTGGGTGCTGGAGAAAGGGATCGCCCCCACCTGCAAAAAACCGGCGGGAAGATCACCCAGATCGGTGATTCCGGCTTCACGATCCTGACACGCCAGGGTGAAGAGAAAAGCTATACGGTCACCGAAGCGACCCGGTTTGGCAGCCGCCAGGGAGAGATCGACGGGCTGGAAGACCTCGTACTGGATATGATTGTCATCGTCGTCTCCCACCCAGAACAGGAACATGCAGCGGCCGTCCTGGTTGCCGACAAGGCAATCATTGAACTAGAGCGGGTACGCGGTACTGTCCAGTCTGCCGGAGGCAGCCATCTGACGATCACGGCCGGGGACCAGAAGATCCAGTTTACCGTCGATGAGAACACCCGTATCCGCGGGCGAGGCATCGAAAACCTGAACGACCTCAAAAACGGGATGAAGGTGCTGGTCTTGTATGTTGAAAAAGATGGGAGTTTGCTCGCCAAAGGAATTATTGCCGCCGACCCTGGAAGAAACTAAACACACTTGCAAAGTTCGGGGGAATCAATGAGAAAATGGGAGCCAATAGGCTCCCATTTTGATTGAAATCCTTTAATTAATCCTGCTCGGAAAATTCCAGCACCACATCCGGGTACCCCAAAGAGCGGAAGAAGCTGACCAGGTAGTTCTCGGCATTGACCTGTGCCAATTCCAGGATACCATCCTCCAGGGCTGCCTTAAGAATTTCGTCCTGGGCTGTTCGGCGAGCCAGAGTTTCGAGATTGGCATCCGCTTTGGAAAACAGACCGGTTTCACGATCGTAAACGTAAGACTTATCATTATCCAGGGTGTAGGAAAAAATTTCTACCTGTGGCAGGGTGACATATAGCGTTCCTTCTCTGATCGAGACATCGTCTTCGGTTAACTTCTGCAAGTCGATGCCTGCGACCACTCTGCCATGGGCGACGAATAAGAGCTTATCGCCAAATAATAGGCCGACATCCCCGCCCCCTGCTTCAGCTGTGATGACTTTTTCCAATGAATATTGGATCGTTTCCAGGCGCGCCAGCGAGCTTACCTCCCGGATGATGGTCTGCGGTTGGGCGATGATGGTTGGGGTGGTATTCATAAACCCTGCCGCCCTGGTGCTGAGCAGATCGACCGGTTCAACGACAGAATTGGTCACATTGCGCACTGCGTTGACCACAGAGATGACCCCCCAAAAGAACACAGCCAAGAAAGCCAGGAGGATGATCGTTTTTCTGATTTCCTTTATGTTTTCGTTCATGTATTCATTATACTTTCCAACCATCCGTAAAAAGATGGCGATGTGTTTGAAATAAATAAATATCTCATAAGAATCGAGTTTGACCTTTAGTGAATAAAACACCTAACACAGGATAAGGTTATTGAACTTCAGTATAATGGAATAATAAGATAGCTGTTCAATCACCATCCGAAACAGGATGGGGTGAGGATCCATGTCAAACATGACCATTGGTGTACTGATTCTGATCTTGCGCATACCGGGCTGCGCATCTCTGAAGGAAAAACGCGGCCGGTTGAAACCACTTCTCTCCCGGCTGCACAAGGATTTCAATCTCTCAGTGGCAGAGGTAGATGACCAGGATATCTGGGGACGGACGGTGATTGCCTGTACCCTGGTCAGCAACAGTCAGTCACGCGTCCATAGTGTGCTGCAAAAAATTGCCAATTGGGTAGAACGCGAATGGCGAGATATGGAAGTAGAAGATATACAGATTGAGATCATTTAACCATTCACCTCACTCGGGTATCTGGAAAAGCCGCTGCGGATTTAGGGGGCTTTCTGATCTGTGAGACACAGTACCAGCCTTTGGTTTTACAATAAATTCAAAATACATCGCGTCCAGACCGATAAGAGACATCACCCATGAAACAGTATCACCAGAAAAACATCCTTCCTTATGTATTATGGCTGCTGGTAAGCAGCTTTTTGCTGAGGGCATCTAGACAACTTCAATCTGAGCCGACTAAATTTATGCCGAAATCCCCCTGAGGATTGAAACAATCCACCGCTTAAAAAATTACAGGGAGCAGTGTCTGCTCCCTGTATTGTTGGATCAACCAATCATCTATTTTACTTTGACTTTGATCTGCTTGGCCTTGGCTTCTTCAGCCTTCGGCACACGCAAGTTCAGGACACCATTAACCACTTCGGCTTCGGCACCGGCGGCATTCAGCATGGCAGGCAGGCGCATTGTGCGCTCAAATGACCCAGCCGGGCGTTCTTGCCGGAGGATTTTTGCATCCTCGTCCAGGTATGAAACAAATTCACCCTTGATCGAAACCACATCTTCAAGGATTTCAATCTGAAGGTCTTCGGCGTTCACACCGGGAACCAGAGCAGTAATCCGATAATCATCTCCATCAGCAATCACATCCACAGGGATCTGCACATCCGGGCGTGCGGCATCGGTCATTCGACCATAACGGTGAGCCAATCTTCGACGGGGAGAAACATAATAAGTAACCATTTGACAACCTCCATTTATCATCTGTTGTAATTTAAGATATTTGATTTCAAGCTACGCCACTATCTTACCGCTCAAGCATATGAGTAACATAAACGAGAGATAATCGTTGAGTAAACAAAATGTAGGTAAATTGTTAACGTCGTCTGTTCGCCCCTGCAGAGCATTTTTTAGTAAGTTTATCCTGCTGACAGGCGAACGATTGATGAGAACGGTGGAAAAAACTGGTTTATAATTTTTAAATATCCCGGCACCCATGTTCATGGGCGCCTCCTAAAAGAGTGAACTTGAATTCCAACCAAATAACCGGGACACACATCTATGAAGAATGAACAAACCTACGATTTCATCATTATTGGTTCAGGCTTTGGCGGAAGCGTATCTGCAATGCGATTGGCCGAAAAAGGATATTCTGTCCTCGTCCTGGAACGCGGCAAGCGTTATGACGACCAGGATTTTGCCGAATCGAATTGGGCCTTCTGGAAATACCTGTATAATCCTGCACTGCGCAGTTTTGGCATCTTCCAGATGAGCCTGTTGAACGGCATGCTGATCCTGCATGGAGCAGGCGTCGGCGGCGGAAGTCTTGGCTATGCGAATGTTTTAATGAAGCCCGAGGACAAACTTTTTGAGGCACCGGCCTGGAAAGACCTGGCTGATTGGAAAACGATCCTTGATCCACACTACAAGACTGCCCAGCAAATGCTCGGGGTTACCACCAACCCGGTGCTGACCGATGCCGATGACAACCTCCGTCAGATTGCCGTACAACTCGATGCGGAGGAAACGTTCGCTCCCACGGAGGTCGGAGTCTTATTCGGACCGAAGGGACAGGAGGGAGTAGACATCCCAGACCCATACTTCGACGGGTTGGGTCCTGACAGGAAAACCTGCCAATACTGCGGCGGGTGCCTCGTGGGATGCAGGTACAATGCGAAAAACACCCTGCCAAAGAATTATCTCTACTTTGCCGAGAAATGGGGGGTTGAAGTAGTGGCCGAGGCTCAGGTTGAAGATATTCGCCCCCTGGAGCCAGAACAGACCGACCAGGCCCGCTATGAGATCAGCTACTTCAACCCCACAAAACTTTTAGACACCCCGCGCAAAACCCTGCGGGCCAGAAACGTAATCGTCGCCGCCGGCGTGATGGGTACCTTAAACCTCCTTTTCCGCAGCCGGGATGTAACCGGGTCCTTACCTGAGCTGTCTCCCAGGCTGGGAGACATGGTGCGCACCAACAGCGAAGCGCTGACCGGCGGGACGGCATACAATAACGAACCTGATTATTCAAACGGGATCGCGATCAGTTCAATTTTCCAGGCCGACAAAGTCACCCGGATCGAACCCGTGCGCTACCCGGCGGGTTCCGGCCTGATCCGCCTGCTCTCCTGGCCGTTGATTGACTCAGACCAGCCAGCCTTCAAACGTCTCCTCCAGTTATTGACCCGGATGATCACCCGGCCGCGCGATATCTTTGCCTCACTCTTTAAACCCAAATGGGCAGAACGCACCACAATTTTGCTCGTCATGCAAACGGAGGACAATATGGTCAATGTCCGCCTCGGCAGAAATTCCTGGACTCTCTTCCGCCGCGGGCTGGTCTTTGAAAAAGGGCACAAAGAAACCATCCCTTCCAAGATCAAGATCGGGCATACTGCCACCAAGATGTTGGCGAAACTCATGGAAGGTGCACCAGTCGGTTCGATCGCCGAAACCCTCCTGGGGATGCCCACCACCGCTCACATTATGGGGGGCTGCCCGATCGGGCGCACCCCCGAAGAGGGTGTGATCGATCTCGATTTCCAGGTGTTCAATTATCCCGGTCTGTATGTGATCGATGGATCGGTGATGCCGGCCAACCCCGGGATTAACCCCAGCCTGACAATCACTGCCCTGGCAGAATATGCCATGAGCCGCATGCCTGCCAAACCCGGCCAACAACAACCCGCCGCCCCTCTCAAGGGAGCCTGATGGCAGAACCCAACTTGAATACCCTCAAAGCATACTGCCTCGCCAAGCCGGGCAGCAGCGCCGGGTATCCGTTTGGTGAAGGAGCCCTGGTCTTCAAAGTCCTGGACAGGATGTTTTGCCTGATCTCAGAAGATGCAGACCCGCTGCAGATGAACCTGAAGTGCGACCCAGACGATGCCCTGGCCCTGAGGAACCAATACGAAGCCATTCTCCCTGGCTACCACATGAATAAAAAACATTGGAATACCCTGGTGCTGGATGGCAGCTTGCCAGAGAGATTGGTGAACGAGCTGATCGACCATTCCTATGATCTTGTGGTAAAAAAGATGAGCCAGGCTCAGCAGCGCAGATTGAGGGCGATTGCCAAAAACGATCAACGGATGACCAACACGGATGAATGAGAGGTAGAAGCGTATGATGTGTCAGCAATGTGGCGCACCCATGGTTCTCAACCGGGAACAAGAGTATTATTTTTGTGAACACTGTGGCGCATATCATTTTCCGAACAGTTCAGAGCAAGGCGTCCGGGTTCTAGGAGAAGATCCGGATCAGATCCAGTGCCCCCTGTGCAAAATTGCCCTCAACATGATCACGGTTGACAACCACTTCAAGGGTCACCAATGCCCCAACTGTAAGGGGTTCCTGTTTCACCGGATGACATTTCGCAATACCATCGATTCCCGGCGCTCGAGGGCCATCACTCCGGCTGAGCCGCAAAGCATGGTCAACGAGGAAGAACTTCACCGCCGGGTGAACTGCCCGGAATGTGCCGAAGTGATGGAAACCCATCCCTACCTGGGTCCGGGGACGATTGTGATCGACACGTGTGGGTCTTGCAATCTGATCTGGCTGGATTACGGGGAAATCAACAAGGTGATCAACGCACCGGGGAGCGACCGCGGGCGTGGCGCACGTGCCCTGGTTGAATCACATTGGAAAAAAGAGAAACAGCAGGAGAAGAAATCCGAGGAAGAGATTGATCTGATAGATTTCTTAGATCTTCTCTTTCGCAGGTAAATGGGGGCCAGACAACTTTTATCGAAGATGTAAATCCTTCATCCGGCAACCGCTGGATGTTGAGCATTGGCAATCCCGGAGGCAAATTCCCCACCGAGGTACTCAGCCACCAACAATTCAAGGTCTGCAACCGCCTGGCGGACTGATTTTTCAGCCCCAGGATGATGCGCTTCGGTCACAATCATCACGGATTGGGTATCCAACTTCGATGCGCTTTGGTCGCTCTGCCGCCAGCACCAGCGGCGGGCCGCAACCAGGCCATTTCCATCAATGAAGATCACCTCGTCCGGTTCAGGGTGCTCGTCGGCCGTTTCAAACAGCGGGGTAAACTGCTCATCCCCGGTCGCGAACCGGACCAAAATCGTCCCGCCGGTTCTCCCGACATCGAACACTGCCACCGGAATCTGGTACCGGATGCTGACCAGGTTGCCGATATCCACCAGTGTATTGATCGAGGGAATGTCCCCTTTCTTCGTCAGGCGGCGCAGCAGGGCTTCGACTGCACTGCGGTACTTGGTGGGATTGACCCCAAACTGGCGGAAGGCAGATCGCCAGGCCGCCAGGCTTTCCAGTTCGCTTAAGGGGGTCTCCCCAATTTGCTTCAGCACTGCTCCCTGCTCAATAAAGTATTTTTCCTTCAACCCCACTGGAGTTGACTGGTTGGAGATTCCCTGGCAGAAAAGCACGCCCGCCTGAACATCCGGAAATCTCGCGAGAAGTTCCGAATCATATTCAAATTTTCCCATGGTCACCTCTAGCCAATCACCCCGCCTACCACCAACACCGTGAAGAGGAAGATGAAATAGTGAATTAGAAATGGGTAAATAAATGATTTCGTGCGCCAGGCCACCAGCCCGAATAAAAATCCGCCAAAGATGGTGGAAAGCGTTTCCACTTCAGGTTTGCCAATATGGGCCAGGGCGAATGGCATGGATTGCAGCCAAAGAGCATCATGGCCATATTTTTTGGCATAGCCAAATAACAGCCATCCCCTGAAGGTAAATTCCCATCCAATCAGGTCCAGAAAAATATATTCCGGCAGGCGAGCACCTTTCTCCTCCAGCAACCTTACGTAATATTTCTGCATCGACGGGTCGCTCTTGGCGGTCACCCAAAGGATCGGAACAGCGAAAGCGATCACAATTAAAGTCAGGGCCAGGCCGGCTTTCCAATCTCCCAGGCGGAATCCATACTCAGCCGGGTTTTCGCGAAAGATCAGGAGGATGATCAGCAGTGGAATGATCAGATAGAGGATAAATCGGTCCATGGCACTCGAGGAGGTCAGCGGATGGTAATAGTCCACCATCAGCAGCAAGGTGACCATAATGGTGGCTACCACGAGCTTCCAGTTAAATTTCAGGTCGAATGCAAAGAGTTTTTTCACAATCACCTCACATTTAATAATCGAAATAGGTCCGGTTGCCTTCCGGTCCAAACAGCATCCTGAGCTTTTCCGCATCTGTTACAAGATCATACCCCCAGTTGAAGAGCAGCAGGCCGACTGCCAGTAATGCCAGGAGTAACCTCCACCAGTGCGCTTGAAGTGATAGAGACATCAGCACCTTGCGCCGCTCCACGAAACCGTAGGCGGCAAACACCGCCAGGAACGGCAGCAGCACCAAATGAAACCGCGGTTCTGCCAGGATGATGAGATGGGGCGCCAGGTAAGCCACAGACACCCCGGCTACCAGTAAATGGTTCTTTTTCCAGCGGAGCCCGGGCAGCACCAGTGCGGAAGAGAGCGCGATCAGCACAAACGGGAGCGTGAAGACGACGAACACGAGCGTAAAATACGGTTGTGGAATAAATCCCAGGAAATTATTCGAATAAAAATAGGTCAGCACGCGGCGTTCCAGGCCAAAGAAATACCCCAGCTTGCGCATCATCAGATAGGGAACCCGTTCCGGCTCCTGCCGGATGAACTCCAGGGCCTTCTCCGTACCCAGCCGGTCGCGCTCGGCATCATCCAGGTAGGGTAACAAGTCCAGTGAAGGCCCAAACACAAAACGGCCTTCTGCATCCGGGTGATAGCCGAGATACAGGTTATAGCCCATCATGCTCTCCACCCCGGTAAATTTCCCATGCAGGATCGAGTTGCGCACCGACCATGGCACCGTGAAGACCAGCACGCTTAGCAGGAGGATCACAGCCCCTTTTTTGTCTTTGACCAGGAACCAGGCCCACAGCATCATCACAGGCAGGGCCAGCAAGATGACAGAACGGGTCATGACTGCCCCACCCAGAAGCACCCCGGAGAACAGGTAATCTTCCCAGCAGTGCGACTCCCCAGCCCGCATCGCAGCCAAAACTGCCCCCACAGCCAGCGGGATAAAGGTCACCTCGGACGCCAGCGCCAGCGGGAACACCACAAAGAACGGGTAGATCGCCAGGATCACACCTGAAAATCGGGCAATACGCTCTTTACCCGGAAATAAACGCCTGGAAAGCAATACTGTCATCGGTGCCAGCGACGCCATGATAAACACCTGCACCAGCCGGGCGATAAAAAAGCGATCTTCCAACCCAACCAACCGGTAAATCTGCGATAAGAAAAAAGGATACCCTGGTGCCCGGAACGAGGTCAGGATGCCGCGCGGGTCGTATTCTTCCACTACCCACTCGAGCGGGAAATAGCGTTCGACCAGTGCCAGGTCTTCCTGGGCATACCAACGGAACCCATCCCCAATGGTCAGGCTGCGGGCCAGCATATCGTACTGGAACATATCATCCAGCCCGATGGTCATCTCCCGGGCAGCAATCACCGGGCCCAAACGCACGACCACGGCAAGGAAATATATTCCGATCAGGAAAACTGGAAATTGTTTGCCCTTAACCATAGATGCCATTATACAGCCGGAGCAGGCATTTCAACAAATGTCGTTCTAATAGAAAAGAGGAGAATATCTTTTTTAATCTGGCACCCTGCACATCACCAGCAGGGTTTCATTCGTCTTTCGCACAGCATTCAACACCCCCACCAACTTGCTCACCCGCTGGAAATACCTGGGCATCTCGTCGTACTCGAGTGTGTAAAAGCCAAATTTTTCGTACAACGGCCCCAGTCCTGAACGGCACATCAGGTAAAGTATGCCGTCGTGATGGGCAATGAGCTGCTCAATCAGGGCGCGGGCAACCCCCCTGCCGCGCTGCGTTTCCTTTACTGCCAGGGAGGCCAGTTCAAGCGAGCCATCCCGGTGCGGTTTGAGCTGGCCACAGCCGACCACTGTCCCGGACTGGTCCTCCGCAACCACAAAGCGCGTCCAATCCAGCCCGGTCGGGTTAATCCCTCCTTCCAGCACCAGTGCGCGGATTGCCGCGCTATCATCTTGGGTGGCTTCACGCAAAGAGAAGTGATCCATGGGAAGAAATTATAATTGAAATCTTATTCTCCCAATTCAAAGAATGGCAAAGGAATTATGTGAAGATTAAATTCCGCACAAATTCATAATTTAATTATGTTCATCTACTTATTATTTGGGGAAAATGGAATATGTTATAATGGAAAAAATTCACTGTTCGGAACCTGAAATTCAGGAAATTCCCGAGAAGAATTGAAAAAATCAGCTAAAAGTTCAATAGTGATAGAGTGATCACAAATTTGGGGGAGTTGGTTTAGGCCAGAATTTTCCTTATCAATTACACACTGGTCCTGGTCAGGGATTTCTTGGGATTTGGTATTTTTAGCCAAATCTTTTTTTATCTCTGCAGCCTATCTTGGAAATCCTATTTCGACCATCCTAGTAGTTCAGGTGTTTTTAGACAAGAAGTTCGCCTTACTAAGAATAAGGAAACTACATAAACCCTGAAAAAAGATCACAAACTTCAAGGTTAAAAAATCTCAGGCACCCTCTCAGATGTTTCTGATAAACAGCAGAAATCATGCTCGACTTGAATGATCGGAAGAACATTTGGAAGTTGAACACATTCGTCAACGAGTAATTTGTTGCACCGGAACAAGTATATGAAGGACTTTTAGATAAAGAGAACAAGGCAATCGAGCACGAAGTTTTAAGCTAAAGAAGGAGAAAAAACTACCATGGGAAGAAAAAGCAAGAAAAGGGGAAAAGGCAAGAAGAAAAACAAAAAATACAAATTAAAGACCCACAAGGCCACAGCAAAGCGGTTTAGAACAACGGGAAGCGGAAAATTATTACGGACAAAAGGCCGTCAGGGGCACTTCCGCCGAAGAAAATCAAAACGCTCAAAAAGTCAATTCGCCAAAATGCTTAAAGTGGCGGCTTCCGGTCATAGAAAAACGATACGCCGTTTAGCACCCTACCTAAAAAAATATAAAACCAAAGGACATTAAATGCCAAGGATTAGAAATAAGGAAATTAAACAAAGAAGGCAACGCAAATACCGAATCATTAAGTTAAAAAAGAGGTTGTCCGCAGCAAAATCAGAAGCTGAGCGTGAATACTTGATTGAACGTATTCGGTTTCGTGAACCTTTTTTTATTCCACCAAAACACTAAGGTGATTATAAAATGTGCGGGATTGTAGGTTCATTTCCTGAAAAACAAAACCTGATCATTAAAAATAGTCTCGAAGAGATTAAGCATCGAGGCCCTGATGATCAGCATATTATTCACACTCCTTTAAGTTCTTTGGGGCATGCCAGATTGTCCATCATCGATGTCACTCATGGTCATCAGCCGATGAGACATGAGGATTCCTGGATTGTTTTCAACGGTGAAGTATATAACTTTCTAAAAATTCGCGCGCTGATTCCCAATCAATTGAAAACCCTCAGTGATACTGAAGTCATCTTGCATTTATATAAAATGCTGGGACCTGATTGTGTTTCGATGCTTGACGGGATGTTTGCATTTGCAATTGTGGATGATCATTCCATATTTTTAGCGAGAGATCCTTTGGGAATCAAGCCTTTATATTATGTGGTCCAAGATCAAATCCTGTATTTTGCATCGGAGATGAAGGCTTTGAAAGATATTTCTCCCAATATCGAGGAATTTCCTGCAGGTCACTGGTGGCATTCAGAGCTGGGAATCAGGCAATATCATCACCTGATTTCTGACACAATTTGCCTTGAGCATAGTGGAAACAAGGCAATCGAAGATCAATTACCAAGGATTCATCTCAAACTTCAACAAGCAGTTGAAAAACGAATGATTGCTGATGAAAGTGTGCCCGTAGGAGTCAGTCTTAGCGGCGGGTTAGATAGCAGTATCGTAGCCGCATTTGCACGGGAAATAAAACCAGACCTGGACACTTTTGTAGTTGGCGTATCGGGAGGAGAAGACATTAACGCCTCCATTGATGTCGCCAATTTTCTGGGTACCACTCATCACATTTATAAGTATTCCCTGGATGAGATGGTCTCCATTCTCCCGGAGGTAATCTATCACCTTGAATCCTACGATGCCCCCTTGATAAGGAGTTCGATTCCGAACTTCTTTCTTGCCAAACTGGCTTCAGAGCATGTGAAAGTAATTCTTACTGGCGAAGGTGCAGATGAATTATTTGCTGGATATAAGTATCTAGAAGATATTGAGAATTCAGATGAACTCCAAAGCGAGCTGATCCTGCTCACCAAGAAACTTCAAAATACTAATCTGCAAAGAGCAGACAGAATGTCAATGGCACATGGCCTTGAAGCCAGAGTTCCATTTCTTGATAAGGATTTCGTGGATCTCTCACTCGCACTTCCCGCAGAATGGAAACTACGGAAGGAAGAACAAGTAGAAAAACAATTGCTCAGGGACGCTTGCGAAGGCTTGATTCCAGACCATATTCTAAAGCGCCCCAAGAGTAAATTCTCTGATGGAGCGGGATCGATCAATTATTTATCTGAGTACGCTAACCAGAAAATTACTGATGATCAATTCCTCAAAAATGAAACAAAAGTTAGCGAGTACGGTCTTCGATCTAAGGAAGAGTTGCTGTACTTTCAGATATTTGAAGGAATGTTTGGAACTGAACTTTCATCACGGATAGAGGGCAGAACACGTTCAATAACGGAAAGTGAGTTGCAATAGGAGTCTAGATGAAAAAAATCATAGCTGCTGCCATCGGTGAATGTGTCCATGTGGCTGGTGTACACAATTTTCTGAGGTTGGCTGAACAAAATGGTTGGCAAACGATTTTTCTTGGTCCCGCAATTTCAATTCAACAGGTTATTGAGACTGCTGAAAAAGAAAATGCAGAACTTGTTGGAGTTTCATATCGTCTGACGCCTGAAAATGGTGAAAATTTATTGGCGGAATTTGCTGAACACGCAGATGAACTGAGGACCAACGGTGTAAGGTTTGTATTTGGAGGGACTCCACCGGTCGTTGATCGAGTACGAAAGCTTAATTTTTTCGAAGCTCACTTTGATGGTTCTGAAAGGATTGAGGAGATTACCGCCTACCTTAGAGGGCAGGATATATCCTCCGCCAAGGAGGAAAGTTTTCCCCAGCAAACAATTGAGAGAATCAAGTGGAAAGCGCCTTACCCTCTCATTCGCCATCATTTTGGTTTGCCCAACCTGGAAGAGACGATCCGGGGAATTGAAGAGATTGCGCGAAGCAAAGTGATTGACGTAATTTCACTTGGGATTGATCAGGATGCTCAGGAAAACTTCTTTCATCCTGACAAACAGGATATTCGACGCCGAGGGGCAGGCGGTGTTCCAGTGAGGTCACCAAAAGATTATTCGAGGTTGTATCAAGCCACGCGGACAGGAAATTTTCCTTTGATGCGTACCTATTCGGGAACAGATGACTTCATCCGGCTTGCCGAGATGTATCTGGAGACAATTAACATCGCCTGGGCAGCAGTGCCGTTATTTTGGTTCAATCAGATGGATGGTCGGGGACCCTGGGATTTGGAAGGCTCTATCCGAGAACATATCCGGTTAATGAGCTGGTACGGCGAGAGAAATATCCCTGTGGAAGCAAATGAAGCCCATCATTGGGGGATGCGGGATTCGCATGATGTGGTTTTTGTGGTATCTGCATACCTGGCAGCCTACAATGCAAAAACCGCCGGGGTTAAGGACCATATCATCCAACTTATGTTCAACAGTCCACCAGGAACATCAATGGCCATGGATCTCGCCAAGATGATTGCTGTCATTGATCTGATTTCACCACTTGTGTCCCCTGAATTTAGAATTTGGAAGCAAGTCAGGACTGGTCTGCTCAGCTATCCTGTCGATCCTGATAGAGCTCGTGCACATTTGGCGATCAGCATTTTTAATCAAATGCAAATCAAGCCCGATATTGTTCACGTGGTTGGATATCCTGAGGCAGATCATGTGGTTATGGCAAATGAAGTTGTTGAATCATGCGTGATGGCTCGGAAAGCGATTGATGAGTCTTTCTCCAGTCAAATTAATATGATCACCGCTGAGAACATTCAACAAAGGGTTAGGGAATTGACCTCTGAAGCCGCGATACTGGTTAATGCTATCTACCAACTGGGTTCAGGAACTTCAGCCAATCCTTTGGCTGATCCTAAGATTTTAGCACGGGCGGTCACATCCGGTTTATTAGATTGTCCGCAGTTAAAAAATAATCGGTATGGGAAAGGAGATATAGTCACGTCATTGGATCACCGAGGAGCATATGTGGCGATTAATCAAACGTCAGGTAAAGCCCTCAGTGAAGAGCAAAGAATTTCAATCATGCCATCGAGGAGATAAAATGGGAACGATTAAAAACATTTCTGTATTTGGGGCAGGACATGGAGGAAAAGCAATGGCGGCACACTTAGCGATAAGTGGAGCCAATGTCACGTTATATAACCGTACCTGGAAAAATATTCAAGCAATCAAAGAGAGAGGCGGTATCTCTCTCTCCTCGACATCTGAGTTGTCTGGCTTTGGAGAGATGTATCATGTTACATCCAATATTGAAGAAGCCGTAAAAAACAGCCAGATTTTAATGATTGTTGTCCCGGCATTTGCCCATGCTGATATCGCTAAAAAGATATCCCCATATTTAGAAAACGGTCAGATCATCGTACTAAACCCCGGGAGAACATTTGGAGCATTTGAAGTCCGCAAAATTCTATCAGAAACGGGTTGTGAGAAAGATGTGATTGTTTCTGAAACACAAACATTTATCTACGCCTCGCGATCAGAAGGTCCAGCCCAAGCCTTTATTCATAGGATCAAGGATGCAGTTCCATTGGCTGCTTTTCCGGCTACTCAAACAAAACTTGTATTAGAGGCCTTAAGTCCATACTATCCTCAATTCATCGATGGCAAAACAGTCTTACATACTGGGCTGGATAATATTGGCGCGATATTCCACCCGACCATTACATTGCATAATGCTGGGTGGATTGAGGCGACTGGCGGTGATTTTCAATTCTATATTCAGGGAGTTACACCCTCCATTGCTCGTGTTATGGAAGCAATTGACCGAGAAAGGATTAGAGTCGGGAAGGCCCTCGGCATCCAGTTGTTGACAGCATGTGACTGGTTGAAGCTGGCCTATGATTCTCAAGGGGAGAATTTATTCGAAGCGATCCGTAATCAAGAAGGCTATCGTGGCATCTCCGCTCCACCCACTGTAAATCATCGCTATATCAATGAGGATATCCCCATGAGTTTGGTTCCAATGGCCTCCTTAGGCCAGATATTAGGAATCCGGGTGCGCGGAATGGAGAGCATCATTCGACTGGCATCAATTATTCGAAAAGTGGATTATTGGGAGAGTGGTAGAACTGTTGAACGACTTGGTCTTTCTCATCAATCCATGGAAGAACTATTATCAATGGTTTTAGGAAAATCTCGAAAACAACATGTGCAGGATAAGACAGCCTGGTATTACATGCCAGCAGGGTGATGCTTATCGTGGATGACCAATGGCTTTACATTAAACCCTTATTGGTCTGTTTTTGGAATCTTGATAAATGTGCTTACTGAACTTGGTGAGCCAGAAAATTAACACAAGCGCCGTCCAGCAGAGGACGGCGTTTTGCGCACAAGGGGGATTCTAAGTCAAAATCTAGCATTCAGTGTACTCTGACCCACCCCGCAATTATGCTGATCCCTTACAAGGCGGCGAATAACCGCCAGATCTGTGCCACGAAGAAGGTCAGCACAAACCCCATCGCCAGCGGGAGCAGAGCAGCAACTGTCGTCCATTTTTTGCTGCCGGTCTCTCGGTAGATTGTAAAAATTGTGGTCGAGCACGGGTTATGCATCAGGCTGAACAGCATCAGGTTGACAGCTGTCAGCAAAGTCCAGCCGCCAGCGTTGAACAGATCGATCAGGTCAGAACCTGCTTCCATCTCAAACATCACCCCCGCACCGGCCCCGGCGTCCACGCCCGTTACCAGCACCGTCAGCATCAGCACCGTCGGGATGACGATCTCATTGGCCGGGATCGCCACCACGTATGCCAGCAGGATGACCCCGTTCAGCCCCAGAAAAAAAGCAAAGGGATCCAGGAACTGGATAATATATTCGGCGATGCTGGTCCCACCGATGGTCACATTGGACACCAACCAGATGACCGCCCCGGCAGGAAGAGCAAACACGACTGCCCGCCAGAGCACCTTCATCGTTCGATCGATCAGGGAAGTGTACAGGGTCTGCAAGATGCGCGGCGGGCGGTACGGCGGCAGTTCCAGGCTGAAGGTGGAAACCTCACCCCGCAGCATCGTACGGGAGAGGAACCAGCTCACCAGGAAGGTGAAGCCAACCCCTAACATTGCCACACCAACGACTGCCGTAGCTGAGATCAACCCCGCCAGGTGTGCCGGGACCAGCCCCCCGATAAACACCGTGGCAATCAGGATCTGGGTCGGCCAGCGCCCGTTGCACAGGGCGAAGTTGTTGGTAATAATCGCAATCAAGCGCTCACGCGGGCTGTCAATGATCCGGGTCGCTACAACACCGGCCGCATTGCAGCCAAACCCCATCATCATCGAAAGAGCTTGCTTGCCGTGCGCACCGGAACGCCTGAAGAGAGAATCCAAATTGAAGGAAACCCGGGGCAGGTAGCCAAAATCTTCCAGGAGGGTGAACAAAGGAAAGAAAATCGCCATCGGGGGCAGCATCACGCTGATTACCCAGGCGGTTGCCAGGTACATCCCATCGATCAGGAAACCGTCCAACCACCAGGGCATGTTGATGGCTGCTGCCAGCCCTTTCAACCAGGGGTGCACATTTTCCAGTAAGATCGTTGCCAGGAACTTGGAGGGCACATTTGCTCCGGTGATCGTGAGCCACAGCACGATCGTAAACAGCAAGATCATCAATAAAAATCCCAAGCGCTTGTGGGTTACGATCTTGTCTATGGTGCGGTCAAGGTCAAAGCCAGGCTGCCGATCCGAACGGAGGACCGCCCTGTCGGCCAGGAAGGCGGCCTCAGTATAGACAGACTCGACCAGCTTTTCATGGAAATCCACTTCAACCTGAGCCCTGAGCTTCTGAGCGGTGTCCAGAATGTCATTCACTTCTAATGCTTGGTTGTGTTCCATCTCAGTATGCCTCCAGGGTTGTTTTCAGTTGATCTGGTTCAAGGGTTTCTATTGAGATCAGTTCGCCAAGGTCTCCGGTTCGCAGCGAGCGGATAATATCTTCATCCCCATCCAGCAAACGCAGCGCCACCCAGCGGGAATTGGGCAAGTCCGGGTAGAGCTGGAGGATTTTCTTCTCCAATTTTTCCACCGACGCCTTCAACACCGGCGATTGGGTTTCCACCTTACGGGGTTTCGGGCGCACCTCCCCGGTAGCGACAGAGTGGATCGCGCTCAGCAGGTCATCCAAACCCTGACGGTATCGGGCTGAGGTCGGGACCACAGGGACCCCCAGATCGCGCGCAAGGCGTCTTTCATCCACCTGCAAACCATGCCGCTTGGCTTCATCGATTAAATTCAGGCAGATCACCACCCGGTCGGTGATTTCCATCACCTGTAGGGCGAGGTTCAGGTTGCGTTCCAGCCGGGAAGCATCCACCACGACCACGGTCACATCTGGCTGCCCAAAGAGGATAAAATTCCTGGCTACCTGTTCATCCAGGCTGGTTGCCAGCAGGGAATAAGTGCCAGGAAGATCGACAATCTTGTAGCGCGAGCCACCATATTCATACCCACCTTCTGCCCGGGTCACGGTCTTGCCTGGCCAGTTGCCGGTATGCTGCCGAAGACCTGTCAGCGCATTGAAAACAGTGCTCTTCCCGGTGTTCGGGTTACCCGCCAGGGCGAGCACATAATCCCAGTTGTCCATGTTCACGCCCAGCTTGAGCAGGTTTGCCGCATGATGAGCCGGGCAGCCCTCACAACCAGACTGGGTTGAGACAGGAATACTCTGTTCTTCAATTGGGATATCGTTCTTGGGGGTAATTGGTTGATTTCGATCGCTCATCCCACCACCTCCGGTTCAGGCAGCAATTCCACCTGGATACAGCGGGCCTGGTCACTTCTCAATGCAATCAGAGAATCACGCACCCGATAAGCCACAGGATCACCCAAAGGGCTGCTGATCTCTGCCTCAATCAGGGTGCCGGGCAGCAGGCCCAGGTCCATCAGGCGGCGGCGTTCTGCCCCGCGCAAACGCGGCGACAGGGTCACCACCCGCCCTGTTTGTCCGCTGGTCAGTGAGGTCAGCGGAATCCCAGGCTGCTCAACTTGCTCCGCTGAGTCTGCCATCCGCACCACGCTGATCTTGACGGCAACAATCGGCGCCAGTACATGTTCCTCACCATTGGTCCAAAATTTCACCCGATGAGAAGTCCGCTCAGACACCCGCACGATCATCCCAGGGAGTAACCCCTCGGCTTCAATCTGAGCGGCCACTGTTTCGGGCTCGTCTCCCACATGCACAATCCGGGCAATCTCTCCGACAGCCAGGTCCGTGAACAGGACAGCATCATGGTCAAAGACCTGCCCTTCCTTCGAGGGGATCGGATCGCCATGCGGGTCGTAGAGCGGGTTGCCCAACGAACCAGCCAGTTCATCCAATTCCTCAGGCGTTAATCGGTGCTCGAACCGTTCGGCCTGGCTGTGCCATTCCGATTGTTTGTATCCGGTATGTTCTGCCAGATACTGCTCCCACAAACGGTGAGCCCGGATGACATTCATCGCCACCTGGCGGCCTTCGATGCTCAGGCGCAGGCGCTCGCCTTCATGCTGAACCAAACCTAATCGGTCCAGTTCGGCAACCACCTCAATCGCCTGGTTCAAATCCACCCCAAGCGCACCGGCAACGCCCTGAAAGGTAGCGGTTTGTCCGTTGAAATCCAGTTTTTGGATATGCTTGAGAGCATCTTCCTGCATTACCCTGGCAGTCATCTGACGAACGGCCCGCCAGCGTGAAAGGAGACCGCGCTCCGGCCAGAATAAGGCTATCCCCAAAACCAATAAGACAATCCCTATCAGCAAGGATACAAGAGGGTCAGACATTTTTAAGCTCCACTAATTTTTATATTTCAAATTAATAATTTAGGCATGCCAAATTATTAATAATTTTACCATATTTGATCTAAAAAATCAAGACACGACATCTGGCCCCAAATTAGATTCAACGATGGTGATATTGGTGCTCCAGCCATGCCGGATACGACATCGAACTACCAGCGTCCAATTCAAACTCAACACTCCGATCAACCAGATAGTCGATCACCTGCTCAAGAATCTTGCTCAACCGATGCGGTTCACCAAAGACTTCTATCCCAAACGTCCACCAGGAAGAGAGGTCAAGGTTGATTTGAGTGAGCTCCACCCCTCCTCCATTCCTGGGAAATACCTCCGGATCCCGAACATAAATATCCCCGATCTCCGGCAGCGTAAAGCCGTATTGCTGCCGGGTCTTTTCCACCGCCAGCCAGCCTCGATCCTGTTGGATTGCCTCATTCTCGTCCGCAGGGATCGCAACCCGCCACTTGGTCCAGCTCTCGACCATCCCGGACAGGGCAGGGGCAAAATCCTGGCGACCATGATGCTGTTGGCGTTGTTTAATTTCCAGGGAACCTTCCCGCACCTTGATGCCCAACAAAGGACCGGTTCCAGCCAGGTAATGATCGACCCGGGCATCCACAGACCGGGATTCGCCCAGAGAAGTGAACCAGTGATTGAAATCATGCGGGATGCTGCCGGAAAAGAACCAGCGAATCTCGAGCGTATGAAAAGCCATTTATTCCTTGTAGAACGAATGGTAATTGTTCATATCCACGTCCTCCGAATCCCAGAGGAAGGCTTCAAACAACGAATGTCTTCATTTTCAGAAACGTTGTACAGCAGGGTATTGGCAATGTTTAGAAAGTTCACAACAAGTAAACGATTCTGCATCCTCCAGCTCCTCAGCTTCCATCTTCATTATACATACAATCCATATCACCAAAACGCTCACCAACCAAGGATCAACGCCAAAGGCAATTATCCACCACTCTTATACTTCTCAAATATTTCTCTTATCCTTATCTAGTAAACCTCGATTATGCTTAGCATATCAAAACAAAAAATGTAAAAATCTCACCATGAATAAATTTTATGGTTAGGAGGCAGATAGAAATATGTCTAAAATTATCGGTATCGATCTCGGCACCACCAATAGTGTGGTTGCGGTTATGGAAGGTGGAGACCCCGCGGTCATCACCACGGCGGAAGGCTCTCGCTTGGTGCCTTCAGTAGTTGGTTTTACCAAGAATGGCGAACGGATGGTCGGGCAGACTGCCAAAAGACAGGCGGTCATCAACCCGGAGAACACCGTCTATTCCATTAAACGTTTCATGGGCCGCCGCTTCGATGAAGTTGACTCGGAGCGCAAAATGGTCCCCTTCAAAGTGATTGCAGGCCCCAACGGAGATGCCAGGGTCAGCGTCCCTCAAACAGGCAAAGAATACAGCCCGCAGGAAATCTCTGCGATGGTACTCGGTAAACTCAAGCAAGATGCAGAAGCCTATCTGGGAAGCAAAGTGACCCAGGCGGTGATTACCGTTCCCGCTTACTTCAACGACAGCCAGCGCCAGGCCACCAAAGATGCCGGCAAGATCGCCGGATTGGAAGTCCTGAGGATCATCAACGAGCCCACCGCGGCCGCATTGGCCTACGGCCTGGATAAAAAATCCAACGAAACCATCCTGGTCTTCGACCTGGGCGGGGGCACATTTGATGTGTCCGTACTGGAAGTTGGTGAAGGCGTAATCGAGGTTAAATCCACCAATGGTGACACCCACCTCGGTGGTGACGACTGGGACGAAAAAATCGTCAACTACCTGGCTGATGAATTCAAACGCGAGCAGGGCATCGATCTGCGCAGCGACCGGCAGGCCCTTCAACGCCTGCGTGAAGCCTCTGAGAAGGCCAAGATCGAACTCTCCACAGTGAAAGAGACCGAGATCAACCTGCCGTATATCACGGCAGACGCCAGCGGCCCCAAGCACCTGGTAATGAAGCTCAGCCGGGCGAAGTTTGAACAGATTACAGAAGACCTGGTTGCCCGACTCCGCACCCCGTTCGATGCCGCCCTGAAAGATGCCGGGCTGTCCGCCACGGCGCTTGACGAAGTGGTGCTGGTCGGCGGATCTACCCGCATGCCGATGGTGCAGGAACTGGTCGAAAAAATGACCGGAAAGACCCCTCACAAAGGCGTCAACCCGGATGAGGTCGTGGCGATTGGCGCGGCTATCCAGGCAGGCGTGCTTGGTGGTGAAGTGAAAGACGTCCTCCTGCTGGATGTGACCCCGCTGACCCTGGGAATTGAAACCCTCGGATCCGTGATGACGCCGATGATCGAACGCAATACGACCATCCCGGTACGCAAGAATGAGGTCTTCTCGACGGCGGATGACAACCAGACTGCGGTGGATATCCACATCCTGCAGGGCGAACGTACGATGGCCAACGACAACATGAGCCTCGGACGGTTCCGCCTGGAAGGGATTCCCCCCGCACCGCGCGGCATCCCGCAGGTAGAAGTCACCTTCGACATCGATGCCAACGGTATCCTGAACGTAACCGCCAAGGACAAAGCCACCGGCAAAGAACAGAAGATCACGATCACGGCCAGCACCAACCTGGACGAGAGTGATATTGACAGGATGGTCAAGCAGGCCGAGCAGAACAAAGCCGAAGACGATCGCCGCCGCGAGCTGATCAATGCCAAGAACAACGCAGACAGCATGGCCTACCAGACCGAAAAAACCCTCAATGAGCTTGGAGACAAAGTGCCGGCTCAGGAGAAAGAGACTATCAGCGCCCAGATCACAGCCCTGCGCGAGGCCGCTCAGAGCGACGATCTAGACCGCATCAAAAAGCAGACCGAAACCCTGCAGAATGCCTTCCACGCCCTCAGCCAGCAGCTGTATGCCCAGGAAGGGCAGCAAGCCGGAGCCCCTGATGGAATGCCTGGAGCGGACTTCCCGAATTATGGCGGGCAAGGTCCAACCTCAGGCAACGGCAGCAGCCAAAAGTCCAACGAGGATGAAGGCGAAGTCCTGGAAGGCGAATTTACCGAGAATTAGTTTTTCTCGCAGCCCAAACACTAAGACCGGTTAGTGAATACACTAACCGGTCTTTTTTTGATAAAAAATCCCTCAAAGACTTTCACCTGCATAACTAAAAATCATCTCCTTGCCCTGTCATCCACTATTTCTTGACTTTGATGGTTGAAAATGCTAATGTATTTATGGCACGAATCTATCCAAATTCAAGTGATAATAGTGAAAGGAGACATAGTAGATGACACTCGGAGGATACGCAAACCGGATTGGGTGGGTGGACCTTTCGGCAGGCAAGACGGAGTACAAACCTGTCCCAGAGGATTTAGCTCGCAAATATATTGGAGGGCGAGGTCTTGGAGTTAAGTTTGTATTCGATAACGGCCCCGAAGTAGATCCCCTCTCTCCAGAGAATATTCTGTGCTTCATGAACGGGCCGCTGACTGGTTCAGAGGCCAACATGAGCGGTAGAATGGCCGTCGTCACCAAATCACCCCTTACCGGGACCGTCACAGACAGCCATCATGGGGGATGGTCTGCCGCCCGACTGCGCTGGGCTGGTTTTGACGGCCTGGTGTTTAAAGGAAAAGCAGGAAAACCTGTCTATGCTTTTGTAACGGATGGGACAGTGGAACTGCGCGATGCCTCAGAGGTTTGGGGTAAGGGAGTACACGCCACTGTCAAATACTTCCGGGAAAAATACGGCGAAAAAGACCTGACAGTCATCGCCATCGGCCCGGCAGGAGAAAACCTGGTCAAGTTTGCCTGCTGGGTAAACGAGGATGATCGCGCCAGCGGGCGCGGAGGGACTGGCTGCGTAGGTGGCAGCAAAAACCTGAAAGCCATTGTAGTGAAAACCGAGAAAGCGATCGTGAAAGCAGCTGACCGTGAAAAATGGAAAGCGGCCCACTCAACAGCACTCGCCCAGATTATGGACGAACGTGTTGTCACCTCACCCCGAAAGGGAGGGCTATCGGTTTACGGCACCAACGTGCTGATGAACATGACCAATGTGATTGGTGGGCTGCCTACCAAAAACAGCCAGTTCGCAGCCTTTGAAACTGCCGAGAAGATTAGCGGTGAATACGTCAACGACAATCTGCTGGTCAACAATCCCACCTGTCATGCCTGCCCGGTGGCCTGCAAGAAAGAAGTTGAGATCAAAGATGGACCATATGCAGGCTTGCGGATGGAATCGCTGGAATATGAACCCGCCTGGTCGATGGGTGCAAACTGCGGAAACGATGATGCGCGTGTCGTGGCAAAGATGATCGATTTGTGCAATGACTACGGAATGGATGCGATCGAGACAGGCCATCCCATCTCGATCTATATGGAAGCCTCCCAAAGAGGCTATACCAACGGCGACAGGAAGATTGGTTGGGGAGATGGCGCGAAGATGGTGGAAATCGCCGAGATGATTGCGTACCGAAAGGGCCTTGGCGATGTGATGGCGGAAGGTGCCAACGCCATTGCCAAACATTTCGGACACCTCGAACTGGCGATGACCGTTAAAGGGATGGGCATACCTGCCTACGACCCGCGCGGGATAAAAGGAATAGGGATTGGATATGCCACCAGCAACCGCGGTGCCTGCCACCTGCGAGGCTACACCCCCGCAGCAGAGGTGGTTGGCAACGTGCTTGGCCCCTCAGAAGTGGCCGACCCGCTAGAATGGAAGGGCAAAGGCGATTTGACAATCATCTTCCAGAATGTCCACACCGTTACCGACTGCTTGGACATATGCAAATTTGCCACATTCGCTGAATCGATGGATTCATTTGCGGCCCAATATGAAGCCATGACCGGCGTACCATCCAGTGCAGAGCACTTGCTAAAAGTTGGCGAAAGGGTATTTAACCTTGAACGCCACTTCAATAACCTGAACGGTTTCCGTGAAGGCAGCGACTACCTGCCCAAACGCTTTACAGATGAGCCATCCACGATGGGAGGCAGCAAAGGGCATGTCTGCGAATTAGACGACATGCTGGAAGAGTATTATAAAGGCCGCGGCTGGGTCGATGGAGTTGTGCCCGAGTCGAAGCTGAAAGAGTTAGAGATTCTCTAACCCAATCTTCTCTTTTTGAACAAAAACGGGCGTCCATTCAGCGGACGCCCGTTTGATTCTATCAACTTGATGACAATCACCCACCCCCTACAGCCGGAAAAACGCTGATCTCATCATCAGGCATGATCGGGGTATCCAGGTCGTTTTCTGTAAATTGAACATCTCGACCGTTGATAAAGAAATGGACATGACCATACAGGCGACCATCTTCTTGCAACAGTTCCTTCTCCATTTCAGGGAATTTGGTAATGATGGCCTCGAGAACTTCTCTCGCCGTAACCCCATGGTCGAGGGGAAACTCCACCGTTTTCCCACCAGCAATATCGCGCAAAGTTGCATAGAAATTAACTTTCATCGATAGACTCCTCTGGACCCTTGGCTGGGTCTCGTAATACTTCCACATTCAGGCGGCCGCTTGAGATTGGAGAAAAGAAACAGATTTCTGCATCAAGCGGAATACGAGCATCCATCCCCATGTTCCTTAATCTCGGATTACGCCCATCGATAAAAACAGGTACATCCGGACGTAATTCGCCGGCCTCATCCAGCAAATGAGGCCGGATCTGTGGAAACCGGCGGATCAGATCCATTATCAGGTTGCCTAGGGTATTCCCCTCATCGAGCTGTTCGATCTCGAGAGCACTCTGGCCGACCAGGGTTCGCATGTTGGCATAAAAAAGGATACGCATGTTTCTTTCCAGCTAATTATATTTCAGGTTTGCGGATACCGGCCGGACTGGCGCATCAGGGACATTGAATGATCCCTTGTGCCCAAAGACATCCTCCACAGACCGGAAATTCTGTATTGCCCAGACAGTCTTCAACATTTTCTTCCGAAAGGTCGCAGCCTCCACAAAAAGTACACGGGGCAAAAATAAAATTATGCAATCGTTCGCGATACGAGATGTAATCAGGAGAGAGCCATAGATCGGAAAGTTTGTTTTCGGCCACATTGCCAATCACATGTTTTTTTGAGATACGAGGTTTGTTATGCAGATAGCTCATGTGGGTATGCATCAGCGGCCAGCAGGGGCTGACATCGCCATTCCAGGCAATCGACATCGTCCCGCTTTCTACAAAATTGCAGACATCATTCGCTCCACCCCAGTTATTCCCCGCAAAGCTGACATTACACCCACTATTGAAGGCTTCGGTCAGTGCGTCTTGGGTCTCCTCGTTGAAATCAATTTTAGGCAGGCTGAGTTTCGGGAGGACCGGAGATGGCAAATAAGCAATGTTCCGCATTGTGCGCGAATAGAGGCCTTCTTGTTGCAATTCTTGTACAGTGGGCTGCACGTTGCTGACGGAATAATACCTTGCACCAAAAGTATGGCCCATCTTAATGATCTTCGGCAGATCCTGGATATTGCGCTTCATCGCCACAAACGCAACACCGATCTCCGGTTTTGGGAAGTGCCCGCCCTTTCTCATTTTGGAAAGGCGTTTGAGATTCTCCAAAACCATCGGGAGTTCCGCTCCCATCCGGACATCGGCATAGCTCTCAGGTGTAGCCCCATCAAACGACACCCAGAGCATGTCCAATCCGGCATCGATCAACTGTTGAGCTTTTTTCTCATTCAGTATTGTGCCATTGGTGATCAATTCCACCTTGACACCCAACTCTTTGACACGCCTCACCCAACCAATGGTTTTTGGATGGTAAAGTGGTTCGCCGATCCCGCCAAAATAGACATCCGGGATCGGATCGAGCTGCTTCAATCCCTGGTAGATTTGCTCGAAGGTTTTCTCACTCATCCGGCCCAACGGTTGGTCCCAGCCGTGGCGAAAGCAAGTAATGCAATCAAGGTTGCAGGCAACCGTTGGTTCAATGTAAATTTTTGTCAGGTGGGTGACAGGCCTGTGCATGCGGACAAAATTACCACCTTCATCCAGACGCACTTTTGCCCCAGGATTTAAACC
This sequence comes from Anaerolineales bacterium, assembly GCA_035458505.1. Classification (GTDB taxonomy): domain Bacteria; phylum Chloroflexota; class Anaerolineae; order Anaerolineales; family UBA11579; genus UBA11579. The sequence goes on along the minus strand of DATHZS010000029.1, from coordinate 1,515 downwards.
AAATTTTTTGATGATTTCTGGTGGAAGTACAAGCCGGCCATCTTCATCGATCTCGGCCCAGGCAGTTGTAGATTTTGTGGATACCATGAGTACCATCCTTGTCTATTGATAATAAGGATTCTGATAATCAATTGGTTAATTTTATCATGAAGAAATTTTCGCTCCACAAGGATAATCGTGTACGAATGGGAATTGTTGAAGAACAAGAAGCTGGGTTAATGGTGCGATTCAACGACATCAAACCCCTTCGTGCGCCGAATGATCAATCCCCCAGCAGAATTTGAAATCTTGGATCAGCCGAGCCAAATCCAATCGGTTGAACTATATCATGACCAGTCCCTATTTTGAGGTCAGGGCATTTATGCTACTACTGTTCAATCCAGGTTCTCAAGCAGAGCATTGAGAATGGGCTGCATCGTCTCCTGGTAAGTCTTAAGCGCGGTTCGACCCTCACTACTTAATTCGACCAGTGTTCGTGGAACTCGGCCAACAAAGGTTTTATCAATTTTTACTAACCCATCTTCCTCTAGTTTTCGCAGGTTGGCAGAAAGATTACCGCGAGTAAGTCCTGTAGTGCGTGTCAAAAAACTAAAATCTGCATCTACTACAGCAGCCAGTACCATTAAAATCTTGAGACGCGTAGGCGAGTGGATCGAAGCATTGATCTGATCGACATGATGAAGAAGATCATTGTTGGATTTTTTATCAGCCAATTTCTTCCACCTCAGCAAGTTTAGGATTTGTTCGGATAAAAATAACTAATTGCCAGATTCCATAAAGCATCAACCCTGCGCCAACTGCGATGGTCAGTGTCGGAGTTAGGAATTTGAGCCCCAATCCTACAACAAAAAACAGCGGAATCAAGATGAAATAGGCCAGAATCCGGTTGAAACCGGAGATGAGCACCAAGACAAAGGCAATCCCAAAAATGGTGAGAGCAATTGGCCCGGCAACCCCCAAAGGCCTTTTCAGGACGACTCCATAAATGATCGCAACCAGAATCAAGATTCCGCCAATTCCGCCAATGCCCCACATTGCAGGTGTACGCCTGGTACGGAACCTGGCATGGCCAAGACGAGGCAGGGTAATCCAATACTTGAGGGGGTAATATAAGAAGAAACAGAAGATTGTTAGGGTGGAAAAAAATGTTGAGTGACTGTACAAGAAAATACCGGTGCCCACCACATTCCATCCAATCAGGATATCGATCAATCCATCCCCATGAAAAGACAAAAATGCATGCTTTTTTAGTTTCATTTCCAACTGTTTAAAATTATCGTTCTTGGTCATTTTTCTCTCCGTTTAGAATTTCAATATGTTTATATTCTAAACTTGTTTATATTATATACTTTTGAGAATTAAATGTCAAGCATCTTTTGCCCCCGCCTCCAATTTCGTGTACACTATGGATATGCTTGCAAATGTAAAATCCTGTGCCGTGATCGGCCTGGATGGCGTAGTGGTGGATGTAGAAGTCGATACACGGTCTGGCTTGCCTGGGATGGTGATTGTGGG
>DATHZS010000028.1:0-2505 GCA_035458505.1 Anaerolineales bacterium | reverse complement strand
CCAGGCCGTCGGCAACCGCCGTTAATAGCCTGACCCTTTCTTCGGTGAAGTGATTTACCTGCTTGGATACAACACTGATCAGTCCGATAGCTTCCCCACCAAATTTGATGGGTAGATGGGCCATCGACGCCATGCCCTTTTCCACAGCCTCGGGCAAGGGGTCTGCTGTCGCGGCATAATTGTTGACCACTATCGGCGTGCCTTCCTCAAAGGCACGATAGGAGTTAACCGATTGTTTAGACAACCAGGTGCGGGACGGCGAATTGCGGTTGCTCGATCCGGAACTGGCGATCAACCGCAGGCTATCTTGCTCGGGCACTCGCAGGGTAACCCAGTCGGCCTGACCTATCCTGGCCAGTTCCTCCAGGACAGCATCGCACCTGTGCTCAAAACTTTCGGGCCAAATGAGAATACCGGCAATTTCAAAAAGCGCCTCTAGTTCTCGCGTCTTTAGTAGGTTAGTTTCCTCCAAAACACGACGGTCAGTTATATCCTCTTGAATCGAAACAAAATGGGTCACATTATGGTCAGAATCAAACATGGGAGCGATGGAATCTCTGGACCAGTAATACTCCCCCGACTTCTTCTTGTTTAGCAGCTCGCCGGTCCATTCCTTACCCTCACCGATGGTCTCCCATAAGTCTTGGTAGACCTGAGGCGAGGTCAGGTTGGACTTGAGGATGGAGGGTGTCTGACCGATCACCTCGTGTTCCATGTATCCGGTAACCCGAGAGAACTTGGGATTAATGTATTCAATCTTTCCCGAAGCATCGGTAATCATTACGCCGGCAGGTCCGGTTTCCACTGCCAGGGAAAGTTTTCGTGCCCTTTCTTCGGCCCGATTAGCTTTTTCGAACAGGTCAGCATTTTTAATAGCTGGCGCGATTTGGCCGGCCAGCCTTTCCAATATGGCCTGCTCTTTGCTTCCGAAGGCGTAGGGTTTGTCACTACGCAAAGTCAACGCTCCAATCACAGCCCCGTCTGCTCTTAGAGGTACCGTAATATAGCTAACAAGACCGATAGCCAATTGCTCTTCATCTTCGGGGTATTCCATTTTGTCGGCTATGTGATGTCGATTTACCGTACGGCCGGTCTTGATAACAGACTCCAGTTGAGTATTGGCCAGCGGCTTGATGATGCCCCTGGGATGGCCGGACCGCTCTTCCCCGAAAATGTATTTCAGGACGTAGAAATTGGGATCATCGCAGAGCAGCCTGACATTGGCCCTTTGGAAATCGATCAACCTTCTCAGTTCATCCGCGAATCTTTCATATACCTTCTGAATGTCTGTCGTAGACGTAATTATCTGAGCGATCTCATCAATCAGTTGGATCTGCTCATTCCCCTCCTGTACCTGCTGTCCCAGTTCCGCGTTAATTTTCTGTAGTTGGGCTTTTTGGCGAGTAATGGTGCGCCATCCGTGCCAGATGACGAAGGATAGGCCTCCATACAACACCAAAAATCCGGAGAACAATAGGGCAAAACCCAGCAAGTTAAACTCTGTGGAACCCGTCTCCAGGTTGGTTCCCCGAAGGGCCCCGTCCCACGACTGGACATTGGAAAGAACGTTGAAGGGGTTAACCAGAAGGACTACGGCAAACAGGAGGACAACAAAGCTTACCAGGGAGAATTGGATTAGCATATTCTCCCGAAGAATTTTCATAATAGCTATTCTCGGTCCCATGAAGTGGACTTAGGCGGCAGGAAGGCCGGTTGGTCTCAAGGGAATTGGGGATAACTTCTGGGAGCACATCCTTGCCAAGGTGAATATGACCCCTTAAGTAATTTATATGTGTATGGCCTTCCGGCCCATGGGGCCTGCACCTGAGATGTCTCAGGGGGTTTTAGAGGAAAGGTGTGGAAAAGTATTGGAGTGAGATTGCCTTTGAACTGGAAAAGGCTTTTCCATTCCGAATCAAAAGTAGAAAAACCGGATGGGAGGGTTTTCATTTACGAGCGCCTGCCCAGCAAAAGGGCCAAATTACTTCCCCAGGGTTTTATTTCCCAGTAATGCAATCTGGCAGGAATGAATCCACTGTCTGCCTGGCGCGAGACCTGGAGCGAGGCTTTCCCTCCAGGCGCCCAGGCGCGATGTTCCCTCAGCAGGCTTGCACTTGAAAACAACCTGCTCTAAAACGCGAGGCCTATGCAGGATGGTCTTGTGAGCAGGCCTGTTTTATAGCTCCATGCATTTGATGGCGATGGAGGGAGGAACTGCTCTTGTGAGGAGATACCCATGGTGACTGCCAACGAATTTTAGTCAAGTGGCAGACCCGAGGATTGGAAGTATTGGGGAAGCCCCCACTAAAGATTCGCGGTAGCGGGAAGGGTTAACAAATTCGAGGTGAAGGAAAACCAAGGCTCTTTTTGCCTGTACCTGGTTTATCAGCAGCGAACAGGAGGCGGTAATGCAGTAACGAGGACCAGGAAATCTCAGAGAAGGTTTGGTGGAGGTGAGGGGATTCGAACCCCTGACCCCCTGCTTGCAAAGCAGGTGCTCTCCCA
>DATHZS010000027.1:0-52037 GCA_035458505.1 Anaerolineales bacterium | reverse complement strand
TTGATCACTTTGGAGTGTTTTTCGATCCATTCAGGAGCATCATTCGAATGAGCGAACTGCCGGTTGGCCGGATCTTGCAAGGGGATTGTGTAGATATGTTAAACTCCCTGCCAAGCCGCTCGGTGGACTTGATCTTCGCAGACCCCCCGTACAACCTGCAACTCCAGAAGGAACTCTTCCGTCCAAACATGACCCGGGTAGATGGGGTGGATGATGCCTGGGACCATTTCAGCAGTTTTGATTCCTATGATGATTTCAGCCGCCAATGGCTGAAAGAATGCCGACGGGTGCTAAAGGATACCGGGACGATCTGGGTGATTGGCACTTACCATAATATTTTCCGCCTCGGCACCATACTTCAAGACCTGGGGTATTGGATCCTCAATGATGTGATCTGGATCAAGACCAACCCGATGCCCAACTTTATGGGGGTGCGCTTTACCAATGCTCACGAAACGTTGATCTGGGCTAAAAAAGACGAAAAATCCAAATACACCTTTCATCACCACGGGATGAAAGGACTAAATCTTGATAAACAGATGCGCAGCGACTGGTGGCTGCTGCCGCATGTCGGCGGGACAGAACGGCTGAAGGTAGATGGTAAGAAAGCGCATTCCACCCAGAAACCGGAAGCCTTGCTGTACCGGGTGCTGCTGGCAGCAACCAACCCCGGTGATGTGGTCCTCGACCCCTTTTTCGGCAGCGGAACAACCGGAGCTGTGGCCAAAAAACTGCACAGGCAGTGGATTGGGATTGAAAAAGAAGCAGAGTATATCTCGCTCGCTCAATCCCGCATCGATGCCGTTCAGGCAGAGCCGTTTGACCGGGAGGTGTTTGACCTGCGCAGCCAGAAGAGAAGGGTCCCCCGGGTTCCTTTCTCTGCAGTTATGGAAAACGGGCTGCTGGCTCCCGGGCAGACACTCTATTTCAGAAAGGATCGCGGTCTTTCCGCTAAGATCAAACCGAATGGGAAGCTGCGTATGGGAAATGACGAAGGGTCGATCCACCAGTTGGGGAGACAACTAACCGGGGGAAGCCCCTGCAACGGATGGGACCACTGGTACTATGAGTCTCCTGAAGGAACATTGCTGCCGCTCGAAACCCTTCGACAGATCCTCCGCGACCAAATCCTCAACGATGAAGACAAAAACTCCTGATTTCCAACAAACCTATCGCTGGCTGATCGTGATCCTTGCCGGGTTCCTGCTGGCTGGCTGTGGGGCGCAGATCGAGACTCAACACAGCAGTCAGCCCCCAACCGCGGCAGCCGTCAGCCAGCCAACTGAAACACAGGCGTTTACCCAAACCCTTACCCTTATCCCTACTCTTATTCCCACCCTGACGCCCACGGCGGTGCCATCCACCCCGGTCACGGCGACGGTTTGGGAGAGCGACCCAAGTATTGTCATCCTGACCTATCATCAATTTGCGGAGAATATCGCCAAACAATCTACCGGTTTGAAAGTACGGTTTGAAGATTTCGAATATCAACTCAATCAGATCTATGACGCAGGATTTAGTCTTGTTCCGCTTGAGGATTGGCTGGCAGGCAGGATGGTGGTCCCTGAAGGCCGCCGGCCACTGATCTTATCTCTGGATGACCTGTATTTTAACAACCAGATCCGGCTGGATGAAAACGGCAGCCCGCGGCCGGATACTGGACTGGGGATCCTGTGGGATTTTTACCAGCAGCATCCAGACTTCGGCTATTCGGCAGCATTGTTTGTCAATCTTGGAAATAAGCTGTATGCCAATCCGGATGATCCTGGCTGGGAGATGGAATTGGCGGAGACAATCGCCTGGGGCATGGACCATGACCTGATGCCGTACAACCATTTTTATACCCATCCGCGGCTGGATTGGTCTACCGGGAGTGCGATCTTATGGGAGGCAGAGCAGAACGATGTGTACCTGCGCCAACTCCTCCGGATGGCAAACCGGGAAGATCTGATCCCGCGGCTGGGAAATATCCTGGCGCTGACATACGGCATTTGGCCCAAGAGGGGAGATATTGGTCCGATGTTGAGCTATGTCAATCCGGAAGGCGAACCTGTGCAGGCCGTGATGGAGATTGATCGCATTTCCCTGGAGATGTACCTTTTGCCCCCGTATGCGCCGGCTTTCAATCGCTACCATCTCCCCCGCCATGTGGCCAGCCCGAGTGCAGTAGATTTTTTGGTCGCGAATGCCGAGAAGTTCCCGCGAGCGCAAATTTGTGATCTTGGTGAGGTTCCGGATTCGATCTTGACTGAGGCTGAGCCCCTGGCTGAGTACGTCGGTGAGCAGGCTTCCCTTCGAGACTGCCCAACAGGGGTCTATGTGATTGAGCCGCCTGTTTCGCAGGAAGTATTTCTTTTTCAGGTAGGATCTGGGCAGGCAGAAATATTGGAACTTGTCACAGAGACGGGAAAATCGTAAATTGGCAGCACTCTGGGGTGAATGAATGGCTATTTATCGGCCATCACCCAGGCAGAGCCTTTACCATCACTGGCTATCGCGGCACTCGCACCGAAGGATTCGGCCATCTCCTTGATCTGGTCCGGGCTGTGAAAGAAGCTTTTCATCAAGGCGAGCTTTTCCACCAGGGCGATCAGCTTCACCCCAAATAAACGGATATCCGGCTCTTCGATCAGCAGCCTGCCGCTGATTTTGAGCGTACGCAGGATTTCCCCCACAGTTTCTTTTTGATCCGGCATATGGTGAAGCGCATCAATTACCATGATCCGGGCAAAGGTCTCTGCTGCAAAAGGAAGATGGGTTGCTGAGGCTTGCACCAGATTTTGGATGCCTTTGGCCTGTGCTTCCCGCAGCATGGGCGTGGACAGATCACAGATGACCAGGTGGCTGATGGCGTCTTTCAACCCGGATGAAGCACGTCCGGTACCTCCTCCAACATCCAGCAGCCAGCCCTCCGCGGGCAGTTTCAAGGGCTGGTTGAAGGCATCCGGTGCCTTGGGCTGGATGACACGGTCGTAGATGGGGCCTAAAAGGTCAAATAAGAAATTGTTTGGCATGAGGGAGATTATATCAGCCAGATCGGGCGAGATTAAAGTTAAATTAGGTATTCCATCGGGCACTTAAAACTGATAGTATAATGGGCAAAAATTTTTCCCTGGAGAAAAACATGACTTACGAACTTGGTAAATGGACACTGGACGACCTTTTCACGGCACATAACAGCGAGGGCATGAAGGAAGCCTTTAAAACACTTGAAGAACAGGTAGAAAAACTTGAGACATACCGCGAGAGGCTCAATCCGAATATGGATGTGGAAGAATTTATGAGCCTGATCGAACTGGAGGAGGTTTCCACCCGGCTGGCCAGCCGGGTAGGGCAATATGCTGGCCTGTGGTTTTCTGAGGATACGCAAAACCAGGCTGCCCAAACCTTTCAGGCAAAGGTGCAGCAGTTTATGGCCGGGCTGAGAAACCGGACCCTGTTTTTCAGCCTGTGGTGGAAGAGCCTGGACGATGAACAGACCAAGCGTTTTATGAACGTTGCCGGAGAGTATCGCTACTGGCTGGAGGAGATCCGCAACTTTAAACCCTACACCCTGACCGAGCCGGAAGAAAAAGTAATCAACATCAAAGATGTGACCGGGATCAACGCGATCCGCACATTGTACAGTTCGATTACCAACCGCTATTCCTTCAAAGTTCAGGTGAATGGAGAAGAAAAAGACCTGACCCGTGGTGAATTAATGGCCCTTGTGCAGGGCAGTGATCCGGAGGTTCGGGCAAGAGCCTACCAGGAATTGTATCGGGTATATGGTGATGACGGGCATATTTTAGGCCAGATGTACCAATCGATCGTGCGGGATTTCCGGAATGAGAACCTGGACTTGCGCGGTTTTGCCAGCCCGATCTCAGTGCGCAATCTGGTCAATGATATTCCTGATGAAGTTGTGGAAACCCTGCTCGAGGTTGCGGAGCAGAATACCGGATTGTTCCAGCGTTTTTTCAAGATGAAAGCAAAATGGCTGAAGGTGGAGAAACTCCGCCGCTACGATATCTATGCCCCGGTGGTCAGCGCTGATAAAACCTATGCGTATGGAGATGCGGTGCAAATGGTGCTGGATTCCTTTGAAGATTTCTCCCCCAGGGTGTCTCAGCTGGCCAAACGGGTATTTGATGAGGGCCATATAGACAGCTCGGTGCGCAAGGGCAAGCGCGGTGGCGCATTTTGCTCTTCCGGTGATCCGGCCCTGACCCCGTATGTGCTGGTTAATTTCAATGGGAAAGCCAACGATGTTGGGACGATTTCGCATGAACTCGGGCATGCCATCCATGCCATGCTGGCGGAACACCGCAATGTGTTTTCGTTTCATTCCAGTCTCCCGCTGGCAGAGACCGCCTCGACCTTTGCCGAGATGCTGCTGATCGACCGCCTGCTGGCACAAGAAACTGATGAAGAAGTTAGGGTGGATATCCTTTTCTCCCAGATTGATGATGCCTACGCGACGATTATGCGCCAGGTGTTCTTCGGCCTCTTTGAGCGGCAAGCCCATGAGATGATCGCCCAGGATGCTTCGGTGGAAGAACTGGCGGATGCGTACATGAAGAACCTGGAAAAACAGTTTGGCGACGCGGTGGAGATCGGAGAAGAATTCCGCTGGGAATGGGTCTCGATCCCGCATATCTATCAGGTACCTTTCTATGTATATGCCTATGCTTTTGGGCAGCTGCTGGTGCTGGCCCTTTACCAGCAGTTCCAGCAGGAAGGGGACGCCTTCATTCCCCGGTATCTGGAACTGCTCTCTGCGGGTGGGTCCATGGCCCCGATCGATATCCTGGACAAGGCTGGCGTGGATGTGCGCACGCCTGAATTCTGGCAGGGCGGGTTTGATGTGCTTTCCCGGATGGTGGATGAACTGGAAGCGATTCAACAGCCTGCCTGATCGAAGGGGGTCTATCCCCAGAAAGACAACTGTGAATGAAAAACGAGGTGCTCAGCTGAGCACCTCGTTTTCTTTTGTGAACCAGAATCCGGGTTAGTCCTGCACGCCCCAGGTGCGGATCTCGTTGACTGTGTAGGTGAAGTTGCCGGCGTCTCCGGCTTGCACAAAGATGCCATAGCGCCCGAAGGAAAAGGCATTATCCTGGATGGTGCTGAAGTATCTCCGGTTGGGGTAAAGGGTGATGGCGTTGCCGTCCATCAGGACACCGATGATGTTGGTCTGGTTTTTTCCAGCATAAATCAGGTCGGTTTCGGTTGGGTTGAGGATCGATACTGCGGTATAGGGGCTGACCGATTCCAACCGCTTGGCAAAGACTTGTCCATCGCAGGTGAATGCTACCAGGTACCCGTGGGTAGGTTCTCCATGTTGGGATGCCCGTAAGATCATCCCATACGCATCGTCGGGGTTGCAGTCTCCGCTGTTGACTTCCATCTCGATATAGAAGTTGTTCAGCGAAAAGCCGCCAATCCACCAGGTATCCCATAAACGCAGCTTTCCGGTCACGGACATGACTCCATCGGCGATGTCCATCTTGAGGTATTCGCTATCGGCCAGGTTGCCGGAGGCGTTATACCACAATGCTGGCTCATCCATCGAGTCGACTTGCCTGGCGCCGGAGAATTCTACATCCGGGTTAATTTCGGGAACGCTGCTGGTAGGCTGAGGCTGGGATGTTTGGGTCGCACCGGGTGTTTGTTCTGCGGCTGTCGTGGGTTCTGCGGTGCTGGGTGCAGTGGGGCTGAGGGTAGGGGTGAGGATGTGCAGGGTGCTGGTGGGTCCGGGAGTGCTGTTCTCTTGTGCAGCTGGCTCTGGTGTATTCGTGGGGGAGGCATCAGTGGGCTGCGGTTCTGTTCCAATCGGAATGGAGGTAGAGGTCAGGATCTCCTCCAACAGGTTGGTCCCTCGCGGGGTGGCCGAAGGTTCAGTGGACACCTGGCGGACACAGGCAGATAAGAGCAGCATCGTAAGCAGGAAGGCCATCAGGCCGGATTTTTTTAGTAAGGGGATAATCGTCATTCGCTTCATAGTTGAAGGATAGCATAAACCGCGGGTTTATGCATTGAAATCAGGTGGCATAGTCGGATGTTTTGGGAATTATTCTGGCTGGAAAATAAACTCCATGGCGCGATCAGCGACCTGCTCGAAATCAGGTGGGTAAGCGTGTCCGAGACCCGCAAATGTTTCCAGCAGGGTGGGGATTCCGGCGCTATTGAGCATTTCGTTCAGTTTGCGCACGTTCTCCCTTGGGATGGTATCGTCGGCTTCTCCCATCCAAATCACCCCCCTCAAGCCGGTTCCCCGGTAGCGGTCGATGACCGGCTGCCATTCTTTGACCTGGTTGATCATTCGCCCGCCTGGCCCGAGCAGGATAAACCCTTTGGCGGGGAGGTCCCCCTTTAATGCCATCAGGAGAGCCATTTCACCGCCCATCGAGAACCCGCCTACAACCAGAAGGCTGTCATCGAGGCTGTACTGGCTGGTGAGATTGGTGTAATGGTGCTGCACCTCTTTCCAGGTCGAGGGATAATCCGACCAGATATAAGACCCTGTCCACATGCCCTGGCGGGATTGAGGCGTGATCGCCAGCCAGCCCTTGGCGGATAAATGCGCCCAGTGTTGGAGGTTCTTTTGGGCGGTATCCATATTGCCATGCAGGAAGAGCAGGGCCGGGCAGCCAGGCTCTCCGGGGCCGCAGGCATCCTGTGGACGGGCCACCAGCAGTGGCAAGTCTCCACCGTCGGCTTCTCTCAGCTTCTGGGAGATCTCCGCTAAACGTTCAAACTCCTCATTTTCCTGGATGGCGATTAAGGAAGGCGACTGGCGCAGCAGCACATCCGAGTACCAGATCCCTGAGGCGAGGGTGCTTTCCAGGATTTTATTGGCGACTGCAAAATTATCCAGCCGGGCAGCCAGGCAGATGCGCCAATAATTGATTGTGGCGTACTCTTCCGGGTAATCGGGAAGTTTTTCGCTGGCAAGCGAGAGCCCTTCTGCATAGGTTTGGTCGGTGAAATGCTGCTGGATTTTTTCGGCTAATTCCTGAAAAGGGAGCTTGTCCATTGGGTCTCCTTTGGCTGAGGAACGGGTATCATTTTTTTTGATTCTACTATACACTGGCCAAAAGACCATACTCACTAAGGGGGAGGGCATGACAATCTCAAAGGCGGAGATTGCTTCTTTCGCTTCGCTCAATCGCAATGACAAAAAATTAATTTCTGTCACTGCGAGCCTTGCGAAGCAGTCTCTTACATAGATTTCTAGATCGACAAGTGACTTTGAGAAAGCCATAAGGGGGGAGGAAAGGTAGAATTGGATCCCCAATCCAGCTCGCGTCACTTTCTTGCATCAGGGGTGGTTGTTTGGTAAGCTTAAACAGGTCTTGATTCGATATCCCATACGACAGGAAAGAGCGATTATGTACATAGCTGTGGAAGGTGTGATCGGTGTAGGTAAAACCACCCTGGCGCGCATGCTCCAGTCCCGATTTGAGGCAGAACTCCAGTTGGAAGTGTTTGAGGAGAACCCCTTTCTGGCTGACTTTTATTCGGACCGTGAGCGTTACGCATTCCAGACCCAGATTTTCTTCCTTCTCAGCCGCTACCACCAGCAGCGGCGTTCTGTGCGGGAGGTGCTGGATTCGGGGCGCAGCCTGCTGACGGATTACACCTTTGCCAAGGATGCCTTATTCGCCAGCATCAACCTGAATGGCGATGAGTTGGAGATGTACTATAAGGTGCACGAGGCACTGGGGGAAAAAGTACGCCTGCCGGACCTGATCGTCTATCTACAGGCCGATACCCAGGTGCTCATGCAGCGGATTGCCATGCGAGACCGCTCTTATGAGCGCAATATGGAAGTCGGCTACATCGAACTCCTCAACCAGGCCTACAACGACCATTTTGTCCACCATTACCAGGGCCCACCCGTGCTTACGATCCAGACCGATCACCTGGATTTTGTGAAAAACACCAGTGATCTTGATCTGATTCAAGCACAAGTCCAGCAGGAACTTTCCACCCTTCTCAAGCAGGACAGCCTGCCAATCAATAACGGTAGATAACAAAACGCCTATGCGGATCACGCGGGAATTGCTCCATCGGATAGCGGAAGATACGGTTGCCGAACGCGCCAAAAAAGACTCCACCATTATCGCGGCTTTCCTTCACGGCACTGTGCTGGATGGAGATGACCCGGTGCTAGGAGGCGCTGCCGACATTGATCTGGTCTTCATTCATGAGCACTATGACCAGAAGCGGGAAATCATCCGGATGACCGAAGATGTTACCCTGGATATCGAGCATCACAGCAAAGAGATGTACCAGCCGGCCAAAGAACTGCGCACACGCCCATGGCTGGGCAATACGATGTTCTCCTGTAAAGCGCTCTACGACCCGCAGCATTTTGTCGATTTTACTCAGGCAGGAGTGCGCGGGCTTTTCTTCCATTACGAGAATGTGCTGGCCCGGGCGGAAGAACTGATGAACCGGGCGCGGACCACCTGGCTGTATTTTCATAATCGGGAAACTCAATTTGGGCCAGACCAGGTGATGGTGTATCTGCAAGCCCTGGAAAACGCGGCCAACGCGGTGGCCTGCTTGTTTGGCCCGCCGTTGGGCGGCCGCCAGTTTTTACTCCACTTCATGAACCTGACCGACTCAGTCGGGCAGGCGGAGTTGTATCCTGAACTGATCCAATTGATCAGCGGGGGTGCCATGCTGGTCGGGCAGCAGAATGTGGAAGAGATCAAGGGCTGGATGTTTGAGTGGAAAGATGACCTGAAGCGCCTGAACGAGACCTATGAGGTGCCCCCGGCACTGCATATTCACCGCCAGGCATATTATATGCGGGGGTATGAAGCCATGCTGGGCAGTGACCATCCTGAAACCGCTTTGTGGCCGCTGCTGAATACCTGGACGACGATGTCTGAGACAATGCCATCCCAGTCAGGTGCATGGCAAGCCGTGGTCGAACGGATCGGGTTGATGGGGAAAGATTTTGAAGGCCAACTGGATCGACTGGATGCTTTTTTGGATAAGGTCGAGATACTGGTTGAAGAATGGGAGCCAGACGGGGGCTACTAAACGGAAGGTTTTCGCCGCTTGTGATGAAATCGGATCGCTAAACTTATAGTCCTCACGCGTCTGATGGCTGTCAGGGGGATGCAATGATATTTTACTTTAATTATTTTTATGTAAAATATTATACATTATTTTTTATATATGCAATATAGTTTTACAATCAAGACACCCTGGTCCTCATTCTTCTTAAAAAAAGCCCTCCCGAATTTCTCGAGAGGGCTGATATGGTTTAGTTAGGATGAAGTGCGATGGCTATATCCGGCTAATCGTCGTAACGCGAGTCATCCAATGCCCTGCGCAGGCTGTCCTGCGGGTCAGACTCAATGGTGGGTGTCTCGTCCTGAGCCGAGCGCAGACGTTCTTCCGCGGCGGCCAGCTCCGCCTGAGATGCTCTTGCTCGAATCGACCATTTGCCGCAGTGCGGGCAGCGTTCCAATTTGCCAACCACCAGGTTGGGACTCAAGGTGTTGCGCGAGAACGGGAACTTGCAGCGCGGGCAGACCGTGCCCCCCGCCATGCTGTATTCCCCGATGGGGCCGGCTTTGCCTTTTTTGCCCAGCAGCGCCGGGATGACCGCTCCCAAAGCGATGGCGACAGCAGCAATCCCCAGGATCGGACCGACAAGCCCAAGTGTGCGGTCTTTGGACTGTTCATTCGAGAGGACTTTGGTTGTGATTTCATTTGAGCTGATCTCGCGACCATTGTCCAGTACCCCTACTGCCGAAAAGGTTGTTACTCCAGAGGGATAATTGTCGGTGTTGAACTGCACGGCAAAGGGTGCGTCTGTATCCTCTCCGAGCAGAATCTCATTCAGGTAGAAGCGGACGGCTTGCAGGTTGTCGGGACCTTGCGCTCTGATGGTGAAGGTGCCCTGAATTTCTCCAAAGCCTCCATAGCCGAAATCCCGGCTGAGTTTTACCTCCAGTTCGGGAGGATCTTCCTGAGCGCTAACGGGTAAGGTCAGCAGCAGCGATAGTATGACTACAGTGATCAGGAGGGATGGGTAGTGTTTTTTCATCGATATGCCTTTTTTTATTTCCAGCGGGTTAAAATCGTCTCTCTTTGGAACAGCTGGATGGCGAAGTAGAGCAGGATGGCATCCAGCACAAGCAAACCAAAAGTTGTCCACAAGACAAGCGTCAGATCAAACTGTACCAAACCGAAGGATTGGCCCATGAACAGGGCGATCAGGGGAATGGCAACCAGCGTGGAAAGTTGTTCGGCCACCCGCGGATCGTTGACCCGAGACGAGATCATGATCGAGATGCACACGCCTGCGACGGAGAGCAAGCTGCCGATCCCAAAGATCGAGATCAGCCAGATCGGGGCTAACACGGCCTTTGCCAAAGCGGGGTCCAGGGCGAGGATCCGGGTGCCGCCCACGAAGACGAAATATGACAGCCAGGTCACGCCCAGGGCAGGGATGACGCCCGCCAGGGCTTTCCCGAGAAGCAATTCCAGGGTGGTAATCGGGGTGGCGAGTACGGGTTCCAGGGTATTGGTGGCTTTTTCTCCAACGATGCTGTAAGAAGCGATCGTCACCGGGATGATCACCGGCATGAGCAAGAACAGCACCAGGAACTGCAAAATGAGAAAGTATTGGCTGCACGCGGTGGCGGAAAGCCCCTCGCACATCGCTGTGAACTGCTCAGGCATATCTGACATCATTCCGGTGATCTCAGCGTCCACGCTGCCGCGCATTGAGTAGAGGATACCCAGCGGGATGACGATGAACAAGAGCGGCATAAAAATCACTGAAAACAGGACAATCCGGTTCTTGAAGACTTCCGACCATTCCTTGCGGATGATTTCCCTGACTTTATCCATGGTTATTCTCCTTTTGTGTATTGACCAGGGTGAGATAGACATCCTCCAATGAGCGGCGCACCTCACCGACAAAGCGGATTTCTGCACCGTGCTCGACCAGCGTTTTCACCAGGAAGGGATTTTGCTGATCGGGTTCATTGAGCGTGACAACCAGCTTGTTGTCAATCAACTCCGTCTGTTTGACGAAATCGTACTGGCTGATCGCCTGAGCAAACTTCTCCTGGGCTTCTACCAGGTGGAAGACCACCCGCCGGCCAAAAAGCTGTTGGCGCAGGTTTGTGGGACTATCCAGGGCCAGCAGTGAGGAGCGGAAAACTGCAATCCGGTCGCAGAGACGGTCGGCTTCTGCCAGGTTGTGGGTACAGATAATGATCGTCCGGCCTTGCTGGCGCAGGTCGATGATGAACTCCCGCACGATTTTTGAGGCTTCCGGGTCCAGCCCACTGGTTGGTTCGTCCAGGTAGAGCACTTTTGGCTCGTGGAGCAGCGCCCGGGCGATGGCCAGTTTTTGGCGCATCCCTTTTGAGAATGTCCCGACAGCCTCGTGGCGGCGTTCCCACAGTCCGAGCATCCGCAGGTAGCGTTCGACCTGGCCGGGGATATCTTCGACCTCGTACAGCTTGGCAAAGAAGGACAGGTTGCGCTCTGCGCTCAGCTGGTTGTACATGCCCGGGGTTTCAGTCAGGATGCCGACCGATTTGCGGATCTGGTAATCCTCTTCTCCCACCTGGTAACCGGCTACCCACGCCTCTCCAGAAGTGGGTGCGATGAGCGCTGAAAGCATCCGGATGGTGGTGGTTTTACCGGCCCCGTTGGGTCCGAGCAGGCCAAAGACCTCTCCTGCCGGGATCTCTAATGAGAGCCGGTCTACGGCGAGATTCTCGCCAAAGGACTTGGATAATTCTTTTGTTTCAATGATGATGTCATTATTCATAGCGGCTTTCTTCCAAATTTTCTTTCGTGATTGGTTTCTCCTGCGCCAAGCGGCTGATCTGCGGCGCAGGTTGGATAGCTTCATCAGGTGTGTCTTCCGGTTCCGGTTCGGGTGGTGGATGGGCCTTCCGGAGACTAAAAACGATAACCCATCCGAGGATGCCTAACCCGAAAATGATCGCCTCAGTGACGGGAATCCCCCAGCTTTGACTGGCATAGACGGCGAAGAAGTTGACCAGGGCGTGCCAGGCGATCGCTGCCAGATACCACAACAGGTTGTTGCGGCGCACACTATTATATACCAGTACTGTGGCGGACAGGTGAATGGAGATGACTGAAAAACGTTCAAGGGATCCCCAGAGATGCTCGTACCAGGAAGCGCTCCAATAAGTGCTGAGAGCACTGTACACTGCTTCGGCCTTGTCGCCTGATACCAACGTGCCGAGAGAGTCCGCTCCCATGCGGCGGTAAAAGACCAGCTGAACAAAGCTGATGAAGGCGAGAATTCCCAGGATCACCGCTTCGATCCCGCCGTGCCCGGCGCCAAACATGATCGACAGTTTCCAGGTTCGAATATCTTTGCGCAAAAATCGCAAGACAAGATACCGGGCTGTTTCCTCGAATATCCCTGCTGACAGCCCCAAAAGAATTCCCCAAAGGATCAAATCATCCGATCCCGCAGTGGGTTGCGGCGCAATTCGGGCCAACAAGGGGTTGAGCAGGTAGAGGTTGAAGGGGATATGCAGCACCTGGGAAGCAATGAAGGTCAATACCCCGGCTCCGAACACTCCCCAGGGAAGGCCAAAACGATGATTGAGATAAAACCCCAGGGCAAGACCGATCCCGATCATGAGAAAACTGTTCAGGGCAGGGACGATTGTTTCAGGCTGGGTAACTCCAAGTGCGACCAGCAAGCTGACACCGAGCAGACCGAAACCGACAATCATCAGGCGTTTTGTGTTCATTATCTGGAAATACTCCTGGTTCTTGATTCTGCCCGAGTTGAAGAATGATGAGGCAGGTATGTTTCACGTGTAACATTCCGCGAAAAACACATTTGTACTGCGATTGCGTGATGGTTATCTTTCAAAAAACAGCGTGAAATCCGTTCTGTTGAAAATAACTTGGAAAAATTTGCTACATTGCTCATCTTATGCCTAGAGAAATGATCTGGTGGTTTTTTGCCAGGTTATAGCCTTCGGCGCATGAAAATGATCCCGACGATACCGACCACCAGGACGATCAATCCCACAATCACCACAGCCGGCCAGGTCAGCGGAGACCCGCTCCCGGATCCAGAAGACCCGAACATGCCCACACCGAAGATCCCCAATCCGACCATCAGGGCGATCATCACGGCCACGCCGATCAGGAGGATGGGCCTGGCCGTGGACCTGCCGTAATAGGTCCGGTAAGGATCCAGACCTGGTGGTAAAGTGGCATCTCTTCGCCGGGCATCTCGCCGTCGCTTAAAGCGGACCCGGCGGTTATCCAGCTTTTCGACCAGTTCCCATCCAGCGATTGATTCTTCCTGCAACAGGGCCTGGAATACCTCAGGTCTTCGAAATGCGCCGGTTTCAGACCGGACAATTTTGAATTCCCAATGGCTTTCAAGTTCCTCAGGGGTGTACTTGGTCATGGTTTCTTCCTCTTCTTCCTCCCGCAGACGGCGTTCCCGCGCTTGCTGCGCCGCAATCATCGCTCCGTGTGGAAAATGAGACATGATTCTTTCCTTTTAATTTATGCCAGCAGCCAAATTAATAAGGCGACCAGCCCGCCAACCACAGCCATGACACTAATAATCGTCATCGCCAGACCAAAATCACTCATGCCGTACGAGGTGCGGTAGGGGTCAATGCCAGGAGGAAGGTTGTAGTCGCTGCGCTTGGCACTTGCCGGACGCTTAAAGCGAAGCCGGTTATCATCAAATTTTTCGACCATTTGCCATCCTGCCATGGCTTCTTCGGCCATGACCTGCTCGACAGTTTCGCGCTTTTTGAAGGCACTGGTGGCGGAGCGTACGATCTTGAATTCATAGTCTTCTGTTAATTCTTTATCTGTATACCGAGTCATTTCTTCTTCCTCTTGCTGTCGTTTCTTTTTTTCTTGTGCGGCATGTGCCGCCACATGTGCGCCAGACATTGAACTCTCCATCTCTGGGGGAGCGGATGCTCCGCTCCCCCTTCTTACTTGCTGGTTATTTGGCCTCAATTCCCTGCTGTCCGGCCAGAGAGACTATTCCGCTCAGCCCGCCGAGGTTCATCGTGTCGACCGCACTGCTGGGGACGATCACCATCGCGCCTTTTTCTTTGAGCCCTTCGAACAGCATGTTCATCGCCCGCAGGTGCAGCGCAGTGGGGTTGTTCTGGTAAGCGATCGAGGCTTCTGCAAAGGATTCAGCGATTTGCTTTTCTGATTCTCCAAGGATCACCCGGGCCTGGCGCTCGCGTTCGGCCTGGGCCTGGCGGGACATGGTGTCTTCCAGTTCCTGCGGAATAACAATATCCCGGATCTCTACGGACTGCACGCTGATTCCCCAGGGAGTGGTGCGCTGGTCAATGATTCGCTGCAGTTCGGCATCCATCTTGGCCCGACCGATCAGGATATCCGCCAGGTCGAGCGACCCGATGACTTCACGCAGGGCGGTTTGCGATGCCCAGGTGATCGCCACGCGGTAGTTCTCGACTTCGAGAGCGGCTTTTTCAGCATCCCAAACGACCCAAAAGAGGACAGCATCCACATCAACCGGGACGGTATCTTTGGTGAGGGTTTTTTCTGCGCTGAAGGGCGAGACCATCACGCGGTGATCAATCCAATCTGCAATGGTATCAATGATCGGGATGATCCAGAATACTCCAGGGCCTTTAAGCCCATGAAACTTACCCATGCGCAGCACAACGGCTTTTTCCCATTGGTTGGCCACTTTGAGGGCAAACAGCAGATAGGTGCCGATGAGAAAGGTAATGGTTGTGAAGATGGCAATGGTAGCTTCCGAGTATCCCTGCGTTGCCAGGATGGCTGTACCGGCACCCGAGATGACCAGGAAAACAGCAAAGAGGGCTCCAGCAATTCCGTTGAAGCGGTTGGGCTCATTCTTAGGGCCCATTGGCCGGGTTTGCAGCATTGAATAATTTCTTGAGTTCATCATAATCCTCCAGGATTAAAAACTAATTTCGACAAAACTTCATCCTAAACTTCATCAGGATCAGGCGCAGAGCCGTTGGATTTCCACTGCTCGAGATACTCATCAAAGATGACGCGGACATCCGCTGGCCCAAATCCGAGGGTCTCTGCCTGGTTGAGCAAGTGGATCAACAACCGCCGCAGGTCCTTCCGGCGCAGCCGCCTGAACTTTTCTTCCGAAGCGGGTTCAAGAATAAAGGTGCCGCGGCCGTGCTGTGTGGAGATGATGCTTTCTTCATCCAGCAGACGGTAGGCACGCGCAACGGTATTGAAGTTGATTCTTAAATCGGCAGCCAATTGACGGACAGTGGGGAGTTGGTCGCCGGGCTGTAGCTCCCCGGTTGCGATCATGTGTTTTACCTGGTTCATGAGTTGAATATAAATGGGTACATGATCTGTGAGATCGACATCTATCTTCATTACCGGTACCCAACCTCCTTTCGTAAGTGATATGACATGGATAATTGTATCTTTGTACTTATTGTATCATTGTATCATTGATTGAATTGTATATTATATTTATAGAGAAGTCAAGGGCCTATTGATGAGAAATAAATGAGAAAGGGGAAATTTCGAGCTAAGAGCAGGAAGGGGGGCTTAATTGGAGACTGGTGCGACGGGTTCCAGCACCATGACGGGGATCTCGCGCTTTCCTGCCCTGCGTTTGTAGAGGCTGAATCCGTGATAGAGCTCTTGCGCCATTTGCCAGTAATGATCGCGTTCCAGGCCAGCAGATCGACGGGCGCGATAGGTGGCGGTCTGTTGACGGATAGAAACCTGTGCAATTGGGTTGGCGGTCAGGTTGTAGTACCAGGCTGGGTGACGGTGGCTGCCAAAGGATGAAGCGATCAGGATCAAATTCTCGCCATCGGCGATCGCCACCAACGGCTTTTGGCGCGACAGACCACTTTTAGCGCCGGAGGTGGTGAGGATTATGACAGGCAGCCCGGCGAGCAAGGAGGTCAGTGAGATGCTGTTCCCTGTCAGTTTGAGAAGCAGGGCATCGATGCGGTGCAGTGTATTGGGCAGCAGCCAGAGGCCGAAATGAGTAGCAGCCAGCTTTTGGACCAACCTGTGCCACCAGCGGCGTTTTACGGTGAGTGGGAGCATCTTGTCTCCAGAGTGTAAGATTGTTCTATTATAACAAGAAGCGCAGCCAATCAGCTGCGCTTCCTGTTATGAGCGGGTAAAGATGTGCTTGCCAGGTTATGCCGGAACGACCTCGGCCTCGCTGGCGGAAGAAGATTTTTTCCGCAGGGCATCTTTGAACAGGACAAAGAAGGCTCCTGTTCCGATGACGACCACGATCAGCATCAGGAAGAAACCGGCGACAGGGACCGCACGCAGCACTTCGTAAAGGAAGACACCAATCGCCAGTGCGCTTACATGATGCCAGTAGTTCTCGTAAGAGAGGTTGCTGGTTTTACCAAGCAGCCAGCGACCGACCAGGTACCCAACCACAATCTTGGTGCCCAAACTGGCGAGCATCCCAAATAAGGTCAGCAGGCCAAAGAAAGAGAAGCTGCTGAGGGCGATCATCTCGCCAGCCAGGCTTCCCAGCGTGAGCAGGCTGACCATAATGATGAGCAAAGTCAGCAGTACAAAGAGTGTAAACACCACTGGTACGTAGAGGAAGTACACCAGCAGGCCCCAAAGAGAATCCTGCCCGGCATTGGTCTTGACTTCGTCGACTGCTTTCAGCAGGGTGTCCTTCATTAACCAGAGGCCGACCATACCAACCAGCATCAGGGCAATAAATTCGCCTGCCCGGCGCCGGAGATGGTTGACCATTAATTGAGCCGGATTGATTGTGATCTCCGGGACATTTACATTGGTCTTGAAAGGGGTGACTTTGATATTCAGGTCGCCTTCGACAAGCGATTCTTCCACTTCGTATCCGGGATCCAGCACTTTTATTGTGGGCATGTCCTGCATCCAGTTATCCACCATCCATTCCGAATCGCTGGATGGCTCGCCGATCTCGACATTAAGATCCCCACCAACAGGACCAGCTACCTGAAGTGCACCCAATCCGGCGGTCACGTCACGCGCCACGGTGCCGTCCAAGATTAACTGGTACCCGCCGCCATAAATACTGCGCTGGACCAGACTGTCGGTTGTTGCCTTCAAGCTGAAACCGCCGAAATACACATTGCGGGTGATTACAGCGCTTTCCGTCAGGGTTAGATCGTAGCCGGCGATCATCAGGGCTCCATCAATCGTCCCGCTGACGGTAATGGTTTGTCCGGCAGTGAAGACATTGCCATACACCTCACCGGAAATGACGACATCATTCCCGGCAGCAAACAGGTCTCCTTCTACCGTGCCTGCAACAAGGACACTATCGCCGCCGATAAAGAGGTCATCTTTTACCGTCTCACCTTCCTCCAGGGCAGCATCGGGCTTCCCTTCAATGAATTCGCCTGCATGAGCAGTAGGGGTGACTGTGACGGCAAGGAGAAGAGTCAGAGCGAATGCGAACAGCATCAGCCCCATCTTTTTTGAGAATTGTTTTTTGGTTTTCATTTAAAATCTCCGTAGGTTATTGTTTGAAACAAAAACAGCATCACCTTTCTATACGTTTGAGGGGACAAAAGGTTGCATAAAGCGGGAACAGACAGGTCCGGGGATCCGATTCGTAGAAAATTACCAATTTTTTCCGATGAAAGTCTCATGGTTGAGTGATGAAAGCTTCCTACAATTAAAAGACAGGCACAAAAGAGAACCTCCATGGACCAATTAAAAATCCTGATCATTGAAGACGAACAGAACCTTGCCCGAACATTGTCCAGAGCGTTGCAGTTGGGCTCTGATGGATTCTATGAGGTCGAAACAATTGATTCAGCGGAAATGGCTTATCCAATATTATCCGCCCAATGCTTCGATCTGGTGATCAGCGACCTGAGACTGCCGGGCGAAGATGGCCTCACGCTGATCACAAAAATTAAGGAAACATCACCTGAAACACAAGCCATATTGATGACTGGTTATGGGTCTGACGAGGTGGAGGAACGGGCTGTCCGCCTGACCGAAGGATATTTGACCAAGCCCTTTGATATGCTGGAACTCCTGGATATGGTGCAGCAAGTCATCGCCCGCCCGGCTTTCCAGCGTGGAGCGGCGTTAAAACGCGAGGATTTAGAGAAAGATAAGAACCATCGGATCTTGATTATGGAAGACGACCGCGGCTTACGGCGCAGTTACACCAAAGCCTTAAGAAAAACCCGCTATCAGGTTGATGAGGCCGCGACCATCCAGGCTGCCCGGAACTTGCTGGAAAAGAACAATTATGCGATCTTTGTCTGCGATATCCACATGGGGCGAGACCGGGGAACCGATCTGCTGGTTGAATTTCAAGAGAAATTTGATCGCAACGGCACTCAGGTGGTGATGTGTTCCGAGTATGGCCACTACCGCTATATGTCTGAAGAGATGGGGGTGGATTTTTTCCTGGAAAAACCGATCTCTTTAGTTTCATTGTTGGCCCTGGTCAACCGGTTATCAGACTCAATGGCATAATGGCTCTGTGCCTTTGTGTCCGCAGAAGCCTTTGGGGGAGGCATTGGCTTCAGGAATGCTGTGATCTCAAACTGGTCTGCATTGATCCCATCCATGGTGTAACTGGATGGATGCTGAAGGCATTGCAACTATGTGTTCTGCTGGTGTTCTAGTCCTGGGTAATGGGTGGATGGATTGAGCACCAGCGAGTACAATTGCCTGAACAGACAATGAAAAGAGGTGGCCAATGAAACATGCCGTCAGCATTAGTTTAGGATCAACCAGGCGGGATAAACGCGTTGAGGCAACTTTGTTGGGCGAGAGAATCGTGATCGAAAGGATTGGCACAAATGGGGACATGCAAGCCGCGGCCAAGTTGTACAAGGAGATGGATGGCAAGGTGGATGCTTTCGGTGTCGGGGGGACCGACCTCGGTGTGTTGATCGACGGTAAGTTTTACCCGCTGTATTCGATCCATCCGATGATCCGCGATGTGAAGCAAACCCCGTTGGTCGATGGTTCTGGGCTGAAAAACACATTGGAAGGGCAGGCCTTACCGGCACTGCTGGCGCACCTGGACGGCCGCCTGGGTGATAGGCGGGCGTTTATTGTGTCTGGGGCCGAGCGGTGGGGCTTGAGCAAGTCGTTCTTTGTCCATGATTTTGACTGCGTGTTTGGCGACCTGATGTTTGGCCTGAGCGTGCCGATTCCGGTGCGCAGTGAAAAAGCGCTCAAACGCCTGGCGGCACTCGTGATGCCGATCGCCGGGCGACTGCCGTTCAGCTGGATTTATCCCACCGGTGAAAAGCAAGACCTGAGAGTTCCCAAATACGTCGAGTATTATCAATGGGCTTCGGTGATTGCCGGGGACTGCCATTACATCAAGAAACATCTGCCGGATGAACTTCCGGGTAAGGCGGTGATTACCAACACCACTACGCCTGAAGATGTAGAACTGTTCCGCCAGGTCGGGATATCGACCCTGGTGACGACCACTCCAACGATTGACGGGCGCTCGTTTGGGACCAATATGATGGAAGCCGCCCTGGTGGCCGTATCGGGGGCCCATCGGCCCCTGACCCTGGCTGAATTGGATCAGATGATTGCAGAACTGGACTTCCAGCCGCAAATCCAGGACCTGAACTGACTTTGATGTTATTCTGGTAGAGACGTTTTCTGAACGAAACAAAAAAGGAACCAGCGGTTCCTTTTTTGTTTCAGCGGATGTCAAAATAGCGCAGGAGCTTGCTGCCGTCTCGGTCGCGCCATTCTTCGTGTTCGGGAACCCGGGCCGGGTCGTTGAGGATGAACACGGTTGCCCATAACACCATGGTGGCATACTGGGCAGCCATAAACAGATCCAGCAGGTCGATCTGTTCCTGCGGTATCGTTCGGACCTTCAGGTATCCATCAAAAAGGGCATCCCGCATCCAGGTCCAGTCCTCCGTCCAGGGCCACAAGCATAACGCCGTGGCGATATCCCAGATCCAGTAGCCATAGCCGCAGTCCTCAAAGTCAATCGGAAGGGCTTGCCCCGACTTGAAAAGGATATTTTCAGGGTACAGGTCTGAATGGATCAGCCCGTACACTTGGGAGCTCTTCCCGAGTTGATCCATAACCTGTTTGGTTTTTCCGGAGACTTCGAGAAAAGCCTCCCTGAACCGGTCTGGAATTGCGGCGATGATCTCATCCAGGGGCTGCCGGAAATGTTCTCCGCCCAGCAGTCCCTGCCAGTCCCATTCCGGACGGGTGAAATTGGGTGGAGGGGTCCACAGCGCAGAAAAATTATGCAGGTGGGCAATCATTTCTCCGACGGCATGGAAATGGTGGGGACGGAAGCCCTCGGAGAGCACCCGTCCATCGACCCAGCGCAACAGCGAGACGGTTTTTTGCGGTGATCCAGGAATGTTGAGGGTGGTAAATAGTTCTCCATCATGGTTGGGCAGCGGTTCCGGCAGGGTCATTCCAGTCTGGCTGCGGAGCGCATTCAACCAGATGGTTTCGCCGCGGATGCCTTCGATATTGGATGAAGTATGGATGCGAAGATTGTACCGGCGAGGGACATACGCCGGGTCTGAGATGTAATGCGGATCGGGGATGGAGGAGGCGTTGATGCGGAAGACCAGGTTTCCTTCGTAGTGCTGGAAGTTCAGCCTGGCCCCGGTCAGGGCATATGCATCCAGGGCTTTTTCGGCCAGCTTTCGCAGCCTGCGGATACGGCCTAGCCGGGTGAGTTGGTCATAAGGTTTCATGGGCTCTCCACTTGGGTCATGTTGAGAAGCAGGCGTGTGCTGCCTGCAGTCCAACAACGATAGATGCTCGTTAGGTTTATTATAGCCTTTTATGATGGGCAGATTCAAGGCGCATTTGATTGTTGGATTATCCGGATTTTCGAGTACAATGTGGTATGGTTGAAGATATTCTTAGGATGTTAGCGGAGTGTATATGAAGCTGAATGTTGGCGATGTTGCACCAGATTTTGTGCTGGAAAGCCATGCGGAGAAAAAAATCCGGTTGAGCGATCTTTGTCAATCGGGTAAGATCACGGTGCTCGCTTTCTTCCCTAAAGCCTGGACGCCGGTATGAACCAGCCAGATTCCTTCTTACGAGGCTGAGAAAGCCAAGTTTGAGGAATGGAACGTCCAGGTTCTGGGCATCAGCATCGACCATATCCCATCTTTACAGGCCTGGGCGGAAAGCCTGGGAGGAATTACGTATCCGTTGTTGAGTGATTTTTGGCCGCACGGGGAGATCGCCCAGCGTTACGGTGTACTGCGGGATGTTGGGGATTCCGAGCGGGCAATTTTCATTGTTGATCAGCGGGGCATCATCCGGTATATCGATATTCATGACATTGATGAACAGCCAGATAATGAGGTGCTGTTTGCCGAACTGGCCAAGCTGGACCCGGTGATTTCGGCCAAACTGCGTACCCTGCAAGAGGAAGCGGAGGAAGAGGAACTTCCGCAGGGCGGCGTGGTGCTTTACTGCACCCGCTGGTGCCCCAGTTGTGTAAAAGCCCGCAAGTGGTTTGACCAGCATGGGATCGAGTATGTTGAGGTGAATGTGATCTCCAACTCAAAAGCCGCTGAGCAGGTCAAACAGTGGGCTGGTGGGGACAGGATTACCCCGACGGTCGATGTTCATGGCACGATCATTATCGGCTGGGACGAGCAGCAGGTGGCGAGTTTACTGCTGGGGGATGACCTGGATTAGGCCAGGAAGAAAAGGGTCTCTTGGGTTATGCCCTGCTGCCAGTGATCGCCTCCAGCCATGCGGTGATCGGGCGGCCGGTTTCAGGCAGATGGGTGCGCGCTGCTTCAGCGTAGGTCTCAAGGTAGTCGGAAATTAAGTCCTGAGAAAGTTCGCGGTGCCCAAACAGGTTTTTTACCCACTCAACATTTGTCCCCAAAAGTTTCATCTCTCCTAAAAACAGGGCGGCAAGAATATCCTGAGAGAGGAAGCTGTTCACTTCTTGCAAGATCCTTTCAGGATGCAGGTCTTGATATTTTTCTGCCATCTTGTGGAGAACCAGAGATTCAATTATGGGTTTGTTCTCAATATAATCGTCGATGGTATCCGAAAACCGGTTGATGTCTGCGCTGTATTCAAGTGGGGGCATTGGACTCAGCAGCAAGTTTTCAATTGCAGTGATCGATTTTTGCAGATCCTCTCCCAGGAAATAGCCTGGAATCTTTTTGATAAGGTCCGGGGAGTAATTGAATATTCGGCCGCCAAACGCCACAGGAACATTGAGGTCCTGTATATAAAGAGCGGTATCCAGCAAGGTGGCCGCGGTCGTCAGGCGCATGGCAGTCATCACGATCAGGGAAGGGTGGGTTTTTTGAATGGTCTCCTCGAACTGAATTTTGGGGACATTGGCACCCAGAAAGATCACGTTCCAGCTGCGGTAACGTAGCAGTACGGCAATCAGCAGAGGAGCGAAAACATGATTTTCGGCTTCAGGGCAGCTGACCAGAATCGTGTCGCTGCGGACGGGTTTTGGGGCAGCTGAGATTAAAGCATGCAGCTTGCGAACGGCGAGCTCTGAGGCAAAGTGTTCCTGCTGGATGGACGCTTTCCCCTGATACCAAAGGGAACCGATCTCTGCGAGACCGGCTTGCAGGATTTTAATGCAAACAGTTTCCAGGGAAAATTGGGCAAATGATTGGGTAATTACCTGTTCTGCTGCGTTTTCATCAAAATTCAGGCAGGCTTCGACCCATCTGGTCCGTTCGAACTCGAGCGCCTCGCTGTCTTGGGGTGAAATCGAGACAGCCGGCTTCATGGTTTGTTCTGTTTGAGGTGAAAAGAGTGGGTCCTGGCCATTGCTGAGGATGCTGTTCCACAGATCAACAGCCCGGCTGATCCGCATTCCCTCTTCCTGCCGCTGCATAAGCCATTTGATGGTTTCAATATCATATTCGGAAAACAGGCGGTGCCCGCCTTTCGACCGGTCGGGTTGGGGAAGGTCATATCTCTTTTCCCAGGCGCGCAACGTGTCCGCTTTGATGCCGGTCTCCTGCAAAACGAGGTTGAGGTTGTAGATTGGTTTTTTACTGATTGGATTTGACATAATTTTCCGTTTCCTTATCTAAAAAGTGCAACTCGATCACTTTTCCTAATCGTTGTGATCAACTGCTCAATCTAAAGTTTACCCGGCATCTCTAAAAATGTCAACTAAATATGTGCAATATATTGACAAAAATCCACATTCAAGTTATATTTTGGTTAATTATTCTTCATATTAAAACAAAAACGAGTAGTACGGGTTGTAAAAAGGAAGATTTTGATGCAGAAGAACCAGTTTCCCAATGTATCTGGAAAAAACCTGAAAAGAAAAAAACTATCCTTTCCTGCTGGATTTCCGGCCAGGTATACGGTTGTGTTGATGGCTTTTTACCGGCATCAGCAAGCGGATATCGATACCTGGATGCCGTTTGCGAACCGGATCGAAAACGAATACGAAGATCTGGCGTATGTTGAGCTCCCAGTCGTGTATAAGATGGGGCCGTTGGGCCAATTTATGTTAAATGAAGGAATGCGGGCTGGCATCCCGGATCAAAAAGCCCGGGAAAGGACGATCACGCTTTATCTCGATAAAGAGAAGTTCCTGGGCCAGATGGGAATCAACTCCCAGGAGGAGATTCAGGTTTTGCTGGTTGAAACGGGTGGCAATATCCTTTTCAAGCAAAGCGGACGATTTACTCCTGAGAAGGGACAGTCTTTGGTTGACGTCCTGGAAAAAGAAGTTCATTCCCAAAATGAGTGAGATCAGTCTGTTGGATTCAGATGGAGGAAATCAATGAATAAAACATTTATTTATCGATTTATCACCGTAGTGACCACTTTGCTGACCATTACGGTCAATGTTTTGGCGAATGCCTTGCCTATTAATGGGCAAGGAACAGGCGAAATATCAGACCGTTTTGCGATCTATTTTGTTCCCGAAGGTTATGTCTTTTCGATCTGGGGGATCATTTACCTGGGGCTGATCGCTTTTGTCCTGTATCAGCTCCTCCCCGGCCAGAAAGAGAGCGATCTGATCGAGAAGGTATCCCCCGCTTTTTGGGCCGCAAACCTAGCCAATACTGCCTGGATCTTCTTGTGGCATTATGAATTTTTCCCGCTGACTGTGGTCCTCATGCTGACGCTGCTTGCTTCTCTGCTGTATTTGTATCTCCAGGTTGCCAGACATGGGGAGTTAACCAGTGGACAAAAGTGGTTGGTAAAACTTCCCTTCAGCATTTATCTCGGCTGGATCTCGGTGGCGACCGTTGCCAATGTATCCCAGGTGCTCTTCTATGCCGATTGGAGAGGATGGGGTGTCGCGCCGGAAGGTTGGACGGTGATCATGCTGGTGATTGCTGGCGGGCTTGGACTGGCAATGCGGTGGAGAGAAAATGACTGGGCGTATGGGTTGGTGCTGATTTGGGCGCTGGTTGGGATTGCTCTCAAGCAGTCCGAGAGTGCGCTGGTTTCCAACACTGCCTGGGTAATCGCAGGTGTCCTGGCATTGGCACTGGTCAGTGTCCCTTTCATAAAGAGGGCACCTCGAAAGGGCTAAAGCATGACCGTTAAAATCGTTGCTGATTCGACTTGTGACTTGCCTCCGGCAGTGATCCGCGAATTGGGCATTACCGTGGTTCCGTTGTTCATCAATGTTGGGGATAAGGGCTACCTGGATGGTGTGGAGATCTCGCGCCAGGAATTCTATACCCGCCTGCCGGATTATGACATCCATCCTACAACCGGAACCCCCGGAAACGAAGCGTTTCGGCAATCCTATCAAGCACTCGCCGATGACGGAGCTGACCAAATCCTCTCGATCCACATTTCGGAGAGCCTGAGCGCGACAGTGGGGGTTGCTCATCAAACGGCCAGCAAATTTAAAGAGGCCACAGTAGCAGTGCGCGATTCTCAGCAGCTCAGCCTGGGTACCGGTTTCCAGGTAGAGACTGCGGCCAGGATGGCCAAGCAGGGCAAACAAATCGATGAAATTCAGGCAGCCCTGGATAAGATGGTGCCGCGTACCTTTGTGGCAGCCAGGCTGGATACCCTTGAATATCTACGGCGGAGCGGCCGGATGAACGCATTTATGACCGGGCTAGGGAGTTTGCTGCAGCTAAAACCAATCCTCACCATGAAAAATGGCCGTCCGGGTTCCGAGCGGGTGCGCACCGCGGAAAAAGCTGAATCCCGCTTGATTGAACTGCTGGAGTCTACTCAACCCATCGAGCGCTTTGCGCTGCTCCATACCAACGCACCACAAAAAGCAGAGGCTTTTCGCAGGCGTATTTCCAACTTGCTTCCAGAAGGAGAACTCTATTCGATGGATATTACTCCAGTGATTGGAGCACACATTGGGCCTGGCGCGATTGGGTTTGCGGTGATGACAAAATTAAATGAAGGGGAAGAGGAGTAAAAAAAATGGACCCAACAAAACGGGCTTTTATTGGAATTACGGTTGTGCTGCTGATTGCCGCCGGGGTGGCTTTTGCAGGCAGTCAGGGGGGGATGAGTGCGCTTGGCCTCCCGCTGTTTGCATTGTGTGTCGGACTGGCATTTATCATCCAGTGGGTGGCCTTTATCCCGGCGATCCTGCTGCGGACGGAAAAATTCTACGACCTGACCGGCAGCATCACCTACATTTCTGTCGTGGCGCTTGCCCTGGCATTGAACCCCTCCGTGCATCCCCGGGATTGGCTGCTGGCGGGGCTGGTTGCGGTGTGGGCGTTCCGGTTAGGGTCATTTTTGTTCAGGCGGATTATGGCCGCAGGGGAAGACCGCCGCTTCCGGGAAGTCAAGACCTCGTTCCCGCGGTTTTTACTGTTCTGGACTGTGCAAGGTTTGTGGGTGACTTTTTCTCTTGCAGCAGCATTGGCAGCGATGACCTCGGAGAACAAGGTTGAGCTGGGGGGATTTGCCCTGGCGGGGTTGCTGGTCTGGCTGTTGGGATTTGGGATCGAGGTCATCGCCGACTGGCAAAAGAGCCAATTTAATGCAAACCCGGCCAATAAAGGCCGATTCATCCATACCGGGTTGTGGGCCTGGTCACGCCACCCCAACTATTTCGGTGAGATTGTGCTTTGGATCGGCGTCGCGCTGATTGCGGTGCCTGTCCTGAGTGGTTGGCAGTGGCTGACCCTGATCTCCCCGCTGTTTGTGATTGTCTTGTTGACCCGGATCAGCGGGATCCCCTTGCTTGAAGAGCGTGCTGATGCAAAGTGGGGCGGCGAACCAGAGTATGAAGCCTACAAGTCCAATACACCGGTTCTGATTTTAAGGCCGCCGGCAAAACGGTCTGCCAGTAGTTCGTGATGGGTGCTGGTTGGGCAGGAAGGAAAAGGAGTAAAGTATGGCACTTCAAATCATAAAAATTGGTATCGGCGTTGCCACGATCATCACTGGTGCGGTATCCCTGTTTTGGCCGCTGAAGGTACTGGGTTTTACCGGGCTGGCAGTAGAAGGCGGGCGCGGGATCACCGAGATCCGGACCATCCTGGGAGCCTTATTTGTTGGATTGGGTGCTGCCGCGATTTACTTCAACAAACCAGAAACCTACCAGATGCTGGGGATCACGTATCTCGTCATGGCGGTTGTGCGGGGCATTTCGATCTTTGTCGATGACTCGCTGGTCAGTTCCAATACGATCAGCGTGGTGGCCGAGTTGGCATTTGGCATCCTCCTGATACTGTAGGTGCGATGATGAAGATTGCAAAGATAATTGCTGCCTTGGGGGTGCTTGCCATGACCGGGGTGCTGCTGTACGGCTTTACCGCGGGTGACTTTGGCAAGGATGGTGCGGAACTGCTGCAAAATCCCTGGGGAATCGTCTCGATGGTGGACCTTTACACCGGGTTTATCTTATTCTCGGCCTGGATTGTGTACCGGGAAGGGTCGGTTGTCCGCTCTGTGATCTGGGTGGTCTTGATGATGGTCCTGGGGTTTTTTACCGGGAGCCTGTATGTACTGCTGGCCTTGATTGCCAGCCAGGGGGATTGGAAGGTCTTCTGGATGGGACAGCGCGCCAATGACTAAATTGGGAGAGCTCCGGGAAGAATTGAGGACAGTGTTTTCTGGGCGTGGAGCCAAGTTAACCGATTCACTTGTCCCGGTGCTGGTATTTCTGGTTACCAATCCCCTGGTTGGGTTAAGGTTCGCTCTTTGGGGAGCATTGGGGATTGCAGGGGTAATTGCACTTGTCCGAATCCGGCAAAAAGAAAGCCTGATGTATGCCCTGGGCGGATTGGGCGGGGTATTGCTGGCGGCAGGATTTGCCTGGCTGAGCGGTTCTGATACCGGGTTTTTCCTGCCCGGATTGATCTCAGGTGCAGCCACCGTGACATTGTGTGTGGTGAGCGTGTTAGTCAGGCGGCCTTTGGCAGCCTGGTCCAGTTTTATTACCCGGCGCTGGCCGCTGGAGTGGTACTGGCATCCGCGGGTGCTGCCGGCGTACGTCGAGGTGACGATCTTTTGGGCGGTTGCCTTTGCCGCGCGATTGGCGCTGGAGTATTGGTTTTTCAGCCAGGAGTCATTTGTCGCTTTAGGCGTGTCCCGGGTGGGCTTGGGCTGGCCATATACCATCGCCTTGCTGGTCGTCAGCTACCTGTATGGAATCTGGCGGCTGGGCAAGCTGGAGGGGCCAAGCGTAGAAGAATTTAAATTGGGGCAGGAGCCCCCCTGGGTGGGGCAAAAACGGGGTTTTTAAGTGCACCAAAACCCTGAGAAGTTCCTCCCAATCTTCCTCCGCAGTTTAGTGTTGGCTTGCTGAATCAGGAAAACATCTGTCGAGCAAGATATGCTCTAATAGTCAAACTGCACCCCTCATTTTATTTAATCCTAAATTTTTGAAAGCAGACCTGTTAGATATAGAATCCTGTTGGGTCAATCTCCTCACGCAGTAAACGCAGTTCCTCTTTGCTGGGCGGTGCATTTTGACCAACTTCTTGCGGGATCACCAGGTCGAACCCCGTGCTGGCGGTCACCTCGTCCACGGTCACACCAGGGTGGAGGGATTTGAGCCTCATCCGGCAGGTGTCCGGATCAAAGTCCATCAGCGCCAGGGTGGACACCACGGCCATAGGGCCTGTGCCGCGCGGCAGCCCGGCCGCTTCTCTTGCCCCAGGGCCGGACAGGAAGCCCGGGGTAGTCACAAAGTCGACCTGCGGCACAAAGCGGCGGGCATCGTGCTGCATGATGGCAATTGTCTGCCAGCAAAGGCTGCCCACGTCGTTGCCGCCACCTGAACCGGGGAGGCGCACTTTGGGCCGGTCGTGATCGCCGATGACCACGCTGTTCAGGTTGCCGTACGGGTCGATCTGGGCCCCCCCTAAAAAGCCGTAATCGATAAAGCCGCGCTGGGCAGTTTCCATTGTGTCGCAAATCCCCAGGGCGGAAATGCCCTTGTGGAAGGTGCGGGCCTCGCCCACGGCGCGGGGAAGTTCTTCCAGGATGGCGCCCAACCCGCCGAATTCAAACACGGGGACGATGTTTGGCGCGGTGGTCTTGGAGGCCAGCATGGCCGCCAGCATCGGAATGCCAGTGCCGATGAAGCAGGTGGTGCTGTCTTCAAACAGGCGCGCCGCCACGCAGATCATTAATTCAGTTTTCGAATAGGCTTGTTCGTTCATCGTCATTCCCGCCTTTCTCTCAGGTCAACACAGGCTTGCAGGCGTTCTTCGCCAATCAATTCGAGATACTCGGAATGATCCTTCAGCCGATAGACATACTTGTCGAGATATTCCTGAGCGCCCTGGTCGGTCTTGCTCATTTCCACCCACTCTTTTATCCCGGGTTCATCGCGACCGTACAGGTACGCCATCTCTCCGGGGTGGGAGCCGTACGGGGCATGGACAACCGCATCCACGAGGTAATAGGGAATCGCAGTCCGGTCTGGGTATTTGCGGATCTCCTCCGTCGGAACAATCTCCTCAGCACTGACAATCAAACGCTTGCTGGCGCGCGACATTTCCAGGGCAAACCCGCTGATGCCGTCGATCTGGCAATTGCCGAATTTGTCCGCCCGGTGAACATGGATCAGTGCTACATCCAGGATGAGTGCGGGCAGGAGAATGACCTTGATTCCGGTAAAGGGGTCTTTGACGACTTTCGCAGCACTGTAGTCGAGCATGTCGGTGCCGAGCATGGTGCGAGTTGGCAGGAAAGGCACGCCCATCGCAGCGGCCTTCATCCGCCAGGTGATGGAGGCGTTCGACCACTCGACACACGAGTCCACCTGGCCGGATTCTACCGCCCGCCGCAGGGCGGCCGTTGTGCCGTATACTTCCAGCCCGATATAGGTAATATCGAGTTTTTTGACCAGCCCGGCAGCCAGCCACAGGTCGAGTTCGAGCACTCCCTGGCCGCATACCCGCAGGTCCTTCTTTTGCTGGCGCACAACTTCGCGGGCCAGGCTCATCGGGCAGCGCACCGTCCCGTAGAGTTCGGTACCGATGTAGCAGCCATCATAGACGAACTGGCGGACAGCCTCCTCTTCTGTCATTCGCTTATCCACCAATTTGCGCGTTTTCCGAGTCCGATTCCATTCACGGAACTCGTCCAGATCAAATGGCTGGATGAGTTCTCCATGACCGGTTTTCAGTATTTCCATCATTCCTCCTTGGGGTTCACTGAAATAGAGGTTGCAGTCAGGTTACCTGGCAAAAAAACAGCATCATGTGAGCCGTATGTCAGAAATTTCTATCGATCCAAAAGATTCCTTTAACTAACTGTTCTGTTAAATTTTACACTGTTTCTGCCCAGACTCTGACAATCCGGGTGTTGTTCGTAGCCACGGTCCGTTAATCATGCAGAACAATCACGCGCCGGGGTTTATCTTCTTTGTCTTGCCGCCCGCAGCAGTGTGAGCAAGCCTTTGAAAAATCTGCCGTTGATCATCTCCATCAGTCCGTCCATCATATCCCGGTTGAGGATATTGGTGAACATCATGATCAGGCGGGGCGGGGCTGTTTGGATTGCGGCTTGCATCATCTGGGAGTTTGGGCTGTCAGGATCTTGTTTGATCCGCTCTTTGAGCTGGTTCTGCATGATCTTCTTCAACTGGCGCCCAACAAAAGAGCCCTGCATATCTGCGATGCAGGTATTCATCGTGTACAGTTCCCCTTCCAGGATTTTGTTGACCGGAACGGGTTTTCCCAATAAAGTTTCGAAATCTTGCTGTGCAATGCGGGCGTCTGCCGGAAAATGGAGGTAGGCGGGGATCTGATCACGCGGATCGATGCGGGTATTCTTTTGGCTTGAAGTGATCTGGAGTGCGGCAGTCAGCCGGATGTCCCGGGAGGAGGCGCCCACCTGGATCTGGTACGAACCCGATTCAACGTGCCAATCTCGAATGGCGGTGTTGTAAAAGGCGAAGGCACGCCGGTCCAGCATGATCTCAATCTGCTTTTCTTCCCCGGGCAGCAGGGTGATTTTATCAAAGCCTTTCAGTTCCTGCCTTGGCCTGAACACTTTTGACTCCCGCGGGCGGATGTACAGCTGGACGATCTCCTGTCCCTCAACTGCACCGGTATTTTTAACCCTGAAACGGACCGTGATCGTTTCCTGATCTGTGATGTGGCTCTGGCTGAGGGTGATGTCCTGGTATGCAAAGGTGGTATAGCTGAGGCCGTGCCCGAATGGGTAAAGAACTTCTTTGTCCACCGTATTGTAGAAGCGGTAGCCCACAAAAAGGCTCTCGCGGTATTCAACGGTTACAGGCCCGCCGGGAAAATAAGGAGCGCTGGGGGTGTCCTCAAGCCTGAGCGGAAAGGTTTCTGCCAGCTTGCCGCTGGGGTTGACGATGCCGTACAGGAGATCCGCAATTGCGCCGGCACCGGCCTGCCCACCAAGATACCCCTCCAGCACCGCCTGCACCTGGCCCACCCAGGGCATCTCAACCGGGGAGCCATTGCTCAAAACGATCACAACTTTGTCGTGGCAGGCGGAAATCGCCTCAATGAGCCGGTTATGCGAACGAGGCAGTTTCATATGCTGCCGGTCGATACCTTCAATTTCGAAGCTCTCGGGTAATCCTGCATTGATCACGACGATATCGGCTTGACTGGCAATTTCAACAGCTTGCTGTATCAGCAGATCGTCCGGCTGATCCCCTTTCAGATAATAGCCGGGTGCATAAGTGATGCGCGCATCTCCGGCGATGGTGATCATTTCACCATACAGGGTATCCATCCGGGATGGATTGACCAGCGAACTGCCTGCGCCCTGGTAGCGCGGTGTTTTGGCAAACGCTCCCAGCAAGGCGATTTTGAGGGTCGGGTCCAGCGGCAGCAGGGAGCCCTCGTTTTTCAGCAAAACTGCCCCTTCTCCTGCCACCTGCCGGGCAAGGGCATGATGTACTTCCGGGTCGAAGGTAAATTCCTCCCGGAGCGTTTCGTGCGCCCGGAAGACGATTTTCAGGATGCGTTCCACCGCCTGGTCGAGGACAGCTTTATCCAGTCTGCCATCCTGAACCGCGGTGACGATCCTGTGCTGGTTGCCATTGGTCGAACCAGGCATCTCCAGTTCAAGTCCTGCGATCAAGGCATCCACGGGCTCATTCATCGCGCCCCAATCGGTGACGACCAGCCCCAGGTGCCCCCACTCCTCTTTGAGGATCGTACCCAGCAGATCGGGATGTTCACAGCAATATGTTCCGTTGAGCTTGTTATAGGCCCCCATCACGGTCCAGGGCTGGGCCTCGCGGACGGCAATTTCAAACCCGGCCAGGTAGATTTCCCGCAGGGCGCGCTCGTCTACCACCGAGTCGATGGTCATCCGGCGGTATTCCTGGTTATTGGCGGCAAAATGTTTGAGAGAGGTGCCGATGCCCAGGCTTTGCACCCCGTTGATGTGGCTTTTGGCCATTTCCCCGGACAGGTAGGGATCTTCCGAAAAATACTCGAAGTTGCGCCCGCATAGGGGAGAGCGTTTGATGTTTGCTCCCGGCCCAAGGATCACGCCGACTTTCTCTGCACGGCATTCTTCAGCCAGCGCGGCACCGACCCGGGTGATCAGAGCCCGGTTCCAGGTGGCTGCAAGGGCAGACGCGGTCGGGAAACAGGTGGCCGGACGGCTTGACTGGAGATCGATCTGCTCGCTGTCCCCGACGACTTTCCGCAGTCCGTGGGGCCCATCTGTCACCATGATCGAAGGGATGCCCAGGCGTTCGATGCCTTTCGTGTGCCAGAAATCCTGCCCGGAACACAGGGCGGCTTTCTCCTCAAGAGTCATTTTGGTGATCAGGGCGGTTATGTTACTCATGCATTACCTCGCATCATGTGTATTGGATTATTCATGTTTCCTTATCCGCATCGATCAAGAGCTTGGGAACAAAGTTGAGATGGCGTGGTTTTTTATATGCGGTTTTGAGGAGCGATTCAATTATAATGGGTTTAATATGATTGGCTGATCAAAATGGCATTCCCCACAATGGTTGGATAGGAGTTGAAAGATGAAACAAAAACGACTGAAGTTGATCGTGTTCTAAGCAGGCATGTCTGCTCCGTTTTCATTGCGGTCAAATATTTACTTTGGCGAGTTCTCTTAAATTCTTCTCATTACCCGACCCAAAACCAGGAAAAAACTTCTCAAAGTTTGTTTGGTGGTTTTGAATCCCAACCCGATTTTCCTGGCGGTAGCCAGTACTTAGAACGACGCTTTTTTATTATAATTTTATCAATTTAGTATAAGTTTTTTTGTGCAGACAAATCTTTGCCAATTAAACGCTGGAGGATAATCGATGGATCGCGAGAGCATACTGATTGAAGCAGAAGAGCTAAAAAACAAACTGACTGATCCCAAACTCCGCATCTATGATGCGACGATCATGTTTGCGATGGCCCTGAGCCCGGAAGAAGCGGCGAAGATGCCAACGGCACATGCGTTGTACCAGGCGGGGCATATTCCTGGGGCGGCTTTTTTTGATCACGATACATTTTCGGATATGGAGAGTGATTATGAATATATGCTGGCATCCGATGAAATTCTGGAAGCTGCGATCGGTGAGATCGGGATTGGCAATCAGCACGAGGTGGTAGTCTACGCCAGCAACGGCATCCTGGCGACCGCGACCCGCGCCTGGTGGCTGCTGCGCTATGCGGGCGTGCAAAATATCCGGGTGCTGAATGGCGGGTTGGCCGCGTGGAAGGCCGCCGGGGGGGAAGTTGAAAAAGGTGAATCCTTTTATCCTGCCGCATCTTTTAAGGCCAACTTTAACCCGGCCATGTTTGCCAGCAAAGAAGAGGTGCAGGCCGCGATCGAAGATGCCTCCGTGCGGGTAGAAAACACCTTGCCGCAGGACTGGTATGACCGGGAGCATATCCCGAGTTCGCTCTGCCTCCCGCTCACCGCAATCTCGCCTGACTGGTCGGTTTTAGTGCCAGATGACCAACTGAGAGAAATGATGAAAGGGACAGGTGCCCCACGGCGGATCATCACGTACTGCGGTGGGGGGATCGCGGCGACTGTGAATGCCATGGCATACCTGCTCCTGGGCCATAAAAACGTGGCAGTGTATGACGGGTCCTTGTACGAGTGGAAGGGTGAAGGCTTGCCGCTGGATAATCACCAGTAGAAGATGGATTGGTTGTGCTGCTTAATGTTCAGACCACAAAAAGTGATAGGAGAAAAAAATGGCACTTGACATTCGGATATGGAGAGACACATTGGTTCACTTGTTTGCCCTGGCTGCCAGATTGGAGGGAGAAGGCCAATATAACCTGGCCAAGCTAGCCCGGGCGGCGGCTGAATCCCTCAGCCGCAAGGCAGCCTACCAACTGGACATACCCACCGATCAGGAAAAGCTGGCCGCTGAGCTCAGGCAAACAGCGGAGGTTTTGTCTATCCTCGAGGTTAGTCCTGAATTGGTGGCTGCCTTCACCCAAGGGGCTGAGATCATGGCTGGCGGCAAGCTTCCCCTGTATGATGTCGCTCCCAACCCGTCTGTGTGCCGCACCTGTGGACAGCTGGTGATGGGCGAACCTGACCAGAACTGCCCGACCTGTGGCGCGTGGCCTGGAACTTACCAGCGGTTCCAACCGGTTTACTGGCTGAATGCCCTGGAGCCCTTTTCGGCTTTGGAGCAGATGAGGAAGACTCCAATAGAGGTCGAGCGGCTGATCGAAGGATTATCCGAAGCTGAATTGAATCAGCGGCCGGCAGAAGGAGAGTGGGCGATCCGGCATGTGCTGTCTCACATGCGGGACGCCCAGGGGGTGCTGGAATTCAGGCTGGGTTTATTTATGGCTGGAGAGAACCCGGTGCTGGAATCAAAGGCGGTCTTTTCCTGGGCGACCAATGAAGACGACCGCCCTCCGTCAGCATTTGAGATTTTTGAGACCTATCAAACCTCCCGCCGCGAAACGATCCGCAGACTCGAGGCGCTCCCGCTGGCTGATTGGTGGAAAACCGGACAGCACGAAGAGTTCGGTGAGGTGTCCCTCCGGCAGCAGGTGAGTTATTTCACGGCGCATGAGTTAACCCACCTTCCGCAAATCGACAAAATCCGCAGGCAGTTCTTTGGCCTAGGATAAGGCTTTGATTTCTTCTGCGGTTATAAAATTCCTGATTGCCTGGATGATTTGATCTGGCTGCTCCATCTGAGGGTTATGCCCGGCACGCTC
The DNA here is from genome assembly GCA_035458505.1 of Anaerolineales bacterium. Taxonomy (GTDB): domain Bacteria; phylum Chloroflexota; class Anaerolineae; order Anaerolineales; family UBA11579; genus UBA11579. Next base: position 17,436 of record DATHZS010000027.1, on the reverse strand, counting down.
GATCAGCTTAAGCTCCGCGTTCGGCAGGCGATCCGCGAGGATTGCCTGATGTTCCGGCGGGAACAGGAAGTCATGCCGACCTGCCAGCACCAGAGTGGGCACTTCGATCTCACTCAACCGGTCCATCACGGTCCAGCCATCGAGCAGCTGACTATAGCCGAAGATGGTAGCTTCGGGTCGAAACGTGGCGCGTGGCCCTGCAAAGATATCATGGACCAACCCCAGCAGGTTGAAGCGATAGTAGTAAGCTTTGAAAAATTTGAGGACAGTCGGAAAGTATTCTTTAGGGGTGAGCTGTCCATTGTAGAAACGGTGAGCGGCTTGCATGGCGCTGTCGCTGTAACCTCGTTTTGCCAAAATCTGAGGCGCATTCTGCTGCACCCACCACTGATCAGCGCCGGTATTCATCAGCACCAGGTGTGAGAGACTTTGCGGATAACGCAGGGCATACTCCAGGGCAACATTTCCGCCAAAGGAATGGCCAAGCACCGCCCATTTTTCGAAACCCAGTTCTTCACGCAGAGCATCCGCGTCTGCACATAGGTTTTCCCAGGTCATAGAAGATAAGGGTGCTGAATCGGATTGTCCATTAGCACGGTGATCATAAAAGATCAGGGTATATTGATCGGCCAGTGGTTTTAAGGGCAGCAGTGTCGTGTAATCCTGCCCTGGCCCACCATGCATGAGCAGCAGCGGATATCCCTCTCCGATGACTTGCACGAAAAGTGAGGTGTCTCGAATTGAGATGGTCGTCATTGATTTTCTCCCTTCTCTGTCCCAATCTTTATAGATTGTAGCAATTTCTCTGAGCAAATACAAGAACGAAGGATGATTTGAGGCTGAATTTACCATCGCCTCGCAGGCTTTTCAAAAATGCAGGGGTAAAAAAGAAGGCTTCTTGTCAAGTAGGACAAGAAGCCTTAGTAAAAATTGTCAGGCTAAATTTATTAGTTGGAGGCGCAGAAATCCCCGGTCCAGTCAGGGAAGGATGGATGGGTGATGCTCGTCACGCAAAATGTGACTGTGACACCACCCTTAGCACTCCCTGCGGTATCAAAGATGGTGGTTCCGGTTGCGTCGGTAGTGCCAACCAGGTTTGGCTCATTGAATGTACCCGTGAAGCTGCCAGTCACGATAGCGCCCTGGACAACTCCTCCCTGGTTATCGATGACGACCACCGTTGCCCGGCCTTGCTTGTTGCCCTGGCCGAGATTGACCGTGGTGACAAGCACGGACCCAACCTCGAGGGAGGTAGGACCGGTATTCTGGAGTGTGGTTGCGAACGCGGTGTTCGACCAGGATGAGACTCCACCAGTGTTCTCGGCGTTTACACGGTACCAATAAGTGGTTACCGGTTCCAAACCAGTATCGCTGAAAGAAGTTACATTGGCGCCTACTGTTGCGAGATAGTCGAAATTAGAGCCGCCATCAACAGAGCGTTCAATATTGAACCCTGTCTCATTGTTTGCAAAGTCCTGCCAGGTCAGGTTGATTGCTGAACCCGATGCGGCAACTGCGCTCAGCTCGTCAGGTGCAGCCGGTGGATCTGGTGGCTCTGTTGATAAGGAGTATTTTTCACCATACCCTAAGCCCGCGGGGAATGTGGGGGGTGGAGTCCCTCCAACGATATTCACCCAGGTCATAGCGCCCTGATCTTCGTGTTCAAGGATATGGCAATGCATGATCGTGCGCCCTGCGTACGGGCTGCTGGTTTCAGTATTCAGGTCAAACCGGATCGAGCAGCTTCCCGCCAGGGTATCGTAATATTCGCCTTCCTCAAAATCCCCTCCACAACCAGCCAATGCCTGGAAGTGATAGACATGCAGATGGAAGGGGTGATTGACAGCGCCCTTGATGGACCATTCCTGCACGGCATTGGCATCCACGTTGAAGAGTGGTGTATTGACATCGAATTTTTCTCCATTAACAGAGCGAGCGCCCATGCCGATTCGCTCAGAATTGACATTGGTCTCGTTGCGCAGGTCGCGCAGATAGGAGGGTCGGGCTGCCGACCACATGGAGGAACCATCGGCTGCAAAAGGATGGGGGTTCGGATCGGTCGTGCCGGCCACGATAATATTGGCTACCGTTGCATTTGCCACTTTGATATCCGAGTTGCCACTGCACCGGACTGCCAGGTCTGCCCGCGAGGCACCCGTCAGGTTGACTGTCCGGGTGGGCAACGCTTTTGGAGCAGTGGTGCGCCACACGCCATCCCTGGCAAGCAGCATGACTTCACAATTGGGGCCAATGGTAACATCCTTGGTTTTTGCATCACGGTCGGCCAGCAAAACACGCCAGTGCTGCCAGGTGTTTGGCGGAAGGGTGAGGTCGCCATTGACTTTGCCGTTGACGGTCCAACCTGCCTGGAATGTGCCGGAGACAATCGTGTCGCCACCAGTACCAGCCACGCTGGGATCCAGATACCCAATCAGAACCTGGCGTTCTTCCATGGCTGCGACATTGGCCGGGATCTGATCCTGGCTGTCATCGATGATAATAAATCCGAAGCCGCCGGTGGACACCTGCAGGAAAGTTGATCCATGGTGGTGGGCATGGTACCAGAAAGTTCCGCCCATGTGATCTACGGGGATGTCGTAGACATAGTCGCCGCCGGTGCCGCCTTCGAACATGCGGGTGACATCATCCCCCGGTGCCTCGCCGGAAACGTGCAGGCCGTGGGTGTGGACATTGGTGACATTGGGATCTTTGAAAACATTGTGTTCCATGCTGGCCGCTTCAAAGGGCAGCAGATTGCGGAAGCGCAGCACGTATTTGTTGCCGGGAACCATGTTCAGGGTGGGGCCGGGAATTGAGAATTCGCCCCCTTCCTGCCGGTAGGCCCGGGTTGTTAAGGTTTCCCCGTTGATGGTGAAGGTTGCTTCGCCATACTCGAGGACGCCGACATAGTGAGGTTCAACATAATGAGGTTCAGGTGAACTCACATATGTCCAGACAAACGGTTCTGGGTCGAGAATGTCGTTTGTCGTTGCTGCAAGTGCTGGTTCAGCGTATGAGGATTGAACCAGAATAATTGCTGAAGCGATGATGGTTAAAGATAATAAACTGAAGAAAAATTTGCGTTTTGACATTATATCCTCCTGAAAATTTAATTTCTCATTCCTAAGCAAGTATTTCCCAATGCCAAATTTATTTTAACACGTATATAGCACTTATTAGGTAAATATAGTTATATTTTAGTCTTTTTAAACAAAGCTCCGAGGGGGTTTCCAGCCATGTTCCCCTGTTTGATGAGTTGGATCTCCGCAAGAGGAAATTTGATCAGTGGCTTGGGGATAGTTGGGTTTTACCTGAGCTTTTTGGCCAAACAAATTGATTCAATTTTGTGGTCGATTGTAGCTGACGCGTTGGGTGGCAAGGCGATGATTGTGTAATGATCTGGGAACTCTTTTCAATTCAACGAATCCTCGATAGGTTCTACCACCTTTCCACGCCATTCCAGCAGCACATCCAAAGGCATAGTACACAGATTGTCAACCACCAGCCATCAAAGGATTGGCTTGAGTTGTTGATGTGCATGATCTAAAAAGTTTTCCCTGATGAGAGGATCATCAATCGTTTCTGAAATCTGGTTGAGGATCGCTTGCGCTTGGTTGTATGCATGTTCAGCCTCGCGCTGGAGACCCAAATTCGCACATATCCGGTACAAGCGGGATTGCAGATGCCAGAGCAAGAAAGTTTCTCCGGTAAGCTTTGCGTTATCGATTGCCTGGGTCATCTTTTCTCGTGCTTTTTCCTGTTCTCCCAGCATGGAGTAAGCGTCTCCCTGGATCATCCACAAGGAAGAAATCACATTTGTTTGGTCTATCCTGGGTGCAGTTTTAACCAGTTGATTTGAAATCTCGAGCGCTTTTGCTGGAAGGCCTTGTGCCAAGGATAGTTTGGCAAAAACACTCCAGCAATAGCGATCCCCACCGGAATTCATTTGGAAATTACTGATAAGGATCTCCGCCAACTGCTTTTGAGACTCTTCAAGATTTCCGGCTAATAAATGCGTATTGGCCAGTGTGCCTGTAATCAGATTTATCCAATAACGAGATTGCAGTTCATTGGCAAGCGACTTCGCCTCCTCTAACAGCTGAAATGCTTTGTCGAATGCATGGAGACCGGAATAAACTTCTCCCAGACTATACAGGCAGCTGACGACCCACTCACGATGGTTAATTTCCTTTGAGAGCTTGAGACCGAGCGTGGAGGTTTCGATGGCTTTGGCAATATCCCCTTGTAGATTGTAGATCAGTGTGAGGAGCCAATATGCCATTAACTCCAGCAAGGGTGAACCAAGCGAACGCGCAAGCTGAATACCTTCAAGCAGATCCTGGATGTTGGTGGGCATTTGATTTGGCAAAATATAGCCGATATAGGTTAAATTAAAACTGGTGGCTCCCCGACCAATAAGTGATGTGATCAATCCTGGAGTGTCCTCTAAGGCGCGGTAAAGGTCAATGGCCTGGTTATAGTATGATATCGCGGCAGCCATATCGACGCATTGCAAGCTGGTCAGTCCAAGGTAATCAAATGTGTTGGCTAACTGGCGTTTATCCCCAGCCTGCTTGAAGATGTCCAGGGCCTGTAGGTGGTAGTTCATGGCTTCCATCGGATTATCGTTATTCATAAACCAATTTCCCATGGCATTCAGGCTAATTCCTACAAGGTTTGAATCTTGAATAGCCTGCGCCAGTTGAAGGGCTTTCTCAAAGAAATCCTGGGTCTTTTGGTAATCTCTGGAAGCCCAGAGTTTCCCCAGGTCGATGAGTGCCTGCCATTTGATCTTTGTTTGATTCAGATCATGAGCAATTGATTGGCCGGTTTCATAATCCGCACGAGCCTGGTTAAATTCACCCGCCAAGTTGAATGCGTGACCGCGCTCGAGGTAAAGATTGGCTACCTGGATTGGGTCTGGCGAGATTTCATCGATCAGGTGAATGGCTTCAGTAAATGCACCGATCGCTTCCTGGTTGGCATAATTATTGGCGGCGCGCTGCGCAGCCTGGTGGAAATAGCTGAAGGCGCGGGGATAGTTTTTGGCTTTCTTGCTGTGGTAAGCCAGCTCCCCAAAATGCGGGGAAAGGTCTCCCTGAAACGAGTGTTCGATGGCGGTGACTGCGCGTCCGTGCAGTTTTTCTCGCTGGGTGCGAATTTGCATCCGGTAGGCTGATTCCTGCATCAGAATATGGTTGAAAATATAGCGATTTCGCCCGAGGGTTGTCCAGAGACCTTTCTTCTCTCCACGTTGCAGATTATCTTGGATTCTGGGCTGATGCTCGAGTATTTGCGTGATGATATTGGTATCAAACTCGCGCCCCAAGACAGAAGCCACCTGAACCACTTCTTTCAATTCCGCTTCGAGTTGATCGAAGCGGGCGATGAGCACATTGCGGATATCGGTGGGGATTGGGAACTGATCCGTGGTTTTAATTTTCAGTCCCTGTTCCCCTGCGGTCAGGGAATCGTGTTCGAGTAAATAGGTTGCGATCTGTTCAATAAAGAAGGGATTGCCCGACGCATGATCGGAAATCACCTGGATTAATTGAGGATCCGCCGCGGACTGGAGCACGTTTTCAACCAACAGCTTAATTTCTGTGTTCGATAAGCTGCTCAGATGGATTTCATCATGCTGGATGCTGCCCAAGAGCCCGGTTTGTTCGGTTGGCCGTGCTGTTGCAATGACGGCAATCGGGCAGTTACCTGGGTTTGTGGAATGTATTTTCTCGAACAGGTGGTCAATGAATGCACGAGAGTCGCGGTCTAACCAATGGACATCTTCCAGTTGAATGATCACGGGCTGGAGTGTGCTCTCGGCAATAAGCAAGCTGGTGATCCCAGACAAGATGTTGTTGTACCGGACCTGTCCCTCGGTCTGTTCATACAGTGAATCGGGCCAATACAGCCCCAAAAGAGAGGCAATGAACGAGCGGGTGCGATCCAGTTCCTCGATCAGCTGGTTGTCGTTAATCTGGGCAACAAGCTGATCGAGGTGGTAGTTGAAGTTTCTTTTGTTACGTGCCGAGCTGTGTGAATCCGATATGTCGAAATACTGCTTTAGCCAATAACGGAATGGATTGAAGGCTTCCTGGAGCAGTTGGTCTGCCTGGCACCTGGCCCACAATATATCCCCGGATTCAAACACATTAGATCTTTCAAATTCATGGATCAGGCGGCTTTTTCCAGAACCGGCTTCTCCAAAAACTACTATTGCTCCGCAAAATTGCCCTTCCTGGATAGGCGAAACAAATGATGCCAATTGATCCAATTCTTTTTGCCGGCCAACGAGTTTGTTTTTGAAAATTTGCGAGATGATATCTTTTTTCTCTTGCAGTGAAAAAACAGGTTGTGGATCGGAAAACCCCTTGTACTTATATTCTCCCAAATATTCGACCTGGTGGTGTTTCTCGGCTCTCCGGGCACAAGGTTGATCAATCCAGATACTGCCGCGCGGTGCAGATTGCATAAGGCGCGCAGATAGATTGACTCCCTTGCCATAACAGGTATATTCTTCCCTGAGTCTGTTTCCGATGAAACCAGCGTGTGAGATATTGTAGGTTATGCCGGCATGGATGGGGGTGCTGGTATCCTCTTGCATGGCGAGGATGAAATTCAACGCGCGTTCGACGTCGTTTTCGTAAGTGCGGGGAACGCCCCAAAAGAGGAGGAGGTGGGCACCTTTATCACCAAAGTCCAAGCGGTTGAGCAGCCCGCCGTATTTGCGCTGTAAACGGAAAAGAGAGCGCATAAAGATTTGAAGCTGGGCTTTATTCCGGACAGTAGGCAATTGAATGAACAGATTGACGACCTGGCGGAACTCCCCGGTGTGCGATTGATTTACCAGGCTGTTTGGGAAAAAATCGGTCAGGTTCTGATTGAGTGTGTCTGGCTCAACAATATCCTGTTTTTCAGGAAGGGTCCCATTTAGGCGGGTGACGGTATAAAACCCCTCATCCAAGGATCCTTCGACCTGGTCTTTCAGGAACTCAAAGGCATTTTCTTCCACTATGATTTGGCCGGACATTGCTCTCTGTTCGGCTTGTGAACATTTTTGAATCGCTGCGCCGCGAAAGAAATAGGCGGACCGGTGTTCTGAGGTGATGATTCCCCATTCGATCGAACCGAGTGCCAGCCCAATCCGGGCAGAGATATCGAAATTGCCATATTCTTCGGTTGAAATGAGGCGATCTCTGACTGATTCCCGTATATCCCAAGCACTGGCAAGTGCCTGGCGTACCGACAGTTCGGTCTTGTTATTTGAAGGGAAGATGGCTGTAATGGCATCTCCGGCCAGGGTTGATACAAAACCACCGTATTGATATACGGTGGTGATCATCGGATCGAACACGCTGCACATCAGGTCGGCCAACACCTCGGCCCCATGTTGACCGTGCTGCATCAGGGTTTCGGTCATCGTTGAGAATCCGGTAATATCAATGAAGAGTGCGGTAGCCTGAAACTCTCCTTCCAGTTCCTCTTGACCCAATTTTCTTAAAATAAATTCTGGTACAAGTTGATGCATGCGGCAATCCAATTCTCTGGTCTAACTTGTGCAGGCAGGAAAAAAAAGGGATATGTCCCCAATCGAATCCTGTGATTAGCTATTGTCTTTCGAACGAACGACGTTCCACTCCAGATAAGAGGTACACTGACCTTTTGCGTTGAGGGTGATCTGATAGATGAAATCACACCTCCAAATTGCCCCATCCTGCCCTTTCCATTGAGCCCGGGCATTTCCAATTCCAAACTCCGCATTAAAACATAAGATTCTATTTTTTAATATCTTGGGTTCACTGTCTTTCCATGCACTCAGCATCTCAAGGATGCCCGCCCGTCCGCGCAGTGGCTCATTCTTATCAAAGGGATCCATTGCTTGCCGGGTTGCATTTTCAGCCCAGAGGGCTTCAGCAGCAACAGCATCCTGGTTTACCCATGCCTGGAAAGAGTCATCACTCCATTTCTGGTAAGGGTTATCGCTCTGGTTCATCACTGTTTCTCCATCAAAAAAGTCAATCGTCAATCAACCTGTTCGCTCAAAAACACCGGCTCCCTGACAATACTTCCTGGTATTGAGTACCGCTTTATGAAATTATATTAATAAGGAATAAAGAATGTCAATTTCGTGAATAATTGTACGATGTTTGACCATCAATTACCCAGCTTATTTGCGGTAACCTGAGGAAAGGGGTGTATGGGAGTTGATCCCTTTTTGATATAATGGCAAATAACCTCTTTAATTCCTTTGCTGATCCAATAAATTTTCACTCCCCGATATTTTAGCCTATCAGAGGTTGCCTTTCGAAATCTCCGGGAAAGGGCAGATCGGATGGACGAGCGTCAACAGCTTGAGCAAGCTATTGCAACCCAGGAATCTCTCCGCGGAACAATTGATGATGAAATCATCAATGCAACAATTCTGGCTTTGAGAGAGAAACTCACTGCGCTTGACCAGGCTCCACAGCAACAGCGAAAGCTTGCCACAATATTGTTCATGGATATCTCTGATCATACAGCGCTGACCCGCAGCCTGGACCCTGAAGAGCAGATGGAGGTGATCGACCCGGCGATAGCCCGGATGGCAAAAAAGGTGGTGGAATTTGGAGGCCATGTGGCGCGCTACCAGGGAGATGGCTTTAAGGCTGTGTTTGGCCTGCCAATTGCCCATGAGAATGACCCTGCCCAAGCCATCCGCTCTGGTTTGGCCATCCAGGCTGCAGCGGCATCAATTGCGAAAAAATGTCAAGATGAACGCGGTCTCTTTGGTTTCCGGGTTCGGGTAGGGATTACGACCGGGATGGTATTCTCTGGTGGTGAGACTGAAGGAGAGGACACGATCAAAGGAGAGCCGGTAAATCTGGCGGCAAGGCTGGAGAGCGCCGCTGCGCCGGGGACGGTTCTGATTACTCATGATTGCTTCAAACATGTCAGGGGACTCTTCGAAGTCGAGCCGCTGGACCCGCTCCAGTTGAAAGGATTTTCCGAACCGGTGGCAGTCTACCGGGTGCTGCGAGAGAAGGAGCGTCCTTTTTACCGGGGGATGCGCGGAGTGGAAGGGATTGAAACGCGCATGGTCGGGCGCGAATTTGAGTTCCAATCTCTTCAGAAAGCCCTGGGTGAAGTGACTGGAAAACGGGAGCAGCGGGTCGTTACGGTGGTAGGCGAAGCAGGGCTGGGCAAATCTCGATTGCTCTATGAGTTTGAAAATTGGGTTGACCTGCTGCCGGAGCAGGTCTGGTTGTATAAGGGGCGCGCCAGACTTGAGTCCCAAGGGCTGCCGTATAGTCTGCTGCGCGACGTATTTGCCTCGCGGTTTGAAATTCAGGACGATGATAAGGTCAAAGCTGTACTGAAGAAGTTTGAACAAGGATTTTGTGAACTGCTGGGGGATAGCGAAACCAGTATTCGGAAGAGCCATATTGTCGGCCAACTCCAAGGCTATGATTTCAGTCAAAGCCCGTATTTGAAGAACTTACTCAACGATCCACAGCAGCTGCGCGATCGGGGATTGGAACACATCAGAGAGTATTTCCAGGCTGCATCACACATCCTGCCGACAATTATTTTGTTGGAAGATCTCCACTGGGCTGATGAAAGCTCATTGGAGTCTCTCAGTCGTCTCATCCAGGGATTGAAGAAACAACCTGTGCTGGTGATCATGACTGCCCGCCATGGGTTGCTGGAACGACGCCCGAAATGGAATGATTCCCTTGAATATCACAAACTGCTGGTCCTGCCTCTGCTCACAAAAGCAAGCAGTCAGCATATGGCGGCTGAAGTGCTGCAGAGAGTCGATGATTTGCCCGAAGATCTGATTGAGCTAATCGTGAGCAACGCAGAAGGAAATCCGTTTTATTTGGAAGAACTCATCAAGATGCTGATAGGGGATGGTGTGATTATCCGGGAGGAACCGCACTGGAGGGTGGATTTCAGCCGCCTGAAAGAAATCAAGGTCCCATCCACGTTGACAGGTGTCTTGCAAGCGCGCCTTGACGGGCTGCCCAAAAATGAGCGTAAGGTTTTGCAGGGGGCTTCTGTTGTGGGGCGAGTGTTTTGGGATCGGGTTCTGGAACACCTCAACTCGGGTGATCACAAAAATATCAGTGAGACGGAGATTGTCAAGGTGCTGGATGAGCTGCGCAGCAGGGAACTGGTTTTCCGGCGAGAGACTTCTGCTTTTGCCAATGCTCGCGAGCATATCTTCAAACATGCTTTGCTGCGCGAGGTGGTCTACGAAAGTGTCTTGAAAAGCGTCAGACGTGCGTACCACGCACTGGTGGCTGACTGGTTGATCACCCATACTGGCGATCGAGAAGGCGAATTTATCGGGCAAATTGCCAACCATCTCTACCTTGCACAGGATTTTGAGAAGGCTTTTCTTTATTTGCAAAAGGCCGGGGAAGAGGCTGCCGGGAGATTTGCCAATGAAGAGGCGATCACTTTTTTTGCCAGGGCTTTATCTCTGGCAAAGGAGATTGGCGCCAGCAGGGAGATAATTAAGCAGCTTTATCTGCGCATTGGAAGGTTGAGGGAACTCATTCCACAGTGGGAATTGGCTTTGGAAACCTATCGAGAGATGGAAGCATATTCCAAGAAGCATGCAGACCGCCAAATGGAACTGGCTTCTCTGATTGCCCAAACCATTTTATTCGTGATCCCCTCATCTCTCCTCAAGCCAGCCCATGCTCAGGTGCTGGGTGAAAAAGCGTTAGCGTTGGCCCGCGAGATCGGTGATCAAGTGTCGGAAGCGGAAATCCTGTGGAGTTTGTGCCTGGTTCATTATTATCAGGTAAACATTTCATTATCGATTGATGCTGGGGAACAATCTCTGGCCCTGGCACGAAAATTAAACCTGCAGGAACAGATTGCGCAAACACTCAGCGATTTGGGGGGTGTGAGTTACTCTTATTTGGGGCCGGCTGATCATGCGTTTCACCCTCTCGAGGAGTCCAGCCAGCTCTGGCGTAAAATGGGGAATGTTCCCATGCTGGTGAACAATCTATCCGCATTATGTAATGCGCATGTATTTGTGGGAAACTACTCGCAAGCGATTACAGTTTCACGAGAAGCATTGGAGATCAGCACTTCCAGTGAGAATGTGTGGGGACAATCTTACAGCCAATATATGGTTGGCCGGGCCTATTGGGAGCGGGGAGAGATCAGTATGGCGATCAAGGCCATGCAGGAATCGATCCGGCTTGGCGAGGTATCTGGATTTATTGCGCCGCTAAGCAGCACTCAAGCAGACTTGGGCATGCTTTTTGGCAGTCTTGGTGCCATGGAACTTTCCCTCGATTTTGCAAACAAAAGTATAGGTCATTGGTCTGAAATGAAAGGGATGGAGGAAATTGAAATGTATCCTCAGGGTGTGCTGGCATATCTCTACTTGATGAATGGTGAATTCTCGAAAGCGGAAGCCATCCTTGAGAAGTGGAAAGGCTATTTTGCAGACACGTCAAAGGTAATTTTACACTCTTGCCGGACCATATATTTTGCCGGAATAGAACTGGCCATCAAAAAAGGCAATCTCGATCAGGCGTTAAGTCTCATAGATACGCTTCTGGAGATGATCCATCAATCCGGGTGGAAATCCCACATTCCACATGCGTATTACCTTCGGGGAAGAGTTTTGTTTGGCTTGAGTCGTCATGAAAAGGCCCGTGCCATGCTTCAGGAAGCGCGTTCTGTGGCTGAGACTTTCGGTTCCCGCTGGATCATGTGGAAGATCTTGGCTGAACTCCATCTCCACGAAACTGATCCGGATATACGGGAAACTTTGTGCGATGAGGCGTATGGGCATATCCAGTTTATTTCTGACCATATTGAACAGACCGAACTTCAGACTTCATTTCTTGCGCTGCCTGAGGTGCAATCTTTGTGTTCGTAAATTGGATGCTGTGCGGAGAATCGTTATAAATTTCAACTGGATCATCTTATTGATTTTTCCAAACCGCGTTTGACCCAAAGCCCTGGAAGGGTTTTTTAGATTTATCGCCGAGCGGGTTAGGCAGACTACTCTTTTGTGGTCATGTGCTCCGGCATTCTGACCGCGACCACTTTCCCGGTGGCACAGATTTCACCGTTGGCAATCACGGTGGCGCTCACGACCACTTTGCGGCCTTTGATCTCTTCCACTGTTCCACGCACTTCCAGCGGTACATCCAACGGAGTGGGGCGCAGATAATCGACATGCAGCGATGCTGTCAGGAAGCGCAGTGGAGGTAACGTGTCCATCTCCCGCCCTTCGTGGCGGTATGCGGCAGCGGCGGCCGTGCCTGTGCTGTGGCAGTCGATCAGTGAAGCGATCAGCCCGCCATAAACGTAGCCGGGAATCGCCATGTGGTGTTCCAGCGGGGTGTAGACGGCGACGGTCTCATCTCCATCCCAGTAGCTCTTGATCTGCAAGCCGTGGGCATTCAGCCGGCCACAGCCATAACAGTAGCTATAGTCATCGGGATAGTAGTCCTGAAATGCTTTTTGGTTCATGCAGTGTTCTCTCCTATGAGTAGACAGACATTGAGTTTGAGATTGTCAAAACGCGGTCGGGGTTTTTTACCAATTATTATAATGTGTCACGATTTTTCTATCATGATTTAGCCTGTTGAAAAAACAGGGTTTAAGATGATCCAGAAAACAGCATGTTGACTTTATCACGGCGGTAATCGAAGATATGCGTCAGGCGGCGGCGAATGTAAACGGCTTGCACCAGGTCTCCCAAAGGACCGAAGGGCAATGCATATGTGACCCGGTCGGTCATGCGCACGCCGCTTGCGAGCGGTTCAAAATAGTGTTCGTGAATCCACAGTCGGTAAGGGCCAGCGCGCTGTTCGTCGATGAAGCGGATGCCAGGGTCTACATGGGTGATTTGCGTTTGCCAGCGGACTCTCACCCCCGGAAGGATCATAACCTTATACAGGATCATCTGCCCGGGGTACATTGGCTTTTCGCCACCACGGAGAAATTCAAAGGCCATATCCGGCGGGGTCATTTCATTCAAGTTGCGCGGGGTTGCAAAGTAGGCCCATACATCCTCAATGGGTGCAGGGATGATTTGTTCACGGTAAAGCGTATAAATCAAGGTGAGGTACCTCCTGCCAAGAGCGATTAGACCACCTTCCATTATAACGCTCCTTTGTTTTCTCTTTTTTATGAAATATGTTGTTTCCTTTGCGACTGAATCGATTATAGCAACCCCAATGGTGTTTTGGTTTTGGAGTGTTTATGTAATTGACCAGGTGATCGGATAATTAATATATAGGAGCAATATGATATGATTAGTATCAATAAAGTTGTGGAGGGAAGTATGCAGAGATTAAAATTGTTTCTGATCGTTATCTTACTTGTTATTGTTGGAGCCGCGTGCGGCGCCCAGAATGAGTCAAGCACCACAGATTCGCTGGAAAACCCCAGTATCACTGCTTCTGTCCCTACCCCGACTGCTACACTAAGTCCTGCCAACACGCCCCTATCCGGAGAGGCAATCGGTGATCCGGATGGACTTCCCCCTATATCTTTCGTAGAAGTATATGAAGCCGGGGTTGAAGCCGGAAATTGGACCAAAGAGGAAGGTTTGGTCCTGATGATGAAATACATGATTGGACAAATTGGTCCTGAAGAGGTCCCCGGTGTTTCCGAGGTTGAGGAGGCAGAAGGCACTGGTATTGTCCGGATGGTCATTGATTATCTCGATCAACCTGATCACGATTCAGAAATTGGACAAGAACTTAACCGCCTCAAGAGGATCCTCTTCCCGCCGCAGGAGGTGCTGGAGCAGATCAGCCGTCAGAAAGGGTCAGTTCCAAGAAACCGCCTGGTATCTGTTGAACAGATACCGCCTCTCCAGACCCAGGAAGCGTGTGCAGAACTGGCCGAGGTGGGATATGATGGCAATGAACTTGAGAATGCGGACGAGTTTGATGAAAATCCCCTGGCCCAATTTTTTGAGGATTGCTATATTTATGTCGAGAGGATACTGGGGGATCAAACCATTCGCGTCTATTACCCTGCAGGATGGGAAGGCGATGACGCAAGGGAGTCCCGTGTCCGGGTCACCCTGGAAGCGCTGGCAGATTCCTCGAATGTCTATAGAGGTTTACCTGGTTTAACCGTCAAAGATCTCAACGCAGCATTTGGGCTCGCACCTTATGGTGAAGCGAAAGCGTTTGCGAATTTTTTTGACCCCGAAACAGAAGCCTGTCCGATCGCGATGCTCCCTCTGTCCGATCAATTTGAGGATGGTAAGTTCAAACAAATCGTGGCACATGAAGTATTCCATTGTGTGCAGACCTGGAGTTTCCCAAATTCGAAACCCTATGACACGCATAAGTGGTGGATGGAAGGCTCGGCTGAGTATTTCAGCAATTTGGTTTACCCTTCGACCAATCTTGAATACCGTAAAATTGAGTACCTTGATACCCGTTCCGCTGAGTTATCCATCTTTCAGATGACTTATGAAAATTTCGGTTTTTTCCAGTTTATGGGGAACAAATACTCCACCGAGAACTTAATTGGCATCCTGTATAGTATTTCCAGCTCGAACAGTCATTCAGGGCAAGAAACAGCTCTCCGTGCTGTGGCAGATTTCGAAAAGAGATTCAATCTTTACGTGGTTGAATTTCTCAGCAGCGGGATATTGGACTCTGATCAAAGCACCCGAATAAAGAGCACAACACTGCCCAAAGTTTCAGGGTCCGAAACCATCGAAGATAAGAATGACGACCCCAAGTTCAGGGTTCAACCCTTTGTAGCAATGCGCTACCGAGTGACTTACAAGGAGGAAAAACGATTCTTACAGACTGCCTTGACCCCCGATGACGCTCAATTTTCGAGTGTGGAAGAAAAAACACACCAGGATATCAGCTCCTGGAGTGATCTACCGCCCGAAATCCGTTCTGAGTGTGATAAGGATGTGATTTATTTGTTCGCGATCACATCCGTGGATGATTTTTATGTCGACTATGAAATCGACATCACCCTGGATGAAAAAGCGGAATGCGATCCCTGTCTGCTGGGTACCTGGGATGTCGATCATCAAAGTTTTGAAACCTATATCGAAGGCATCATGGCTCGCAATCCATCGGGAGGCACCATTGACCTTTCTGTAGGTGGGCATCAATACCTTCAGTTCAAAACCGATGGGAAGGTCTTATCTCAGAGAAAGGATTTTACGCTGAGGATCAATGAGCAGTTCTCCACAATCATCAACGGAAACGGCAGCGGCACCTATACTGCAAATGGTGAAGTCTTGACGGTGATGAATTTCCTGGATATCACCGACAGCGTTGGCTTTGATTATGGGAATGGGCAAATTACGTATACCAATAACAGCAACCAGGCGTCTTTCAGCATCTTCGGAATGGATTATTCTGACCCGAATCTGGCAACTGACCTGAATGCGGGAAACGCCCCGCAAACCCAATCGGCACAATATGTCTGTGACAAAGATGACCTGACAATTACCATTCCAAATTTGGGTGAACTGCTTTTCAACCGGGTCGACCAAATCCTGCCGACGCCTGTCCCAACGGCAGCGCCAGCTGACAATGAGTAGGGATCTGAGGAAACAATTTTAGAGTAAACGGTATGAAGTATTTAAAGCAGCCAAACCTTACCCAGCTTGCAGGAAAAACAAACCAGTAAAAATTCTCTATTTGAAAATAGAACTAATCTGCACGGAAAACCATTGAGATAGAGTTGACACAGTGCCGCGTGTTTTTCGGTGTGAAACCCTCACCTTCAAAAACATGCCCCAAATGCCCGTTGCAGTTGGCGCATACGATCTCAATCCGACGGCCATCAGCATCCAGAAGACGTTTCACAGCCCCTTCAATCTCATCATCAAAACTTGGCCAACCGCAGTGGGAATCAAACTTATCTTTAGATCGGTACAATGGTGCGTCACATTGCTTGCAATGGTAGGTGCCCGAGGCTTTGTTGTCTGTGTATTCTCCAGTGAAGGGGCGTTCGGTACCCTTGTGGATGATGACGCGTTCTTCTTCCGGGGTTAATTTGCGAAAAGTCATTTGCTGACTCCTTTGTGATTATGCGTTTATCGGTAGAACCATCTACTATATAGATTCAATAAAAATTGAGAATATTACCTGGAATATCGCGCAGCAATTTACTTTAACCAAAAAGCCACATCCGTGGATTTTATTGTTAGTGCCCCACCTGGGATCTGTTCCGAACCGCACCTTTCCCAAAATCTCGGGGAAAATACGACTCAATCGCGTTACTTGCTCAGAATCTTAGTTTGATGTTTGAATATCGTCAGCAACCCTGGCGTTACCTAATCCTGTGTTTTTTTGGGCGATGAGTTCTTTTTTGAACGTAATCCCGTACCAGTAAAAATGCTGATTGTGATGGCGATAAAAATCAGCCCCAGTAACTCTAGAGCCGCAAAACGGTCAGATTTTGGCAGTATGGCCCCGACGATGTTCCCGGAAAAATGAACAATCGCAGCCATTAGAATACTTCGGTCCGTATGATTATAGATCCATGTGATTATTATTGTTAGAGGAATATTGCTCAACAAGAATACCCAAAAGCGAAAGCTCCCGAATCCTAATCCATAATGAAACGTGTTCTCAATAAAAAACAACGGCACATGCCATGCAGCCCAAAATATACCCAATAGTATGCTCGCAGAGAGTGGTGTCATTGTCATTAGAAGCCGATCATACCCTACCCCTCTCCAGCCTATTTCTTCTGGCAAAGGTCCTAATATAAAAACCGATAGAACCAATGTCAACAGGGACATCGGAGTAGACAGTAATGAGATTTTATATTGAAGTTCTCCACCTAGCAGTGTCTCAATAAACCCAGCGGTGAGGATTATTGAAGGGTGCAATAATAGGGCTGGAACTATCCAGCGCCATGGTATTCTTTTTAGATTAAATGTTCTTGACCAAAATTCCTTTTGGTTCTCTTTCGATTCGAATAAATGGGTAATGACGATGGCTGAGACCAAGGGCCCGGCACCACCAATATAGAATAGGATAGAACCAGGAAATTGATTAATCCCCCCTAATAATGTGGTCAATATCCAAAAAACAACAGACCACACAAAAACAAATATAAAGTACATTTTTGCGTTTGATTTGAATCTAATTAAATTTTTATCCAAGAAATTTCCTATACTATCTACCCAAAAAGGGGGGTAATAGTTTACCTCCATTTCGTCAAGTTGAAATTCTCAAATTCATCCAACTTTTTCCTAGCATCAAACTCCAGCATAGACAAAAACCGAACCACATCATTCGGGTTCGGTTCAAGTCTTAGGTGTGCCCCACCTGGGATCTGTTCCGAACCGCACTCTTCCTTAATTCTAGGGAGGATATTGATTATTACAAATTTATGGTTTTTTTCCAGCGACTACAATAGTCTCAACCGGAGATAAAAACCCTTGTGAATTTTCAAATTTCTTCAAAGCTT
>DATHZS010000026.1:0-20521 GCA_035458505.1 Anaerolineales bacterium | reverse complement strand
CCGGTGTTGGTGACCACGATTTCATAGTCGATCGTACCGTCGAGGGCATAGGGGCCGGTCGAGGTCTCGCGCTTGAGAGTCGTGTGAGCGGGGCTTTGAGTGATCGGGATGCTGAGGGTATCGGTGGCATCTTCTGCTTCAGTGGAGGAAGCGGTCACGATATTATCGAGGGTGCCGCCTGCATCCAGTTCGGCCTGGGTGAAGGTGTGGCTGGCGGTGCAGGTCATGCTCGCACCGACCGCCAGGGTGGTGGCCGGGCAGCTCATGTCGTCGTTGTCACTATCGTCGGAGAGGGAGATCCCGGTCAGGGTGACGTTGCCCGTGTTGGTGACCAGGTAGCTGTAGTTGACGGTGCCGGGAGCAGTCAGCTCGGTGGTGGTGGAGGACTTCTCCACGGTCATCGAGGGCGACTGGGTGATCGGGATGCTGAGGGTATCGGTGGCATCCTCTGCTTCATTGGAGGAAGCGGTCACGATATTATCGAGGGTGCCGCCGGCATCCAGTTCGGCCTGGGTGAAGGTGTGGGTGGCGGTGCAGGTCATGTTCTCACCGACAGCCAGGGTGGTGGCAGGGCAGCTCATGTCGTCGTTGTCGTTGTCATCTGAGAGGGAGATCCCGGTCAGGTCGACATTACCTGTATTGGTCACCAGGTAGCTGTAATTGACTGTGCCGGGGGCGGTCAGTTCGGTGGTGGTGGAGGATTTGACGACCGTCAGGGCTGCCAGGTAAATGGTTCTGGATGCAATATTTGAGGTGACGGGATCACCGATCACCGAGGTTGCATTCGCGGTCGCGTTGTTGGTAACCGACCCGTCGGTTACATCCCCGGCCGTTGTCGTGTATGTGCCTGTACAGGTCGTGGACGCGCCCGGAGCCAGAGGAGTGGTTGCAGAAGAACAATTGATATTTCCAACAGCCACCTTGTCATCTGTGATTGTATACGGAGCCTCCAGCGCAACATCTCCTGCATTGATCAAAGTATATGTGTAGGTGATGGTCTGCCCTTCAGCCGTGAAAGTGGTCGGGCTGGCGGTTTTAGCAAGGTTTAGAGCGGCCGGCAGTTTACAGCCTTCGATGAGGATATTATCAAGATTGTATTGGCGGTTACCTGCATTTCCTCCGGACGCAGCCCAGGACCGAAGCCGGAAGGCTGCTGCGGCAGTATCATCAAGGGAGGTAAAAGTTGTCAGGTCGTGTGAACGCCCTGCTGCAGTCGTGGTATTCGTTTCCGTTGCCCCATCCTGGGAAAATCCCGATCCATTCCAGTAATAGAAGTTGGTGAAATCTGGACCATTATTTTGACCTTTTAGGGAATCATAAGAAACCGAAATATTATAGTATCCTGTGGTGTTGGCGTTGATCTGGACATATTCCGTGAGGACTTCAGTAGCACTTTCTGGCCAGGATGCAGTGGATATCTCCGTACCAGTGGTAGTGGGACCTGTGACACTCCCACCAACAGTGATCGTTGGTGTGCCGACTGCATTGTCTACGGTTGGGGTAGTTGTGGTTCCATCCCAGCTTGCAATCGTTTCTTGTGTACACGCATTTGGGTCCAGGATGATATAGTTGCGGATGACTGCATCCGGGGGATTAAAGTCGCTGTTATAGTGATAGCTTGAGCCGGAGAAGTCATAGATCAGGGAATTAAGCGCTCCGCTGCCCGAGGTTGCAATAATCGTGATGTCGTATGTAACAGTGATATCGCCGCCATCTTTGCCGGTGCTGGTACATTCACGGTAAGCCGGAGCGGTTACATCGGTTGGATCATTATTCCAGGTGCATGCATCTGAATACAGCTTGGTCAGGTAATCTGGGTCTGAACCGGTATGGGCCGTGTAGGTCATATCCACGCTGTTGATCAAAAAGATGTTGTTGGGGAAGTTGGTAAAGGTTTCGATTTGTTCGTAACCGTTGGTAGCCGTGGAACCGACCATTTTGATACAGTAAGATTCTCCTGAACGCAGGACCATCGTGCCGCCAATCGGAACGCTGGTATATGAGGCTGTGCTGCAGTCGGCGGTGTGATCGGCCAGCTGAACATCGTTCACCGAGTTCCGATTTTGTGAGACAAGACGTTCAACATAGATTTCGCGCGGGGTTGGTGTGCTCACTGTTTGAACACTGCCCAGGTCGGGGTCAAAATATGTAACATCGATCCGGTAACGGCGAGTCTGGTCGTAGGCGGCTGAATCTCTTTCGAGCTCAACTTCAAAGTAAAAATCATGGCATTCGTCCGGAGCCAGGTCAACCTGGGGGTTCGGCTGGATCGGGTCCAGGGAACCGGGCCGCAGGCGGATGTAGGTATCGTCGGTTTGGGTGCCACCCGTCAGCCAGACAAAATCTGCTTCGACATCCGTAAATGTAACAGCCGGGTCGGGGTTACAGGCCCGCACTCCTACAGGGAAATCTTCCGGTCCATCGGTAACATCATTGCTGTCCAGCCCAATCACATTCCAGGTGATCGGTTTCAGGTTTAAGCTTAAGGCTGCGTGAGCTGGGAATTGTGGGCTGAGGATCAGGATAAAAACGATGCCGAAGAAAATGAGTTTACTAAATGGATTGGATTTTGAAAAGGCCATACGGTTCTCCTCCAGTCAACCAGCTAGAACTGACGATATCAATAATACATTTTATGATTAATTGGTCTATAATTTCAACAATTGCATGCTTTAGTTGAGCCCAACCATGCAATTGGCCAAATTTGGATAATTCTACTGAATTATAGGGAATATTATAAACGATGTTGGAAAGGTTTAACCTTAAAATAGGGTGCAAATCCTGGCTTGAGGAGGCCAATGCGTAATCCAAAACTCATTCCTTATCTTGAAGTTCTGTTTGCAGTGGTTGTGTGGGGAGCTTCTTTCATCGCTACGAAGATCGGGGTGAAAGATGTCACGCCAATCACCGTTGTCTGGCTGCGATTTGGGATGGGGGTGCTGATCCTTGGGGTGGCGGTTACTGCCCGGCGTGAATTTGCCTGGCCGGCCAAACAGGAGTGGCCGTATTTTGCTTTGCTCGGCCTGCTTGGGATTACCTGGCACCAATGGCTGCAATCCACCGGACTGGTCACGGCTCAGGCTTCCACAACAGCCTGGATCGTTGCCACCACGCCGATCTTCATGGCTCTGCTTGGCTGGCTGGTGCTAAAAGAAAATCTGTCCATTCTCCAGGTGGGAGGGATTGCGCTGTCCGCAGTGGGTGTGCTGGTTGTGGTCAGCGGCGGGGAATTGTTGAGCATCTTTGAGGGGAAATTTGGTGCCCCGGGTGATTACCTGATCATGCTGAGCGCGCCGAATTGGGCTGTTTTCTCTACACTGTCCCGGAGAGGACTGAAAAAACACCCGGCGGCGCGGATGATGTTCTATGTGATGGGATTTGGCTGGCTGTTCTCTTCGGTAAGCTTTTTTGCCGGGGGGAATCTGGACCAAATTTCCCAACTCTCTGCAAGCGGGTGGATTGGGGTGACCTTTCTGGGTGTTTTCTGCTCAGGGTTTGCGTATATTGCCTGGTACGATGGTCTCCAGGCGATTGAGGCGTCCCGGGTCGGGGCATTCCTGTACCTGGAACCCTTGGTGGCGGTAGTGGTGGCCGCGGCAATTCTCACTGAACCGGTGACCTGGGCATCCTTGACGGGTGGGGCAGTCATCCTGTTCGGGGTGTATCTGGTCAACAGGCCAAAGAAACTGCCTGCCCAGTAACCTGGGGGATATGGCAATGCTCCCGGGAGGATCGAGGCTGGCTGGAAGGCAAGCTAGCTGTGTACAGCCGGCAAAGTAAACGAGAAGGTGCTTCCAGCCCCGGGGCCGCCGCTTTCTGCCCAGATGTAACCGCCGTGGCTCTCGACAATCGATTTGGCAATGGTCAGACCAATCCCGCTGCCGCCCCCTGCCCGTGAACGGGATTTGTCCACCCGGTAAAAGCGGGTGAAGAGGTGCGGTAAATGTTCTGGAGGAATTCCTACGCCGGTGTCGCTGACCCTGACGTGGAGCATTTCATCCTCTAAGCCAACAGTTAATGAGACTTTCCCCCCTTGAGGTGTGTATTGGAGTGCATTTCCGAGCAGGTTGATCAGCACCTGGGACAGGCGGTCCTGATCGGCATTCACGCGTGGCAGAGCGTCTGCAATCTCCAGGTAGAGGGTTACGCCTTTCTCGGAAAATTGTGGTTTGAGGTGACCGGTCACAGAATCAATCAGCCCAGAGAGATCAAGGGGAGCCAAAACCAGCGGAACGGCACCAGATTCAACCCGGGACAGTTCCTGCAAATCTGAGACCAACCGCTGGAGCCGGCTGGCTTCCCGATGGATGTTTTCAAAGGTTTCAGGGGTTGGGGGAAGCACACCGTCGAGGAGTCCCTCCATGGATCCTTTGATGGTGGTCAGTGGCGTGCGCAATTCGTGGGAGACATCTCCGATCAGCTGGCGGCGCATGGTTTCGGTCTGGTTCAGTTTTTCTGCCATCTGGTTGAACGAGAGGGCGAGCTGGCCGAGCTCATCGGGGGTCCCTGTATCAGCGCTGGCAGGAAGTGTGACGCGTTGATCGTAATGCCCATCGGCGATGTAGCGGCTGGCGGTGGTCATTTCCTGGATCGGCGAGACGACTTTGCGGCTGATCAGGATGCTGCTTACGAGCGCGATCACAAAAGCGGCCAGCCCGGCCCTGAGGAGGGCATCCGCGACTGCGGAACGGAATGCGCTGTAGAGATTGCTGCCCATCGTCTCCCCAGCCATCATTCCCATCCTGCCCATCATATCGCTGCCACCCATCATGCCGGACATATGGCGGTCGAAAGCGGTTGGGACCACAATCTCAGCGGAGACGAACAGGACAGCAAGCGAGATTAGGATGATCAGCACATAGGATACAAAGAGCTTGAGCGATAACCTGCTGCGAACTTGTGAGAGGAGTTTCATTTTGGCTCCTTTTCAAACCGGTAGCCGACACCGCGCACGGTGGTGATATTGTGGTGCTGGCCTAATTTCTGGCGTACATGACCAAGGTGGACATCGACCACGCGTATCTCCCCGTAAAAATTGCTTCCCCACACTTTTTCCAACAGCTGCTCACGGCTGACCACCATGCCCCTGTTTTCCGCCAGAATCAGCAGCAGATCGAATTCCGTCGTGGTCAGTTCGACAAGCTGTTCGTCTGCCCATACCTGGCGGCCGCCCGGATCGATACGCAGGTGTTCGCTGCTGATGACCTCATGTTGAGCCGGGCGGGAGTCTGTCTGGAGGCGGCGTAAGGCCGCCTTGATGCGGGCCATCAGTTCTCTGGGGCTGAAGGGTTTGGTGAGGTAGTCATCCGCTCCGACCGACAATCCAACGATCTTGTCGGTTTCTTCAGATTTTGCTGTGAGCATGATCACGTACACATCCGACTCGCGGCGGAGCTGGCTGAGAACTTCGATGCCATCCATCCCTGGCAGCATGATATCCAGCACGATCAGGTCCGGTTTAAACTCACGGGCTGCTTTCAGCCCTGAGGGACCATCGGATGCCGTGTAATATGTGTAACCTTCTGCCCGAAGATACGAAGTTACCAGGTTCAGAATGCTGGGTTCGTCATCAACAACCAAAATTTTGGGCTTTGACATATCAACCTCGCCTGCCAGGATGAAAAAAACCAGACAGGTACCCATCCAGCTAATCGAGTACCTGTCTTATTGTATATCAAGATTCTAATCGAAAAGATTAATCGTGGTCGGTTTCGACCATCTCGATGAAAGTCCCATGCCAGTTGTGAGGAAAGACCTGTCCATTGAACCCGTTGACACTGAGCATACCAACGAGCTGACCATCTTTCTCCAGATCAATGGTGTAATAACCGTAGAATGCGGTGATCTCATCGGAGACAGTTACGCCTGGGTCATAATCATCAAGATACTGCTGTGCAAATTCCAGCGCTTCTTCTGCGGTAACGGGCATCTCTGCGGAAACATCCGGGAGTTCGCCATCAAAATATTGATAGTCGCCCATCATACCGCCACCCATCATGCCTCTACCCATCATACCGTGACCACTGAAACCAGAGCCGGCGTGCATCCCGTATTTCAGGTTCCACATCATGTTCGGCCCGTACTCAGGGAAGACGTTTTTTGTTGCCGGGTCGATGAGCAGTTCGAATGCACCAATGCCAGTGCTTTCTTCTTTTACGATCGCGTAGGAATTATTTTCGAAGACCATGATCTCGGCTACTGCCAGATCATCGTTCCCGAAGTCACTCAGGTAGGCTTCCACCGCTTCGAGGGACTCTTCAGCGGAGAGCGGGTCTGCATCAGTTGTGAAGCCAAAACCGCCCATCATGCCAGGGCCGTGTCCACCGGGGCCGTAACTGCCGCCCATCATGCCGTGACCATATGGGTAATCTCCAGATGAGTCGGCGCGGAATCCGCGGCCACCCATCATCCCGAACCCGACGCGCGGATCCTGGTCTGCGCGATCGAAAATGCCCATCATTCCCCCTGTGTGAAAACTATTCCATCCCCAGGCGGCGCGGCCGATGAAGAAACCGGCACCGACCAGGGCTGTGGCGATCACGACGACCGCCGCTATAATGACGAGTGTGCGTACTGTTTTATCCATTGAATACCTCCAAGGTATCTGTTTCTAAATTTACCACTTTACGTGGTATTGAACTGAAGCAAGTGTATCGCATGAGTGTGAAGGGAGATTAAAGCATTTTTAAAGATTGTGTAAAGAAAATCCCCCCCTCTACCAGGCTTTATTTAGGATTATTTTCCTAATTTGGCTATATACGATATAAAAAATCAGCTATAATGAAACATGGGACATCTAATATGTTCATCAAAGATCAGATTCCTGGATGATCCAAATGACTGATTCGGCAAAATCCCCCAAAACAGCTGAAGATAGAACCCTCAATACTGAGGATGTTAATTACGCCCTGAGCTTGCTTTCCGCCGGGGGGGATACCCGTCCGAGCTTAAAAGCTGGGCTGCTCAGTGTAGTATCATACATGTTGGTTGGCATTTTATTCACCAGTTTTATAACCGGGCTGGTGACAGTCTGGTTTGACGGTACGGTAGGAAGAAATTTCTTTATCACTGCGGGGGTTAGCTTCATTGTATATGGTATCCTGTTTTGGCTAGAGGATTCAAAGAAAAAAGGGGCTGGGGATATTCTCAAATGGCGACAGAGCGAGGTGGGAAAAGCTGTTGAGGAAGCCTGGAAAGAACGGGACCGTTCCTGGATTGCCGGGTGTTTTCTCATTGTTTTTGGCATTGTTTCAGTTGGAGGGATTGCCTGGTTTACCTATATCCTGGCGACCACTGATATGATCCATATTCCTGGCCTGATCGTGATCTTTTTACCCACGTTGATTGTGATTGGAGTGATGGGCTATCTGTTCCTCAAAGAGGAAATGTTTTATGCACAGGCATATCAATTGAGGGATAAGCTGGAAGGTTTTCAAACATTTACGGAAGCAGGCGACTCTGGGACAGTGTCTTCCAGGGATTATCAATTGCTTTCGCAGGTTGAAAAAATTCAGATCAAACAAGCGTCCCAACAGGTGGCGCAAGAACTATCTGAACACAAGTATTATGGAATCCTGATCAGTCCGGAGTCGATGGAGGCTCTGGAAAGCCAGGACGATTTTATCCATATTAAACAGCTCACTACGCGCTTGCAGGGGAATCCCATGTTGGATGAGTCCCAATCTGTGCCCGGTAGTCCAGGGATATTTATTATCCACAAAGACGATTTGGTTGTCACATATCGCGTTGATGAAGTGTTGAAACGGGTTGAGGTAACATCGATCGTTCGGCAGGAAGGAGGGGGTACAGATGGCTCCTGATGCTACTGCTCCCGCGATTCCTGTGCAATACAGCTATAACTTTAGCGAAAAAGCGAATGAAATGCTGTTTAATACCAAGCTTACCCCGCAATCCATTTTTAAGGCGGTGCATATCTCTTTGAGCAAACTCTCGAGTGGGCCGACACCGACACATAATAATGATATTGAACCTTTGATCCCAGGTAACAACGAATTATTCAGTTATAAGATTGATGATCAATATGTTCTGCATTACCAGGTGATTGAAGCTGAAAAGAAATTTGTGGTGTTTTGGGTCGGCCGGTTTAATTAAAGGAAATTTTGATATGAAATCAAAAGAAAAAAATGAAGAAACCATTGGGAAATCAGATCTGTTGCCACTTGACCCTACACTTTCTCGTGAGACTCTCCTTGAAAACCTAAAGATTAATGCCCTTTCCGCACACCAGAAGTCGGTTGGCCGGGGGGACGAGTTGGTTTCGATCCTGCGGAATACGATTGAACAGGTGGAAAAGACCCATAACCGGGTCCAGAATATGAGCACAATCCTGTTCGTCACCGGGCTGTTGATGATCGCCGCCGGAATATACGGAGTCGTATTTGGGAGCCAGGGACAGGAGATCTGGTCTGCTTTATTGGGGGGGACTGGTGGCGTGGCGGCGGTCGTGGCTACTTTCTACACCTCGCCGATCGAAAAAATCTCCGCTTCGATTATCAACCTGGTCAAACTTGAGACCGCTTTTCTGGGCTACATCCGGGTGATTGGCGAACTGGACAGCGCTTTTCAGTTGCGCTATCTGGATATCCTCTCCGGAGAAAATGAGAATTTTGAGCTTGTGGTCACCCAAACAACGGACCAGGTCAAAGACATCATGAAAGAAACCATCCGGCTGATCGACCGCTATGTGACCGTTCCCGAAGCCAATTCCGGTAAATCCTCGGAAAAAGCGTAATCTTCTCCCGCGAAAAGTCTTTCAGTATAATTTATTCAAATTTCCACCTTCTTACCAGAACTCGTTAATTATGAAGGTATCTGACCCCCTCCATCCGACTGTGTCGGTGTCCTCCCCCTTCATAAGGGGGAGGAAAGAGGCTCAAAAGTTAGTTATCAAGACTTACGAGGCGGGGGTTGCAGAGAAAAACAAAAGTCGAATATTAGTATTTTTCAGGTGGCCAATCAGGTCAAATTTTTTTGTTACGAATACTGCAACTTTGGTTGATTTATTGATTTATGCTGTCTGCCCCTCATATAAAGGAGCAGGTGCCTCGTAGTGTCGAGCCAGCTGGGCGGCATCCCAAATTTGCCAGATGAGAAACACGATCCCGTAGACTGCAAATAGATCGTGCAAAACTCTCGGCAGTCCGACCGCCCAAAAGGCGTCCACCCCGGTAACCGGTTGGGCATACAGGGTCAGCCAGATGGCATTTAAGTTTCCGACGATAATTGTTGCGATCAAAATTGCAGCGCCGCGTTCTCCTTTACCGGCGTACCATTGGCCTAATCCCGGTACGACCGCAGAAAACAGTGCCGCCAAAACAGCTTTCTTTTTCATTTATTCCTCCGAGCACAATCCGCATTATCGGGAGATGGTGAAAGCAGATTGTTCCTGATTCAAAAACTGTTGTAACACCTCAGCGAAAGCCTCCGGTTCTTCCAGGAAGGGATAATGCCCGCTGAGTTCAAAGATGATCATTTCTGACGACTGGATCCCCTCGTTGAGCTCCTCCGAACAAGCTGGCGGTGCTTCAGGGTCATGCCTGCCTGCCACGATCAAAGTAGGCGCTTTTACAGAAGAAAGACGGTCTGAGTAATCCAGCTGGTTGAAGAGATTTCCACCCCAAACTTTTTCACGGATCGGGATCCCTTGATGTTTGTCATTGGGTTCGATGCTGAGGCCAGTGAACATGGATTTGTCGTAATAGCTTTCCCGAGACATGATGTTCTGGAGCCGCTTATGGTCGGCTAATGTCCCGAACCCGGATTTGACTTTGAGACCGAGGAAGATGAACCGCCAGTAGTCCGCTTCGGTCATTTTCCAAACACTTTTCGGCATCCCGTGTTTGAGGACTGCCGGAAACCCTGACATGGCGCCGATCAGGACCAGCTTGTTCGTGCGTTCGGGGTATTCCACTGCAAAAGCCAGGGCAGTGAGACCACTCATGCTGTGGCCCACCACATCGATGGGCTGGTCGATGCCCATCCGGTCGAGGGTTTCAATCGCGGCTGAGAGCATTTCATCCATATCGCCCTCCGGTTCCCTTGTGGATTGGTAGGCACCAGGAACATCGAAGGTGATCACCATTCTGTCCATCCCGACCAGGGCATCGGCGATTGGCCCCTGAGCCATCGGTTCGACGGTATGTGCGTGCGGATAAGGGAGCAGCAAAACGGGTTCCCCACTCCCCACGGCATAGACGGCCAAACCATCTTCAATGGATGCCGGTTCAAGATAGGTGGTTCCATCCAAAAATTCTTCTGCTTCATAGTTTTGCAGCACCGGGAGCCTGGTGGGTAAGGCTGGTTTTTGTATGACGAGGTACCCGATACAAGTCAGGAAGACCAAAGAGAGGATCAGGGTTGAAGTTTTCATGATTGAAATTCTCCTTCCAGCGCTGCGGCTGCCCAGGCATGGGCGCGTTCGAGTTCTCCCGGATAGAGCGGACCGCGACGCTCCTGGACAAAAAAGCTTTCCGGGGCGGCGAGCGGTTGTGCTCCGAGCCTTGAGAGTAATTTCTCAATGCCTTTGGCTGCTGAACCGGATTTTCTTACCGGCATCTGATAGCGGGTATCGAAGGTGAGCACTTTTTTTCCATCGAGGGTGCCTTTGGGCAGTTTTTTCAGCACAGATTTGATCGGCCGCGGCATGCCCTGGTTATGGGTTGGCGCACCGATTACGATCACATCCATGTCCTCGATCTTCAAAAAATCGACCTGGTAGATGCGTTCGAAATGGACCTCTGCTCCGGAATGGACAAGGGAGTCTGCAACCGCCTCGGCCACTTTGAGGGTGTTTATAAAATATGAGTCATAACTGACAAGGATTTTCATTGAATCATCTCCTTTAACGCTTGAGCAGGGAATTTAGGATAAACTCTGAGACCTGCTCTGCCTGTACCCAGAGTTTCCCTTCACGATTGAACTGTGACCCAACCCCCAGATACACCAGCATGATCAGGTTGGCTGTGTTCATCGGGTCCACCGGGCGGAATACTTCCTGAGCGATTCCTTCCCCAACGATCTGTTTCCCCAGCAATTGAAACAGTGGCTGGTATGCCTGGAAAAGCTTCAATTTGAATTCCTCGTCCGGACCGTTCAGGGTGTTGAAGATGGCCTTGGCCAGGGTAATGTGCTGCTCAATGAATGCAAAGCCGGCCTCAAAGAAAACTTCCAGGCGGTGAGCAGGGAGTTCGACCTGCAGCACTTTCTCTTGGATAAATTGGACATGCTGGTCGGAAGCGTCGGTGATGAATGCAAACATCAGCTCCCGTTTGGTGGGGAAGTAGTTGTACAAAGTGCCAATCGAGAACCCGGCTTGTTCTGCAATGAGGTTGACATTGGCTTTATTAAAACCCTGGAGGGAAAATTCCTGGGCTGCGGCTTCGATTAACTTGCGGCGGGTCTCGCCCATGATTGAGTTCTTTTTATCTTCTTGGTGTCGTGCCATAGTTGTTTCCTTATCTGAGTGAGTAATCACTCACATTATATGGGTTTTCCGACTGCGAGTCAATAAAGGCAGCTTAAAGGAAGATTAAAAGATCCAACTTCACCCGATCTGTTGATTGGCGCAGCCCGGATGGCCGCTTCCCCCTGGATACAGGAGATCGCTATTGACTAATTGGATAAAACTGGCTACAATAACGCCCGCTCTGGTCACAAGACCAGGAATACAAATTATCTGAGGAATGAGGGTAACTGCTCGTGCTGAATATTCAGCCGGATGCGGTGAGAGGCGTTCCGAGGGAAGGTAGATATGGATAAAATTATTTTGAAAGCCTCGCGCCGTGATGTGATCGGTAAGAAGGTCAAAGTACTGCGCCGCGAGGGCAAACTCCCTGCCGTGATCTATGGTTATAATATGGAACCTCTGCCGATCCTGCTGGATCTGCGCGAGACGACCAAACAGCTGCGTGAAGTCAGCCGGGCAACCGTGCTGACCGTGGATGTCTCTGGCGATAAGCATACAGTTCTGGTTCGTGAACGCCAGCGAGGCGTTCTCTCCGGTTTGTATGAGCACATCGATTTCCTGGCGATTTCGATGACAGAAACCGTCCGGACCGAGGTTAACATATTTGTTGAAGGTAGCTCCCCGGCAGAGGAAGAATTTGGCGCGATCATTATGACTGGTGCCGATAGCGTGGAAGTGGAAGCACTCCCGGGTGACTTGCCGGAATCCCTCATCGTGGATGTGTCCTCCCTGACCGGGATTGGTGATACGATCACGGTTGCGGACCTGGTACTGCCCAAGGGCGTCACTGTTCTTTCGGATTCTTCCGAAATGCTCGCAGTGGTTACTTTGCCTGCCCAGGCCTTAGCTGAGGAAGAGGAAGAAATCGAGGATGAATTTGATGAGGATGTGGAACCGGAAGTGATCGGACGCGAGGAAGACGAAGACGAGGAATAATTCTGCGAAACGCAGCTTTTTGTCTTTCCATCGACAAATTTACCTAAAACGACCCTGCAATCAGCAGGGTCGTTTGTGTTTTAGGGCAATCGATGAGATTGTGGAGGCGATTCCGGAAGCGCTGGTTCTGTGCTTTATGGGCGAGAATATTGAGGGCCTGCACCTGAGCCATTGAGCCCGGTGATTTCCAGGAGTTCGCTAATGATGCGGGCAGAAAGCCCCCAAAGGACCTCTCCATCGAATTCGTGGAAATAGATCACGCTGACTTCACCCAGGCCGTTCGGCAAGGTTCGCCTCTGGATGCTGCGGTTGTCTTCGTCTGCCAGCCAGTAGAGCGGGATAGTAAACCAGCGGGCGACCTCTGTTTCCGCCTGGATGATCGGATACGGCCAGGGGAGGGTGCCCACAAAAGGGGTGACCCGGTAATTGGAGATGGCGATGAACTCGTTCATCTGCCCCAGGATTTGAACATCTTCCGGCAGGATGCCTAATTCCTCATTGGTTTCGCGCAGTGCAGTTGCCGTGAGGCTTGGATCGGTTTTGTCCAGCCCTCCTCCCGGAAGGGCTACCTGGCCGCTGTGAATATCCCCATCAACTTTTGTCCTGCGGATAAACAGTACATGCCACTGATCGTGGTCCTTCACCAGCGGGATCAGCACTGCGGCTGGGCGCGGCTCTCCAATCAGGAGTTCGGGGGGGTACAGTTCGTGCAGAGGTTTGAAGGGCTGCTCCTTGAGAGCGGTTTGTATTTGGCGGACGGTCAGGCGTTCGGCGTTCATGGCTGGTTCTTTTGGGAATCGAGATCAGAATAGGAGGCGAACTTCCTGGCAAAGATCAAAAATCCGGTATGCCCGACCATTTTATCGGCTGGTCGCAGACGGGTCGCACTTGGTTTGTAATAGCGGTGCAGGATTTCGGACACTTCCAGTTTTTCAAAATTGTTTTGCTTCAGGGCGGTGATCAGGGTGGACACCTGATTGGTGGTTGGCAGCAGGCAGCCTAAGATTCCGCCGGGGATCAGCGCAGGCCGTACCAGCTCGATGTAATTCTCCGGGTCGGGCAGGTCGAGGAACACCGCGTGCATATCCCGTTCCGGGATGCCTTCGGCCAGGTCCTGGCATTTGAAGTCCACACGGTGGCTCAACCCGAAACGGGTGAGGTTTTCCTGGGCAATCTGCGAAAATTTAGGGTTGCGATCGTAGCTGATTACCCGGCCTTGATCCCCCACCATGTAGGCCATGGCGGTAGTCAGGGCACCAGAACCGGTCCCGGCTTCGAGCACGAGGCTGCCGGCACCGATCCCCAGTGTGACCAGCACGTAGCCAATATCTTTGGGGTACATGATCTGGGTCTGGCGGGGGATGTCCCGCAGCAGGTCGTCCAGCTGAGGTTGGAGCAGGGCAAAAAATTTGCCCAAATGAGTCTGGACACGGCTGCCCCAGGGCAAGCCGATGAGATCATCATGGCGGGTCATGCCGAGGTGAGATTGAAATGTCGCTCCTGGTTCCAGGGTGAAAATGAAATGGCGTTCACCTTCAGCCACAAGCTGGACGAGATCGCCAGCCTTTGCAGTGTGAAGGGAGGATTTTAAAGGGTCATTCATGGAGTTAACTGCTTTGCGGGGTGTCCACTGCGCTCAGCCAATCGGCGGTCACCAACCCTGCGATGGAGAAGAGGGTGGCCAGCCCTGTACGGATAGGACCAAGACTGAGGAAGGTCATCCCGGTAATGTTGGCTACCAGATGGCCAAACCAAAAGCTGAATCCACTCACGATCAGATACAGGATCAAACGACCGATGCCACCCCCACGTATAAGATGGTAAACAGCACCAAAGATTAGAGCGAGTACACAACCAAGAAAAAAAGCAGGAATGGTCATTGTATTAACCTGACAGGTTTATGGTTTTCCGCCGGAGAAAGCTCGGATTCGATGATCCCGCTCACAACAGCTTCTTCACCCTGATAGGCGACGGCTGCCTGGCCCGGGGTGATATCCCGCAGCGGTTGATCAAATTGTACCTTAATTCGTTGGTTCTCTAAGGGGGTGATTACTCCTGACACAGGCGCTGCTGAATACCGGATTTTTATCTCGGCGGTAAACGGTTCGGCGCGCGGCAGACCAGATACCCAATTGAGCCCGCCGGCAACCAGTTCGGAGCGGCCCATCTCGTCCCGGGTGCCGACCACCAGGATGTTGTTCTGGCTGTCTTTTTTGATGACATACAGCGGTTCGGGATGGGCAATGCCCAGCCCTTTGCGCTGGCCGATGGTATAGAATGCCAGGCCGTTGTGTTCACCGAGCACTTCTCCGGCGAGATTGACGATCTCGCCTCTTTCGGCGTTCTGGGGTCGGTAGCGGATGAGGAAATCCTGGTAATTCTCACCCGCCAAAAAACACAGGTCCTGGCTGTCCTTGATCCGGGCAGCAGGGAGCTTGAATTTTTCCGCCAGCGAGCGAACCTCCGGTTTGGTGTACTCACCAACCGGAAAAACCGCCCGGTCTAATTGCTGTTGGTCGAGCACGGCCAGGACATACGATTGGTCTTTGTGGGAATCTTTGCCGCGCAGCAGGCGAACCGGTTGGTGAGCCAGACGCTGTACCCGGGCATAGTGCCCGGTAGCCATATAATCGGCACCGAGGGCGATGGCCCGGTTGAGCAGAAATTCCCAACGGATATGGCGGTTGCACATCAGGCATGGGTTAGGAGTGACCCCGTGGGTATATCCATCCAGAAAATATTCCACCACGGTCTCACGGAAGACATCCTTGGCATCTACCACGTAGAAAGGAATGCCCAACTGAGCGGCAATCCGCTTGGCCCGCGCCATCGCGTCGGGGGTACAGCAGCGGTTGGCCGCGTCCCTCCCGGGTTCGCTCCACAGGCGCAGCATCATGCCGAAGACATCGTATCCTTGTTCTGCGAGCAAGGCGGCAGCAACGGAGCTATCGACACCGCCGCTCATGGCAACTGCCACCTTGGCACCAGCGGGTAATCCCAGGTTCATGTTAGGTTCCTCGCAACAGCCGTACCCGGCGGACAGCCTCTGGCAAAATGTTGAGAAACGATTCCAGATGTTCGTCTTCGGTCAGGTGGCTGAGGGTGACGCGCAGTGATCCAAGTGCCCAATCATCAGGCAGTTGGAGCGCTTTGAGAACGGCTGAAGGCTCCGGGTTGCCGGTTTTACAGGCTGAGCCAGATGAGCAGGCAAACCCCTCTGCATCCAGGATCATCAAAAGTTCATTGCCATCTACTCCCAGGAAGGCAAAACTGGCATGGTTGGGCAGGCGTTCCTGGGGATGACCGGTGAGTTGGGTGTCAGGGATGGTCTCGAGCACGGTTCGGATCAGGTGGTCGCGCATTTCTGTCAGGCGAGCGTTGCGGTGAGGCTGCTCTTGCACGGCAAGGCGGAATGCTTCTGCCTGTCCGACCAGGTAGGGTACATTGGATGTCCCTGCCCGATACCCGTTTTCCTGGCTTCCTCCGGTTTGGGTGGGGAGCAGGGGTGTGCCATGACGGACAATCAGGGCTCCGACGCCTTTCGGGCCGTATAATTTATGTGCCCCGATGGAGAGTAGATCCACGTTCATTCGGGACAGGTCGAAGGGCAGGTGTGCAGCTGCCTGGACGGCATCGGAATGGAAGGCGACGTTGGCCTGCCTGCAAATCTCCCCGATTTGATCGATGGGGTTGATCGTGCCGATCTCGTTGTTGGCAGCCATGACAGATACCAGGGCAGTATCAGGGCGCAGCCGTTCGGCAACACTCTGCGGGCTGACCCGGCCATATTTGTCTACCGGTAAAAATTCCAACTCAAATCCGAACACTTCCGCCAGCTGGACAGCGGTCTTGCTGACAGCGGGGTGTTCAACCGGGCTGATGAGGAGATGGTTGGCACCGGTGTTTTGTCGGGCAGCAAGGGAAGCGCCGCGCAAGGCCAAATTGTCACTCTCGGACCCGCAGGAGGTGAATACAACTTCATTTGGCTGGCAGTTGAACACTTCAGCGATGGTCTGCCGGGCATTTTCCACCGCAGCTTCGGCGGCCTGGCCGGATTGGTGGATGGAGGATGGGTTGCCAAATGCCTGAGAAAAGAATGGACGCATGGCCTCCATGACGCGCGGATCCAGCGGAGTGGTGGCGGCATAGTCGAGGTAGATGTGGTTGGTTAATTCAGACATCATAGGGTGGATTATAACTCAAGTGGGTCGGTTTGGCGGCCCTGGAATGTTAAGCTGGTTCGCGTTCGCGTCTGGCTGCAGATGATTTTCCCGCGTTCGGGACATGCGATTAATCTAGATGCGACGATTTTATTTTGTCCCTGGCCAGGATTAGTTGGATGATTAGTCGAAGTTGGGCAAATTGTGGAAACATCGAGACTAAATTAATGGATAAGTTTTATCAAAATAATCAATTATATATTATAATAGGATTAGAAAACATCTTTGCAATGTATTAGTCTATATAAAAAAAGTTGTAATAAAAAAGACAGATCTTCGTATTAATAGATGTAAGGCGGCTGTGAACCAAGAGTTGAATCTGGTCGCTTATCCTCATCGAAACGGGGATGATACTCTTGGGGAGCCAGTAGCGAAACCGGCCTATGGTCGGTTTAATTATTTTAAGGAGAACCTGATTACATAAAAACACTTCGAAACCTACATGACACCACATCATCTCTGTCGGAAAAATGGTCAGATACAGATTAGTGAGAATACCCCTGGTGGTATAATTTATTTAGAGTAATTCATCCATATCAACCCCAATTTCATCCCACCACCAAGATTTCCTCTACTAACATCTGACCGGAACTTTCTCAAGGTTACCAGGGTAGACTATTATTCAAACAGTTCTTGGTAGCTCATCAATGCTTAAGTCTTTATGTCTGGAGTCAGACACCAAACTGGAGGACACAATGTTAAAAAAATTCTATCGGTTCTCTTATGTAACTGGAACGGTACTGCTGATCGTCTCAATGTTGATGTCGATTATGCCAGCGTTCCCAGCATATGCGGCCCAAGGATCTACCAAAACCAGCGCGGGCTCATGTGCCAATCCCGTAAATAAAAACCATTACACTGCTGGCGATGTGATTGTGCTGGATTTCCAGGGCTTTGAGCCTGGATCCACACATTCATGGACGATCACCGGAAATCCCGGCGGTTCCAGCGGTGACCCCGGCATCGTGGTTGCCAGCGGCACATTTACAGCTGATGCGAATGGTGACTGGTGTGTTGATAATGCCTACACAGTCCAGCCGGATGACTGGGGTGAATACCATGTCTCGGTTGAGGGTGGCAAGGGTGATAACTACCGGGTATTACAGGAACCCGCTCCAGGTGATTTGAATATCTCTGTCACCAAGACCCCGAGCGTCTCGACGATCCTTTACCCCGGGGGGTTGGTCACCTTCACGATCACCATTACCAATAACGAATCATTTGACCTGGCTGTTACCCAGAAGAGTGATAGTGTATTTTCTGATATTGGTGATTGTGCCGGGATCACAAACCTGCTTGCCGGGCAGACCGTCACCTGCACCTTTACTGGTGAGGTGACTGGCCCTGCTGGTTCTGACCATGTCAATACCTTTACGGTGGGTGCTACCAACGGCCAGCAGACGACAATTGTTTCAGATAACGCGGTTGTCCGAATCCAGGATCTGCCGACCTTGAGCCTAACTTTGGATAAAAACGCTAATCCAACCACTTTACAGCCGCCCGGAGGGGATGTGACCTTCTCGGTATTGGTGACGAATACAACCTCTGAAGCTGTCGATCTGACGTCCTTGGAGGACGATGTTTTTGGTAACTTAAATAACAAGGGTACCTGCTCGGTTCCCCAAACCCTTGCGGCGAGTGGGGGGACTTACTCATGCGAATTTACCGGTCAGGTCTTAGGGAATTTAGCAGGTGACTTCCATGTGGATACGGTCACGGCCACGATCTCTCTCGGAAGCCAGACAGCTCAAGCCTCCGATACGGCACGGGTGGATTTCGTTGAAGAGACGAACCTAGGCCTGACAGTGTCAAAGGTTCCATCGCCAAGCAGCGTGGTTGAACCTGGTGGAGATGTGACCTTTACGGTCACTGTTGTCAATACGTCCAATGTTGTGGTGGAACTGACCACCCTCGACGATGATGTCTTTGGCGACCTGGATACCCAGGGCACCTGCTCCCTGCCGCAAACACTTGGAATCGGCGGCAGCTACTCATGTGAGCTTACCATGGAGATCACTGGGCCTCACACCAACACTGTGACGGCAACGATCGACTATCAAGGAACAACGGTCTCTGATTCAGCGACTGCCACAGTCATCTATAATTTACGACCTGATCCATCGATCACCGTAACTAAAACAGCCAACCCGACCTCAATGGACGAACCAGGTGGCCAGGCGACCTTTACGGTACAGGTGACCAATAACTCCGATTTTCAAGTGCGGATCAATTCGATTACGGACAACCGATTTGGGGATTTGAACCTGCTGCTTGGCAGTTCCTGCTTCGGTTCCGAAGGGACACCAATTGCTGCCGGAGAGACTTTTACCTGTACATTTACAGGGGATGTCTCAGGAACGATTGGCAACCCTCATGTGAACACAGTCTCGGTCCAGGTGATTGATGAGCTCGGGAATACCGGTGACGGCAGCGACGACGCGACGGTCACCTTCAACCCGTTACCCACGATCAGTGTCTCCAAGACAGCCAATCCTACAACCGTCAACGAGCTTGGTGGAGAGACGACCTTTACAATTGTGGTTACCAACACCTCCATTGAGACCGTTTGGCTGACAGGTCTGGAGGACAACGTATTCGGCAACCTGAATGGCAGAGGGAATTGCTCTGTGATCCAGGTGATCCCAGCGAGTGGGACTTACGAGTGCTTCTTTACCGCAATCTTGGAAGGGGAGCCTGATACACCGCACGTGAATGTAGTGACGGCGTATGCTGAAGATAGCAGCAACAACCAGACCTCTGCTTCTGATGATGAACAGGTGAATTTCGAGAATCAGAACCCGGCAATCACGGTGACAAAGACGGCTTTCCCAACCACGATTGATGAACCGGGTGGATCAATTGATTTCACGGTCCAGGTTACCAATGATACTGGTGAACCAGTCACCTTGAATACGCTGACGGATGATATCTTCGGCGATCTGGACAGCCTGGGTGATTGTGCGACAGGTGGGGTGATCCCGGGGAATGAAACATACACCTGTACATTCTCAGGTTTGGTAGTGGGGGACGCTGGCGATCAACACACAAATGTGGTCAGCGCAGCTGCCACCGACAATGAAGGGAATCAAGCCACTGGACAAGATTCAGCAGTGGTAACGATCACAAATATCCCTACCCTGATCGAAGTGACCAAGACTGCCTCACCAACCGCAGTTACGGAACCGGGGGAAGATGTTACTTTCACGGTTGTGGTGGACAATCTGACGATTGAGGATATTACGCTGACCAGTCTGGTGGACGATGTCTTCGGTGATCTGAATGGCCAGGGAGATTGCACATTCCCTGCACCGATCGCTGGATCCGGCAGCTTTACGTGCTCATTTGTGGCTGCCGTAAATGGTGATGCAGGCTTTGTCCATGTGGATACCGTTACGGCGACCGCTGTGGACAATGATGGCAGTGAAGCAACGGACTCTGACAGCGCCCAGGTGGATGTTGTGGATGCAGTTCCCACAATCCAGGTGATCAAGCTCGCGAACCCAACCTCAGTCCCAGCCCCTGCTGCTGCAGTCAGCTACGATGTTGAGGTCGTCAACAACTCACTTGAGGAAGTGACTTTGACCCAACTCCTCGACAATCAATTCGGCGACCTGAATGGCCTGGGAGATTGCGCCACGGGCGGAACCATTCTCCCTGGTAACTCTTACACCTGCTCATTTGTACAGACCATTAATGGACAGAGCGGTGATACACACAGCAATGTGATCGAGGCGACTGTTGTGGATAACGAAGGGAATGAGACCACGGGTTCAGATGATGCGGATGTGATCTTTACCGATCCGCCGGTAATCGAGTTGGTTGATCCTTGCAGCGTCGGATGCGACCAGCCAAATGTGACTGGCCAGATTTGCAACAGTGA
>DATHZS010000025.1:0-12335 GCA_035458505.1 Anaerolineales bacterium | reverse complement strand
GGCTTGAGCAGAGACTCACCCTCAATAAAATCCATAAAAAAGCATGGGGTTCCGATTTTTGTCCCCTTCTTATCCAATCCATACACACGCGGTGCAGGCACAGGGAGGGTCTCAACAACTTTCAACACCTTGTATTCCCGTGCGCTGGATCGTTTATCCGCCCGCAGCACAAAAGATTTCTCTTCGCCATTCACCAGCAGATCAAACCGCCAGGGTGCCTCGCGGGAACTCTTATGCAGCGCTTCAGCTTTCAGGATTTCCACCTCTGCCCCCAGCGCTTCCGAAAAATATTTCTGGTACTTATCCGCATGCTTTTCAGGATTTAGCATACGCTCTCCAATCCTAGTGGGATGCTTTCTCCTGCAACGCTCGCCAGATCCGCTCAGGAGTAGCAGGGTTATCGCTCAAATCTGCTCCGCAGGCATGCATGATCGCATTCCCAACCGCAGGTGCCACCCCATCCATCGGGATTTCGGCCACCGCCTTCACCCCAAACGGATGGCTTGGCTCAAAGGTTTCCACAAAGATCGTCTCCAGTTCCGGCATCTCATGGGCAGCAAAGATATGGTAATCGGAAAAATCACGCTCCCGGATGCGTCCCTGACCATCATAGAGCATTTCCTCACTCACCGCATACCCTAATGCCTGGGTCATCCCGCCTTCGATCTGTCCCGATGCAGTGACCGGATTGACGATGATTCCCGAATCGACGGCCATCACCAGCTTATCCACCGTCACCATACCGGTTTCTGTGTCCACGGTCACTTCAGCGAACTGGGCTCCGAACGGCGGGGGCGCCACCGGGGACATATACGAGCCCACCCCCATAATTTGCAGCTGATCTTCATGATGCAGCGAATCGTAGGCAATCTGTCTCATGGAAACCGTCCGCCCATCCGGGGCCATCGCCATCCGGTCGCCCAAAACAATTTCACTCGGATCAACCTGAGGAGCATTCTCCTCGGCATTCAGCATCTTTGCTGCTCTGGTCATCATTTGTTCCGCCACAACCTGTGCCGCTTTGACCACCGCGGCACCTGAAATATAGGTCGTACTCGAAGCATAGGCACCGACATCGAAGGGAGTGAAATCTGTGTCCGAAGAATACACCAGGATATCCTCCACAGGCACCCCCAACACTTCCGCCGCCATCTGGGCCAGCACCGTATCTGAACCGGTCCCCAGGTCGGTGGCCCCCACCAGCAAATTGAACGAGCCATCGTCATTCATTTTGATGCTCGCTCCGCCCATATCCAGATAGGGAATCGCCGTCCCCTGCATCACCATCGCAACGCCAACCCCTCTGCGTAGATGCGGTTTCCCGGGGATCTCCTGCCAGCTGGCCTGGCCGAATTTCTGATCCCAACCGATGGCAGCCCTGCCCTGCCGGACACATTCTTCCAGCCCATTCGAAGTAATCACTTCCGGTCTGGGCTCGCGTCCTTCGCTCCAGGCAGTACTGAAAGGCTGTAGTTCACCCTCACGCAGGGCATTCTTCATGCGGAACTCGATCGGGTCGAGGCCTAATGCATTGGCGATCCGCTCCATCTGCCGCTCCAACGGCCAGAAGCCCTGCGGCACCCCATACCCCCGGTAAGCCCCGGAAGAGGAGCGGTTGGTATACACAATATCTGCAATAAACTGAATATTCGGCTTTTCCCGATAATCACCATCCCCGACATACAAAGCCATCGATTTATGGCCGGTGTTGCCGGTCACCGTCAGGGCATGGCATCCATACGCCCCGGTATCCGAGAGAGCATACATCGCATTGGCTGTGATCGTGCCGTCCTTCTTGACCCCGGTTTTCAACCTGACCCTCATCGGGTGGCGGGACCGGGAAGCGGTAAACTCTTCCTCACGGGTGGTCTCAAACATCACCGGTCGTCCGGTAGCAATCGTCAGGTGTGCGGCGACATCCTCGATCTGCACTTCCTGTTTCCCGCCAAACCCTCCGCCGATCCGCGGTTTGATCACCCGGATGCGTTTGATCGGTAAGCCCAGAACCGGGGCGAGGATTCGGCGGACATGGAAGGGCACCTGCGTGCTGGTGCGGATCACAAGGCGGTCGTCTTCATCCCAATAGGTAACGACAACATGCGGCTCGATATGAGCCTGCTGCACTTTGGGAACCTCATACTCATGCTCAAATATATGGTCAGCCTCAGCAAACCCTTTCTCTACATCCCCAATATCAATGTGGATGTGAGCCGCCAGGTTGCGGCTGGCATCCGATTCCGCAAAATCCACGTATTCCGGCTCGTCATGGATCAGGGTCGGATTGTCCAGCGAGTCACCCATATCCAGGATTGCCGGAAGTTCCTCATACTCTACTTCAATCAGTTTCAGAGCCTGCTCTGCGATTTCTTCCGATTCAGCGGCAACAAAGGCAACCCGATCGCCAACATAACGCACCTTTTCATCCAAAGAGAACATATCCAAAGGTCCAGGAATGGGATCAGACTGACCGGCCGAAGAATACACCACGCGAGGAACATCCTGATGGGTTAATACCGCGGCGACGCCTTCCAGGGCACGGGCTTTACTGGCATCGATCTTCTTGATACGTGCATGGGGCAAGGGGCTGCGCAGCACTTTCGCCACCAGCATACCGCGTATCTCAATATCCCCGGCGAAGGCCGGCTTTCCCTGCACCAATTTGACTGCATCCACCTTGCGCTCGGGTTTCCCAACTCGTTTCCAGTTCTCGGTTTGTGGAGCGACCAACACCTTCGGCAGCACCCTGACAGCCGTCCGTACAGGCTGGTCTCCTTCCCTGGCCGGCGGTGGAGGTGGAACCTCCCCGGGATGGAACAGGGCATCCAGCAAGTCCGTATCGATCATTTCTCCGGGTTCGGCTTCACCGCGCATCACAGCAGCGGCATGCAGGACAGCTTGCACCGGTTTAACATACCCGGTGCAGCGGCACAATACGCCGGATAAGACCTCCCGCACTTCTGCCTCACTTGGATTGATGTTTCGGGCTAACAGCTCTTTGGCTGCCAGGATCATCCCGGGGGTGCAGAATCCGCATTGGATCGCCCCGCTTTCCACAAAAGACTGCTGCAAGGGGTGCAGTCCTTCGGTTTGCTTCCAGCCTTGCTCAGGATGTTCACCAATCTCTTCTATCGTTTCAACCCGCCTGCCCTCAGCCTGAGAAGCCAGGGTTATGCAGGAATTGACTGGTTTTCCATCCAACAATACTGTACAGGCACCACATTCGCCCGTTTCACACCCATGCTTCACCCCAAAATACCCGCTTCGCCGCAAGGCTTTCAGCAGGGTTTCATTCGCATGGCTGTCAAATTCAACATCGTTTCCATTCACATTTATTTTTAATATCATACAGGTACCTCTATTTCAATCAGGTTTCGTGCTCGTTAATTGGTCAAAATACAGTGACAAGAGCAAACTCATCTCAATTCCCATGGTCATAAGACTGCTCTCACTGTCATAAAGTTATCTCGCTCATGATTTGCAGCAGAAATGGCATCTGCTGAGCCCAATACCGCCACGGTTCCAGAACGGTTGACCATATCCAACGCATCCGCCAGGGCTCTGAAATCCTCAGCGGTTGTGGCAAGCACCTGGCCCCGGATCTGCTGCCGGATTTCATCATTATAGCCAGTCAGGTACCGCACCATTGATGTGTACCCTTTCGCATCCGGGAACTGGTAGCCATCCATATCCCCAATCGTCCCGATGATCGATTTGACCAGCTCAGAACTGGACATATCGATAGTGCGGAGATACTGCGCGGTTCCATCAAAATTCTTTATTGTTTGCAGCAGGTTCGGGTCGCGGTAGGAGAGGAAATTGAAAGAACCAGAGAACAGATCGAACGAGATGAACCCACCATACGCACCTCCCTGAACCCGGATCTTCTCCCAAATATAAGTCGTCCCGAGATATTTTCGGATCACATTTGTTGATCCATGCGGCTGGAAGCCGAGATCGTACAGGTTTGCCCCTTTTCCAACAAAATTGACCTGTGCAGGGATGGTCAGCCCTTCCGCTGCGGGGTTTTTGGCAGGCTGCCAGAGTACCGGATCCAGATCACGCTGAGGCATGTTCCGGATAAACTTCCCCAATGCAGGTCGGATCTTTTCCCAGTTCTCTCGATCCAGGGTCACATTGACCATCATGGAATTCTGATTGACCACCAATTCACGGATCCTCAAAAACTTCGACACAACCTGCTCCCAATCCTCATCCATGGCTGCCATCAAGTCTCGTGAGAAAAAAAGGTTTTCAACGCCCCCGGTTTGCTCATTCAGCCAGCCAGACAGGCTCTGCCCGGACTGCAGCCGGCTGCTGATCACACCATGCCCGGATTGCACCAGGCCAGCTTCCATTTTTGCTTTCCGCTCGGTTAAGATCTGCCGGAAACGATCGATAAGGCTATACTCGGTCCTGAGTAAAATATCTTCGAGGATCAACAACATCTCATCCAGCTTATCCACGGTGGATTTTGCTCGCACTACCAGCCGGGCAACCACCTCTTTGGAATGATACTTATTCTGAATGAGTAACCCCGGATAGATTCCACCGGTTTCACGACCAATCCGTTGGGAGAGTTCGACAAAATTCTCCTTCGTCGTCCC
Source organism: Anaerolineales bacterium (assembly GCA_035458505.1). GTDB lineage: Bacteria > Chloroflexota > Anaerolineae > Anaerolineales > UBA11579 > UBA11579. The sequence continues at coordinate 7,731 of DATHZS010000025.1, read as the reverse complement.
CATTTTCACCATGCCACCGGCAAATAGTTTTAGGTACGGCAAAAGTTCCTGGGGAACCCCCATCAGATCAAAACTGAGATCAAGATACACAATCCCATCCGTAAACAGATCATGATACAGGACTTCAACGCCATCCTGTTCCAATACCTCTAAGGGAATGGTCTTATTTTCCTTGTCCAGGTCTGCAAGGGTTAGCACCGGTATGCTCGCCAGTGCATCCGGTGTGTCAGGGGTTTCCTGGATCTTTTTCAAGGTTTCCGCATGGGCAGTGATATTTCCTAATTCTTCACTGGAGAGCGACTCCTGGATTGCTTTCAAACGCTCTGCTTCTTCCTGCACTTCGCGGCGGTTCAAGTCCGGGTCAGGTTCAAGCACCACCACACTGCGGTGAAGGTTGTGCAGGAAAAATTTTTCGATAAGAGATTCAAAATAGGGCTCGCCTGCTTCCAGCCGCTCTTTGACTGCCTGGAGCGGAGCTTCGTACATCAGCGGAGCAAAGGGATCGCCATCATAAAGCCATGTGGACAGTGCCCGCATCAGCAGGAGCAAGCCGCGCGGGAAAGCGCCCGTATTATTCTCCCGCAGGTGAAACTCTACGGTGTTCATTGCCGCCGCAATCATTTTTTCATCGATCCGTGTCCGCACAAGCTCCGCCAGTGTTTCATGAACCAACTCCTCCACCCTGACAGTATTCTCGCGTTTTACACCTTTCAGCCCGGTAGAAAATGTCAGCTGACGTAGATACGGGTTCAATCCGCCCCCGACAAGGTCTTCTCCATAACCGCTGTCGATCAAAGCCTTCCGCAATGGAGAAGCCGAGGTCCCCACCAGAATATGGTCAAGGATCCCCAGGCCCAGCACCAATTCCGGATCAGTTTGCTCAACCATCCCCCAATTCACAGACACATAATATTTTGGAAGGTCTTCTTCGCCCGCTGCATATGGGGTCGAAACCCGCAGGGTTTCTTCAAATGGGGGTTGAAGCGGGATCTGGGATTGAACCTCCTGGAAGGTGTACCCTTCCAGGTATCCCGCCAATTTCTTTAGGCGTTCTTCCTCAGGGTCGTCTCCGTACCAGTAAATGTATGCGTTGGAAGGATGGTAATAGGTGTGATGAAAAGCCTTGAACTGGTCGTAAGTCAAATCGGGGATATGTTTCGGATCACCCCCGGAATTATGCCGGTATAAATTATCTGGGAACAAGGACCGCTGAGTAACTCTGCTCAAAAGTTGGTTTGGATTTGAAAGCGCTCCTTTCATTTCATTGAACACGACCCCTTTATAGATCAGGTTCCCGCTTTCTTCATCCATCTCCAGGTGCCATCCTTCCTGGTCGAGCACGTGCGGAGGAATCAGCGGATGCAGAACGGCATCCATATACACGTCAATCAAGTTATAGAAATCCTGCAAGTTTTGGCTGGCTACGGGGTAGCTGGTGCTGTCAGGGGAAGTAAAAGCATTGACAAAAGTCTTCAACGATCCTTTGATCAATTCGATAAAGGGTTCTTTCACCGGGTACTTTTCAGACCCGCACAGCACCGAATGTTCCAGGATATGGGCCACACCAGTGGAATCCTGGGGGGTTGTCCTGAAATTGATGCTGAAAACCTTATTCTCATCATCATTGACAATCGAAAGTAACTGCGCCCCGGTTGGAATGTGCCGGTACAACCGGCCGATACTGTTTATCTCAGAAATATCTCTCTCAGCAATCAGTTCAAAGACAAAATTCTGGGTCATGGTATATCCTGGAAGGTCTGATTTTCAGCATTGTGGTTCATGGTTGTATCCTGGCTGTCTGGAAATGCATCCCGGCAGTGCGCCTGGCTAATTGAACTCATCCAAACACCGTCTGACCAAAACTTTGGCGACCTGAGTGCGGTAATCCGAAGAAGCCCATTCATCCTCCGCGGTCAGGTAGGCTGCTTCTGCGGCATCCAGCACACCCTCGTTGGCTTCGCCGTCTAAAATCGTCAGGGGTGCATTTCCATACCCCCCCAATACGATCCGGGTACGGCCGGATGGCCACCGCGCTGCGGCCGCACAAACCACTGGCCGGTCTGCCGGAGTGCGGGCAACGTAATGATAAGCCAGTTCGGTTTGAATAGAGAAGGATACTTGTGTAATCAATTCACCAGGCCAATCCCGTGCCCGCAGAGGCAAAAATTCGCCCAATGATTGGGTCTGGTCGCCAGGCTGCCAGAGCAGTTGGACATCCAGAGCCAGCATAGCAGCGAGGAAAGGTGATCGTCCCCCGCCAGACACCAGACTGCCAGCCACTGTCCCGGAATGACGCAGGTTATACCCGCTTTCCAGCCGGATCGCCTGTCGCAATGCTGGCTGAATGTCTTTTTCATCCAGCAATGCCTGGAGGGTAACTGCCGCCCCCAGGTTCAGAGTCCTGCCTTTTAGCTCTATCTTATCCAGCCCTAACTTTTGCAAGTCCACTACTGCCACCTGCTGGTCGGAAGGTGCATTCAAAACTGTCCCCCCACCGAGTGGTACAGTTTTGGGAGTGGTTCGTCCCAATAATCGCACAGCCTCATCCAGCGTTTCAGGTCGGAAATATTCAATAATCACTACCTTTTCTCCTTCGCCCGGTTTTCCGGTCCATCTCAGTCTGGGGTACCGGGATAATCTTGTTAGTTCATTGCTTCAGAATTACTTGGGGGTTCCATCTCCGGAGGTAAATCAACCATCAGCCCTTCCGCCTGCGCCAACAACTCGCCATCCTGATCATACAGGTATGATGCACACTCAACCATCCGGCCGCGGTCACGGATCACTTCTCCAACCGCCCGCAGCGGCCTCCCCACCGGGGTAGGTTTGCGGTAGCGAGTGGTCAATTTGCCAGTTAGCATAATCCGGTTGGGATTGGCAGCCGTTGCAGCGCGCGCAATCGACTCATCCAGGATTGTGGCCACAATCCCACCGTGAACCACCCCGGGAAATCCCTGGAATTGTTCTGGAATCAACATTTGGCTTTCTACCTGCTGGTCTTCATTGAGATAAAAAACCAGCTGTAAGCCCAATGTATTTTCTGATCCACACCCAAAGCATTGAGAACTATTCGATCGTTTCGCTTTCATAGCTAAAATTATACTCTACCCTATTTCTCCCAACCAACTTAAACCACTCTGGAAACTTTGTCATTGAGCTTGTTTTGAAGGTATCCAGACCATCCTGCTATATCAAAACTTGACGGTATAATGGGGCCAGTATGTCTGACGGATTACTGTCCCTGTATGCAATTGCATTTTTCATCTCCCTCTGGTTGGGGTTTTATCTTTTGGCGCGCGATCTGCGAAAACCAGCCCTCCGGCTGACCGGGTTGGGGTTAGGGTTTTACGCGGCAGCTATTTTTCTCGAAGTACTTCAGAACACCAACCCGATGCCGCTGCGCTCAACATTTACAGCTGTACCAAACGTATTCATTTATCTGCCAGCGTTGTTGTGGACAGGCGGATTGGTTACCCTGGTTCCCGAATCGATCACGCGCAAGGAACGGATTTTCCAGTTCTGGCAGTGGGTAGTTCTGCCGCTTACTTTCCTGGCAGTTGTAATCCACGGAATGGGGGGGCTGCCTCCAACCTTCCTGGCAATCATTGTGGGAGTTCCGCTCACCGCTGCGTATGGTTTCTTACTGTTCACCCACCCAAAACGGGGAGAGAAGTTTCCTTTAGGGCTGCCATTATTGGCAACGGTCTTTTTTGGCCTGGCTGTTGGTTTAGCGCTTCCTTTTACCTGGCTACCTCAGCCTGTATTGATCCTTTCGATTGGCGTCGACCTGGCCCTCCTCGGCATCGGCATTGCCATCTTTGATGCCTTTGAGGAAGGTCAACGTCTCAGGGATGACATGCTCCGCAGTTTTATCACCACTTTGTTCCTTTCGATGCTCTTCGTCATCCAGATTGCCCTGGTCTTCAACCTCGCAGGAGAACCCTCTTTTGGGATGTGGATCTTGCTTTATTCCACCCTCAGCACAACGATTGCCGTAGCAACACTAAGCGGTCTTTTCGTATCCTCGATCAGCAATTGGGGGGTATTCCGAAATTTGCCAAAAGAACAGATTCAACTGCGCACAACTGCCGGGATGATTGACAGGGTTAATCTAAAAGTAGATTTTCATCACATGGCAGAAGCGGAATTTCATCGACTGACCCGAAAAGCGATCAGCTATCTCGGAGACCTCCCACGCCTCGCCAGCAGCCCGCTTACCTATCTGCCGCTTGTCACCCACCGCCTGCAGGCACGCAATGCCCGCAGTGACTCTTTGGAACGCGCCCATGAGCTCAAAGCGCTGCTAACCGAAAGCATCCACCGCCTCAAGCCTCCTGGCGATGAGCTCTTCGGCACATCCGATGCCTGGAGATATTTCAATGCCCTTTACTTCCCGTATGTGGTCGGGCTGAAACCTTCCCGGCGATATCAGCCCACAGCCACCCTCAAAGACCATGAACGCACTGCTCTGGAATGGTTCCGCACCGAGGTCCCCGAGCGCACTTTGCACAACTGGCAAACTACCGCGGCAAAACTCGTCACCCAGGATTTACAAGACCGGCTTGAGGGCAAAACCTCCGACTAATTTTCAAAATTGGCAGTAAATGGCAGTAAATTTCATTCAAATTGCAGTGTTCCTGCAGGTATGATGGGGAAAATCTTACCGGAGGTAAATCATGTTATCTGCTTATTTTGAACACAAATCACTCCTGCACAAGGTGCTCCGTCTCAACGCCGCTTTTAGCGGATTGTTTGGGCTGGTGTTCCTCCTATTCCCATCCAAATTTTCAGGGATGTTCGGACTTTCCAATGAAATGGCAATCACAATCACGGGTGTTTTGCTGATTGGGTGGGAAATCTTTGTCTTCCAACTGGTACGGCAACCGCAAGTTTCAGTAGCTGGCGTATGGACCGTCATCCTTGGTGATCTGGCCTGGGTTTCGGGCAGTATCGCCTTACTGCTCGGGGATTGGCTTCCCCTGACCAAAACTGGATTCTGGTTCGTTGCCATCATCGCTGATATTATATTGGTCTTTGCCATTGTCCAATACATTGGACTGAGACGTCAGAGAAATATGAGCTGACCGGCAAATCCATATGGTCACATGGAACAACCTGACCGTTCAGTTCTCAGGTCAAGGGTAACCAGAACAAAAAAACCGCAACAATGTTGCGGTTTTTTTTATCATCCTCAGGCACAACTTATTTCTGAGCAAAGGTATCAATCAGAAGCCTGAAATCGCCTCCCACCGGATACAGGATCGGGCAGGTCGCGCCGTGATCGATATATTCCTGGACCTTCGCCCGGGCTTCATCCGGCGTACCGGAAGCCGTGATCTTGTGGATCAATTCCTCTGGCACCAGATGTTTGGCAGACTGGATCTGCTCATGGGTCGCCGGCCATCCCAATATCGATTGAATCTCTTCGACCACATCCATCGAAACTCCAGAGGCTTTGGCAATATGAGGCTGTTGAGCCAGATATTGGGTCAGCAACTCGCGGGTGTAATCGATGGCCTTATCATGGTCATGGTCCACCGAGCAAACCACCAGCTGCGGCCGATCAATGTCTTCCAGCATTCGGCCTGCCCGATTGGCCCCGATTTCAAGGCGTTCCAAAGCCATATCGTTATACTCTGGTGGGACGCAGTAATTGAGCACCGCCCCATCACTGATCTCGCCGGTCAGTTCCATCATCTTTGGGCCTGTCGCACCGATCATGATCTTGACATCGCGCGGCTCACGGCGGCCGTGTACCACATCCAGCTCGATCTCATCCACGTGATGGAATTCTCCATGGAAAGTCACCCTTTCCATATTCAGCAACCTGCGGAGCACCTCAACCGTCTCACGCATGGCAGTCAGCGGCTTTCGGCGGTCGATCCCGACATTTTTTGCCAGTGGATCCCACCAGGCCCCTAACCCGCAAATCACCCGGCCGGGGGCCAGGTCATCCAGCGTCAGGAAAGTAGCTGCCAGCAAACCAATATTTCGGGTCCAGTTGTTGATCACCCCCGAGCCAATATGGATGCGCTCCGTGACAGCAGCATAGGCAGCCATCGGCACAATCGCATCGCGCACCAGCCGGGATTCCGCCTGCCAAACGGCCTCAAAACCTCTGTCTTCGGCATATCTCACATAGTCCAGTCCATCTCGTAAATCATGAGAATCTTGCAAATATAGGGCAACTCTCTGCATATTAACCTCCGATTTCATATCTGCTACCATCTTACCCTATTCCGGTCAAAAGTACAAAGTTGTCTGAACATACCCGGGTCATCTTCCCGCAGTTCCGTAATTTTTTCATCCAGCGGATAGGGGACAAATTACCCAAAAAGGACGGGACATTTGCACATAGCGAAATTCCGGGTTTATAATTATGTTTAGGTAAAGCATAACATTTTTTTAAAAATTTTTTGGGAAATAATAAGATGCAAAGTGAAAATGCAGAAATGTACCTGGTAAGCCTGGCGCTGATCGAAGAAACTGGCAGCCAAATGCCTATTCCAATCCCACGGCTGGCTAAAATTTTGGATGTGCAGACTGTTTCTGCAAACCAGATGATCCGCAAATTGGAAGAAGAGGGTCTGGTCACCTACCAGCCATATAAGGGTGTATCATTTACCGATGCTGGCAGCCAGATCGCCCGATCCATCATCCGGAACCGCCGGTTATGGGAGGTGTTCTTCGTCGAAAAACTGAACTTCACTCCCAGCCAGGCAGATTCCCTGGCCTGCCGTATGGAACACATTACAGAACCTCAGGTAGCTGCCCGCTTATCAGAATACCTTGAGCACCCAACCACATCCCCAACAGGAAGACATATCCCGTTGACCGACAATCCCTCTCCTGTTACGGTTGGGCGCTCGCTTGCCAGCCTGCAACCCGGCGAGCAGTCTGAGATCACAGAGATCAACGTAGACGCAGCAACCAGTGCCTACCTGCAAAGTGAGCAGTTCCACCCTGGAGTGTTGGTGTCCATGCTGGCTGTCGGCTCCAATGGCTCTGTTCTGCTGTCTTTTGATAATCACAAGTTAGCCCTCTCTCCTGAAATTGCCGCTCAGATTACCATCTCCAACCCAGAAAGGCCGTAATAATATGTCGATCGGCAGTGATATTGTACTCACTCAGGCCGTCATCGGGCAGCCTTTATTGCTGGTAAAAATTGACGGTGGTAAAGACGTAACCCGCCGGTTGATTGAATTGGGACTGACCCCTGGCGTAAAACTGCGTCTGATTCAAGATTCAGGCGGCCCGGTGATTCTGGCAGTGCGCGATTCACGCATTGCCCTGGGACGCGGCATGGCAAATAAAATTATTGTTTCCCCTGAGGAAACCCTTTCATGAACACCCTGACGATTGCACTCGCAGGCAACCCCAACGCCGGTAAAACCACCCTCTTCAATGCCCTGACAGGAGACAACCAGCATGTCGGCAATTGGCCTGGCAAAACCGTTGAGAAACGGACTGGTTTTTTTGAGCACCGAAACCACCACATTGAAATCATCGATCTTCCGGGCGTGTACAGCCTTTCCTCCTATTCACCCGAAGAAGAGATCACCCGGGATTTTATCGTCGCCCAGGACTATGATCTGGTCATCAATGTGCTCGATACTTCCAACCTGGAGAGAAATCTCTATCTCACCGTGCAGATCAGGGAAACAGGCTCTCCCATGCTCCTGCTGCTAAATAAAATTGACCTGGCAAAAAAGAAGGGTTACCAGATTAATA
>DATHZS010000024.1:0-159943 GCA_035458505.1 Anaerolineales bacterium | reverse complement strand
GATTCCGGCTGGATCTTGCAGACGGATGTTTCCATTATGCTGCTCATATGCAACCTTGTGTTGAGATAGTCGGTTCACCAAAGGGTTTAGGGCATCCTTATTCGGTAATCTGACTTGATAATCGATCAAGCCGAGTGCATTTTTGGGAGCAGCACCCCCACCATAGGACCGCCATGTATTCATTCCGATGTGGTGATGGTAACCGCCAACACTTAGAAATCCTGCCCCGGGGAGTTGAGCCACTAGATCAAATCCCAGAATTTGTTGGTAAAAAGCCGAAACGGATGAAACGTCATTCACCTGCAGATGTACGTGCCCCATCTTCGTTCCAACTGGCAGGCCGTTAAAACCATCCTTTGGCGCTTCCTGGAGCATCGACTGGATATCAACAGGAAGGGTATCCATCTTGATCTGCCCATTGTTAATCTCCCAATCTTCCCGCGGCCGGTCCCGGTACATTTCAATCCCATTGCCATCGGGGTCAGACAGATAGAGTGCTTCACTAACCAGGTGATCTCCAGCCCCATCCAGGCGATATCCATTTTCCAGAAAATTCAGCAGCCACCGCCCTAACTCAAAGCGGTCTGGCAGCAAGATTGCCAGATGATAAAGTCCGGTTGAATAAGGAGAACTCACCCCCTCTGGTTTGGAAACCAGACCAACCAAGGGAAGACCGCTAACCCCCAAATCTGTATGACCTTTTCCCTGATCAATTACTGATAGACCGATGACATCCTGGTAAAACAGGCTCATCTTCGCCAGATCTTTTACTCCCAGGCGAACCATACCAATTTCTGATTTTGGATCTAACTGATTCCTGAAAGCCTCTGTATTTTCCATCAGCACACATCACTCCTGAGTGATTTGGACAAACTTAGTTTATTGTATAAAAGACATATCCTGGCTCCAGATTCTTACAAACCACCAGACAGTTTTCATCAATTTCTACATCCTACAAAAGCAAAAATGGAGACGAACGTCTCCATTTTGGGCATGCTCATCTTCGGAAAAACTTTTCATGCAAGCTCCCAGGGCGGTTTTTCTCGTCCCTGAGCCAATGCCGCATCAATCTCTGCCCGATACACCGGCAGCCTTTCACCAACTGCTTTAAGCAAACCAAAACAACCCGCCATCATCATATCTCCATAAGGAGTGGCAAAGTACGGGTTTAAGATTGATTTCTCCATCATAACCCAGCGTGGCCCTGTAACCGCCAGGAAGAAATCTTTTCCAGGTTGACCAAGCGGTGATGACTCAAACAACAATGCACCGTGTCCATGATCCATAAACACTTCTTCGTGGAGCAAGCTCCCTTCAGCCATCCTGGAGAGCAGCCCATCCAGCTTGGGTGCATCCAACATCCCCGTGTGATGCTCGAAGACTCCCTCAATTCCAACTTTTCCCCATCGGAAAGCAATCGTGTGAAAATTCCCGATGTTGGCCACGACCATTTTTTGATGGGAGCGAATCATACTATCCTGCATTGCCCCCAGGACTGCTGCAGGAGCTGTATCCATGAGCACCAGTTCCGCATCCAGCTGGCCGGAAGATAAAACCACCGATTTCATCCTGGTCATGATCTCCGGGATATCCTGGGCGAGGAACGAAAACACGCTGAGTTGCCGTCCAGTACTGATCCGGTCTTTAATATAATCGAACCGGAACTGGCGGTCGGAATAACCGGGAGGGGCCGCCCCGTGATCGAATACGGCAACAGCAACCGCATCCAGGTCATGCAAGGAAACATCAAAATGAGAAAACGCCCGCGCAATCTGATCAAAATTAAAATCTTTAAGCTCAAGCTGAAGGATCTCTGCAGGCAACCGGGCCGCTTCATCCTCACTCACCAGGATCACCCCGAATTCTTTCACCACCTCAAGATCATCATTGAAAGATCGCGCCGCATCTTCGGTTGCATATACCCGGTACCCAGCTTTGAGATGATCTTCTGCAGCCCAGTGGCTTGGACCGCCTCCCATCGTCACACCGGTCAAAGCCACATCCTGGCCGCGCCTGGTTGCTTCTTTCAAACGCCGATGTGTAATCATCGTCGGGGAAGGCAGCACCATTTTGAAGCTGTTCTCAACATCTTTTCTGGAATCAAACAGTAAAATATCCTGTGTTCCGGTCCCTATATCTACTGCAAGTATATTCATGGAAATCCTTGAAAGTAAATGACTAAATAAACATCGCTATTTAAAGATCAGGTCTGCTCTAAATATCTTGTAAGTGTCTGCCTGGGCTTCAAAGTGTACTGAGACCAGCGTTTCCCCTTCGGGCAATTCTACATCACACTGCATCTGCCCCAAATAGCTGACCTTCACCAATCCATTTGTCTCAACGTACCGCTGCATGCGTTTTTCATCTGCATCAAATGGATCGCAGGAAACCCGGGCGACAAGCTCGCCTCCCTGGTAAAAACTGACCTGGTACACCATGGTTATGGATTCAACAAATTCCACATCAAAATCTGTCCATAATTCAATCAATGATCCATCATGATAGAACTGCATCTCATATTCCCCTGAGTTCTGGATGTCCAGCTTTTTACCGCTACTGCTGCAACCAGAAAAAAAGATCAGGATCAGGGGAATAAAAATCAGCCAGCCTATGTTCACATGGAAAATTCCGGAAGGCAACAACCCGGATAATTCTGATGAATTGGTATTTGTGACTCTTCTAACCATAAGAAAACACTCTACCAGACCAATCAGTGGATTACAGTTCCAGGCAATCATTGGTCAAGTGAGTTGACAGTCCTTCGCCCGCGAATCGATCTGGGCGCTAATCAATCACCACCAGGAGAGCATCTTTTTCCACTTTTTGATCGCTCTCCACCAAAATCTGTTGGATCGTCCCTGCCCTTGGGGCATGGATCGCCATTTGCATTTTCATCGATTCCAGCACGCAAACCGCCTGGCCCTCTTCCACCTTCTGACCTACTTCTACGTTCACACTGATCACCAACCCAGGCATTGGAGCCCTGAGCTCATTATCGGCGAGAGGACTGGCTTGTGATTTTACCTGATCGCGTCCAGATTCAACCTGGGCCAAAATCTGTTTGCCATCTGCCATCACCAAATAAGAGTTATCGCCTTCCACCCGCATATGGATTTCGAGTTTATCGTCACCATGGTTCATCAGGTATAAGCCGGCTTCGTTCAACTGCAGCAGATCTGCCTGGATATCCTCATCATTAATTTTGATACCAGCATCTGTGATCTCGATTCGATATTCGTTTTCGCCTATTTTAATCCGGTAAATTGCCATAGTTACTCTATTGCAAACGGGTTTCCAAATTTCGTTCCAAATATTTTAACCCATAAGCAGTAAAAAAGGGACGCAAGAGATGCGTCCCTCGTTCTGTTCAGGTTAAGCCTTGTGGCTAAAGCGCACCCCGCATCTGCTCTTTCCAGGCTGTCGTGCGCCAATTGTTCTGCTCTACACGCCTTTGGGGTTTGCGATTCTTCTGTTTGTGTTCTACCAGTGCCGCGGCTAGTGCCGCAATTTTCTCCAAAGCCTCGGAGCGTTCTTCCATATTCGGCTTGAAATTATCCAGGAAAGTAGTATTGACGTTACCGCCGATAAAGTTTTCCTGGGTCACGATTTTGGACAAAAATTCAATGTCCGTAGGAACCCCACTGATCTGAAATTCTTCCAGCGCACGGCGTAATCGCTGGACTGCAATTTCACGATCTTCCCCCCAAACGATGACCTTTGCCAGCAGGGAATCATAATGCATGGTGACATCCATACCCATGTACATGGCACTGTCCACACGGATTCCAGGCCCATCGGGTTCTTTCACATAAGTGATTTTGCCCGTAGCAGGAAGGAAGTTGTTGGAAACATCTTCTGCCAGGATACGGGCTTCGATGGCGGCCCCGCGTACAAAGACATCTTTTTGAGTGATTCTCAGCGATCCTTCAGCCGCCAATCTAAGCTGCATCCGCACCAGGTCAAGCCCAATCACCAACTCGGTGACCGGGTGTTCAACCTGGATCCTCGGATTCACCTCAATAAAATAGAATCTGCCGCTCTGGTCGAGTAAAAACTCAACCGTCCCCAGGCTTCGGTACCCAAGTTTCTTCCCTAATTTCCGGGCATATTCATGCACTTCATGTCGCTGTTCATCCGTCAGGCCAGGGGCTGGTGCCTCCTCGATCAATTTCTGCCGGCGGCGCTGGATTGAGCATTCACGTTCTCCCAAAACCAGGACGGTTCCCTTTCCATCGCCCACAATCTGAACCTCAATGTGCCGTGCTTGATCGACAAAGGGTTCGAGATATATGCCATCCTTACCAAAGGAGGCTTGGGCTTCCCTCCGGGCCAGACGGATCATTTCGAAGAGTTCCTCGCGCCGATGGGCAATGCGGATTCCCCGCCCGCCGCCTCCCGAGATAGCCTTCACCATGATCGGGAACTCGACTTCCACATGACCGAGGAGTTTCTCTGGATCAACGCTCTTCTGGTCCACCGGTAAATCCGGGCCAGCCAGCACTCTCAGACCGGCTTCCCGGGCAATCGAGCGAGCAGCCAGTTTATCTCCGGTGAGGTCGATCGTTTCCGGTCGAGGGCCGATAAAAATCATCCCCTCTTCCTCAACCCGGCGGGCAAACAGCTCGTTTTCAGACAAAAATCCATAGCCCGGATGAATCGCATCCACCTGTTTCTCTTTGGCTACCTGGATAATCTTTTCGATGTTCAGATAGCTTTCTTTGGCTTCAGCGGGGCCGATCAGGCATGCCTCATCTGCATAACGGGCATGCAAGGCTTCGTGATCTGCCTCAGAATAGACAGCCACACTCTTAAAGCCCAGCTCACGGCAGGCCCTCATCACACGAATAGCTATTTCACCACGGTTGGCAACTAAAACTTTCATACTTATCTCCTAATCAACGAGTTATAAAGGAATATTGCCGTGTTTCCTTGCCGAGGTCGATTGGCGTTTATCCTGTAAAGATTCAAGAGCTAGGATAATCCGCTTTCGAGTCTCAGCCGGGGGAATAACATCGTTCAGATACCCCCGAGAGGCGGCAATGTAAGGATTGGCAAATTCATTACGGTATTCTTCAATTTTTTTCTGCCGCAGCGCATCTTCATCTTCAGCAGCAGCCAGATCACGACGGTAAAGGATATTGACGGCCCCTTCAGGTCCCATGACAGCCAGGTTGGCGTGGGGCCAGGCAAAATTCAGGTCGCCGCGCAGATGTTTCGAGCTCATCACGATATAAGCGCCACCAAATGCCTTGCGCATAATGAGCGAGACTTTCGGTACCGTTGCTTCCGCATAGGCAAAGATCATTTTGGCGCCATGCCGGATCACTCCCCCGGCTTCCTGGTTTGTTCCAGGCAAGAACCCGGGTGTATCGACCAGGGTGACAAGCGGGATATGGAAAGAATCACAAAATCGGATGAAACGGGCCGCCTTGTCGGAGGCATCGATATCCAGCACTCCAGCCAGGACCAACGGCTGGTTAGCCACAATCCCAATCGGGTGGCCATCCATCCGGGCGAATCCAACCACAATGTTCTGGGCAAAGTCGGCCTGGACTTCCAAAAACCGTCCGTCATCCACGATGGATGCGATCACGGCTGTTACATCATACGGTTGGCGTTCATTCTGTGGAACAACCTTTTCAAGGTCAGGTGTCAGCCGGTACGGGTCATCGGTTGGTTCTACTGCTGGGGGTGGAGTAAGATTATTGGACGGCAGGTAAGAAAGCAGTAAACGAATTTCTTCAATAACGCTCTCTTCATCCGCCGACACAAAATGGGCCACCCCGCTCTTTCCAGCGTGGATTCGGGCACCGCCCAGGGATTGAGAATCGACATCTTCATGGGTGACAGCCCTGACGACATCCGGGCCAGTCAGGAACATGTAGGAATTTTTCTCTTCCATGAAGATAAAATCCATTAAAGCCGGGGAATAGACTGCTGCGCCAGCGCAAGGCCCAAGAATCGCCGCAATCTGCGGGACAATTCCAGATGCCTGGACATTCCTGGTGAAAATTTCACCACACGCTGCGAGGGAATCAACCCCTTCCTGGATCCGTGCACCACCTGAATCATTCAAACCAATCACAGGAGCGCCATTTTGGTGCGCCTGTTCGATTAAGCGGGCAATCTTCAGGCCATGACTTTCTCCCAAGGATCCGCCTAAAATGGTGAAATCCTGAGCGTATACGTACACAAGTCTGCCGTCAATCTTTCCCCAACCAGTCACTACGCCATCAGTAAATTTTTCGGGTGAAGTCCCGTTGCCAAGACTGCCAGCCTGGCGCGGCGTAACAAACATATCCGTTTCAACAAACGTATCAGAATCCAGAAGCAAGGCTAAGCGTTCGCGTGCGGTTAGCTTTCCTTTGGCGTGCTGTGCTTCTATTCGCTTATCTCCACCACCCTGCAGAGCACTCGTTCTTATCTGGTTGAAATCTATTTGTTTACTCATCATCTATATTCACACTGGTAGATATCGGAGGGTCAAAACCCCGAAGGGGAGAATCAGTTACGCAACAATCACCGCTGATCTTGAGAGACTTTCCGAATTTAAAATTTCAAACCCCAATCCTACCATATTTATGATAAAATTTGTCGGTTATCTCAATTACAAATGGACGCCTACTATCAGATGATTAATACAAAATTAAGACAGCAATCTAGAAAGAAATCTCCGCAACTTATAAGCGTTGATGGGGTTTCCTCTACCTGTAGGGGCACGGCGAACTTTGAAAACCCGGCAGTATCACGGATCACCGAATCATTCCCATTAATTGTGCGATAACTTGAGCTTTCTAAACTCTATGCGCCGCAAATTCGTGCTGCGCCCTGGTATTTATTTTATCTAAAACCAAGCCGCCCTCCACGGAGTAAAAGGCAGGAGGTACAACTATGAATAATAAACAAAAACCTATTGCTGTTGTAGGTGTTGGGGCCATCATGCCCGATGCGCACAACCCTGACCAGTTCTGGACGAACATTTTAGCGAAACGCTATTCAATTAAAGACGTGAATCCAAACCGCTGGCAGCCAGACCTTTTCTATCATCCGGACCCAAGTGTGCCAGATAAAACATACAGCAAAATCGGCAGCTGGGTTGAGTCGTTCCCCTTTACCCCTTTGGAATGGGGAATCCTGATCCCTCCAAGAATCATGGATAATATGGATGACAGCCAAAAATGGGCGATCGCGGCCAGCCGCCAGGCATTAATGGATTATGGCTACCCGGACCGCCCCCTGGACAACGAACGGGTTGCTGTTATCCTCGGGAACGCAATGGCCGGGGAACACCATTATCAAACCAACCTGCGGGTCCATGCCCCCGAATTTGAAAAAGCCTTGGCTGAACTCCCTGCGTTCAAAACCCTTCCGCCAGAAACGCAACAACTGCTCCTGTCCGGTATGATCTCTAGCATTCAGGCCAGCACCCCTCCAATTAATGAAGACACGATGCCAGGAGAGCTTTCCAATATCATTGCCGGAAGGGTCGCCAATGTGTTTAATTTTTCTGGGCCCAATTTCGTGACGGATGCAGCCTGTGCCTCCTCTCTCGCTGCGCTGCAATCTGCCATAGAAGGTCTTTCCTCCTACCAATACGATGCGGTCCTGACAGGTGGCGTCGATCGCAACATGGGGCCAGGATCATATGTCAAATTTAGCAAGATTGGTGCCCTCAGCCCCGACGGCTCTCGGCCGTACGCTGCCGGTGCAAACGGATTTGTGATGGGCGAAGGCGCAGCTATTTTCCTGCTGAAACGGCTGGAGGATGCTGAAAAAGATGGGGATAAAATCTACTCCGTCTTGCGCGGTGTGGGGAGCAGCAGTGACGGCAAAGGGAAAGGGATAACCGCACCCAACCCCACCGGGCAGCAATTGGCGATTCAGCGAGCCTGGCAAAATGCCGGGGTAAATCCGGCCAGCGTTGGCCTGATCGAAGGGCACGGCACATCAACCCGCGTTGGCGACAGAGTTGAAACGCAAAGCCTGGCAAATGTGTTTGGGGCTGTGGGTCTGGCAAAGCAATCGGTTGGTCTGGGTTCCGTGAAATCCAACATCGGCCATCTGAAGAGCGCTGCTGGCGCAGCCGGTTTACTGAAAGTATTTTATGCCCTCGACAAGAAGATTTTGCCGCCTTCGGCAAATTTCAATGAGCCAAATCCTGAGATCCATTTTAATGATCTGCCTTTTTACGTTGTCACCGAATCCCAACCCTGGGAACGCCCTGCCGGGGAAATTCGCCGTGCTGGGGTAAGCTCATTTGGGTTTGGTGGAACCAACTTCCACGTCGTCGTTGAAGAATATGTTCCGGGTATGCATACTCAGGAGAAACACACTGTAGCCTTATCCACCAACACAGCGAAAACACTCAAAATCGCCCCCCCGAAGGAGACCGTCTTGACCAAAACTGAAACAGCGAAACGATCCAAACAATTTGTCTTCCTTGGGGCTGACTCACTGAAAACATTGCATCACCGCCTATCCCAAATCTTAGAAAATGTTGCGGCTGGCAATCTTCCTGAGACAGTTGATCCTTCAAAAACAGACTTGCAACAGAAAGAACGGCTCGTGATCAGTTATTACACAGCTGAAGAATTGACCAAAAAAGGAACCAAAGCGCTGAAAGGTCTGGAAACGGATGCCGAATCAGCCTGGGCAGCCTATGCAGCCCAGGGGATCTATCGCGGCAGCGGTGAAGCAGGCAAAATTGCTTTCCTATTCCCGGGGCAAGGCTCACAATATACCAACATGCTGCGGGATTTGATCGATGATTTTCCAATTATCCGGGAAACCTATCAGGAAGCCGATCAAATCATGGAACCGCTACTGGGGAAACCGCTTACCGATTATATCTTCCTCGATACTGAAGATGAAGAAAGCATAGCCCGGGCAGAAGAAGCCCTGAAAGACACGACCATCACCCAACCAGCAGTGCTAACGGCGAACATTGCCATTATGCGCTTGCTGGCCAGCCACCATATCCATCCGGAGATGCTGATCGGGCACAGCCTTGGAGAATATGCTGCCTTGGTTGCGGCATCTGCCCTGACTTTTAAGGAAGCCTTGGAAATTGTCAGCGCTCGCGGGCATGCAATGTCTGCTCTGGAAGTGGAGGATAACGGATGCATGGCAGCTGTCCTTGCCCCGATTAAGGATGTTGAGACGATTATCTCAACGATTGATGAATATGTGGTTCTGGCAAATATCAATAGCCCGGTGCAGTCGGTGATTGGCGGAGAGACGATCGCAATTGACAAAGCCATCGCCCTCTTCAAAGAAGCAGGAATGCAGGCAGTGAAAATTCCTGTTTCCCACGCGTTCCATACCCGGATTGTTGCACCTGCTTCAGAGGTGCTGCGAAAAATGATTGAAAAGGCCAACCTGCTTCCGCCTCAAATTCCGATTGCAGCAAACGTTACAGGCGATCTGTATCCCTCTGATCATGCCACAATGGTCAATATGCTCTCGGACCATATCTCTTC
Source organism: Anaerolineales bacterium (assembly GCA_035458505.1). Lineage (GTDB taxonomy): Bacteria > Chloroflexota > Anaerolineae > Anaerolineales > UBA11579 > UBA11579. The sequence goes on along the minus strand of DATHZS010000024.1, from coordinate 150,464 downwards.
ACCTGTCCAATTCGTGCAGGGTATCCAATCCTTATACAATCATGGTGGGCGGGTATTTGTCGAAGTTGGCCCAAAACGGGTCCTGAACTCACTCTCCAAAGACATTCTGAAAGAGAAAGATGACATCACGATTGTAGCTACCAACCATCCCCGCAAAGGCGGGATCGAGAGCATCTACGAAGCGTTATGCCAGCTGTACGCGCTCGGTCTGGGATACGAAAAAGAACAGGCTGCGACCAGTTCCACCAATGGACAGCATGTCGAACAGCCAACCTCACCAGTTCAGGTATCCCAGGAACCAGGGCTGACCAATCCACAGACAATTCACGGTTCGGTTGTCATTTCCGGGGCCGGGCTCGGTCTTCCTGGCCGGGAAAAACATGTGTTCAGTGACGATAACATTGACTTGATTTTGAACGGAAAGAGCTTTATCGAGCCACTGCCGGATGATGTGCGGCAAAACATGCTCAAGAAACGGGTCACCCGGCTGGTGAAGAGTGATGCCGGAGCACAAATGGTTTTGCTGGATGACCTTGACCAGACAATCAAGCTGGCTGGTCAGCATGGACAATTTGACCTTGCAGAAGAATTCGGTATCCCAAATGATCGCGTGGTCGCCCTGGATATCACCACTCAACTGGCGATTGCCGCTGGCATCGAAGCACTCAGGGATGCCGGAATCCCGCTGGTGATGCGCTACAAGGAGACCAGTACTGGCAGCTACCTGCCGAACCGCTGGATGCTTCCAGAAGCGCTGGCCGATGAAACCGGGGTCATATTCGGCTCTGCCTTCCCTGGGCTGGAAGAACTTGCCGCAGAAGCTGGTCGTTATTACGAATACGAAAAGCTCACCAGCCAGCTGAAAGAACTTGAATCGCTGCTGGAAATGGTCCCACCCGGAAGTGAACTGGTTCAATCCGAACTGCGAAAACGGATCGACGGGCTGCACCAACAGCTAACCGACCTGGACTATCATTTTGACAGGAAATTTATCTTCCGCGTCTTAACAATGGGTCATTCCCAATTTGCAGAATACATCGGCGCACGCGGCCCCAATACCGCAGTCAATGCGGCTTGTGCCACCACCACCCATGCTTTGTCGATCGCCGAAGATTGGATCCGAAATGGTCGCTGCCGGCGGGTGATCATTGTCACTGGCGATGATGTTTCCGGTGGCAGCCTCGTTTCCTGGGCCGGGACAGGGTTGTTAGCCAGCGGTGCCACCACCACCAACGGAGACCTGCGCACTGCTGCGATACCATTTGACCGCAGACGAAACGGGATGATTATGGGAATGGGTGCTGCTGCCCTGGTTGTAGAATCCGAAGATGCGGTTCGAGAACGCGGCATGCGGGGAATCTGCGAAGTGCTAGTAACGGATACTGCCAACAGCGCTTTCCACGGTACACGGCTTGAAATCAACCATGTCAGCCAGGTGATGCAGAGGCTGGTCGACGTTGCTGAAAGACGCTTCGGCATCCAGCGAGCGGAAATGGCTGGAAAAGCCATGTTCATGTCTCATGAGACATATACACCCGCACGTGGCGGCAGTGCCGCTGCCGAAATCAAAGCATTGCGCAGCACATTTGGAGACAATGCAGATCAGGTTTTAATTGCGAACACAAAAGGTTACACCGGTCACACCATGGGGGTCGGAATTGAAGATATCGTTTCTGTAAAAGCACTGGAGACCGGCACTGTACCTCCGATTGCCAATCTCGATAAAAACTTTGAGCCCGACCCAGAACTTGGGAACCTCAACCTTTCAAGAGGTGGAAGCCATGAGATTGATTTTGCCCTGCGATTAGGTGCAGGTTTCGGGTCTCAGATTGCAATGGCGCTGCTGCGCCGCATTCCTGGGGACAGGGAACGTGTTCGACAATCTGAGTACCAGAGTTGGCTCGCTTCCGCTGCGGGCTACGAAACGGCTGAAATTGAAGTTGTCCACCGCACTTTGCGGATTAAAGATCAAGGTATACCAGTCCGCCCTCCATTGAAATCCACCTGGATCTATGGGGAAGGACCAACACAGTGGGCGTCTGTACCTGAAACAAGGTACGTCCAGATCGAAGCCCCTGCCCCAGTTAAGGAAGTCGAAGCTCAGCCAGAGCCTGCTCCTGTGCTGGCAGCTGTTCAGCCGGATGAGGAAGAGATCAAATCCTTCCTGCTCAACCTGGTCAGCGAGAAGACCGGCTACCCGCCCGAGATCCTCGAGATGGACCTCGACCTGGAAGCCGACCTCGGCATCGATACTGTCAAACAAGCTGAACTCTTTGCGGCTGTGCGTGAGCACTTCGGCATCCCCCGCCGCGAAGACCTGATGCTGGTGGATTACAACACGCTCCAGAAAGTTGTCGGTTTTGTCCAGGAAGGGTTTGAGACAAGTGCAAATATAGAACCAGAAGCAGGCGTTTCAGCTACGGTTGAAGTTGAGAATGAGGAAGCCCAAACACCCCTGGCGGTGATAGAACCCGAAGAATTACAAGGACAAACCATCCTGCGCCGGGTTCCCACACCTATCCTCAGGCCCAAGCTTGATTTATGCCTGCCTTCCGGAGTATCCCTGTCGGATGGAGACCGGGTGTTGATCATCGAGGGAGATCATCCTGCTGGTGGAGTGCTAGCCAACATGCTGTTAGCTAGGAATGTTTCTGTCCTCAGGGCGAGGATCGAACCAGGCCAATCTCTGGTTTCCCAGGTCCAATCATGGCTTGCTGAAGGCAAGATTGATGGTGTATATTTCATCGCAGCCCTGAATGCTGAACATCGGTTAGAAGAAATGACGATCGAGGAATGGCAAACCACACTGCAAACCCGGGTGTATCCCCTCTTCCAGGTGATGCAATTAATCCCTAATGAGCCTTTCCTGATCAGTGCGACCAATACGGGTGGGCTGCACGGTTTTTACCAGCCTGAGATGCACTCCACAGGAGGCGGTGTCAGCGGATTTAGCAAAGGTTTGGCCCAGGAACGCCCAGACTCACTGATCAAAGTAGTTGATTTCGCCTCCGGAGATGATGCCGAGAGTATAGCTTCACAATTGATCCAGGAAACCCTGAGAGATCCAGCAGTCTGTGAGGTTGGGACCGAGGATTACCAGCGTTATGGCTTTGTCATCCGCGAATCTGATTGGGAAGCCACACCCGCAAAATCGGTTGCTGACAACCCAGTCTTCCTGGTTACTGGCGGGACGGCTGGAATCGTACCTGTGGTCATCCAGGATCTGGATTCCCGCATGAAAGGCAAATTTTACCTGCTCGGTCGTTCGCCATTACCTAACCCAAACGACGAGGATCTTGAAACGCTTAAGAACGGCGGGGCCGAAGCTTTGAAGAGAAAATGGATGCAGGCGATGATGAATGGTGGTCAGCGACTGACCCCTGTTCAACTGCAGGCAAAAACCGACCAATTCGTACGGGCTGCTGCCACACTTAGCCTGATCAATTCAATCAACTCACGTGGTGGCAAGGCGACCTACCTGGTCGCGGATATTACGGACCCATCCGAAATGGATCATGTCGTGTCCGGTGTACTCCAGGAAGAAGGAGAGATCGATTTCGTCATCCATGCCGCTGGGTATGAGCAAAGTCGCAAGATTGAAAGCAAGTCAATGGATGAATTCTCCCGCACAATGGATGTAAAGGCCAGCAGTTTCTTTTATCTTTACAAAGCCCTTCTCGCCCACCATGCACTCCCACAGGAGTTCGTCTTATTTTCATCAGTTGCAGGAAGGTTCGGCAACAGCGGGCAAACTGATTACTCTGCCGCGAATGACCTCTTGAGCAAAATGGCTGCTGCCCTCAACCACCGGCACCCCCAGATGCGCGTCGTGACCCTAGATTGGGGACCCTGGGCTGAGTTTGGAATGGCCACCCGCGGCAGCACTCCAGACCTGATGGCCCTCGCTGGAATTGAAATGATGAACCCTCGTACGGCTGCCAGTCTTGTGTACCGCGAGATTACCAGCGGGAATGGCCATGAGGTTGTTCTGGCTGGAGATCTGGGCGCGATGGAAAAACAGTCCTCCAATCAGGACCCGCTTGATGTTGACGCGGCCAACCATGCATTGCGATCCGGCGATCCAATCCATGTCATGCTGAGCAGCATCACTGGATATGATCCGAACCAGGGAGTGACTTTCGAGGTTACCCTGGACCCCAATCAAGAACCCTTCCTCCATGACCATTCTCTCAATGGAACTCCACTGCTGCCGGGAGTGATGGGAATTGAGGGCTTTACGGTTGCTGCTCAGCACATTGCCTCAGTTCTGGGCACGAATGACAAAACCAGCCTGAAAGTCTCAGAGCTCGAAGACATCAGATTTCTGACACCTTTCAAGTTCTACCGCAACGAGCCGCGCCACATCACCTGGATTGCTATGCCAGAGCGGACCGAAAACGGCCTTCGAGTGAGCATCCGGCTTGAGTCGATTAACCCATCCCGGTTGATCCAGGAACAAAAACCCATCCTCCATTTCACTGGGAATGTCTACCTGACACCGACACACCGGGCAAGCCAGGCATTGGTTGCTGCCCCACCAAAATGGAACGGCAAATACACCTTGCCCGAGGATGAAATTTACAAGCTGTACTTCCATGGCCCTGCCTTCCAGGTACTTGAGGGTGTCCAGCGAGATAAGGATGTCTTACTCGGTAAACTGAGCACGAATCTCCCTCCGATCACCTCACAACCTGTATGGCTGGGTACAAACCCCATCCTGATTGAACTTTGTTTGCAAACCGCGGGGATCTATGAAATTGGTAAAACAGGTGCTCTCAGCCTGCCGCAATCGATCAACAAAGTTCGATTCTACCGGCATGAAACGAACGGTGTACCGATCTATGCCCAGGTCCAGGCGATCCAAACCGAAGACGGTTTGCGATTCAATTCAAGGGTGATCGATGAAAAAGGCCGGATTTACCTAGAGCTTTTGGAGTACCGCACATCGACTCTACCGTCCCAGATCGAGAAACCACTGTTGGCTCCTCTCGAAAAATTGCTCAAAGATGAGTCTTGAGCGAAAGGTTTAATGGAAGACCTGGATAAGATTTATTGGACCCTGCAAGAGGCCGAGGGAAATCTCCTCGGCCTCTTATCCAATCCAATCCAAGACCTGCTTTCAGATGATGAACTCCTACAGTTTACACCGATGCGGGTGGAAAAACGGAAAACTGAGTGGCTTCTAGGCAGGCTGACAGCCAAATCCCTGGTCACTTCCCCCAATCTACCCTTTGCGGGTGTACGATTCTCTTCGATCACGATCGCAAATCATCCGGAAGGAGCGCCTTTCATCGCAAAACCACGCTCCCATGGGTGCATATCCATCAGTCACCGACAGAACATCGCCGTGTGCGCGTTCACCCCTTCTCCCGATATGACGATTGGGATTGACATCGAACAGATAGAAAGCAGAGAACTGTCTTTCGTGGAAGATTTTTTCACACAAAGCGAAGCTGATTACACAAAGCAGCTCCAAGAAGAAACCCGTCACCTCTGGTCCACCCTGGTTTGGAGCGCAAAAGAAGCCGTGCTCAAGGCCTGGCAAAAAGGGCTTCGGCTGGATACACGCAGTATTGAAATTTTTCCCATCGATCCAGAGACTCTCGAACACACCTCTACCCAATGGAAATCGATTAAATGGAAAGCGAATATTAAAGGATTTCCTCAATGCTGGCTCGGCTGGCAAAGGTGGAAAAATTTCGTGATTACGCTCGCCTGCACCACCCTGGACAAAGAATCCCAACCCGACCCAGCAGAAATCATCCGGATTCAGTTGGAGAATTTTCCAATCATTAACTGATTTTACGTGGACGATAAGACTGCAGTGAAGCCCCATGGTGAAGTCCGATCAGCTCGGCCATGCGCACCCGAGTAAGGTATGCAGCACCGTTGAGAATGTTCATCGCCACATCCACCACGCTGCGGTTGGCAGGATCTTCCAAATAACTGCCTCTCACCCAATCATTGAAGGCCCCCATCGCCGGCCCGCACCAGATCTGGTAATCCATCTCACGGCCAGTCTCACCACTGTTTGACCAGCGTGAGGACAGCCCGAGGTACCAGCGAAAGACCAGCGCCATTTTATGGTGAGGATCCCGGTTGGCACGCTCTACCTGCCGCGGGTCCCGATCCTGGAAGAATGCTTCGGTTCCCTGCCAGATGGTATCAAAATCTTGTTTGAAGATGGTGCGTTCAAGCTTTTCGCGCTCCGGTTGTGGGACATCTTCCCACCTCGGGTAGGCATCATAGATTTCCCATAAGCGCTGAGCCCGCATCGGGAAGAGCGTGCCGCGTTTCAACACCTGCACCCGGACACCCATCTCAAACATATCGGAAGCGGGAGCCATAGCGATATCGGCCATTCCTGCCTGAGCGAGCAATTTGCGGGTATGTTCGGATGTCCCAGCCTCAACACAGGCCTGGTTGACAGAGCCAGTGACCACATACGCCGCTCCCATCATAAAAGCTGCCAGGGCGGCCTCCGGGGTGCTGATTCCTCCGCCAGCGCCAATCCTCACAACATTTGAATAGCCAAATTTTTCCTGGATTTCATCCCGCAGGGCTACCACCCCAGGGATCAGGCAGACCAGAGGGCGGTTATCAGTATGCCCACCAGAATCAGCCTCCACAGTAATATCATCTGCCATCGGGACACGTCGAGCGAGGTCGGCCTGCTGATGAGTGATCTTTCCTTCTTCAATCAGACGAGCAAGAATATCCTCGGGGGCAGAATGCAAAAATAAATTTGCTACCTCTCTCCGGGAGAGCTTGGCAATCACCCGGTTGTTGATCTGCACACTACCGTCCGGGTTTTGGGCCAGGCCTGCAACCCGGTAATACACCAGCGGGACCGTTAAATCCACATACGCTGAGGCCTCGACCGTCCGCACGGAATTCTTGACATACAAATCTGCTGAGCGCGCTTCTGCCGCGGGATCGCTTGGGCTATTGATCAGATTGAAGGCATACAGCCCACCGGGAAGGGCTTCCTGGATCTGCTTGATTGCGGACTGAACCCGCTCCGGGCCCAGACCAGCTGCACCAAAAGACGCCAAAAATCCAGCTTTCCCAGCTGTAATCACCAATTTTTCCGAGGCAATCCCATTCGCCATCGCTCCGGTGTAATAGGCATAGGGTGTTCCATAGGCTTGCTTGAAAGTAGCATGTCCCAGCGTAGTTGAATCGATTTGCGGTAGCTGGCCTATAACAGGATAACCGGTTTCCTGGGCTTTTTCGGAGGCCACCACCTCTCCCCCAGATGCGACCCCTGTTTTGGTCCCCGAGGTAATCAGCCAGATCGGTTCGTTCGCGTCAAGGAGAATATCCTTTATCTTGTCTGGTTCAAAGGCCGCCTTGCTAGCCTCCCCCTGCCAAAAATTCCTGTTGAGCATCCCTGTGACAATACCGGATATATTTTGTTCGTTCATAAACTTCAAACCTATCGAATTAAAGATAAAAGCCTTTACGGATCAGTTCCGGTCTGGCTCTTCGTTGGAAGCGCAACCCTCCAAACACTATTAGTAAAACACAGCATGTTGGGGATAGTTGCGAAAAATCCATAACAAATTTGCCAATTTGTTGATCTTGAATCCCTGCTGTTCAGAACGGGTCAATCAAACGGGCAACCTCCTCCTCACTTAACGAAAACTGAATGTTTTTAAACAGCACCCATTCTTCTACATGGCTGGTCGTCTCACCAGGTGCTAAATCGACGCTCGGTCCCAAGGTTTCCAATTCCAGGAAACCTGGACAGCAATAGCACTCACTCGAACTGCCTAGATCGAAATACGATTGATCCGGGAAATAAGCCGCCTTCTTCATGAACACGACATCATCCACCGCGTAAGCCAGCCAGCCTTTCGGGTTAGGAAAACCTATCTTAAAAGCCCCCTCTTTCATTGAGGCTTCAACAAAAATATACTGGTCACCCAGATGTAAAAAAGGAGCGTTTACCTGGGAGTATGGCCAAAACACAAGCTGGCGGTTTGGTAACAGTCCATCACTGTCTACTTTCCCGGTCTGCTGAGGGAGGATCGCTACACCACCGGGTTTTAATTGGGTGATGGCCCAGGGTGCGAGGGTGGTGGATGCCCGGCCCAGGTTCGTGAGTTTGTGTTCGATCGTCACTTGTGGCTGATCTGGCGCCAGCCGAATAACGAGCGACTTTTGAATTTGTGTCGGCATATCGACCGGCTGAATAACCCGCAATACACCTTCATGCACTTCCCCCTGAATCGGCTGGTTGTCCGGGATATAGGTTGTAGCAAAAGATTCTGGGGCGTACCACAACCTGTGCCCACCCCGAATATAAAAGGTGTCCCCGGAAGAGTGAGTGAGTTTCTCGTCAGGAAGGACAGCGAAGAGATTCTCCCGTCCCACGAATGAACACCCGATAATTCGCGGTCCAACGTTCGTTGTCACCCACAGGTTGATCAATCCATTTGTTATTCTGACACAAAGCAGACCAGCGAATTGTTCTTCGTTGAATTGAATCATCTGCACACCTTATCCCAGCTATTTGTTTACTGCTACTATTATAGACTTAAATCATATCCAAAATAAATTCAATCCACACCTTCAATTACACAACGAAAACCAACCCCGGTGCTAAAAACTTCCGGGTAATTGCCAGTCCGGTTGGTTGAGCGAACACCAGGGAATGGGTTCTTCCAGGACCCACCCCTGGCAACGCGCATCTCACCTTCAGTTGGGCCGGATGGATTTTCCGGCGGAGAGTCCCGGTAATACTCCGGTGAATACCAATCCGCAACCCATTCGCTGACATTCCCGGCCAAATCCAGCACACCATACGGGCTGGCACCCTCCGGAAAGCTCCCGACAGGAGTGGTCAGGCCTTGAGCGCAACCTTTTAGATTTCCTTTTCCGCATTCAGCTGTATTTCCCCAAGGGAAGAGCCGGCTGTCTGTCCCCCGGGCAGCTTTCTCCCATTCCGCTTCGCTGGGCAATCTTCCTCTGGCGTATTCGCAATACGCTTGTGCAGCATACCAATCCACGTAAACCACAGGATGATCCCCAAAGAGCAGATCCTCGAAAAACTCTAACAATGCGGGCAGTGGGCATGACCCATCCTCCACGCAATGCCGGTATTGAGCGTTGGTGACTTCTGTCTGGTAGATCCAATATGACTCAAGTTTGACAAGATGGGCAGGTTCCTCGTCTGCAAAGTCATCCACAGAGCAATCCGTTCTAAACTCTACACACAGGGAAGCACTTAGTTCCGCATCCATCCCCATTTTAAATGTGCCTGAGGGGATACGGATTAAGGTCATGCCATCGATCTCATTCACCCGGGCTCCACTGCCTGGTTCCTGAGATGGGCCAATTGGCTGTGATGGTGAAGCAGAAACCACCCCACCCGGTGATGAGTAAGCTGTATCGAGCAGATTGGAATTATTTCCTGCTTGTTGAGCAGTACAGGCCCCCACAAAAACCGCCAGCATCAATCCCAAAATAATCCAAAAATACCTCATAGTATCAATTATAATAGTGAGTTGTGCCAACATAGACTGGGTTGAAATGAAAACAAAAAATCAGGGCAGATATTCGGACCTGAACTTTACCCGCAAATTCAACCATATTTCCTGATTAATCAGTCTAACCCATACCATCTGATGGGTTTTTTTCAAACGAAACCTTTATAAGGAGCCCTCAATCATGTCCGAAAAAACATATAAAATTTCTCCATGGAACTTGGACGCCCTCTTCACCGGGATCAAATCTGAAGATGTCAGCCAAACGCTCCAGCGCGTAGAAGAAAATACCGGGAAATTTGAGACTTATCGAGAGAAGCTATCACCTGAGATGGACATTGAAGATTTTTACGAAGCGATTACCCTGAGCGAAAAGATATATCTCGATGTGGCCAAACTCTCCCAATATGCATTCCTGAAATTCAGTTCCAACACGCAGGACACTGAAGCCATGACCTTCATGGGAAAAATGGATCAGATCAATGCAGAAGTTCAAAACCGGCTGCTGTTCTTCTCTCTATGGTGGAAGGGGCTGGAAGATGATGAAGCCCAAAAATTCATGGTCCGGGCCGGAGAGTATGAATACTATCTCAAGCAGCTGCGTAATTTCAAACCATACACACTCGGCGAGGAAGAGGAGAAGATCATCAACCTGAAAAATGTTACCGGTTCATCGGCGATCAAGAGTGTCTATGAGGCGATCACCAACCGCCTGACCTTCAAGCTGACGATTGATGGCGAGGAGAAGGAACTTACCCAGAGCGAACTGCTGCAAAATGTGTATTCAACAGATGCAGACCTGCGTGCAGCAGCCTATCAGGAACTGTTTCGGGTCTACGGGAACGAAGGTCCGGTTCTCGGCCTGCTCTACCAAAATTATGCCCGCGATTATGTCAATGAGAACGTGAAGATCCGCGGCATGGAAACACCCATATCTCACCGGAACCTGGTGAACGATGTACCAGATGATGTCGTTGAAGCCTTGCTGGATGTCGCGAAACAGAATACTCATATCTTCCACCGCTTCTTTGGCCTCAAGGCTAAATGGCTCAAATTAGAGAAGCTCCGCCGCTATGACATTTATGCCCCTGTCGCAGACGACGCGCAAAAGACCTATGCTTTCAATGATGCCGCCCACATGGTGCTGGAGGCTTTCAAAGAGTTTGATCCTAAAATCGCCACTCTGGCACAACGTGTCCTCGATGAGTCTCACATCGATAGCGAAGTCCGTAAAGGGAAAATGGGTGGGGCGTATAATTATGGGGTCGACCCGGCCATGACACCATTTGTGCTGATGAATTACATCGGGAAACCGCGCGACGCTGCCACCCTGGCCCATGAACTGGGGCATTCGATCCACGGCATGATGGCCTCACACCACAATCTATTTAATGCCCACGCTCCATTACCGCTGGCAGAAACCGCCAGCACCTTCGGTGAAATGCTCCTAACAGACAAACTGCTCGCAGAAGAAAAGGATGCCGGAGTCAAACGAGACATCCTTTTTGCCCAAATGGATGATGCCTTCGCGACTATTCTCAGGCAGTGCTTCTTTGCCATCTTTGAAAAGGATGCCCACCAGGCGATCAATGAGGGAGCTTCCGTCGACGATATCTGCGAGATCTATTCCAAAAACTTGCAGGAACAATTTGGGGACTCGGTGGAACTCTACGATGAATTCAAGTGGGAATGGGTATATGTTGCCCATTTTTATGATCGCCCGTTCTACGTGTACGCCTATGCCTTTGGACAACTGCTCGTCTTCGCCCTCTACCAGCAGTTCAAGCAGGAAGGCCGGTCCTTTATTCCAAGATTCATGACGATCCTTTCGGATGGAGGTTCCATGTCACCCATCGACATTCTTGATAAAGCAGGCGTCGATATCCGGACAGCAGAATTTTGGCAAGGCGGGTTTGACGTGATCTCAGAAATGGTCGATCAGTTAGAACAAATTCCGGTTGGATAAAAATCAACCAACACAACGATTAGAAAAACTGCCAGGACAGTTGTTTGCCTGGCAGTATTTATTTCATTTCAGCACCAAAGATTAACAGTCGTCCACCCGGTATCCTAAAACATTTTAATTAATCCCCCACTTAGCATCCCAGTTAAGTGCAAGATCAAAAACGGCAAATGACCGACATCGATCTGATAGAAATAATGAACATAGAAATACGGAAGCCACGCTGCCACCCCAATTGCCAGAAAGACATTACTGAGGGTTTTGAGATTAGAATTGCGTTCCCGTTTGTCCGCTCCCTCAGCACCTTTACGTAAACGCACACCGGATAGCACGAAGGTCAAATGGATAGGCAGGAATACCAACAATGAAGGGTTTTTTCCCAGGAGCAAGAAAAGGCCATAGACCGCCCATACGGACACACCTGTCCAGATTAGGATTTTACTCAAAATCGCTTGATTGATTTTCACGATAATTTCCCTGGTTTGGATTTGATCTTGACCAAAATAGGTTACCGATCATAAATTCAATCTATTTTAGTACAAATTACCTTTCTTCTGATGTAGCTTTGCTAAACTTTTCCAAAAATTCAGGACACTTGACTGCCAGTAGGGGGACATCTGTACCCTTTGTTAGATTCATAAAGGCAGAATAGTAGAAAGTAAGGAAAACTGCATTGATAAAATACCAGATACCGCTACAATTCTCCCTATGAACAATCGTCAAATTGGAATATTAATCACCAATGTAGGAACCCCGGACAAACCGGATAAAGAGTCTGTTCGAGAGTATCTGGCGGAATTCCTGTCGGACCAAAACGTGATCGATTATCCACGTTGGTTTTGGCTCCCTATCCTGAACAAGATCATCCTTAAAAAAAGACCTGAACGCTCTGCCCGGTTGTATCAAAAGATATGGCTGCCAGACGGATCTCCGCTGCTGCTGGCGATGAACCAGATCGCCAACAAACTTCATGCTTCCCTGAATCAGACCTCCAACTCCCAGAACGGGGAACACGACAAGCTGACTGATGACAGCAACACCTCTTCTCATTCAGGGAACTATCATATCGAAATTGGGATGAGATATGGCAACCCATCCCTGTCCGAAGCAATCAACACTCTCCTGGCAAAAAACATTGATGAGTTAGTCGTTTTACCGCTCTATCCACAGGATTCCATCACCACCACTGGAACTACCATGGATGCTGTGAACCAGATTCTGAACAGACACAACTCAGATGCGAATGTCCGGACGATCATGGATTATTACAAACATCCCGACTACATCGCTGCCATTGCTCACAGTATCCGGGAAGATTGGAAAGCGGACGAAAAAACGGACCGCTTGCTGTTTTCCTTTCATGGTGTGCCGGTGCGCTACCAGAAATTTGATCGCTATTATGAAGCCTGTCACGAAACAGCCAAACGGGTGGCGGAAGAGTTGGACCTGGAAGAAGGTGCGTGGCAAGTGTCATTCCAATCCAGGTTTGGACCCGAGCCATGGCTCCAGCCTTACACAGACGAAACGCTCCGAAAATGGGGGCGCGCCGGCGTAAGACGCGTCGGAGTGGTCGCGCCAGGATTTGCAGTTGATTGCCTTGAAACAATCGATGAACTCGGAAGAGAAGCCAGAGAGGATTTTATCGATGCCGGGGGAGAGGAATTTCGCTATATCCCCTCATTGAACGACGGTGACCTGCAGATCGAACTAATTAAGACCCTGATCCTTGAAACTGCAGAGACATTCAACTAAAAATTTTGAACATAGATAATAATTGCCGGATACAGTCTGGCAATTATTTCCTTGGGGAGGAAACTCAGAGGAGAATGCGCCCCATCATTTCAGCACGAATTGAACTACCCCTGTCATGACTCCCTCCGGTTGAATTCCAGGCAAGACTACAGAAAAGATTTCATTACCCTCGGGTGCAACAATACAGTTAATGCAGGCATTGATATCTACGAGCATGACCTCTGTTTCGCTGCCATTCTCGCTGATCATTGTAATGCTGGATGACTGATCCTGTACTCCCACCAAGCTGAGCAAAAAAATGATCGGAACTCCCTGATAGACTGTTTCAGCACCGGAACTATTCTTGATCGGAACCTCGATCATCTCCATTGCGCGGATCTGGTCCCCTGTCCAGACGGTTGGAGTATCCACCAACCCAACAACCTTAAACCCATCGGCGGCGAGGAGAGTGGCTATCGCCTGGGTTTTAGCCATATCCTGGAGACCAATCGCATCAGCCTCGGGATTGGAATCTGGGCCACACGCGCTCATCACTAAAGTGAGCACGAGTAACAGGCACTTTACGGTCACCTTACGCAAAGACATCTGGGGCTCCTTTCTATCTACTTACTGGAAAAAGACCAATGCTCACATTTCATTCTAATTAAAGGTATTTATTATTCATCGACAGCAAATCCGGTTCTAAACCGACTTTGGAGCTCAATCGGTGAGCGGCACAATCATCTTGACCGCCTGAGGACAGACCTCTACATGAAGAGGAGTATACCCTATCAGGTCACCATCTGCCTGTACTTCCAGAGATTGGGCGGCCTCTACGGTCAAAAATTCGCGCACAGAGAATCGTTTTACATCAGGGTCTGTTTGAGGCCGCCGCAGCAGAAAATTCCAAAACACGCGCACATAATCCAAATAAGTTCGGGATTGGATAATGATCAGATCCATCACACCATCATCGTTCTCGATCCCCAATTCAAGGAAGCGGCCAGTCGAGCCTAAACTGATACTATTCATCAATATCATTTCAGATGCCTGTATCTCATGGTTTCCCCCATCGATCGTCAGCATGAACGTGACTGGCTGGATGCCAAGCAAGGCTCGGAACCCTGCAAAGATATACGCTAATCTTCCAAACCGTTGTTTTTCTTTTCGATCGGTTAATTTTAATGCCGCAGGGGTAAGCCCCGCGCTTACATTGAGGAGAAAAAATCGAGCTCCTACCTTCATCCCATCTACACCCTGAACATGATGTGGGTGATCAAGAAGGTCGGCAGCTTTTTCTAACTTTAATGGGAGTTTCAGGTCACGCGCCAGACCATTCCCGGTTCCGGATGGAATGATTAACAGGGGAATCCCGCTCCAGGCCAGGGCACTGGCAACAGCTGAGACCGTCCCATCTCCCCCAGCGACCACAAAAACATCAAAGGGGGTTGCTGGGAGTTCAGTTAAATTGCCTTTGTGATCTCTCTGCACGGAACCAAAACCATTTTCACGCGCCTGAGAGGCAACCTGGACAACTGACTCCTCATTACTGGTCTGGTAGAATTCGTACTCCCACTGCAAATCTTCGAGCTTCTGCCGGATCAAATGTTCAACTTTGTCTGGAGAGTGAATACCCGCTACCGGATTATGAACAACGAACGCTTTTATCCGAAACCTCCATTCAACAAGTCAACTCAACCATCATTCTAGTCAAATTATATACTGAACCAGTCCGTTTTCAGGCAACCTGCCAGATACAGGATACCGCGATGATGTTGCTTTGACATCCTTTTGAAAATTTCCTGTATAATCTGCTTTGACTTCACCAAAACTACAAATCTGGATACGCATATGCGACTTAAAAAAATATCCTCATCAAAAATTTTGCTGCTTGCAATGGCATGTTTGACCCTGGGTGCCCTCCTTTCCGGATGCAGCGGAGAACGGGCCTTGGCGGCCGAGAGCGTTGAAACCTTTTTTCAAGCCATCCTTGAAAAAGATGAAACACTTTTCAGGTCTGCGGTCTGTTCAGAATACGAGACCATCGCAATGATGGACTTTGCTTCTTTTGCAATCGTGGAAACCAGGATGGAAAATTTCAGTTGTCAGGTAGAAGGGGAAGCAGAGGGGCAGGTATCCGTGAGATGCCAGGGAAACCTCCAGGCCAGTTTTGGAGATGAGACCAGGAGTTTCGACCTGTCCTCAAGGGTGTATCAGGTGATTGAGGAAAATGGCCAATGGCTGGTGTGCGGCCATTTGGATGAGATGTAAGCCAATTGGCTCTTTTACCCTTTACCCAAATCTGCCTTCAATATAATCTTTGGTTTGCTGATTTTTGGGATTGGTAAACATCAAATCTCCAGGTAAATGCTCAATCAGTTCACCCTGTAAGATGAACGCGCAGAAATCGGAAGTTCGCCCGGCTTGCTGGATGGAATGCGGCACCAGCACAATTGTATAGGTTTCCTTGAGGCTTTGCAATGAACTTTCAACCTTGAGCGTTGAGATCGGGTCTAACCCCGAAGTTGGTTCGTCCAGCAGGATCACTTCAGGTTCGGTAGCCAGTGAACGAGCCAAACACAACCGCTGTTTTTGCCCACCAGAGAGAGCATTCGCAGAATCATCCAGGCGGTCTTTCACTTCATCAAATAATGCCGCCTGCACCAAACACCGTTCTACTGCGTCATCAAGCTTCTTTTTATTTCTTTCTCCAGCCAATTCCAACCCATAGGTGATATTTTCACGAATCGACATCGGCAAGACCACTGGCCGAGAGAAAACCATCCCGATTTTCCTTCTCAGGTCAATCACATCTACAGAGCCAGAAAGCACATCAACACCATCAAAGAGCACTTTTCCACTGAACGTCTTCACATCCGTAAGGTCATTCAGCCTGTTTAATGACCTCAGCAATGAGGATTTCCCTCCCCCTGCCGGCCCCAGCAAAACATTGATGCAATTTTCGTAGATTGGCAAAGTAACATTCGTCAGAGACTCAACACCATCAGAGTACTCCAAACTCAGATTTTCAACCATTATTTTTACATTATTCGATGTACCCATATTACCACTGCCGTTTTGCTCTTGCCCGATAGCGGATGATCGTAGCGAACAAGTTCATAGAAAGAGTAAATACCAACAAAACCAGCGCAGTCCCGAACTGAATTTTCACCGGCATCCCCGGAACCTGCGTGCTGATAACAAACAAATGGTAAGGCAATGCCATCGTGGCATCCAGCGGGGAAGAAGGCAAGCGCGGCAAGAAAAACGCGGCAACCGTGAACAGGATCGGTGCTGTTTCACCTGCAGCACGCTCCAGTCCCAAAATGATCCCGGTGATAATTCCTGGAAGAGCTTGTGGGAGCACCACCCGCCTGATGGTCTGCCATTTGGTTGCCCCCAGGGATATGCTGACTACACGAAATGACTGCGGAACTGCGCGGAGCGCTTCCTCCGATGTGCTGATGATGATTGGGAGAGTCATGATCGACAAGGTCAGGGAACCGGCCAGGATGCTGGTGCCAAAATTGAGAAAGAGCACAAACAACCCCAACCCAAACAACCCATACACCACGGATGGAATCCCCGCCAGATTGATGATCGCCACCCGGATCAGTCGGGTGACGTTATTATCCGGTGCATATTCAGACAAATAAATCGCGGCCCCAATACCAAGTGGAACCGAGAAGATAGCCGTACCAACCGTCAGATAAAACGTACCCACAATTGCCGGAAGGATTCCGCCTGCCTTCATACCATCGCTTGGGAACCCTGAAAGAAACTCCCACGAAATGGCTGGCGCGCCCTGGAATACGATATATCCAATGATGAAAAAGATGGGGGTGATCGTCAAGATCGTCATCGCCCCGAGGCCGACAACCCCAACTTTCTCAATCAGCCTTCTCTTCAAATAATTCTCATTATTGTTTTTCATGAGAGCAGTTTCTCCGAGCGTTTGGTATGGCGGTACACATACGTTGACGCCAGCACATTCACAAAGAGGGAAATCAAAAACAACACGATCCCGATAAAGAATAAAACATTGTAATGTGTGCTGCCGCTGGCAACCTCGCCCATCTCAGCGGCAATCGTCGCGGTCATTGTCCGAACCGGAGAGAAGAATATTCTGAAATTCTTGGCCATCACTGGCGCATTCCCGGTGACCATCATCACCGTCATCGTTTCGCCAATCGAACGGGCAATACCCAGCATGGTGGCCGTTAACACACCAGAGCGCGCAGCAGGCAGGATCACGGTCCAGATCGTTTGCCATTTGGTTCCCCCCAATGCCAAAGCGCCGTCTCGATATTCTTTTGGAACAGCATCCAGGGCATCTTCCGCCACTGAAACAATCGTCGGAATAGATATCGCACCCAGCAGTAGTGATCCCGTTAACGCTGAGAGACCGGTGGCCAGGTTAAAGGTCTCACGCAACAAGGACGAGAGCATAATAATTCCCAGGAAGCCCAAAACCACCGAGGGAAGTCCAGCCAAAATTTCGATGAAGGGCTTCAATATCTCTCTCGCCCAGCGTGGTGCAATCTCTGCAATAAAGATCGCCGTGCCAATGCCAAAAGGCACCGCAATCAATGTGGCACCGATCGTGACCACGATGGATCCGGTCAGCAAAGGCAATATGCCGTATAAATCCTCAATTGGGTACCAGCGAGTACTCAACAGCGATTTTAACTCAACCACCTTGAGGGTTGGCAGGCCCTGGCTCAACAGAAAATAGAAAATCAGGCCAACAAAAAAGATCGCAGAATATCCGGAGGCTTTGATGATGAAAGTAATGAAGCTTTCTTTTAGTGTCTGTGGGTTTTTCATAGATGGTTTCACCTAGGGCTGACTAATCGGAACAAACCCCAAATCAGCAACGATTTTTTGTGCTTCCTCTGAGAAGATCCACTCCATATAAACAGCCAGTTCTCCAGCAGTCTCTCCATTGGTGTACATATACAGATCACGTGCAATCGGATACAACCCGGAATTGACAGTTGCCACAGAGGGATAGATATACTCTCCGGTTTCATCCGGTGCCACCCCAATCACCTTGACTTCTTCCGTCACATATCCCAATCCATCATACCCAATTGCATTTCGATTCTGGCTGGTCTCCTTGATAATTCCTTCGGAAGATGGCAGGAGTAAGGTGTCCATAGAGAAAAGCAGCTTGCTTTCTTTGTCTCCCTGGCGCAACACATTTTCCAAAAAATATACATGCGTACCGGAATTTGTTTCTCGGGAGAGGCGCACAATCGGCCGGTCCTCCCCGCCCACCTGCTTCCAGTTGGTAATCTCACCGGAGTAAATGGCGGATATTTGCCCGATGGTCAGCTTGTCTACCGGGTTGTCGGGATTGACAATCACGGCAATCGCATCCCGGGCAATGACATACTCGATCGGATTCACACCATTGTTTTGAGCGTTATCTATCTCTTCCTGCTTGATCCGTCGGGAAGCGTTTGCAATATCCACGGTATCGTTGATGAGGGCTGCGATCCCGGTCCCGGAGCCGCCACCTGTCACGGAGATCCGCACAGCCGGCTCAACATCCTGGTAGCGCTCAGCCCAGGCCAAGGCCAGGTTGACAATGGTGTCTGACCCTTTGTTCTCAATATAAATTTCCTGGGCACTTCCCTGATTGCCGGCATCCCCCGAAGAGGTACATCCGGCCGCTGCCAAAACAACCAACAGAGTCAGGAACCACAGAGAAAGCCACTTAAGCATATTGGATTTTAAGATCATCAAATATCTATCACCCATTCGTCATCCGATTCTTCAAGCTCATTCATTTCGCCTGTACCCACAAAGATCGTTCGCTCACAAATGTTGGTCACCCGATCCGACATCCGTTCAAGATTATGGGCTGCCCACTGCATATGATTGGCATATGCGACAAGCGAACGATCTTCCATCATGTTCTCTACCAACCCGGTATAAATTTCATTGAAGATCGCGTCAACCGCATCATCTTCTTCTGGAAGTGACCGTGATGTGTCTACATCCACAGCGACAAAGGCCTCTACAGCCCGATGGAGCAGACCCACAGTGATCTCGGCCATCTCTTTGAGACGATTGATGATTGGCAAGTTATGGGAATTGTCTTTGGTAATCATGTTGATCTTTGCGATCCCTTTGGCATAATCGCCCATACGTTCCAATTCTGTGACAATCTCCAAAATCGATGCCAACACCCGCAAATCCGTGGCTAAGGGCTGTTGCGTAGCAATGACGATCAGGCACTCGTTTTCGACGGTGAAGCGTTTTGCATTGATCGCCTGGTCCCCCAGGTACACTTGTCTCGACTTATCAAGATCCTTGTCAATTAAAGCGGCCACTGCGTCGGTGGTAGCAATAGACACCATCTTTTCAATCTCTAAGATTTCTTGCTTTAAGCTACTGATGGTTTGATCTAAAAATGTGCGTGTCATATTTCTCTCCGATAATAAATGAACACTTTTAACCAAAGCGACCTGTAATGTAGGCTTCTGTCAATTCCTTTTGTGGATTAGTAAAAACCTGGTTACTATTCCCATATTCAACCAAATACCCTGCACCATCATCATCCATGTTGAAGAAAGCCGTGTAATGAGAAGCACGCGCCGCTTGCTGCATATTATGAGTTACGATGATGATGGTGTAGTTTTCCGCAAGCTGCCGCATCAATTCTTCGATCTTAAGGGTGGCGATTGGATCCAGGGCAGATGCTGGCTCATCCATCAGAATAATATCCGGTTTTACCGCAATGGTTCTGGCAATGCACAGCCTCTGCTGCTGCCCTCCTGATAACGATAACCCGCTCTCGTCAAGGTCATTTTTCACTTCATCCCACAGGGCAGCTTGCTTTAGTGAATTTTCTACGAGCAAATCCATATCGCCGCGAAAGCCGTTCGCGCGAGCCCCCCATGCCACATTATCATAGATACTTTTGGGAAATGGATTCGGTTTCTGAAAGACCATCCCGATCTGGCTTCGAACAACAACGGGGTCAATATTCACATCCAGGACATTCTGTCCGTTGTATAAAATTTCCCCTTCGATGCGTGCAGAAGGAATCAACTCATTCATCCGGTTGATCGAGCGCAACATCGTACTTTTTCCACATCCTGAGGAACCGATAATTGCAGTGATCTTATTTCTCTCAATATCCAGATGAACATTTTTTACGGCACGGAAATTCCCGTAATAGACATTCAGGTCTTTAATGCGCAGCGCAAAATGACTTTCGGGTGCTTGAGATTTGTATGTTATGTCCATAAAACGCTTATTCTTAAATGTTTTTATTGATCCCAATCTTACCATCTTATCATTAAAATTATCAGGAATAATTAAGTATTCAGTTCAAACCAGATAGAATTTACCATAAAATTAACGATCGTGGGCTTTTTGGTACCAAAACAATTTCCCATATTTTCAGGATTATGAGAAAATGGATTCTACTAATCACCGAGAACGTTTCAAGGAGGATCAATATCATGTCAACAGATTTTATCTGGTATCTCTGTGGTGGTTTCTTTGTTTTTGCTTTCTTCCTGGGTGGGGCAGCGGCAATTTTCTTTGGGTATCGGAACCGGCAAAAAGCCACCGAAAGCCTCAACTGGCACCAGGTCCCTGGCAAGATCACCGAGGCCGAGGTCAAAAAAGATTACGACACAGATGCTGAAGGGTTCACAACCACAACGTTTGTTCCGGAAATTAAGTATCAATATCAGGTAGGTGAAGAAGATTTCACCAACGACCGGATTTCATTCGGCGGAACAAAAACCTACAGCTCAAGCAAAAAAGCTGAAGAGGCTCTCAGCCCATATCCTGTCAATGGGTCTGTTTCAGTTTTTTACAACCCTGAAAGTCCAGAAGAGTCCGTCCTCGTTCAGGGAACAAAAGGAACAATGACTCTGATCATTGTTGGTGCGGTATTCATTGCCATCTCAATTTGTGCTGCATGCATTGGAGGTTTCCTGATCCTGAGTAACCTTTAATTGGGTACCTGAAATTCGAAAGATCTCACTCATTTACTTCAGTGGGCCTTATTACACCAACTACCTGTCCAAAATCGTGTAATGTATCATGGAAAAACCCGACCAGCTTCCTGAAACATTAATCCCTTTCGATTCACCTCAAGTTGACCTTTCAGTGGCAGGTGGTAAAGGTGCCAACCTGATTAAATTGAAGAATGCTGGAATTCCGGTGCCCGATGGTTTTCTTATTCCGACAAGCGCATACCGAGAATTCGTCCTTGAGAACCATCTCAGATCATTGATCAAATCCACTTTAGAAAAAACTGATCTGCGATCACCAGAAGCGCTAAAACATGCCTCCTTGCAGATCCGGCAAGAATTTTCACAGGGCAAAATTTCCATTGATCTGGTGGACAGCCTCCGCAGCGGATTGGCCTGGCTCGGTGATGCCCCAGTAGCAGTACGTTCGTCTGCAACTGCGGAAGATCTGCCCGGGATGTCCTTCGCGGGTCAGCAAGACACACTTCTAAACGTTATTGGAGAAGAGCTCCTTGTGGACGCAGTAATCACCTGCTGGTCATCGTTATGGACAGCGCGTGCCATCGGGTACCGGACTCGAAACAATATCCCCCACGATGAAGTATCTCTTTCAGTCATTGTCCAGCGAATGGTGCAATCCGAGATCTCGGGGGTTTTATTTACAGCCAATCCTCTCACAGGGTTAAGAAGTGAGGTGGTGATTGACGCTACCATCGGCCTGGGAGAAGCGCTGGTCAGCGGTCAGGTTGAACCGGACCATTACATCGTTGACACGGTACAGTCAGCGATCAAAAGCAAAACCCTGGGTGCAAAATCTGATGCAGTCCGAGGGCTGCCGGAAGGTGGAGTGCAATCATACAAAACAGATTCGCCTGGTACACAAGCGCTTCCAGACCAGGCTATTTTGGAGCTTGCCCGCATTGGAAAAAAAATCGAGGCCCTGTATGAATTCCCACAGGACATTGAGTGGGCCTGGGTTGATGGCACCTTTAGCATCTTGCAATCACGCCCGATCACATCACTTTATCCAATCCCTGAGGTTCCTGAGTCCAGCCAGCTGCATGTCTTCTTTTCCTTCGGTGCAGTGCAAGGCCTGCTGGATCCAATGACACCTCTCGGCCAGGATGCCATCCGGTTAATTTTCGCAGGTGGTTCAAGCTTGTTTGGCTTCAACGACCGGACCCAACATACCCAAGGCGTTATTAAGATTGCCGGGGAACGGTTATGGGGAGATGCCACCAGCATTGTTCGCCACCCTCTAGGTGCCAAGGTAATGCTGAAAGTCTTTCCCGGAGTTGAACCAGGATCATTGGGAGCGTTGAAAGAAATCCTATCTGACCCTGATGTTGAGGCAGGGTCCGGAAGAATGAAGCTCAGCACAATCCGCCGGCTGTTCCGATTCGGTAGGCGAATGCTTAAAAAGATGCTGTTCTTTGCCCGAGATCCCGAGACCAAAGCCCGGATGATCAGGGATGCCTATCAAGCCGAGATTGAAAAACTGAGGAAGAAATATGATCAGCCAACCCAAAGAACCCTGACGCTGACTGAGGCTGTCGAACTCTTCCGGGAGATATATCACGCGTTCATCTTCGCTGTCCCCGAAATTGCAGGTGGGGCCATGCCAGGATTACTGCCATTGCTGTTTCTAAGCAAAATTTCGAGCCAACACCACGGGTCAAATGAATTGGCATTGAAACTGACTCGCGGGCTCCCCAATAATGTGACCACCGAAATGGACCTCTCCCTTTGGGATACCGCGAAAGCAATCCGAGAAGATCCAATCTCCTTGCAAATGTTCCAAAGTTTGCCAGCTGCACAGCTCGCTGAAAATTATCTTCGCGCAGAACTCCCTGAGATTGGCCAGAGGGGACTGCAAACATTTCTGACAGAGTACGGTATGCGCGGCCTTGGGGAGATTGATATTGGGCGCCCACGCTGGCGGGAAAACCCAACCCAAATCATCCAAACCATCCAGAGCTATCTGCAAATCAAAGATGACACAATCGCCCCGGACGCTGTTTTCAGACGCGGTACAGCCCAGGCCCAGGAAGCTCTGGATACACTGGTTGCCTCCGTTCAGAATACATTTGCCGGGAAGCTCAAAACCCGAATGGTCAGGGCCGCGGTGCGGAGACTTTGGGCCTTGGGAGGGCTGCGCGAAAGCCCCAAATTTTATATCGTCCAGATCATGGGACTCATCCGGCATTCCTTATTGAGGTGTGGTGAGACATTGGTCGCCCAAGGCAAAACGAAAAACAAAGATGATTTATTCTTCCTGTATTTGGATGAACTGGAGGCTTTCTCCAATGGTGAACAGCAGGATTGGAAAACTCTGATTCGCCAGCGCCGTACTTCGTACAACCAGGAGATGCTGCGGAAACAGGTCCCGCGGATGCTGGTCAGCGACGGCCGCACATTTTACGAGGGGATGGAAGCGCCAGATCGTGAAGCCGGTGTGCTCCGGGGAAGCCCGGTTTCACCAGGTGTAGTTGAGGGGACCATTAGGGTCGTTTTTGAGCCGCACAAGGCCAACCTGTCCCCAGGAGAGATTTTAGTCTGTCCCGGGACCGACCCAGCCTGGACCCCGCTTTTCCTGGCAGCCAGCGGATTGATCATGGAAGTCGGCGGTATGATGACGCATGGTGCGATCGTTGCCCGCGAATACGGTATCCCGGCAGTGGTCGGTGTGAACCAGGCGACAGTGTACCTGGAAACAGGGGACAAGGTCAGGCTCGATGGAAGTACCGGGCTGATTGAAAAAATTAACTGACGCAGATATACGAACCATTCAATCTTACCGTGTAGTCAAGTTGACAGCGAGCCTGCTTCTCTGTATAATCAACAAAACAAAACATATCTCCTTATCCGGGAGGAGTAGTGAGACAGGCACTCCAATAGAGAGGAAGGGTCTCTGGCTGAAAGCCCTCCGAGAATGCCATCTCACGAAGGTCGCCTGGAAGGATGCCGAAGAAATAAGCCAAAACTTAAAGTAGACCGGCACGGGTACGCCCGATACAGCGGAGCCCTGATGATGGTCGGGGTGATGAGTGCGCCAATTTAAGATTGGCGAATGAAGGTGGTACCGCGGAAGTTCGCTTTCGTCCTGATGAGGATGAGAGCGTTTTTTATTTATCGGAGCATCAGATGGATCTAAACCAACAATCCATACTAAGAGGAAACCCAGGTTTCCAAATCGATCGGTTAGTCAGACTGAACCGATCAACCTTCAGGGGCAACGAGGTCCCCATGCGCATCCCAGCCATGCTGGTTGAGATGTGCAGACCGGTTGTCAAGGTCCATCCTGCTGGCATACCAGCGTTGCATGCGATCCTCAGAGCACCTGAGACTATCAACTGAAAAACCCTCAGAAATTAATGAGTTGGAGTGATTAAAAATGAAAAAGCACATGTTACCCAAAACCTATGATTTTAGGAAAACCGAAGGGCGAATCTACCAAATGTGGGAGGAAAGCCGGTATTTTGAACCGACCAACCAGCCCCAGGATCCGAACCACGACCCTTCGATCAAACCATTCGTGATCTCAATCCCCCCGCCAAACGTAACCGGCGAACTTCACCTCGGGCATGGTCTGTTCGTGGCCATGGAAGACCTGATGATCCGCTACAACCGCATGAGAGGCATCCCTACCCTTTGGGTACCCGGATCAGATCACGCTGGGATTGCCACCCAGCTTCAGGTGGAAAAAGACCTGATGAAAACAGAAGGCAAACGCCGGGAAGAGATCGGCCGGGAAGCCTTCGTGGAACGCACCTGGGAATGGAAGCGGAAATACGGCGGGATCATCACACAGCAGATCCGCCGGTTAGGTGCATCCTGTGACTGGAGCCGGGAACGCTTCACCCTGGATAATGGGCTCTCGGTAGCCGTAATCGAAGCCTTTGTACGTTTATACGAGAAGGGTCTTATTTACCGCGGCCCGCGGCTGATCAACTGGTCTCCAGGTCTTCAGACAGCGGTCTCAGACCTCGAAGTGGAATATTCCGAGGAGCCCGGCAAACTCTACTACTTCAAATACCGGATCAAAGACTCCGAAGACTTCATCCCGGTTGCCACCACCCGGCCAGAAACCATCCTGGGTGATACGGCCGTGGCGGTACATCCGGATGATGAACGCTTCCAAAAATTCATTGGAAAAACCGCCCTGGTCCCGATCCTGGACCGCGAGATTCCCGTGATTGCCGATTCCTATGTGGATAAAGAGTTTGGCACTGGCGCTCTCAAGATCACTCCTGGCCATGACATCAACGACTATGAGATTGGTGAGAGACACCATCTCGAAATCGTTTCCATCCTCAATAAAGATGCCACCATCAACCAGAATGGAGGCCCGTACGCCGGACAAGACCGCTTTGACTGCCGTAAAAACCTGTGGGCCGATATGGCTGAAGCAGGCCTGGTAATCAAAGAGACCGATTACACGCTCAAAATCCCTCGCTCACAACGCGGCGGAGAGATCATCGAACCAATGATCTCCACCCAATGGTTCGTCGAGATCAAACCGCTGGCAGAGGCGGCACTGGAGGCAGTAAAGGATGGACGCATCCAGATCGTGCCCGATTTCTTCACGAAAGTGTATTACAACTGGATGGAGAACATCGAAGATTGGTGTATCTCCCGCCAGCTGTGGTGGGGTCACCGGATCCCGGTATGGTATGGCCCGGATGGTGAGATGTTCTGTGCCCGCTCTGAGGAACTTGCCCAGGAAAAAGCCAATGCCCACTACGGCAAACCTGTAACCATCGAGCAAGATCCGGATGTGCTGGATACCTGGTTCTCATCCGGATTATGGCCATTTTCCACCCTGGGCTGGCCCGATGAGACCCCTGACCTGAAATATTTTTACCCGACCTCCGTGCTCGAAACCGGGTACGACATCCTGTTCTTCTGGGTTGCCAGGATGATCATGTCCGGGTTGGAATACACAGGAGAGGTACCCTTCCACACTGTCTACCTGCATGGAATCATCCGCGATGAGCTGGGGCGAAAAATGAGCAAAACAACCGGCAATGTGATCGACCCTTTGGTCGTCATGGATGAGATGGGCACCGATGCGCTGCGGTTTTCCCTGCTGGTCGGCTCATCCCCCGGGAAGGACACCAACCTCAGCCTTAAGAAGGTTGAAGCCAACCGCAATTTTGCCAACAAGTTGTGGAATGCGACCCGGCTGGTGCTCACGCTGTTGGAGCAGGCCCCGGCAGACGCAGACACGGCAGACCTCGAGTGGACCCAGGCAGATTCCTGGATTTGGGCAAGGATGCGCCAAATCACCAATAATGTCAACCGGCTGTTCACTGCCTACCAATATGGGGAAGCCGGACGGCAGCTTTACGACTTTTTCTGGGGCGAGTTTGCAGATTGGTACCTGGAAATCGCCAAAATCCAGGTCTCGGAAGGCGGCGCCCGCGCCAAGAAGACGGCCATCGCACTGATCAAAACGATGGATAAAATTTTGCGCATGCTCCATCCTTTCACGCCCTTCATTACAGAAGAGCTGTGGGGATACCTGAAGGAAGCAGCCAATCACTTTGGCGCAGAGGTCTCTCCGGAAAACGGCTGGGAAGATGCTCTGATCATTGCTCAATGGCCAGAAGCTGAAGAACTGGAAGGCTGGGAAGAGGATGCGATCACTGAATTCAGCCTCGCAATGGAGATCATCAGGGCGATCCGAAACCTCCGGGCAGAAAAACAAGTCAAGCCCGGCTCGCGCATCGGGGCAACGATCACCGCTGGTGAACAAACCAACAGCCTGCAAGAACTGTCCCCGACGATTGCCGCATTGTGCCATCTTAATCCGGAGTCATTCCAAATCATCGAGACCCTGGAAAACAAACCGGAAGGCACGGTAGCCTTAGTCGTCGGCCCGGCAGAAATTTTCCTACCCCTGTTCGATCTCATCGATCCGGAGGAGGAAAAGAAACGTCTGCAGTCCGATCTTGAAGAAGTCAGCCAGCAGATCGACCGGTTGGAAAAACTTCTCTCCAGTCCGTTCGCCCAGAAGGCTCCTGCAGATGTCGTTCAAAAAGAACGGGATCGATTGGCGGCTTTCCAGGAAACGGCAGAAAAAATCCAGAGCCAGTTGAATGAATTAGGATAACCGGACTACACAGAAGCCCCTCCATGGAGGGGCTTCTAATGACAGACAATAAATGCAAGGGAAGCCTGCTTTTTTCTGGTGATGGAAGGATAAAAGAAATTGTTGGACCCCAATAACCATTATATTAAGATCTACAGGAGCCAGGGCCGCAGCTATCACGAATTGATCAGCTTCGAGGATACAGATCAGAACCTCCGCCCCGCGCTGGAAAGCATCACCCCATTTGATCAACAGCCAGTGCTGGACCTGGGCACTGGCACTGGCCGGCTTCCTTTGCTCTTTCCAGAAATCAGATTTATCGGACTTGATCTACACATCCACATGTTAAGGGAGCATCAATCCCAATTTCCTTATGGTATACGCCTGATCCAGTCGGACATGCGCAGGCTGCCATTTCCTGAACACCAATTCGGGATCATCACCGCAGGCTGGGCGATCGGTCATTTTATTAGTTGGTATCCAACCAACTGGAAGGACCAGGCCGGCCAGGTATTGGGGAACGCAATGCGCTGTTTGAAACCAGGTGGTTGGCTGATCATCATCGAAACAATGACCACTGGCAGTAAGACACCTGCGCCACCTACTCCCGGTCTGGCTGAGTACTACCACTGGCTGGAAGAAGAATGGGGATTTTCCCGCCAGGTGATCCAAACGGATTACCAGTTTGAGTCTTTAGATCAGGCAGTGGCTTACGTTCGGTTTTTCTTTGGGGAGGATTTGGGAAACATGGTAAGAAAAAACAGCTGGGTGCGTCTACCAGAATGGACCGGTATATGGTCTAAACAACTCAATGCCCAGGAAGAATCCAATGACTGAACCTATACCCGTATCCGTCGCGCTCACGAAATTGAATATCCCGCATCACGTATTTACCCACCAAGGCCAGGTGCGCTCAATCGAGCAGGCTGCCGCTGAACGAAACCAGGAGGTCTCACAGGTCGTTCGCAGCATCCTCTTCCGCCTCAACCAGGGTGAGTATGCGATGGTGCTGATTGCCGGCAAACAACAAATTTCCTGGAAAGCATTACGCCAGCACTTCGGCATGTCTCGGCTGACGATGGCATCTCCTGAAGAAGTCTTCGAGGTTACTGGCCATCAAATCGGGACTGTCTCTCCGTTTGGATTGAAAACTCCTGTCCCCATCCTGGCAGACCAGAATGTATTCACGCAAACCGCAGTCTCATTAGGGTCCGGGAAAGCAGGAGTGGCGATCATGATGCTGACCAAAGATCTAAAAAATGCACTTGACGGGATCGTGATCGGACAGTTTGCTCAGTTCTAACCGGTACGGCCGTCAGCCTTGCCGCCAGGGTTTCAACATCTCCTCACTCATTTTCCACAACCTTTCCTGGTCTTTCACAATGTAAGATCCTTCGGATGTTGTGCGGGGTATTTTCTTATAATAATATTTTCCGCTCTCAGCAGACACCTCCTCCGATGAAGAAAGATAGACAATCGTCTCGGCCCCTGCTTCAATGGAAATTGCTTTCCTTAACAAGAATTTTTCAATCAGCTTAGGGACGCCTTTTACTTTACCAAAAATGCCCGTCTGGACCAATCCCGGGTGGAGGCAGTTGGCGGTTACCCCGCTGCCTTCTAACCTCCTGGCCAACGCATAGGTGAACATCACGTTTGCCAGTTTTGATTGGCTATAAGCTCGGAATACAAAATAGAACCATTTGAGATGGATATCTCCAAAGGAAATTGTTCCGTTGTAATGAGAATTTGACGAGACATTAATCACCCGGCTTGGAGAATTGGCTTTGAGCATATCGAGCAGCAGGTCTGTCAGAAGGAAATATGCCAAATGATTTAAAGCAAAAGTTTTTTCAAATCCATCTTCAGTGATCTGTCGGGGGAGGAACGCTCCGCCTGCATTATTGACCAGCACATCCAGCCTGGCAAAGCCAGACCTGAAATCTTTCGCCAATTGTTCCACAGCACTCATGGAGGACAAGTCTGCCACCAGGTAGCTGGCTCGCTTTCCCTCGCTGAGAGCATTAACTTCTTCAACAGCCTGCCTGCATTTGTCCTCATTCCTGCCAACCAGCACTGTGGTTGCTCCTAAAATTGCCAGTTCTTTTGCGGCCTGTTTTCCAATCCCATCCGTGGCACCCGTAATTAGCACCGTTTTGCCATCCATTGGACGTCCAGACATCTTGCAGCTCCTTTGTATAGATCTGCCCAGATTTTACCCCGTAAATCTCGAAGAAACACTATAATACTTATATGCGTTCAGAAACTGTAGAAATGATGTGCAACCCTTACAAAGGCGAACCTTTTATCTGGCTGGACAATCAGCTGGTCGGAGCTGCATCGGGCCAGGTTTTCCAGATCAGGGAAGGGATTCCAGTCATTCTGGCCCCAGAAGGAACACAAGGCCGGAACCGATCCTCCAAACTGCTTCACGATTGGATCGCATTCAGCTATGATGCGATTGTCTCTCTGGGAGATAAGATTCAGCTTAATTCTGAGCTGCGAGTTCGCCAGCAGTATGTCGCTAAACTGGATCTCAAACCCGGAGATAAAGTCCTCGAAACGGCGGCCGGAACCGCTTCTAACCTGTTCCATCTTCCAGAGCAAATCGAATATTTTGGGTTGGATATCTCCTTCCAGATGCTCAAGTATGCCAGAAAAAAAGCCAGGCGCGCAGACCGTCAGGTTGAGGTTATCCAGGCCGATGCCGCCCACATTCCCTTCAGAAATGAATCCTTTGACCTCGTTCTCCAAATGGGTGGCTTACAATTTATGGAAGACCCCTTCAAATCGGTCAACGAGATGGCCAGGGTGGCACTACCCGGGACAACCATCCACATCATCGACGAAGTTGGTGGAGCCATGCGCACCCTTTCGCGTTTACCAGCTCATCAAAAATATTCACAGGACAAAGAAACGGCAGTAGAAGGTATCAAGCGGCTTGCCCCTCAAAGCATGCTGAATATCACATCCCAGATCATTGAGAATACCGATTTCTATGCGCTGTCTTTCCAAAAACCAGCACCATCTGGCTAGTGAAATAGGTACCAGTCGAGTGATGGATTACGGATCCTGGAACAAACCCTATGGTAGAATGAACCGCCGGTCGACCCGAATAAATTCCAAACAAATCTTTCAGATGAAACCTTAATGACTTTCAGACTCATTCCCGCCAATCAATTTAACCTTGAGCAGCTTACGGCAGTTTATAACCAGACCCGGCAGGATTATATGGTTCCCATGCCGATGACCGCTCCTCGCCTGGATGAATACATTCGAGTTTATGATATAGATTTAGCGCAATCCCTCGTAGCTGTCGAGGGGAATCGCTTGGTAGGTCTCGGTATGCTTGGAATCAGAGGCAATCGTTCCTGGATCACACGCCTTGGTCTTATCGCAGATTACCGTTCAAAGGGTGTCGGGCGGGCCATTGTACACCACTTACTCGAAAATTCGGACCAGTTAACCATTCCCAAGAACACGCTTGAGGTCATAAAAGGCAACCAGGCTGCTCTGCAATTATTCCAAAATTATGGCTTTCGGAAGTCGCGCGAGCTATTGATTATGGGCATAACTCCAGGCCATACCCCCAAACCAGAAAGGGATTGCATCCCGATTCGGGAGGATGAGATGCTCAGCCTTCTGCAGGAGCGAAAAATGCCGCAAGCCTGGACCAACCAGACAGAAACTTTTGCACAGTTAGAAAACAAGTGCGGCTTCCATTTTGCACATCATAATTTGCGAGGATGGATGATTTATCAGGTCAAACCAAAATTGATCTCACGGTTGGTTTTTAGAACCGGAAAAAACGATCCCGTCAAAACCACGGACCATCTCCTGGCACACCTTCATTCCCGCCATCCCGGACTGCCGGTGCAAATCGAAAATATCCCTGCCAGCGACATCCGCCTGCCTGCTTTCAAAAAACATGGCTATGTGGAAGTTTTCCGCCGGATCGAGATGACACGGAATGCATAAGGAGCAGGTGATGTCGCGCGGTCGAAGAATTTCACGGGTAAAGTACATCCCACCTTCACAAAAAGTTGCTGCGAAATATTTGCGCGAGTGGGAGAATAAAACCTTATTTCATTTTCCGGAACAATTTCCAAAACTAACCTGCTCAGCCTTGTTCAGTCAAACCGGGTTAATTTCGCTGGATATCGGTTGTGGAACGGGCGAATTCACCAATGCGGTTGCGCTGCAGCATCCTGAAGAATGGTTTGTCGGTGTGGAGATCTCACGCAGGTCGATCTACCATGCTGTAAACCAGGCTGCCCGCCGCAATATTCCCAATGTGCTTTACATCAAAACAGACTTCAAGCTGATCGATCCTTTGCTTGAGCCAAACTCATTGGGAACAGTATATTTAAATTTTCCTGATCCAAATTACGGCGGGAAGAACCGGCAAAAACACCGCATTTTTTCGAATGAATTTCTCTCCCTGATGGATGGTGCGCTTTCCCCATCTGGAACCATCCAGGTGGTGACCGATCAAAAACCCTTCCTGCTGGATATGCTGGAAATTGCGGAATCGGATCCCAGATTTAAAAAAACACATTCAGAACGTTACCTTGAAGAGTTTTCTCCCCCTGAGAAAACACGCTTCCAGATCGCCTGGGAAAAATTCGACCGCCCAGTATTCCGATTCATCTTAAAAAAAGCTGGAACCCGAAGTTAGAGATAATTACCCTGATTATTTTGATAATGGCATACGCCCCCTCTAATAATGCCAATTTTTGAAAAATCCTGCTCACATGTTATACTTGTTAGGAAGACAAACTATTGTTACCTCACAAAAAGGAGTATGATGTGAGTAATAAGCCAGATTCCCTCCAAAAAGGCGATTGGATCGTCCACGCTTTCTATGGAATCGGCCAAATCGTAGGGATTGAAACAAAGGTAATTGGTAAGAAAAAGAACAAGTATTACAAGGCAAAAACATCCAACAGCACGTTCTTCATCCCAACCGACAACCCCATAAACGATCGAATTCGGCCCCTCTCGTCACTTTATAAATTGAACAAAGCAAAAAAAATCCTCAAAGATAAGCCAGAGGAGTTCCCGGAAAACCACAATGAACGCCGAAAACTGATCAGCGAGTATACCTCCAATCGATCGATGGATATCTCTGCTCAGATTATCCGGGATTTGTTCTACCGCAAACACCATCAAGGGTTGAACGATTTCGAGCAAAAGGCCCTTGAAACCACAGAAAATTTATTCGTAACAGAATGGGCGATAATTAAAGATATCAGCGAAGACCAGGCGAGAGAAGAACTTGATAAGATCATCGAAGGGCAGGGCTAGCTTGATCTAAATTCAAAGAGCCCCAGTCGGATGACTGGGGCTCTTTTGTTTTAAGCCTTTCGACCAAATTTCTTTTCCAGAAGGTCGGCCAGGGTGGGTTGCCCAATTTCCTGGAGTTCGTAGCGTACTCTCTGGTATGGTTTATTGATCTTGATCACCCTTGTCAAGTCAATCGGGGTCCCGATCACAACCAGATCAACATCTGCATTCTCGATGGTTTGCTCTAGCTCTTTCATTTGTTTTTCACCATAACCCATCGCCGGCAGTACATCGCCAGTGGTTGGATATTTTTGATATGTTTCGATGATTGAGCCAACCGCAAAGGGACGCGGGTCTACAATCTCAGCGGCACCAAACCGCCGGGCTGCGACCCAGCCAGCGCCGTAAGCCATCTCACCATGGGTCAACGTCGGGCCATCTTCCACTACCAGCACCCGTTTTCCCCGGATTGCATCCGGGTCATCCACGAACAATGGAGAGGCAGCCTCGATCATCAGCGCTTCAGGATTCAATTTGCGCAGGGATTCCCGGACAGCGAGCACACCTTCCGGGCCTGCTGTATCCACCTTATTCAAAACAAACACATCGGCCAGGCGGGCATTGGCTTCACCAGGGTGGTACGCAACCTCATGTCCAGGGCGGTGAGGATCAGCCACCACGATGTGGAAGTCTGATTGGTAAAACGGCAAATCGTTGTTACCGCCATCCCACAGCACAATATCGACTTCCTGCTCGGCCTGGCGGAGGATCTTCTCATAATCCACACCCGCATACACAACCACACCATTGTCGATGTGAGGTTCGTATTCTTCACGCTCTTCGATCGTGCATTCGTGCTTGTCGAGATCAGAATAATCAGCAAATCGCTGGACGATTTGCTTTGTCAGATCGCCATAGGGCATCGGGTGTCGAATCGCGGCCACCTTATATCCAAGATCTCTCAAAATCAGGGATACCCTGCGAGTGGTCTGGCTTTTTCCGGCACCTGTCCGGACAGCACATACCGAGACCAACGGTTTGGTAGATTTGACAGTTGTGCTGCCTGTTCCCAGCAGCCGAAAATCAGCGCCTGCTGCAAGAACCGCAGATGCTTTATTCATCACATAAGTATGTGGTACATCGCTGTAGGCAAAAACAACCTGGTCCACCTGGTATTGTTTGATCAAATCGATCAACTGCTCTTCCGGGTAAATCGGAATTCCATCAGGATAACCAGAACCGGCCAATTCTGCCGGGTACGTCCGGCCTTCAATGTCCGGGATTTGAGTAGCGGTGAATGCCACAACCTTATACTCTTCATTCCCGCGGAAATAGGTATTGAAATTATGAAAATCCCGTCCCGCAGCCCCCATAATCAAAATCCGTTTTACTGCCATGAGAATAGTTTCCTCCGCTTACACTTGTTAAGGATTGTTTATATATCAAACCCAAACATTATAACAAACCATTGCAATTAAACCTACTCCTGATAAACTTTTAAGGTTTGATTGGCATAGTCCTGAATGGTCAGTTTCAGCTCGGGTGGTGACAGTACTTTTACTGCTGCACCAAATCCAAGCAGGAACCTCCTGGCATCCTCAAAATGCTTGAATTCCAAACTGACGTGATAGGAAAACGAATCAATAACCTGTTCCTGCATGGATACCACTTTGACTGCTGGAAGTTTGCTCAGGTAACTTAGCAACCAGGAAGTAACCAGCATCTCCGCGCAAAATGTTGGGATATGACCCCACACTTTTTCCTTCCATTTCTCCCAAAATGATTCCAGATTAAATTCAGGCTGTCTGGTGAAATGCTCATCTAAAATTTCCAAAGACCCCAATTCTGCTATTCTCAGCACACCAAAATTATTATTGATCCAGCAGGCCAACATCCAATCACCGCCGAAATTAACCAGGCTATACGCATCCGCGATATATTCAATTTCAACCCCAAATGCGTAGTGCAATACCACCTTCACCCGACGGTCCTCCCAGACGGCCCGGTACAAGTCTTTGATTGAGGAATGGGACCCGGAAGCATCCCGCTCTCGCAACCATCCTGCATCGAAGTGGATTCGTTGGCGCACTTCCAGCTCTGCCTCCCGCAGGGATGTTGGCAATGATGCGGATAATTTCAGTAGCGCTCTTTTCATTTCCGTACTCATCCCCAAAGACGCCATCGCTGCAGGTACACTCACTGTAAACAACGCATGGACCTCTTCCTGAGATAGTCCGGTCAGGGATGTACGGTAATCTTCCAGCAGCAGGATTCCCCCTCCCGGTCCTTTCTCAGAATAAATCGGCACGCCCGCGGTGGACAAAGCGGTCACATCCCGGTAAATCGTTCGTTCAGAAACTTCTAGCTCTTTTGCCAGCTCTGAGGCAGTTTTTTTGCCTCTGGTTTGCAAGATCAGCATCATCTGAAGCAATCGGTCAGCTCTCATTTGTGCCTCCTGTATAGATCTTACCATAAATACCTGACATAAGATGTCAGGTAAACAAATTATGATATAGATACTAGAAAGATAAAGGAGTATAAAGATGAATGACCTTGATATCAGGATTGTCACTTTGCCGCCGCTGAAAGGGGCTACATTTTACGGTTTCGGAGAAATCCCCGAAAGTATCGCCCATGACAAAGCTAACCAATGGATGGACAAGCACGGTCTGCGAAAATCCAAAGATTTCCGCCATTTCGGGTTCAACAACCCCAACCCATCCGAAGGAAGCCCGAATTACGGCTACGAAATCTGGATCATGCCGGAGGATGAGCTGCCCAAGGGTTCAGATGCGAAAGTCATTGAATTTGAAGGCGGGTTGTATGCAGTAGCTCACTGCCCCTCACTGGAAGTCATAGGGCAAATCTGGCAGAAGCTGGTCGCCTGGAGAGATACCAGCAAATACACCCGGGGAAGCCATCAATGGCTGGAGGAACTCATACAGCCCTGGAAACCCGGGAAAACTGAGATGGACTTTCAATTTTATCTCTACCTTCCGATAAGGGAATAACCAGGCGCAGTTTTCACCACGCAAAAAACAGGACGCTGCAAACCAGCGTCCTGTTTCATTCTGCTAAGCCTTACAACCCCAGCTTTTCGATCTCGTTCAGCAGTTCCTCACTATGCGTTGAGGGTTTCACCTTTTCGAAGATCCTGGCGATTTTTCCCTCAGCATCGATCAGGAAGGTGGTGCGGTGGATTCCTTCAAATTCCTTGCCGTACATCGACTTCTTTCCCCATACGCCATACTTATTCACAACCTCTTTATTGGTATCTGCCAGTAAGGAAAACGGCAGGTCAAATTTTTCCTTGAATTTCAAATGGGAAGCCTCATCATCCGCGCTCACTCCTAATATCACCACATCTGCGTCTTCATAGGCAGAGTAATCATCGCGGAAGTTACATGCCTCGGTAGTGCATCCAGGTGTATCATCTTTGGGGTAAAAATAAAGGATCACAGGCTGACCTTGATAGGCGGCAAGTGAGTGCTTCATTCCCGCTTCATCGTTTAAAACAAAATCAGGAGCATAGTCACCAACTTTGAGTTGTGTCATTTTTCTCACCTCGTATGGATTGGATATGGATCTGGCTATTCAACAGTAGACTTTTGGCCACTATAAGAAACCAAGGGATTGAAGCGATGCCTCAATCACATCCAGGGAAACGGGTTTGATGACATACGCGGTTGCACCGCTCTCCATCGCCCGTTCTGCCGATTCAGGTTGGTCATCCGATGTAACCACAATCACGGGCACATTGGATAGCCGCGGCTCTCTCCTGAGATAGCTGAGAACGTCAAACCCTGTCAGGCCTGGCATATTCAAATCAAGAAAAACTACAGAGGGTGTCATGTTTCGTAACGCAGTTAGACCAGCCCTGGCACCATAGGTGGCTTGGGCTTCAAAATCAAAAAATGTTAACATCTGGGCCAGACTATCTGCAATCTGACGGTTATCATCAACGATCAGCGCTTTCCTCATATCTTACTCCATGATGTTTTTGATTGTACCCATCACATCAATATTATACCCGGGGAGTGATCTTACCGCCTCTCTGAACCTGGGATCATCCAGCACATCCCAAAGGGGAGACAGCAGTTGGCTCTGATAAAACTCCTCAGGAACGATGAGGTCATAACGTTCCTCAAACAACGGAATAAACTCCATTTCTAGGGCATCTGCTGCTGCCGCAATCCCCATCCCGCAATCCGCTCTTCCAGAAGCAATTGCGGCCGCAACCGTGAGATGAGTATATTCTTCCTGAGCATAGCCGCGGACCGACTCTATGGCAATCCCCAAATTGTCCAGGTGGTAATCAAGCAGCACCCTTGTCCCAGCCCCGCGCTGCCGGTTGACAAAGGTTACATCTTCCCGGGTCAAATCAAAGAGGTCCCGGATACCCCTGGGGTTCCCTTTGCGCACGATCAACCCCTGCTGCCGGTTGACCAGAGCGATCACCTTGACAGGAATTTCAGGAAGGTACTGCTTCAAATAAGAGAGGTTGTATTCACCGGAGACTGGATCGAGCAAATGAGATCCAGCGAGATGTGCCTCATGCCTGCGCAGCGCCACCAGGCCCCCCAGGCTGCCCACATTCGCGGAGGTCAAGCGGCGCTGCTTGCTGTTGAGGAATTGTGCCAGCAAGTCCAGGGTCAGGTCGTGAGATCCGATCACAAAGATCGTCCTTTCGACTTCTGCTCGCGTCCGGTACAGCCTGACCTGGACAGTCGCCCCGGCAGGTTCTCCCTGAGAACCACGCGGAATCAAGGCGAGTCCATCTGCACGCACCAGGGAAGAGACCACACCTGCTCCCCGCGGGAGCGGGGCAGCCAGCAGCCTATCTCCAACCCGACCGACAACCACCCGCTGAAAATCGTCATCACCTCCGGGCGAGGTGATTTTTCGGGTGATTTCAGCATCAATTACTTCCGGCTCATAGGCAGGGCGTCCCAACCAACGGGCGATGACAGGTTCGACAAAAATTTCTCCTGTCAGGGCAGCCGAGACCGGGTATCCCGGCACACCCACTATCGGCACTTTCCGACCATTTTCTGCATCCAGTATTCCAAGGATGACCGGATGCCCTGGACGAACAGCCACGCCATGCACCAATAACTCCCCCAGCTCTTCGACAACCTGGGCCGAAAAATCCTCAGATCCCGCAGAGGAACCCGCATTCAACAATATTATGTCATGAGTCTCGGCAGCTGTCCGTACCGCAGCCAGAATGTGCTCAAACACATCATCTACTTTAGCGCAGCGCTCTGCAACCCCGCCCCATCCCTCAACCTGTGCAGCGAGCACGAGACTGTTGTACTCGATAATGTCTCCCGGCATGACGGGAGTACCAATCTCCACCAGTTCCGTACCGGTTGGGATCACAGCCACGCGCGGCTTGCGGCTGACAAACACTGCAGCATGCCCACTGCCAGCAATCGCCCCTAAATCAACCGGACGAAGGGTATGCCCGGCAGGTAAAACAAGCTGCGTGGCAATCATATCTTCACCCAATGGGCGGATATGAGCCCAAGGCGCAACCGCTTCCCGGATCCGAATTTTCTCTGGTGACCGGGCGTGCCTGGAAATCTCCCCGGATGAGTCCAATGGCTCAATATTCTCAATCGGAATCACCGCGTTAAAACCATCCGGCACCAGGTCACCGGTATCCACATATTTTGTCTGTTGTTCATACGTCAGCACGACTGGAGAAGTCTGCGTGGCACCATGGGTCTCGGCGGCCCTTACGGCAAACCCGTCCATGGCAGCAGCATGATAATGCGGGGAAGAAAGCTTCGCCCACACAGGCCTGGAAAGTACCCTGCCGATTACCTGAGGAGTTAACCCCAGTTCTTCTTCGCCTAAAATTCCACCCAGGTCTGCTTCAATCAGAGCGCCAGAGAAACGTGACATTGCTTCTGGCAACGGAATATCGTGAAGATAGATCGACATTAAAACCCTTTATGTTTACTCAATCTATAATAACCAAACTTGGACTGTCTGGCCGGCCTCAAGACCATTTGCATCCGCAGGGATCTTCACCAAGCCATTGGCGCGGGCCAGGGTAAAGATAAGATTGCTCTTACCGAAAACAGGATCTGCAGACAAATATCCATCTTCTTCGACCAAGCGTACAGCCACCCAGTCTTCCCGACCAGCTTGAGACGAAAGGTTGACCTTTAAGCGCGCCTCAATACTCGGCTGGATACCCTTAATTGCAACTCCGAGATATGCCCTGACCACAGGAACCACAAATAAACCGGCAATCACCAAAGCACTCACCGGGTTGCCCGGAAGCCCAATGACCGGTTTCTCATCACACACACCTAAGATGGTTGGCTTGCCTGGCCGGACATTCACGCCATGCACCAACACCCCCGGCGCGCCCAGCTCATTAATCACGAGTGCCGTGAGGTCGCGCGAACTTGCTGAAGACCCAGCAGTCACCACGACCATGTCGCATTCTGCATGAGCCTGCCGGATGATCCTGTCCATCTCGGCTCGCTGGTCAGGGGCAATTCCATACAGAACAGGGCTCCCGCCAGCCTGCCGGACCAAGGCTTGCAAAGTGTACGAATTAATATCCCTGACCTTGCCCGGGGAAATCTGGCTATCCGGGGGAACAACCTCATCCCCACTCGAGATAATTGCCACCTTTGGCTTTGCTGCCACTACAATCTCCCGGACTCCCAGGGCCATCATCCCGCCGATCTCTGCCGGCCGGATGACCGTACCCGATGGAATCACCTCATCTCCATCTTTCACATCTTCCCCAACTTGAAGGACGTTCTCGCCAACCGCAACCGAACGAAGTAGTTCAACCTCATCCTGCCTGGCTTGTTGGGTATGCTCGATCATGATGACCGCATCAGCGCCCTCCGGAAGCATTCCACCGGTATGAATAATGGCACACGTTCCTTTTCCCAGCACAAAATCCGGGGCTCCACCCATCGGCACTTCGCCAATCAGCGGCAAATATGCGGGAAGGCTCTCGCTTGCGCCAAAGGTATCTGCGGCAAAGACAGCAAATCCATCAACAGTGGAACGCCTGAATGAAGGCATGGGGTGTTCTGCTCGGACAGCAGCTGCTAATACCCGGCCTAAACCATCTTGCGCCAGGATTTTTTCAGTTTTCGGGTGAATGGATAGATTGTTCACTAACTGATCGAGTGCTTCAGTCGGTGGTTTTAAATTTAAAAATTCTGGCATATTACCGAGTCCAAAAGAAATAAGTAAAAATGTAAATGACAGACCCAACCAGAGCCGCCGCATTCCAGGTGAGTCCTTTCCAGTTTGGTTTTCCTCCAGCAGCAATCTGGCGCATCTGCCACATTTGCATCAATCCGAGGGGAAAAGCAAAAAACGCTGGATACAAGATCGCTCGCGGGAAGTCCATGTAAAGTAATAAAACCAAGACCAGGAAGCCGAGCAGGATAAAGGTGTTGTGAAGAAAAACAACATTTTCCCAGCCTGCCCGTACCAAAAAGGTGCGCTTTCCGTATTTCAGATCAGTAGCATAATCAGGAAAAGAAACCGCCAGCATAAACACAACTGAAAACAATACGATTGGTATCGAGGACATCGCCACCAGGCGGTGGGCTTCGCCGGTATGAAGGATGAAGCCAAACATCGGCACCAGGTACCCGCCAACAATCGCAGCTAAAAATTCACCATAACCAGCTCTGACCAGTTGAATGGGGGGCAGGGAGTAGATCAGCCCACAAAGATATATCAACACCATGAATAAACTGGTCCCAGCGGAGAGTGCTCCCAGCCACAACAACGAGAGTGTCATTGCGACAGACAGTGAAGTGGCAACCACAAATCCTGATAATGCAACCTTGCGGCGGAGTTTTCCTTCGCCTGTGCCCAGGACGCCGCTCCCGCCGGAAAAGATGGTCCGGTTT
Source organism: Anaerolineales bacterium (assembly GCA_035458505.1). Lineage (GTDB taxonomy): Bacteria > Chloroflexota > Anaerolineae > Anaerolineales > UBA11579 > UBA11579. The sequence continues at coordinate 109,998 of DATHZS010000024.1, read as the reverse complement.
TCATTTTCACGATCCACTGGCTCATCAAAGTATTCATTGATATACAAAGCCGCTAAATGGGTGAAAACCAACCACAAGGCCCCAAGCACAAAAACCGCCCAATCGATCCGGGAACCCAGATATCTGGCGATTCCACAACCTAAAAAATACACCCCAAGCCCGGCAGCTAAAAATATCGGTCGAGACAACTTGATAAATTGTAAAAGCATTTTTCTATTCATCATCTCATAGTATATCGCAACTTGGACAGCTCAAATTCATTACAACCCAGAGAACCCTTAGATAAGATCAGGGAATCTCGTCTCCAGGGAAGGACTCGTCCTGATGGGTATTGATCCGCACCAATGTAGCGCCCTGGTTACTGGTCACTTTGCTGAGCACTCCAAATGGGATCAATACCGCCTGGGGGGAATCCTGGCTGATGTCCAGGTTAACTTCAGCTCCCTGGCTGGGCGAGTCTTGTCGCCTGTCTTGCAGATGGAACGAGGCATGACCAGACAGCAACGCCCAAATTTCATCCGCTTGCTGCCGGAATACTTGCACCGAGCCTTGAGGTTCAATCGTAACCACCTCGACCTCCCCAAACCGCCTGAGCAGATGGTCACCCTCCTTTAGGATGTCCAGGATCCCATTTCGCCAATCAAGGTCCTTCACGACCATATCAGAAATCTCAAATTCGCTCCGGATCATTTCAACCTTTCTGGGAATGCCCTACGAATATCGCGGATGTGCAGATTCGGGTGCAGGAGGAACACTCGCAGCATATCCCCCAGGGTTGATGTTCCCAGGTAGGGATGATTGCCTGTTTTCTCCAGGTCTGCGGAGGATAAATTTCCCACGAAAGCCACCATCTGCGCCCGTCGTTCCTGAAAAAGGGAAAGCAGGTCCTTTCTGGTCATGCCTGAAATCTTCCCAACATTGGATGCGTTATAACGGTCTATATCGAAATCTTGCGGCACTCCCGCACCGCCCCTCAGAATGTTAGAAAACAATCGATACAGCGAGTCTTCGGCTTCAACAATATGTGCCAGCACCTCATGCACAGTCCATTCTGCACCATCCGAATAGAGCTTCTGATTCCATAGGGAATCGGACAATTCCGAGAAAAAGTCCAGAATCTTCTTTCCCTCGCCAGACATTTTTTTTACAATCTGTTCCGGAGAAATTGTCATCATCACCTCATTGCCCTGGTTGAATTCAGCACTGCAAGCACAGTTACACCTACGTCTGCAAACACCGCTTCCCACATCGAAGCTGCTCCTGCAACCCCTAAAATAATAAACAATGCCTTAATCCCCAGCGCGATCCCAATATTTTGCCAAACGATTCTACGGGTACGCCGGCCAATTTTTATCGCTTCCGGCACCCGCGACACCGAGTCGGTCATCAGCACTACGTCGGCGGTCTCCTTTGCCGCATCCGTTCCGAATGCACCCATCGCCAGGCCAACATCCGCGCGGGCCAAAGCCGGAGCATCGTTGATCCCGTCCCCTACAAAAGCAACCCGGCCGTTCGCGCTCGACTGCAAAAGGCTTTCCAGGGACTCTACCTTATCACCCGGTAAAAGACCTGCGCGATACCCATCCAATCCAACAGAATTTGCAACATACCGGGCAACATTTTCCTGATCACCAGACAGCATCACAACATTTCTCACTCCAATCCGGTGAAGTTCTTCCACCGCAGAGGCTGCCTCGGCTTTAATCTCATCGCTGACGACAATATGCCCCAAATAAATTCGGTTAGCGGCAATATGAACAACAGTCCCGGGAATGTCACAAATTGGATGCTGGATGTTTTCTCTGTGCAGGAAAGCATCATTCCCAACCACGACCGTATCACCATTGACTCCTGCCCGGATTCCGTATCCAGCCACTTCGTCATACTCGGTAATCACTTGTCGTTCCGGAGAAAGGTTTTCCCCCACCATTCTCTGATAAGCCTGCACAATTGAGGTTGCTACCGGGTGATTAGAGTGAGACTCGGCATAAGCTGCCAGGGTAAGGAGCTCCTCTGGTGTTCGTCCTGGTTCAGGAACAATTGCCGTGACTTTGAACTCCCCCCGTGTAAGGGTGCCGGTTTTATCGAAGACAACTGTGCGCACTTCTGCCAACACATCCAAAAAATTTGCGCCTTTGACCAGGATTCCACGCCTGGATGCCCCGCCGATACCCCCAAAATACCCCAGTGGAATACTGATCACCAGTGCACACGGGCAGGATACAACCAAAACCACCAATGCCCGGTAAATCCATGTCTGTAGTTCCTCGCCCGGAATCATCAGAGGCGGGCCGAAGGCAACCACGACCGCAATGAATACCATCAGCGGAGAATAGACCCTGGCAAATTTTGTAATAAACCGTTCTGTCTTTGCTTTTCGGTTGGCCGCATTCTGAACAAGGTCGAGCATTTTTGAGACAGAAGAGGATTCGAGTGTCCTGGTCACCGATATGGTTAATACGCCGTTCTGGTTGACCGTCCCGGCAAACACCTCGCTTTTTGCCATAACCGGGATAGGCATCGATTCGCCAGTCAGCATCGATGCATCCACCTGGGATTGTCCCGTTTGCACCACACCATCCAGCGGGATCCGTTCACCTGGCCGCACCAGGATTAAATCCCCCACCGCGACTTCCTCGGGCGAGACTGAACTCTCCTTCCCTTCTCGCAGCACTGTGGCTGAGTCCGGACGAAATTCCATCAGGGATTGGATCATTCCCCGGGAACGATTGACGGACAGTTGTTGGACAAACTCGCCGATCTGGTAGAACAACATCACTCCCACAGCTTCAGGGAGTTCTCCGATGGCAATCGCACCAATCGTAGAAATACTCATCAGAAAAGTCTCATCGAACCAGTTTCCCTGACGGATATTTTGAATTGCCCTCAAAAGAACGCGGGAACCCGACACCAGATAGGCAATCCCAAATATCAGGAATTTTCCAGTAGACTGTTCCCAATCCTCCGCCCAAACAGACAATCCGATGCCGAATAAAAACAAGATTGTCGCACCGGCGATTAGAAACAGCTCCCTGCGTGCGGCAGCATCCATGCCGGATTGGCGTTTCCTGAAAGCTGTCATTTGAACCTGGGGCTCAAGCTGGCGGATTTTTTCTTCTACAACCTGTATGTTATCAGCGTCCAGATGAAGAGATGATGTGGCAAAATTCACCCGGGCAAACCGAACACCCGGTAATTTTTGGACCCCATCCTCAATTTTCGCCGCGCAATTCGCACAATCTAAATTCTCAAGTTGATAGGTTTTGATTTCAGCCATGAATCATCCATGAAGAATATGTTCTTTTCCAATTCGGTAGAGCTCGTGCACATGATCATCCAGGAGCGAATAAAACACCTGACGCCCTTCTTTCCTTCCACGGACTAGCTTCAACTGCCGGAGCCCGCGCAGATGGTGAGAGGTAGCAGATTCACTCAACCCCGCACTTTGGGCGATATCGCTGACGTTTTTCTCTCCCTCGACAAGTGCCGAAATGATCTTTAACCTGCTCGCATCACTGAAAGCGCTGAAAAGTTCTGCCAGCTCGGCTGCGTCTGGATCTTTGATCATGTCTCCTCCAAGATTTTATTCAATACATGAACATACATTCATATATAATTTTACTCAAACCATCTCTCGTTGTCAACCTGGGAACCTTCCCCAACTGATCAACTTTGCAGAATCGAGTTGGTTTACTTTCTAAATAAACTTGAGACAAAAAACCACAGGTTTGCCGGCCGCTCTGCCAGCCTGCGCATAAAAAATGGGTACCATTCAGTGCCAAATGCCACATACACTCGGACAGGATAACCTTCAGCAGCAAGTTCCTGTTGAAGATCTCTGCGAATACCATACAGCATCTGGAATTCGAGCTTCCTCTTGGGAATCCCATTCCTCTCGGCATACGCAATCGCCGCATCAATCCTGGCTTTGTCATGCGTGGCCACAGCGGTGACTGACGGCCAGCGTCCATCTTCGCTAACCGCCGGAGAAGACTCAGCCACGGCATGATCGAGCATCATTCGGACAAGGCGGTCGAACGCATCATCCACATCCTGTTTTTTCGGATAGGCGATCTCCTCAGGTTCTTTATAGGCACCTTTTACCATGCGGATTTTTGTATCTTTTGCTAACAGCTCGGCTGTATCCTGGTCGCTGCGGTAGAGATAGGATTGGATCACCATGCCGACATTCTCAAACTGGTGATCAAGGCGCATTTTCCAGTAAATTCTGAAGGTTGCTTCAATACAATGGGAATCTTCCATATCTATGCGCACAAATAAATTTTTCTTACTTGCACCTTCGAGGATCTCGACCAAATTTTCCTCGCACAATTGCTCATCAAGCAGCAGCCCGATCTGGGTCAATTTAACCGATAATCCCGCGCGAATACCAGAACGATCAATCTCCTCCAGGATGTGAAGCACATCTTTTGTCGTTTTTTTTGCCTGATCTATGGTTTGGGTATGTTCGCCCAATTGATCTAAAGTTGCCAACATTGAGGCGGAATTTAACTCTCTTACGACTGCGATTGCAGAGTCCAGTGTCTCCCCTGCTACAAAACGGTACGCCACCTTTCGGGCAATCTTCCAACCCATCACCAGGCGGCGCATCCATTCTACTTGGGATAAATATATAAGTAACGAACGCAGCATTTGATATTTTTTCCTCTGACCGTGTATTATTTTCTATCAAACATTTGCGTGAATTCTAGCACAAAATTATTAATTCGGATGTCCTGCAATCACAAACAATCGACTATTCTTCGCATCCTCGAGAATAAAAAACTATTTCCGCTGAAATCAAGAATAAATTTCCATGTTATACTGCCTCCCTAAAGAAAAACAATCCTCGTTGGTAGAGACGATTGGGAACTGTTCCTGATCAAACTTTTACTTTATGGAGTAATAGAGTGCGTAGTCGAAGAAGTGGCATATTTGTACGCTGGATCGCAGTGATCTTTCTCCTTCTTTCAATCATCCTTCTGACTGTCCAGTTGATTATGTTCAGCCGGTCGCGGATCACCTATCCAGCCAATATGGACATTGCAGATGTCCCGATCGGTGGTTTAACGAGAGATCAAGCCGCTTCGCGCCTGCTGGAGGTGTACAGCTTGCCAGTAGAACTTCACTACCAGGATGCAGTCATCCAGCTCGACCCAAATGTGGTCGGATTTGAACTCGAACTTGAAAGCATGTTAGCGGCGGCAGACATCACGCGCATCGGCGGGCAATTCTGGAATGAGTTTTGGAAATTCATCTGGAACGAAGAAAAGGAAGTCACCTCAATTCCTCTGGATTCACGCTATTCCGAAGCCCTCTTACGCACCTATCTCCAATCCGAAATTGCCCTGCGATATGATCAGCCAGCCATTGCAGCACAGCCTCAGGTCGGATCAGTAGCCTTTGAACCCGGGAAGGCGGGCACAACTATTGCCATTGACCAGGCAGTTTTCATGGTCGAAAACGCCCTCCAATCGGTCACCCGGCGAACTGTCGATCTACCCCTCGAAGAAAAATTGCCAGGGCGGACAGCCTTCGAAAACCTGGATATCCTGTTGAAGCAAATCCTTGATGTAGCCGAATTTGACGGAACGGCTGGGTTGTACCTGTTAGATTTACAAACATCCCAGGAAATTCATTTCGTTTACTCACAAAAAACGGACTACCCCACAGAACCCGATCTAGCTTTTACAGCCTCAAGTATTATCAAAATTCCGATCATGGTTTCTGCTTACATTACGCTTGGTGAGCCATACCCGGCCGAGGCCCTGAATCTGATCTCCGGGATGATCGAAGAATCTGGCAACGACCCTGCAGATTGGCTGATGGAACAATACATCAGCCTGAACGGTGGCCCATTATTGGTCACGGATTATATGAGAGACCTCGGATTGGAAAACACATTCCTGGCGGGATATTTCAGGATTGGATCCCCCTTGTTGGAATTCTATCAAACCCCGGCTCAAACCCGTACAGATCTCAACAACGATCCCGATCCATACAACCAGACAACTGTCTCTGATATTGGTATGCTGCTCGCGGACGTCTATGAATGCGCAGAGTTCAATGGTGGGGCTTTACTGGCTGTGTTCCCGGAACAAATCACGCAATCAGAATGTATTGACATGATTGAGACCCTCACCAGGAACAGGACCCCATTTCTGATCGAGGCGGGTGTCCCCGATGGCACCCGGGTGGGGCACAAACACGGTTGGGTGGCGGATGTGAATACCGGAGCGATCACCACGATTGGTGACGCAGGCATCGTATACACGCCCAGCGGGAACTATGTACTGGTGATCTTCTTCTCCCACCCTGTTCAACTGGTTTGGGATCCGATGTCCAAGCTGATGGGCGACCTAGCCGAGGCGATCTATAACTATTACAACGTTCGCTAGATAATAATGAAAAACTCTCACACTCAGTCGAGGTTCCCTTTATCCTGGAAGTATGTTCAGTCTTTTTTGAATAATTTTTCCCAGAAGCGGGAAATCTTCCGCCAAAACTTCCTGCTGAAGCGCTCCATAAGGTCCTGGGCTGCAAAACGATCAGGAACTGCCCGATCCAAAGACATCTCGAGTTCCCATTGGTGTCTCTTCAGCCAAAGATACAAATCCGTTTCGGTTCGGCCTGGAAATTCTTCAAGGATCTCTTGTTCCCTGATAGCGTGAATACCTGGCAGATAATAGTTTTCCACCCAGCTGGTAGAGGCTTCTTCGGTAGAAACCTCCCGCTTCTGCTCCAATCCTAAATAATACCTGTGCACATCGATGTGTTCCTTGATCTCTTTATACCTCCCACACACAGTAACCTCGAAATCCACATCTGGACGAATTTGATCCAGCTTGGTATCCTCCATCAATTCCTTGTGTTCATGCCTTAAAACAACATCGGTAATTTCATCATCAGGTTTTACTTCTATATTCGATCTGAATGTCTTCACATAAGCCTGGATCGTTTCCGCGTTCATCTGCCTGGCAATCGATACCCGATGATTCCCATTCAGGACAAAGTAAACATCCCCAACCTGGTAAACTTCTATTGGATCGAGCCCCTTCGTCTCTACCAGGGTTCTTACCCTCGACCACCGATTTTCAGCACTATCATCCAGGGGATAAAATTGGCGGTTGAAATCATAATAACGATTTACACTGCCAACGATCGAATCCAATGGAATATCCCTCAGTTCTTCCTGTTGTGGGTGAGTCAAATCGAGGGTTTTACGAATTTCATCAAATACCAGGAGTTCTTCGCTCTTACCGGTAAACTTTGAGAGAAGGGCCTTTACATCCGCTCTACGACGGGCATTTCTAAATTCTTGAATTGCCTTCAATCGCTCGGTTTTGCTATTTTCATCCATGATCCCCTCCAATCTCATAATCAAATTGTTGGAAGGATGAGACATTTAAGATTATGGTTTCGTGATACATCTGGGAGGAGGGCTGGTTTCTATCATATCGATGCACATGACCATGAAGGTGATAGCGTGGCTTGAACCGTTCAATCACCCACCTGAAGGCCTTGAAGCCTGTATGGGCAAGATCTTCTTCATCTCCCAAGCCATCTGCAGGAGAATGGGTCACCAGGATATCGACAAACCGGCCTTTCCTGATCCTGTTCCACAATAAGCCGGGGACATTTTTCAGAACCCGAAGCCACATCTCCATCTGGGTGTATTGATGAATACCTTTTGAATAGCGGATTGACCCTTCATACCCCAACAAGATCATTCCTTTGTGGTCAATGATCTTACCGTGAAGATTATCCGCTCCCCAGGGATATTTCTTTTCTCCATGATCGCCGATTTCCACCTCCGGATCATGGTTGCCGTGAACATAATACATTGGAGCATTGAGGGTATCCAAAATATATTCCAGGTAGTAATAGGGCAAATCTCCACAGCTCAATATCAAATCCACCTCCGGAAACATGGATTTGATGTGATCGCTGTACATCCGCTCGACCACCTGGTCACTTAAAGATAATATTCGAAACACCTTGTTTGCCATGCTTAGGTTCCTTGAATTAAAGGTTACCATAAATAAAGAAATTCTCGTAAACAACCACCCTGGCCCAAAACCAAAGAGAGGGAACCCCAAATGCTCACGTGGTCAAGAGTAACCTATTGCAGAGATAGTTGGATTCAACTAAATTTAATCATCTAAGGAGGAGATCCGTTGCCTTTTTTACTCAAGGGGTTCTGCAACAAAGTTATCAAAATAAATTTGAGTCGTTTCGGAAGAAAATGTCCCGGCAATCAACCCAACATCACCACGCGAAATGTCCTTGTCCACCACTTCAGCCAATAAAACTCCATTGATAAACAACCGGAGCCGATCGAGATTACAATCAGCTCGTAAATGGTTCACCTGGCTGGATTGGAGGATCTCCTCACTATATTGATACCCCCCTGTGATCACACTAAATCCGGTCTCCGGAGTGCGTTTCCGGATTGCATAATAACCATCAGCAGTGATCACAAAAGCATAGAAATGGTCTGCAGCCCGATACCGGCAGATTATGCCAAAAGAATTATCACCCCCTCCACCAACCCAACTTGCATCTACATCCAAACGGACATTGTCATACTTCTTTCCTACAGTGGACCATAACAGATACCGAGATCGGTTGAGTGTGATCAAGAATCCTTCATCATAAAAATCAGTGCTTCCCTCGTCAAAGTTTTCAGTTTTCCATCCACCCGTTGATTCGGAAAATTGGTCTGAAAACACAACCTTTTCAAGCTGCAGGTCGACATCCTGAGAAGAACCCGACGTTTCCTGACCCTCAAAAAAATCGGATTCGGGAGGTGCAAATGTTGGTGTATCCGATGCACTTAATATATCACCGGACAAATTGCAAGCCAGGATGAATGTTAACAGAATCGCAATAACACAAAGGAAACCAATATTCTTTGTCATTTACTATACCTGGAAATATTTTACCAATCTTTAGGGCTGAACAACTCGGAAATTATCAAAATAAACATTCACATCCGGCTGATCGAAAGCTCCTGCAATCACCCCAACATCTCCAACCTGATAGCTGGAATCCTGGACTGTGATCAGGGGCTCATTATTGACAATCAAACTAAGATTCTCTCCCCTGCAGATAACTTCGAGTTTATTTGTGTTCAAACCAGTCCGTATGACGGGACTGAATTCGTATCCTTCCATCCCAATAAAAAACTCATTACCCTGCTCCATTTTGAACACCGCATAAGCGCCATCGGAGCGAATCGTGAGGAAATAAAATTCCTGGCTGTTCTGCATCCTGCATATGACCCCCATTTCAGCCATATCCGCAGGCCCGGTGAAAGCAACATCCATGCTGATTTGTACATCACCAAATGTTTGCTGCGCTACACTCCAGGAAAAAATATTGGCATCCACAATATTAATATAATATGTCCCATTGAAATACTCTTTTATGCCACCTTGAGCACTGACCTCCCATCCACTGTCTGGATTACTAAAATTATCCTCAAACAGTAAGCTGGGCGTATTTTCGGAGGCAGTTTGAGAATCCACATCCGGCAAATTACACCCCGCAAGGATGGCAGTTGCGAGGAAAATCAAACAAAGCAAGATTGTCCTATTGTATTCCGACCGGGTCATAAATTCTCCTTAGTAAACCAATTTTTGTGTGTACATGCCACATGCCGGACAAACATGAGTAATAAGATGCAAGAATGATACCAATTTTGGTAATCAAGATGAAACTTTCCTTAAATTTTTACGTACTGTTAAGCAAGATGACAAATTTAATTCCTAAGAAGCATAGTTGGTTCACAATATTATAAGAAATGGAGATATCAATGAGTGACCGAAAATTTGAAAATCGCGAATGGAAATTTGATAATAACAATTGGGCATTAGGCGTCGCCCTCATCCTGGTCGGTGGATTGTTCTTGCTCAACACATTTGATGTATTGAATATCAATTTGATGAATTGGTGGGCGATTTTTATCCTGATTCCAGGACTGAATATGACCGTCAATGGATGGCGCCGCTACCAGGCAGACCAATCCAGCAGCAGCCGAAATACCGCTTTTTGGGGGCTAATGCTGATCATCCTGGCATTTTCTTTCTTTTTCAACATCGCCTGGAGTCTTGTATTCCCACTGGGATTAATTGGTGTTGGAGTTTACCTGTTCTTTCTTAAGTAATCTAAGGAGAACTGTGATCAGGGAGACCTCTCCCTCATAGCACTGAAGATAAGAGAAAGCCCAAAGACCTCGAACATATCGAGGTCTTTGTTGTTTTTTTGCATTTATTCTGATTAGTAAGATCTGATCTTTAGGTCAACAGCAAAGGCAGCGGTGTGTAAAACAAATTTTTTATCGGCGGTATCATAATTATCGCTACGATATTGATACCCGGTAAAAATATTGGACGACGACGAACCATCAACTTTGACTTCGACAACAAAGCCGGTTGAGTCAACTCGAAAACCAACATCATCAGGCACATCAACGGAGATATCCCCTGCGAAGAATTTAACAGAAAAATGATTCTCTCCAGGCTGGAGGTCCATCGAACGCAAATCAATGTCAATATCCCCGGCAAACATCCGAACCTCTTTGGATCCTGGTTCCCACTCCTGGTCCAAATCAATGTCCCTGGCAAAATAATGTTCTGCGTTATCCGGTGCAATGGATTTGGGGCGAAAGATTAGAATTCCACCTAAAAAGATGAGTGCTAATGGCCAGAACAATTTTCCGGCATCGAGGTTCTCAATAAAGTTTGTAGCCAGATAGAGCACTCCAAGGCCAATTAAGAAAACAGCAAGGATTTGTTGGCTTCGCTTTGTCATTTTTTACTCCTTATCATATCCAAAAAGACGGTTGAAATTTCAGAATCGGAAACCCGATCAGAATCTCCTCTGATGTAATTATATACGGATAATGAGCCTCCGGGTCGCGTGTTTCATACTATAATGACTAAAAAGCTTGCCTAACTCAATCCGATCCATTATATCCTGTCAATTTTTCGAAGATAAGGAAAGGGATTATGCTCTTCTCAAATCTAACCCTAAAAAATAAATCTTTTGGTGAAAAGTTGATGCTGCTGCCCAATCTGCTCGCATCCTTGATCGATCTCCTCTTTTGCATCCCGTTCCTCGGCAGAGTGATCAAGTGGGTGTGGAATTCAGTCATCACCCTGTTCCATTTTCTCGTTGGCTTAGTTGAGTTTCTTCTTTGGCGGGCAGGGTTCCGGCCAGCGAAAAAATTCAGGATTGGTTTCATTGTCCTGCGGGATCAGGAGAACAACCCACTGACAACTCCACAAAAGGTCATTCCTGCTGTCGAGAAGGCACAGGAAATCTTCAAACAGGCACGCGTCGAGGTTATTCCGGCTTTTCCACAGGCGAAAAAATTATCCGAATCCGGTGAAGCTGATGAAAGTTCAGCCTGGGTTCGCACACTTCCCGTTCCTGCCTCTGCCCGGATCATGGAAGTGGACTGCAACCTCCCTGCTTTTTTGCAGGATCTCGGTCTGCCTGGAGCCATCTTCCAATATCGCACGCTCGGAACTTTTTTCGACTCTGGGTTCCGGCGTCTGACGGGATACGGCGCTCCGGTTACCGTTTTCGTTGTCCAGGAAATCAGAGGGTTTGCCGGGTGTTCCCTGGGGTGGATCACAGATTATGTCACAGTCGAACACAAACATCTGTTCACCACAGCCCATGAGCTGGGTCATGCCTGCAACCTGATGCACCGGCACGACAAAGCCAATCTGATGCACCCAAGCTCTGGAAAACAACAAACGATCCTGCTCACCGATTGGCAGATCGCCATGCTCCGTGCATCCAGACACGTTACCCTGTTTTAAATGCAGCTGATTAACCAATCTCCCCCGGTTAAGGTCCAGCTCTCCAAAAATTTGGTCAAGGTGATCAAAAGAGGGCATGCCTGGGTGTATGCTGATGCACTGAGAGACATCCCGGACGTACTACCCGGAACACCTGCCATATTGCTCGATAACCGCGGCGGGAGAGAGATCGCGCGAGGCTACCTCGATCCTGCGGGCCCGATTGCCCTCCGCGTCTGCAGCACACAAACCAACCACCCACTCACCTCCCCCTGGGCTGAACACACCATGCAGCAAGCACTTGCATTGCGCGTCTCTCTCTTTTCGCCCTACGACAGGACAAATGCCTTCCGCCTTTTCAATGGAGAAGGAGATGGCCTCCCGGGATTGGTTTGTGATATCTACGCTGACGCTGCAGTCATCGTGACAGATGGTCCTGCCCCGGAACATTTCTGGCAGGTCGATCAGATCGCGCTCTGGCTTGCAAAACATCTTTCTGTCACCAGGGTCTACCACAAATCACGCGGCAGCCAATCTCACCAGACCGTACAAATCCACGGAGACGATACCGACCCAACCACCTATTTCATTGAAAATGGGATCACTTTCACCGCAAACCCCCTTGGAGGACAAAAAACCGGCTTCTTTCTCGATCAACGGGACAACCGCCTGGCAATCCAACCCCTCTCGCGCGGAAAACGAGTGCTGAATGTGTTTGGTTACACAGGCGGTTTCTCGGTGTATGCCGGGATCGGGGGCGCAGAACAGGTAGCCACGGTCGATATTGCCGAACCTGCCCTGCAGGAAGCCGATCTCCATTGGAAGTACAACCGGCTCCCTCCAGAAAAACACATCTCTATTTGTGCGGATGCCTTTCAATATCTCTCAGAGATTGCGCTGAAAAAAGAGGTTTGGGACCTGGTGATCCTGGATCCACCATCCTTTGCCCCGTCAGAGTCCAGCCTCGCGCAGGCGATCAAGGCCTATACCCGGCTGATCACCCTCGGGGTCCAGGTGACGGCCCCTGGCGGGATCCTGGCAGCAGCATCCTGCTCCAGTCACTTGCGCGGCGACCAGTTTAATCAGATCGTTGAAGAAAGCATTGCTGCCGGTCGGCGGAAAGGCATAATTCTCGGCATATTTGGGCAGCCACCCGATCACCCGTCGCCACTTGCCATGCCAGAACTGCGCTACCTGAAATTCAACCTCGTTCAGCTGGATTAAATCGTTTGCTCCAGTTCCTTAAGCAGATCCTCTACCGGGTACCAGACAGACCGTGCATCCCCCAACATGTAGAGCGAGCCGGTGACCAGCACCAGATCCTCCTCTCCTGCAAGTTCTAACGCCAGTGCAATGGCTTCTTTCACGTCTTCTGCCTTGAGAATTTCCACATCCGGCGTCACTCGCTGGATCACCTCTACCAGAGCTTCCGGGGATGTTGAGGGTTTGCCCATCACTTTTGGCTGGGTCGCAATCCAGCGCTCTGTGATTGGAGCCAGGACCTCAATAATCCCGGAAAAATCTTTAATGGACAGGGTGCCTAACACCACGGTCCATTTCTTGCCGGGATAAGACTGCTGCAAGCTTTGCGTGAGGGCGGTTGCCTTGTGCAGGTTGTGCGCTCCATCCAGGATCACAAGCGGTTTGTCCTGAACGACCTCGATCCGGCCTGGGAACTGAACCTGTACCCCTTGCCGCACCTGTTCTTCACTGATCCTCAACTTCCCCTGCCCGGCCAGCAGATCGACGCCGGCCACCGCCAGAGCCGCATTCAGATATTGAAATTCCCCTGTCATGGCTATGCGCAAATCAGGATAAGTTTGATATACCCCGTTCACGGTCAGCCTTGTCCCATCCTGCGTTTCCTGGACGGAATAATCAAATTCTTTCCCAAGACGGAATAACTGGCTCCCCTTCTGGAGGGCTTCTTCCTCGATCACTGCCAGCGCTTCCGGGTTTGTTTCAGCCGTGATTGCCAGGCTGTCCGGCTTGATGATCCCGGCCTTGTGGGCGGCAATTTGCGTCAATTCTTCACCCAATACTTCCACATGGTCATAATGCACGTTGGTGACGACAGCCAGGGTTGATGGAAGCACATTCGTCGGATCATACCGCCCTCCCAGGCCGGTCTCGATCACCGCCCAATCCACCTGCTGCTGAGCCATCCACAAATACGTGAGTGCAACCCAGGCTTCGCCGTATTTCAGAAAACTGAACTCACCATTTTCTGCCAGCCAGCGCTGATAGGTCTCCTTGAACTCCTCCACCAGCGACACAAATTGCGAGGGCGCGATCATTTTTTCACCCACGATCAGTTTTTCGTTGCTCACCTGCAGATAGGGGCTGACATGATACCCTACCTTGATCTCGGCGGCATTCAGGATCCCTGCAATCAGGCTGACCACCGAGCCTTTGCCGCTCGTCCCGGCGATGTGGATGCTCGGGAAGCTTTCCTCCGGGTTGCCGCAATAATCCATAAACGCCTGCATTCTCCGAATCTGCTCTTTGAATTCCGCCATCCGGACATCCATCGACTTTTCCTGGAAATACCGCTTGCCGGTCGGGTCCTGGATCAGGGTATATAACCAGCGTTCTGCTTTCCGAAAGGAAGAGATCAATGCCTGGGGGTCATCATGAGAAGGTGTTTTGTTTTCCATGCCCCAAATTATACGCCCATCCAGGGTCAGCTTCAATGATGGATCTACAATAACTAGCCATTGGGGATGAACGAACTTGTTATTTCTCCACGGATCCAATACAAAAGAACGCACTCTTGGTGCGTTCTTTTCTTCGAGAAAATTGGATAAATCCTACGGTCTTGGCGTGGATGTATAGAAAGGCGGAGCCGTGGATACCGGATTGGTAAATACGGGTGGTGATTCTCCGGGAACGACCACTCGCACCAGCAAAGGTTCATTCCGGTTGACACCACCACCGAAGGTGTTCCCGTCCGGGTCCTGGAGCAGCCAGCTGCTGGTATACGTTCCGGATTGGGGCGGCGTCCACAGTTGAATCGTCAGGGTGACATATTGATTAGGCCTTACCGCAACACCCGACCCTAACAGCAGGGGCGACTGACCTCCAAGCTGGAAACCACCTTCATACACCAGGGCAAAGTTGCCGGTCCAGGTGCAGGTACCCACATTCTGTACCTGCCAGCTCTTATAGAACATCGTTGAAGGCTGTACTTCTGTCCCGGGTGGGTAGGTCACATCTGCCACGAAGCGCAGGGCAAGGCACGGCACACCGGTGGCAGACGGGGTCACCTGTGATGTCTCGGTTGCTGGGAGCGTGGCTGTGGCTGTAGGGGATGGCGTCGGAGTAAGTGTTGCCGTTCCGGCAGCAATGGCCGTCAATGTTTGGGCCAGTGCCGTCAATTTCGCATCGTCAATCGTCGGGGTAATCTCATCCTGGGCCTTGACTTCCGTGACCTCGGGCTGAGGTGTCGGCGTTAGTGTATTGGGAACACTCGCGGTTTGAGACAACAGGGCATCGAGTGAAGCCTGGAGCGTGTTTCTCCAGGAATCGGCGGTCAACTGTGCTGAGGAAAGTTCTTCATCTCCACCCCCTGCACCATCGCCTGGCTCATCAGCGAAGGAGAAACCAACCTGCTTTCCAGCAGCCGCCGCGGTCCCATCTGCCAGCCTTTGTTCAATTGGGCCGCACGCCACCAGGAGAACCGCAAGCAGCACCAACATTCCAATACGTACAAGTTTTAGGTATCTCATGCCTAACTCCATCCAGCCGGATTCATCAAGATAACTATACAGGAAGATTGTAGAACACGCAACCGCACTGAATTCCCATCTGGAAACTTGCTAAGTTGACCGTTGTCCCAATTTCAAGCATGATGCACTACCAAAAGATCATCGTCGGCTTGGATCAGGCAAACTTGAGCTGGTTGAGTTCACGCTCCAACTGGTCCCGTTGGTCCTGGGTCAAGCCGGGAATGCTCTTGATTTGTGGGCCGCGATAATCCTCGAACCGGGTTTTCCTGGTTGCGCCAATTGCCGCCAATCCACACCGGACAATCCAATGCCAGCCATTTTCCCCGAAAAAGGAGGCCACTTTATAGAATAAGTTGATCAGGTCCTGGTTCACCAGGCCCGGATAGGTCGGGTCGTAAACAGGGTTGGTTGTTGGCACAGGCACTGGCTCTTCCGTTTCCTCAACCTCATCAATCCCATCATCCTCACCAATACTATCGAAGCGGTCACCTTCGGTTTCAGCAACCTCAGTGACTTCCTCCTCTACAGGAAGGACAGGTTGCTCAACTGGAAGTGGTTCTACTTCGACCGGGAGTGGTGCTTGCTCCTCGACAATCGGGTCCTCCACTATCAGGTTTGCATCCAGATGGATACCCAACAGTTCAGCAATCGTCTCCCGCTGCTTTCGCGTCAGGCCAGGCAGAACTTCCAGGCGTGGGCCAGCATAGACATTCATCCTGACATTCACCAGGTGCGCCAACCCTGCTGCAGCCATCATTTCCCGGCCATTCTGGTCGAGTTTGATCGCGGCGAGGTAGAAAGCGTTGATCATCGCCTGGTTGTCCACCTGGGTTCCATAGGTTGCTGATGAAGTCTGGTATTGGCCGTTTTGCGGCGGTTTGGTCTCCACAACTTCTTCCGCAGGCGGGGACTGCACCGGGGCGGCCGGTACACTCTCAACAACCTCCTCAGCCTCGGTTTCCTCAACCGGATCGGTTTGTTCTTCGACCTCATCAATCGGATCCTCGACTTCTTCAACCTCATCCACCTCGACCACACCTTCAACGGGCTCCGGCTCCAGGCGAATACCAAGCCCCAATGCCGCCGAGATGATATCTTTTTGCGCCTGGGTCAAGCCAGGGAGTTTTTCAATTACAGGTCCACTATAGATCGCAGCCCGGTCCTCACCAATATAGTTCAGGCCAGCCCGTTCAACCAGTGTCCAGCCACCGGTTCCGTTCGTGGCGGCCTGATAAAAAGCATTGATCAAATCCTGGTGTGTGATGCTCCAGGCAGAAGAATTTTCCCCTAAGAACTTCTCCAAAACCTCTGAAAGGGTGCGCTTTTCCGCATCTGAAATCGAAAGATCCTGGACAGCAGGACCATCATAGGGCCTGAGACTGTTCCCAATCGGATCTACCAGATAGCGCAGACGAGCCCGATTGACGAAGTCATCCGATGAAATCCCCATCTGGTCCGCGGCGTCGACCAGGGCGGCCATCATATCTCCATTGGTGACTTCAGGAGCTGGTGCCCTGGGTTCGTCGATCTTGAGCCAGGTTTTGAGGTCCTCCATAGACCCTCTGAAAACATCCAAATCCACACAGGGCGCTTCATCGCGAATGCCTGGCACGATACCTTTCTCAGTAGTTTGCCACAATGTCCAGCCTCGCCCACCCCAGTTATTGGCGGGCACTTTTGGCTGCTCAACGCGGTAATTGGCGATCCACAAAGGGTTGCGGACAAATTTTTCTGAATTGCCGATAAAATCGCGCCAGGAATAATATTCGGTATAGATGATCGGGATCCGGCCGGTCGCAGTTTCGACTGTCTGAAGCCAAACTTGAATCCTCCGCAGCCGTTCGTTCAGACTGATCTGCTTCCATTCCCGCCCAATAAAGTCGGGATAGGATTCGATGTCCAAGACTGGAGGCAGGTCTGTGCGGTGCAGGGTTCTGCCAGCAATTTTGATGAAATTGTTCGCCTGCTTTACAGGATCAACCAGCGGACGGAAGAAATGGTAAGCCCCCCGGATGATTCCCTGGCGGCGGGTACGGGTCCAGTTGTAATCAAACCGCGGATCAACAAAAGCATCTGCTTCAGTGGCTTTGATGATCGCAAACTGAACGCCACTTTCCCCAACCTTTTTCCAATCAATCCGCTTTTTATAATGACTGACATCAATCCCGGTTGCATGTTTGTTGGTAGCCAAGGCTGAACTCCTCTTGTTTGAAATCTTTACTATGTCAAGGTAGATGCAGGATTGATGCCAGTTTTCAACAACATATTTTCTCTGATTGCCAACCGGATCGATCTCCTGTAAGATTCAAACAAGCACCTGAAAAGGTGTTCAGGTGCTATTCCGGGAAGGTACATTTTAATCAGAACAGGAGTGTCTTGCTATGAGTTGTTTGGGAAATATCATCTGGATGATTTTTGGAGGGTTCCTGGCCGGTTTGGGATACATCATCGGTGGCTTACTGGTCTGCCTGACGATCGTCGGCATACCTTTTGGGGTCCAGGCGATTAAGCTTGGTGTGGCAACCATGAGTCCCTTTGGTCGTGAGATCGTCCCCAATCAAAATGCTGCTGATTCAGCCCATGTGGTCCTGAACATCATCTGGGCAGTTCTATTTGGGTGGGAAATCGCCTTAGCCCACCTCTTGCATGGACTCGTGCTCTATATTACGATCATCGGGATTCCATTTGGAAACCAGCACTTCAAGCTGATCCCCCTTGCGCTCGCTCCTTTCGGACGGGACCTCCGTTAGGGCAATTCGCGTTCGGCGGACATTTTAGCAAACCGTATCTGGTACAGCCACCAAAGGGCCACGGGCAGGATTCCTCCGGCCATAAACATCCAGCCGAGATCCCGCGCGGTGATCTCAATGGTATCCAGCAGATACCCCGTCAGAAAGATTGAGGCAGAACTGGCCAGAGTGAACATACCCAGGTCCAGGGCAAATACGCGCCCCAGGAAGCGGTTTTCCACCTCGGTCTGGATCAGCACATTGCTGTATGTCCAGTTGATCGATGAGCCCATCAACCAGATCAGCACACCAATGCTGACCACCCACAGGTTCGGTGACCACCCGACCAGGGCCCAACCGACCGGCATCAGCACATAGCCATACTGAATCGCCGGCCCAAGCCTGGTTTGATCTCCCCGGGTGAAGCGGTTTGCAATCAGCGGCCCCAGAACCGCCCCCAAACCCGCCGCCCCAAATAAAATGCCGAGTGTGGTCGCACCTTCCTGTCCATAGGGAAAATACTGTTCGGCAAATACGGCAATCATAATGTTCATGCTGCCGATCTGACCAAAAGTTTTCACCAAAGACAAAACGGCGGTTCTGGGACGGGCCAGCACATACCTGAAACCCTCCACCAAATCAGTATACCCCTTCCCCCTTGCCACCTCACTATCCTTGAGTGGCTGGTAGGTGATTCTAAGCACCAGTACTGCCGATAAAATAAAGGTCAGCGCATCGGCCAACAAGGCCGCCTGTGCCCCAAAAAAGCCGGCAAAAACCCCGCCAAGCGCCGCACCAACGGTCAACATCACCGACCAGGTGATACTGCGCAGCACATTAGCGCTCATCAACTCCTTGTTACCCTGCACCAGCCTGGGCAAGATAGCCGATGAAGCCGGTTCAAAGAACGAAGCCATCACAAATTGAGTAGTGGTAAGAAAATAGATCAGCCATACGCGTTCCGGGCGGTCTACAAAAAGGAAGGACAGCACAATTCCCGCCCGTAGCAGGTCGGTGACCACCATGATCAACTTCCGGTCTACCCGGTCTGCAACAACCCCTGCTACCGGCCCAACGATGAATCGCGGCAAGGTTCGGGCGATCAGGATCCAGCTGATCGCCAGGTCTGTTTCTGTAAAACGGTTGACAATCATCATCGACGCGATCGTGTTGAACCAATCTCCCAACAGGCTGACCAAAGAAGCCAGCCAAAGGTTTCGGAAACCCGGTCGCCTTCGAAGCAAGTCCAAATATTCGTTCAATTTTGGTTCCTAATCAGGAGTCCCACCCATAACATAATCCCCATTGTTGCAGCAGAGATTTAGTCTCCGTTCCGACCGACGGCCCATTAACCAGTTGGACATGCGGAATTTCAGGGGTGTCCCAGTGGTTCAGCATGTAATCATAAACGTCTGAATTGATCGGGTTGCCGTATTTGGCTGCCCGGTCGTCAAGGCGTTTTTTCTGCAGCGCGATATCCTCAGATTTGACCCATACAAACCGGATATCCGGATCGAACACATCGAAGATCATTTTCCTGTATGCTTCCTGGTAGATTCCCTGGCTGACCACGAAATCATTCGATCGTTTCTTAAAGTTAAAAATATCACTCACAACCCGATGGTAATAATTGGTCAGGTCAAGCTCGTGGTATTTCCGGGTATGCACCGCATTCAACATTTGCTTATCAAACTGGATATCCGCCTCCATGTGAAGCAAGCCGCATTCCTGCTGAATCATTTTCCCGATATATGATTTACCGGAACCCCAGGTACCAAATAGGAATACAATCATCTCACGATCCGCGTTTAAATTTCTTAAAAATCCAAACTCCGAGAAAAACAAATAAAATCACAAAACTGCCGTACACAAACACCCATTTGAGCAAGGTCAGCACAGGGGCTATCTGGGCAGCCCACAAACGCCTTTCCGGGTAACCAGCCATCACCAATGAGGTGGAAGTATTTTCCAAAAGATCAAATAATCCGCCGATGATAGGAGCCAGGTTCAGCCTGCGCCAGGGGTTTTCTGCTGCCAGGCTGTTTTTGAGCAGCCAGCTGATGGTTGAAGCCAGGAAAAATACGTAGGCAAGTGGAAAGACAAGATCAAAAGTAAAGCGTGCCCGGACATACGCCTGCCGTCCTTCCTCTCCATACACTTCTGCCAGTTCAAACAATCGTTCCGGGGTATAAAAAAATGAGGTGTCCGGAGACCCGTTTCCCTTGGCGTACTCATCCGCTTTCTGAGCCTGATCGGGCAAAACGAAGATCATGAACAGGATAAAAACAACGATCGCGAGCAGCACCAGCCACCCGTTGAAAATTTTAAACATCCAGTCAGACAATTTGATCATGTTGGATTCACCTCCATTTTTTTAATAAAGTTCGTCACCCGGGCAGTAGAAAGCAGTTGGTCGGTGTCCTCCAGGTAGATATCCACCTGATGCACAACGATCGATCTGGTCCGCCGAACCACTCTGCCTTCTGCCCGCACAATGCCTTCCGTCGCAGACCGTACATGAGATCCATTGATCTCAATCCCCACAGGGTATTCCCTGGACAAATCCAATCCCCAGCTTGCATGGAAGCTGGCGGCTGTCTCAGCGAGTACCATACTCACGCCCCCATGCAGCAGTCCGTAGGGCTGACGGGCATTATCTGTAATAGGCATCTTCAACACAATCCGGTCTGGGTCAACCGAATGAAGTGTGATCCCAAGATTCTCAACCGCTGTACCAATCCCAGCATGCTGAAACGATGAAATCAGGAATTTCTCATCCTGCGGCATTTCCATAATCACTATCCTCTCAAGATCGGTCTCGTCAGGCAGGTAGCGCCACCTTCTGCCATCAACGAGATATGATCACCTCGATATGTGGTGACAGAGCATCCGGCCGCTTCAAGACGCTGGCTGGTAACAGGGTTACCTTCCAACATCACACAATTCCTTGGTTCCAGGGCCAGGACGTTTGGACCCATACCGGCAAATTCTTCCTCCGGAACGTCAATCATCCGGAAGCCCCTCTGCTCCAGCTCCTGCAAAAAGACCACTGAAGTTAATGGACGGTAGACCACGGCCAAATCTTCCGCCACAATGCTGACCGTGGACATCAAATGCAAACAGGCGGACGGTCCCAGGTAATATGGCAGTTGAAAAGGGATTAAGGTTACTCCCGGAAGGGCTTCTCCAAGCTGGCGTAACCCTTGCGGGTTCGTGCGGTAGCCCAATCCAACCGCCAGGGTATCTTCCTCCAGCCAGAGCAGGTCGCCGCCTTCACACACAGCATCACCATGAACCTGGTAATGAATCGGGACGCCAGCTTTTTCCAGGCTCCTTCCAATCGCGGCTTCTTCTCCCCTGCGCAGTTCTTTCCCCATTTTTAGCAGGACAGCTCCCTGGTCAGAGACCAGTACCGGGTCGTGGACAAAGATTGCATCAGCATGGTCTGGAAGCGTTTCTTCATGAAAGAGCACTTCCGCACCGAAATCCTGCAAAATTTTCACAAGCTGGTCGTGTTCCCTGAGTGCTTCCGTCAGGTCAGGGCGGCCAGCATAATGCCAGCGAGCCGGGTCTGCCCCGCCAAATGCCCGATCCGGTCTGCGAACCAGCACTTTCCTCAAAGGTGCTACCATGCTCTGGCTGCCATATTCTTTCGCCACGGCTAAGATTTTCCCTTCCCTTTCTTGCCATGCTCTCCCAAAAATCGCCGCTGCCATTCGTACAGCTTGTTGAGAGCTTCCATTGGGCTGAGAGCGTTGATATCAATGTCTTCCAGTTCTTCCAGTAAGGGGTTGGTTTCCGGGAAGAGAGCGATCTGTTTGGGAGCATTCGGGTTGATCTTGATCGCGCTCCCGGAGGAGGCTTCCAGCTGCATTAAAATTTCCTGGGCGCGCTGTACCACCGGGCGTGGGAGCCCCGCAAGCTGCCCAACATGGATTCCATAGGAACGGTCTGCCCCGCCTGGGACAATCTTGTGCAGGAAAACCACCTGGTTATCCGCTTCGCTGACCGCCACGTTGTAATTTCTCACCCCAGGAAGCAGGTCAGCCAGCTGGGTCAGTTCGTGGTAATGGGTCGCGAACAATGTCTTCGGCCGGAGTTCTGGATGGTTGTGCAGATATTCCACCACAGACCAGGCGATCGACACACCATCGTATGTGCTGGTCCCTCGCCCAATCTCATCCAGGATCAGCAACGATCGACCTGTTGCATGGTTGAGGATATTGGCAGTCTCCACCATCTCAACCATAAAGGTCGATTGGCCGGCATGGATCTCGTCTTGGGCACCGATGCGGGTAAAGATCCGGTCCACCAATCCAATTGTGGCCTGATCGGCAGGGACATAGCTGCCCATCTGCGCCAGCAACGCGATTAGGGCCACTTGGCGCAGGTAGGTTGATTTTCCGCTCATATTGGGCCCGGTAATCAAGCGGATCCGTTCGCCCGCTTCAAAGATCACATCGTTCGGGACAAATCGCTCTCCGCTTCGCAGGGAGTTCTCCACAACCGGATGGCGGCTGTCCCTGATATCGAGCACATCCTCCTCAACCACCTGCGGGCAGGTATAGCCGCGAACCGCGGCGACTTCTGCCAAAGTACTCAGGACATCAATTTCTGCAATCACCCTCGCAGTTTCTAACAAGCGGGGAGCAGACTGGCTGATGGCCGCACACACCTCTTTGAACAGCCGCAGTTCGATCTCATGGATCCGTTCCTCAGCGTTCAGGACCTGTGATTCGTAATCCTTCATTTCAGGGGTGATATACCGCTCAGCATTCACCAGGGTTTGCTTACGGATATAATTTTCGGGCACAGCATCCGTGTTCGATTTAGTCACCTCAATGTAATAACCGTGAACCTTGTTGTAACCCACTTTTAGGGATTTAATTCCCAAACGTTCGCGTTCCACCTTTTCCAGCCCGGCAATCCATTCCCGGGCAAACTCAGAACTTTCCAGGACAGCATCCAGCTCATCGGAATAACCCGGCCGAAAGATGCCGGTATTCTGGAGCGTAGCCGGAGGTTCATCAGCCAGGGCGGTGTTCAGCAAGATCAGTTCTTCCTCGCATGGCGAAAACCGGGAGAGCAGTTCGTTCAGGGGGCCTTCGTTCTCCCTGATGAGTCCATACACCGTTGGAAGTTGGGCAAGGGTCTGGCGAATTGCTACCAGGTCTCGGGGCTGGGCTGTTCCTCCAACCACCCGGTTTGTCAGCCGTTCCAGATCGTTCAGTGGTTTCAATACCGACCTGACTTCCCCTCGGCCGAGTCCATCATCATAGAAATAGGTTACACCCGCTTGCCTGGTGGCAATCATGTGGACATCCAACAGCGGCCGGCTGACCCATTGTCCCATCAACCTGGCCCCCATGGGTGTGACCGTTTTTTCCAGCACGCCCAGCAACGAGCCCTTCACCCGGCCATCCCTGAGCGTCTCAATTAGCTCAAGGTTGCGGCGCGTGTTGGCATCCAGCACCATAAAATCATTCAGGCTGTAAAAACTTAAATTTTTGAGCAGGTTGAGCGCTGCGGGTTGTGTCTCACGCAGGTACTGCAAGATCCCTCCTGCAGCCCGGATTGCCAGCGAATGTCCTCTCAACCCGAACCCATCCAGCGCTGCGACCTGAAAATGAGAACGGAGGCTTTCCTCACACCGGCCTGGTTCAAAGCGCCAGGCTGGCCAGGCGGTCTGGAAACCCGGGAGCCCGTTGCCCAGTTCCGCTTCATCCACAGAATCCGGGACCAGGATCTCTGCCGGCCGCAGGCGGTTGATCTCCGCCCGCACTGCATTCAGGATATCGCGGCTGGATAATTCAGTAGTCCCATATTCCCCGGTAGTGATATCCACATACGCCACACCCGCCTGATGGTCATCAAAAACCAGGGCTGCCAGGTAATTATTCCGGTCTCCTGGCAGCAAGCCGGGCTCGACAATCGTTCCGGGGGTGACGATCCGCACCACTTCTCTGGGCATCAGCCCATTGACCGGCTCATCCCCGATCTGCTCGCAGATCGCGGCATGGTACCCTTTCTCGATCAACCGGGAAAGGTAGTTTTCCATCGCATGATGAGGGATTCCAGCCATCGGCACCCGGACTCCTTTGGCAACATTCCTGGATGTCAGGACAATATCCAATTCCCGCGCAACCAGCTCAGCATCATCATCAAAGGTTTCGTAAAAATCACCCAGCCTGAAGAACAGGATCGCCTCCTGATGCTTTGCTTTGATGTCAAGGTATTGCTGCCGAACCGGACTGATTTTTGAAGCTGAAGAATTAGACATAACACCATTCTAAGATGTCGTTTGGATTTGAGCAAGGATTTACCTGATGAAAAGGATGTTTCAATTCCTCAAAGCCTGTTAGACCCGTAATTTTTGTCATCATTTTTTAAGTGGCAAAAAATTGTTGCTCAAGCTCGATTGAGGTATAATCAAGCCACTATATATGCGACGAAAGCGAGGTAAAAGATTATGGCAAGTGTAACGTATGATCATGTGTACAAAAGGTTTGGCGATGTTATCGCTGTAAACGACCTGAACATCGAAATTGAGGATAAAGAATTCCTTGTTCTGGTGGGTCCATCAGGTTGTGGAAAGTCCACCGCCCTCCGATGTCTGGCTGGGTTGGAAGAGATATCCGAAGGCACGATTAAGATCGGCGACCGGGTTGTCAACGATGTTCCCCCGAAAGACCGGGATATTGCCATGGTCTTTCAATCCTATGCTCTCTATCCTCACATGTCAGTCTTCGACAATATGGCCTTCGGCCTGAAACTTCGGAAGATGGACAAAGCCGAGATCAAACGCCGGGTGAGCGATGCGGCACAGATCCTCGGGATCGAAGAACTGCTTGACCGGAAACCGCGCCAGCTCTCTGGCGGTCAGCGCCAGCGGGTCGCTCTTGGGCGGGCCATCGTCCGGGAACCGAACGTCTTCCTGCTCGACGAACCCCTCTCCAACCTGGATGCGAAGTTACGTGTCCAGACGCGTGCGGAGATCAGCAAACTTCACAAACAACTCGAGACCACCTTCATCTACGTGACCCACGACCAGACCGAAGCCATGACCATGGCCGACCGGATCGCTGTGATTAGATTTGGCATCCTCCAGCAGGTAAACACCCCGCAAAACCTGTACGACCATCCCGACAACAAGTTTGTTGCCGGATTCATTGGCTCTCCATCGATGAACTTTTTCAATGGAAAAATCACAAAAGGGGATGGAAAGCTGTTCTTTGATGGCGGAACCTTCTCACTGGCTTTCCCGGATGAAAAACGAGCCACCTTCGAAAGCTATGTTGGCAAGGACGTCACCTTCGGAATTCGCCCAGAAGACATCCATAACCCCAACTACCAACCTCAGGATATCTTGCCTGCTAAGGTGGAGTGCAAGGTAGAGGTCACCGAGTTGATGGGGAATGAAATTAATGTTTTCCTCAACTCCGGCTCGCATGCCAGCTATATTGCCCGGGTAGACCCCCGCTCTCATTACAAAATGGGTGAAGAGATCGAAGTTACCTTCAATATGGAGAACTTCCACGTCTTTGATAACGAAACAGAGCAAGCGATCCGCTAACACTGAAAAAGAGATTTATAATATCCCTGCAACATGTTGCAGGGATATTTTTTTATAAGAAAGAAGGAAACCTTATGCCATTTGACTTCCTACAAGAATTGATTGAGCAAAATGAGAAAAAAATCGTTTTGCTGGTATTGGATGGATTGGGTGGGCTGCCAGGAAAACCCGGCGGGCCCACAGAACTCGAAGCTGCGACAACACCTACTATGGACAGGCTGGCCGCCGAAGGGACTCTGGGACAAACCATCCCAATCCGCCCGGGAATTACTCCCGGCTCTGGTCCGGCGCACCTCTCATTGTTCGGGTACGATCCAATCGAATATGTGGTTGGCCGTGGTGCTCTGGAGGCTTGCGGCATTGGCCTGACCCTAAATAAAGGCGATATCGCTGTCAGGTGCAATTTTGCCAGCGTGGATGCACAAGGCAACATCACCGACCGCAGGGCAGGCCGCATCTCGAATGATGAGGCCAAACCGATTGTGGAAAAATTACAGTCGATCGCCGTTCCCGGAGTGAATGTCTTGGTCAAGCATGTCAAGGAACACCGCTTCGCGATCCTGATGCAAGGCGAAGGGCTGTCTCCCGAAATCGGTGATACCGATCCCCAGGCAACCGGGGTTCCAGCATTACCGATCGAGGCACACGACCCGAAAGCAGAGAAGACCGCAGAGAAATTTCGCTACTGGGCGGCTGAAGCCCAAAAAATCCTGGCAGATGAACCAAAGGCAAACTCATTTACGATGCGCGGATTTGCCACCAACCCTGGCTTACCCCAATTCAAAGATACTTTCGGGCTGGTTGCGTGCTGCATCGCTGTTTATCCGATGTATCGCGGCGTTTCGGATCTCGTTGGGATGGAAATTATCGAGTTTGATGGGGAAACTCCTCAGGATGAATTTGCGGCGGCCAAACAAGTTTGGCGGGATTACAATTTCTTTTTCATCCATATCAAAAAGACCGACAGCATGGGGGAAGACGGTAATTTTGATGGCAAGGTTAAAGTGATCGAGAGTGTCGACCAGGCTTTGCCGGAGCTGCTGGCCCTCAACCCGGATGTCCTGATTATCACCGGGGACCACTCCACACCCGCCAGATTAAAATCCCATTCCTGGCATCCGGTCCCATTCCTGCTGTGGTCACCCCATTCGGGGCTTGCGGATGCGCAAAACCGGTTTGGTGAACGCTTCTGTGCTGTCGGTGGCCTGGGTACTTTCCATGCGACCCAAACTCTGCCACTGGCATTAGGCCATGCCGGGAAGCTCGCCAAGTATGGTGCATGAGGAGTCCGGATTCCAACAAATTTCAGGGGAAACCTGGCAAACACAACCGAGTTAAGACGTCACAATCTTGTTACGTTATTAATACGTCACCTGGAGAGTGTTATGGCACACTATAAGTGTGCCATTATTGCTTCAAAATACTACAGGAACATAGCCATGGCTGATCAAAACTCAACGAACTTAGGAAGCTCATCCAACGCCTATCTGATCGTTAACAGCGAAGTCTACCAGATCAATGGGGCTCTCACTAATATGGGCCGGAAGATGGACAACCATATCGTCTTGAATGATCCGAGGGTATCAAGAAACCACGCCCAGATTCGGGAAGTGGACCATCACTACATCCTTCTCGATTTAAACTCCACCGGGGGGACAATGGTCAATGGGAAAAAGGTGAGCAAAAGCGTTCTTTATTCCGGAGACACGATCTCTCTGGCCGGACTGGAGATCAAATTTGTACAGGATACCCCACGCATGATCTCTAAATCTATGGAACGAACGGGACCCCTCAAAAATTTCAAACTCGAAGAGGTCCCAACCCTTATCATCCAGGATCAACTCAGAGATCATCCAAATATGCAAGAAAAGGATGACTGATCCGATCAGTGCATCCTTTTACTTGGCCTGCCCTTGGCAGGCGCTGGAGGTCACTCCAGTAAAAAAACCACCAGCTGTCGCCTCCAGTTGGTGGTTTTATTTTACAGGATGATCAAATTTTCAAGCCAAAAAAACAGGTTCCAGTTTGTCCGCAGGTCTCATTGAACCAATCGCTGGTTATTCCTGATTTTGTTTTCTCCTCAACCCAAGCCACAAGAGGACTCCGCCCAGGAAGGAGAAAGCACCGACAAGGAGAAACGCGTCCTGCCAAAATTTTTCCGGAAACAACCGGATCAGCGTATCAGAATACAGGAACAGCCAGCTGTCACCCTCGAAGAAGATCCGGTGGAAACCGACAAACACAACATCGAAGGACAGCAGCAGGAGCAGCACCAATGTTCCCAGCACAATAATCGTGCTCAGCCCTGCCGTCGAAACCATTTTCCGAAACTCACCCAGCCAATCCCCCCTCCAGGCCACCAGCCCGAGAACCAAGAACAGCACCAGACTGCCATACCACACTTTGAGGAACAACTGAGTAAGCGTCTGCACGTCGACCATGTGCTGGAGTTCCCGCTCATTGAACATTACGGCTCCATCATCAAAACGAAGGTCTCCCAAAAACGATGGCGGCACATCTTTCAGCAGAAATTCCAGGGCAACTGGCGCATAGGTCAGGCGCTCATCTTTGGTCATGCCGTAAGTATCCGGCGGAAAACTTTTCTGTTGATACTCGAAGCGGACGAAGGTTTCTGTCAGCAACAGCCGGACACCGGTCAGGATCAAGATCAACAGGACTAAAACTGAAACCAATACCTGAAGTGTCCTCATTAATGCGGGGTTTTTAATCATTGCAGCACCTCGAAATCACCTGAGAATATAAAATCCAGGACCATCTTGTTGACGACCCACTCCACCGGGGCTTGATCATCCGTAAAGACCACCGTCGGTTCTGGCAACGGCTGGGTATAAAGAATAACTCTTTCTATTGACGACAACAGAAGTGGGTGCACCTGTGGGTCTTCCCGCATTGCCGCATAGTTCCTGACAAGATCTTCGAATGTCGTCGGTAAAACGGTGGCATACACCATCGAATTGAAGGAGTTGGGGATATCCATCACATGCACGCTTGGGAAAACAGTTCTCAAAGTCGTCACCAAAGCATCGATCAGGCTGCGGTCTGTGGGTGAACGGCCGACATTGATCACCAGGGTTCCATGGCCGGTTAAATGTTCTTTGGTGATTTGGAAGAATTCCTGGGTGGTCAGGTGCCATGGGATATACGGGGGGCGGTATGCGTCCACCCCGATCAGGGTATATTTCTCCTCACTGGTAAACAAGCCCCAACGGCCATCCTTGGCATAGGCATTCAGATTTGGCATCGTCATCCCAAAATACTGCTCCCCAACCTCTATGATGGCAGGGTCGATCTCATACCCATCAATCGGGATGCTGCCAAAAACCTCGGTTGCCTGCCGGGCAGTGGTTCCTGCTGCCAGACCAATGATGGCAATCCGTTCCACTTCCGAAACCTGCTGACCGGGATAGTAAAACGGCCCCGCGAGGAATTGCTTCCACGGCCCGAGGTAATCCAGTTCATCGGGATGGTACATCGAATGGACACCCTGCCCATCATTCAGGCGCAGCATGGTAAAACCGTTTTTCTGGACGACTTCAATATAATTGTACGGTGATTCACTCTCAAAAACCTGGCCGGGAGTATTCTTGAAAGTTCCTCTTGCCCAAAGCACAGCGAAAAGAGCCAGCAGCACTGGCATCCACAGCCAGACCGCTGCTTTTTTCCATCCCGTGCTCCTGGCAAGACCGATAAGCGCAACTGCCATCAGGTACACGCTGGCGGAAACAAATGTGTTGGTGGTTCCCAGCAATGGGATCAACAGCAGGACGGGCAAAAACGTCCCGATGAATGATCCCAGGGTTGAAATAGCATAGATTCTTCCTGAAATCGCCCCAGCCTCTTCCGGTTTGGTAATCGCCAACCGGATGGCGAACGGCGATACCATACCGAGCAGGGTAATTGGGACGATGAATAAGACCATCACCACCACAAAAGAACCCACCAGGTCGCCCATCTGGAGTTCATCGAAGGCCTGGGCAGCAGCCCTTAGCACGGGACGGGAAACCACCGGGACCACTCCCGCCGTGAAAGCACCCCATAGCAAGACCATAAAAAACATTCTGGGTTCTGGATTTTTATCCGCCAGTTTCCCCCCTAAAAAGTATCCTGCGGTGAGATAGATCAGGATCAACCCGATAATGCTCGCCCATACCAGATTGCTCGTCCCAAACACATTGCCAAGCAGCCTGGATGCAGTCAGCTCAACTGTCAGGGTGACAAGGCCAGACGAAAAGACTGAGAAATACAGGTAACGCCTCAATTCCGCTTCTCCTTTTTTTAGATGATCCCATGTCCAGAAAGTGATTGTGTTCTTCAGTCCGATGGATCAACTCGATTTACATGATATTTTCTGTCCAAAATTATATCCTATGCCCGTTAAAATTCAGAATCTTGATCGTGGAAGATTTCCCATGAGCCCCTGCTCGACCCGCTGGCTGTGAAGGTTCCACTCACCTTCTTTTTTTTCAGTGGAGCAAACCTCAGCTATAATGATAGAGAGTACACTGTTCATAGAAAAAAAAATAAAATCGATTGATTCCAAGCTGGTTCGACCCCGGCAGTGATTATGACAACCCGGGAAAGGATTTGAAAATGGATCAAAACAAAAACCAGGGATTAACGCTATATTATTCGGAATTTGAAACTGAGGTTTTGGGACCAATTTGGCTGGCCGCAACGGATGACGGCCTTTCCACCCTTCGTTTTGATGAAGATGTGGTCAGATTTATCACCAGCCTGGCTAAATCCTTGGACCGGCAGCACCAACCAAACATCATCCACAACCCACAGAAAACAACTCCTTACCTGACTGCCCTGAAAGAATACTGTGAAAAGAAAAAACCGATCCCGGGAGACCTCAGCCTGGACCTGTCAGCGCTGACAGAATTTCAACAGCAGATCTTATACTTCGTACGCAACATCCCTTTCGGAGCCACCACGACCTATGGTGAGATTGCAGAAGCGATCGACAAACCAAACGCCTCAAGAGCTATCGGCCAGGTGCTGCGCAGGAACCCAATTCCGATTATAATTCCATGTCATCGCGTGCTGAATGCAGATGGTACACTCGGAGGCTACGGTGGTGTCATGGGCAGTGAGCGCAAAATCGCCCTGCTCAAACACGAAAGTATCATTCTGGCCTGAGCCGCAACCTGGAAAGAGTTTTGTAAGACACCCTTCTTTAAATATAATTATGTGCTTTTGAAATTTATTGATTTCGTGGAGAAAAAGATGACCAGCGAAGAAATCCAAAACTTTATTGAAACCAGCCCTGAACTGGCATTACTCGCCGCTGTTCTTCTCAGCATCCTGATTTATTTCATCGGGCGTCTGGTAATAGGGCGCGGCCTGGGCTATCTGGCAAAACGTACACAAACAAAATACGATGACATCATTCTCGAATACCTCAAACCCTTCCGCGTGGCTTGGGTAGCCCCATTGGTATTGGTTTATGCCTTTGCCGATCTGGTTCCCGCTTACCAGCTAGTGATCGAAAAAATCACATTGCTGCTGATTCTTTGGATCTCTGCATTAACGTTAAATTCCCTTCTCAATGCAGTCAATACAATCTACGAGAGCAGTCCATCCTATAATGGAGTTGCCATTCAAGGATACCTTGACCTGGTCAAATTACTGGTCTTAATCATTACATTGATCATTTCGATCTCATTAATGACCGGAGAATCACCGATCGTGCTCCTTACCGGGATCGGCGCCGCGACAGCAGTGCTGCTGCTGATCTTTCAAAATACGATCCTGTCCATTGTTGCCAGCATCCAAATAGCTGCCAATGACCTGCTGAAGGAAGGAGATTGGGTGGAGATCCCCAGCTATGACGCGGATGGAGATGTGGAAAATATCAGCCTGCATACAATTAAAATAAAAAATTTCGATAATTCCATCACAGTGATCCCCACAAATAAGATCCTGGATGTGGCTTACAGAAACTGGCGTGGGATGCAGGAAAGCGGAGGGAGGCGCATCATGCGTTCAATTTACCTGGACATTAACAGTATCAAATTCTGTAACTCCGAAATGCTCGAACAGTTCGCCAGGATTGACCTGATCAAAAAGTATATCCAGGAAAAAAACTCGGCGATTGAAACCTACCTGGCCAATCAACCCATAGACTATGACCCACCACTGGATGGCCCTAACTTGACCAACGCTGAAGTTTTTCGAACCTACATCGACAAGTACCTTCGAACCCGCCAGGATATCCACCAGGAGAATTTAACCCTTCTCGTACGGTCCCTTTCACCCTCAGATAAGGGCCTTCCAATCGAAGTGTATGCTTTCACCAAGACAACTGAATGGGCAAAATTTGAAATGATCCAGGCAGAAATTTTTGATCACCTGATCGCAGCAGCCCAATCCTTCGATCTGCGGTTGTACCAACAGCCAACTGGTCTCGATTTTTCCAAGCTTTCTTCATCCCTCGAATGATAAAATAGAGGAATACATACCACAATTTTTATGGAGTACAAATGACTGTTAATTTATCCGGAAACGAAATCAGACAACAATTTATCGATTTCTTCGTTGAAAAAAAAGGACATGCCTATGTCCCTTCATCTTCCCTGGTTCCCGCCGGGGATGCCACCCTGCTGTTTGCCAACTCGGGGATGGTCCAGTTCAAGGATGTATTTCTGGGGACCGATAAAAGGGATTACAACCGGGCAGTAAATTCTCAGAAATGTATGCGTGTGGCTGGAAAGCACAATGACCTTGAAGACGTAGGTTTGGATGACACCCACCATACCTTCTTCGAGATGTTGGGGAACTGGTCGTTTGGAGATTACTACAAGAAAGAAGCGATCGAATGGGCCTGGGAACTGCTGACCGGGGTCTGGAATTTACCCAAAGAGAACTTATATGTCACCGTTTTCAAAGATGAATTAGGCGAAATTCCCACAGATGACGAGGCAGCGGCATATTGGAAAGAACAACCTGGTTTGAATCCGGATCACATTCTCTATTTTGGACGTAAAGACAATTTTTGGGAAATGGCCAATACAGGACCATGCGGACCAAATTCAGAAATCCATATTGATTTAGGTCCGGATCACGGTGAGATCACCTACCTTCAAGATGGTCGGCCAGACCTGGATGGCCCGCGTTTCCTGGAATTATGGAATCTGGTTTTCATGCAATACAATCGCACCGGCCCTAACAGCCTGGAATTGCTTCCCGCCATGCATGTGGATACCGGCATGGGCTTCGACCGCATTGTCACCGTTCTTCAGGGAAAAAATTCGAATTACCGGACGGATCTATTCTGGCCGGTGATCCAAAAGATTCAGCAGCTCTCGGGGCAGACAGACGAAGAACGCGAAGACAATTTCACCCCTTATCGTGTGGTTGCCGACCATGCCCGTGCGGCCACTTTCCTGATCGCAGATGGAGTCATCCCGGGAAACATTGGCCGCAATTATGTCACCCGCATGATCATTCGCCGGGCTGCGAGATTTGCCACCAAGATTAACCTGAATGATCCTTTCATGTCTCATATCGCCGAGGTGGTGATCGATCGATATGGTGACGCTTATCCGGAGTTGAAGAAAAATCGAGAGATTATCCTTTCACAACTGACCCGGGAAGAAGAGCGGTTCCAAAAAACCGTTGAGGGCGGGATTGCTCAATTAGAAACGATCATCCGGGATACCAAAACAAAAGGGCTCTCCACAATTCCCGGCAAACTCACCTTTGAGCTCTACGCAACCCATGGGCTTCCGCTTGAAATCTCCCGGGATATCGCGTTGGAGAACGATCTCAAGGTGGACGAACAGGGCTTCCAGGATGCGATGGAAGCACACCGCCTTGCCTCCGGCGGAGGTAAAGCAATGGGAGAACTTGGCGGAGAGGATGCGGAAGTCTTTCAGAATATCTTTACCGAATTGCAATCGCACGACAAGCTGCCGACGTCCGGAGTCAAGTACGATCCTTATTCTATGCTCCAGGTGGATGGAACCGTACTCTCCATCATGAAAAATGGTGAAGGAGTCGACTCAGTCGCTCCCGGTGATCAAGTTGAGATCATCCTCCCAGAAACGGGCTTTTATGTCGCCGCTGGCGGCCAGGTGTCCGACACGGGTTCTATCGTTTCCCATCAAAACAATTGGGAAGTGTCTGTTACGGATACCCGACGACCTTCAGCCGGGATGGTCGCACACCGCGGGTCCGTGGTGCGCGGCAATCCAAAGGTCGGCGATGCTGCCACCGCGCTGGTTGATCTCCAGCGACGGCAGGATATTATGCGCAACCACACCGCCACTCATTTACTGCATGCCGAACTGGAACGCGTACTTGGCAGCCATGCGCAGCAAGCTGGGTCGCTTGTTGCCCCGGACCGCCTGCGGTTCGATTTCACTCATCCAGAAGCCCTGACAAAAGAACAGCTGGCAGAGATCGAAGCCGGGGTTAATCGACATATCCTCAATAACTTTGCTCTGAAAATTGAACACAAACCCCTGGATCAGGCAAAATCCGAAGGTGCAAGGGCCCTCTTTGGAGAGAAATACGGGGATATTGTGCGCACAATCCAGATTGGAGGAGAGCAGCCCTTCTCCTACGAATTATGTGGTGGAACCCATGTCGGGTCCACCGGGGAAATCGGCACCTTTTTGATCACCAGCGAGGGAAGCGTCGCCTCTGGTATCCGCCGGATAGAAGCGGTGACTGGTTCCAGGGCATATCAGATCGTTCAGCAGCGTTTCAAGGAAATCGATCAACTCGCCGACTTATTCAAAACACCTCCTGACCAGATGGTCGAAAAAGCAGAGAGTATGCTGACAAGTTTGGCCAATGCACAAAAAGAAATCGCTTCGCTCCGTAGGGAAATGGCTGGAGAGTCCTTCATGGACCAGATGGAGAACGCCCGGGACATCAAGGGCGTCCGGGTGCTGACTGGAATCTTGCCCGAGGCAGACCGCAACACCCTCAGAGAGATGACCGATCGCTTCCGCCAGAAATTTACCACCGGAGTTGCTGTTCTGGCTGCTGTGATAGATGAAAAACCAGCCCTGATCGCCGCGATTACAGATGACCTGGTGGATAAAGGTCTGAAAGCAGGAGATTTAATCCAGGTCGTATCTGAGGTTGTGGGAGGCTCCGGTGGAGGACGTCCCAACTTGGCACAGGCTGGGGGGCGAGACGCATCGAAGTTAGAGGAAGCACTTGAAAAAGTACCCGCTTGGGTTGAGGAGAATCTGGCCTAGGAACCGTGAAAACTCAAATTGTGCATCTGGAATCTTTCGACGACCGCCACTCGGTGCTGGACAAGCTCAACTGGGGGCAAGCCGATCGGGTAATCATCACCTGGCCGTTGCGCGGAACCCCGCTCGAGAGTAAATTAGACCTCAAGCTGATTCACCGTCGCTGCCAGGCCGCGGATATTAAGTTGGCTCTGGTCTGCAAAAAACGCCAGATTCTCGATTTTGCCTATGAACTGGGCATTCCGGTTTTCCGTTCGCTTCGGCAGGCTCAGCGAGTGCCTTGGGAATACTCCCTATCCCCTTCCCGGTTACCGCAAAAGCCTGAGCATACGCGTACCCGCGAGCAATTGGCCGAACTTGTCAGGGGAACTCCAGAATCTGCCTGGACACAATCCAAACCTGCCCGGATTTCTGCTTTCGCCGTCAGTATACTATCTGTCCTGGCCCTGGTCATTTTCATTGTTCCTGGTGCCCAGATCAGATACCTCCCATCAGTTGAAACGCAAAATCTCCCTCTCAGCATTTCTGCCAATCCAGAGTATCCAGCTTTCAACCTTTCAGGAGCAATTCCGGCCCACCACCTATCCGTCACGGTGGAAGGACGCGGGGAGATTGAGTCTTCTGGCGAAACCGGCATTCCTGATAGCCCGGCAACCGGGATCGTCATTTTTACTAACTTAACCAACCAGGAGGTCACCGTTCCGACCGGGACTGTCGTCCGAACGGCTGATTCTACCTCGTCGATCCGTTTTACCACTACCAGTGAAGCCACTCTAAGCCCAGAATCAGGGGCATCCACCAATGTGCCAGTCGAGGCTGCCAACCCGGGCCCTCTGGGAAACCTCCCTGCCAACTCTTTGGCGATCATTGAAGGAGATCTGGCGCGCACTCTGACTGTTACTAACCCTGACCCCACCCGGGGTGGCAGCCAGCGCCTGAGCCCAGCTCCGGCTTTGGAAGATTACCAGACCCTCTCCGAAGACCTGCTAGCATCTTTGTGGCAAACTGCCCTGGATGAAGCCGCCTCCACTCTGGAAGAGAAAGATGTTATCCTGGATTCCAGCCCCCGGAAAGTGGTCATTCTGGAGGAGAATTTTTCACCTGCAGAACCTCAACCCAGCTCAACACTGACCCTGATCCTGCGCGTCGAGTACGAGATCATGTACCTGGAGTGGAACGAACTGCAAGCCATGGGGAATGCCATCCTGGATGTGAGTTTATCGCCTGGCTACAATGCTCAACCCCAAACCTTCGAGATCGTATCTCTCTCAAAACCAGTGATAGACGATGAGGAACAGGTTGCCTGGGAAGTTGAACTTACCAGACAAATCTTCACGGTAGAAAAACTGCCCCAGGCTGTGAAACAGATCCGGGGCCAGTCACCTGAAGAGGCTGCAAAAATCCTCCAAACAGAGATGAACCTGTCATCCAGACCGGACATCTCCACGTTCCCAGAGTGGTGGCCGATCTTGCCCCTGCTCGAGTTCAGAATACAGGCCATCGACCTCCACCAGGACGGCTAAATTGCGCATTTTAGGAATTGATCCCGGCGAAAAAAATATCGGCATCGCGATCAGCGATCCAACAGGCACCCTGGCGCGGCCTTTATCTGTCATCGCCCATACCCAACGCCGTAAAGATGCTGAAAAAATCCTGGATCTTGCCCAGGCAGAAGAAGCAGAGAAAATCGTCATCGGGCAAGCCACAGATCTGGATGGGAAACCGAATTTTTCCGGCCGCAAAGCCGCCCGCCTGGCAGCCGAGATCAGATCATTGTCAGACCTTCCTGTTGAATTATGGGATGAAAGCTTCAGCACCCAGCAAGCGCGCCAGGGAAAAATCAAGTCCGGTGCCAGCCGGAGCCGCCGGATGGGGCACCTGGATGACACGGCCGCAGCGGTCATCCTTCAATCTTACCTTGACATGAACCCCACTCCCTAACCTCATGAAACAAAAAAAGTTTAATTTTTCTGCATGTTTACTGATCCCTCTTTTCATCGTTCTCCTGGTTGTCGTCTTTGGTGCGAGTTTCATTAACCAGTATCCCAGCCAGGCAGAACAAAAATTTGGACAGCCGTCTATCCACCTGACCACTTGGCAGAAATTCCTGATCTCATACCGTTTGATCAGTAGTCAGGAACTCCTCCTGGAACCAATCGGCACCCCTGACGAAAGTGTCCTGTTCTCTATCGAGTTCAACCAGCCTACTGATGTGATCATCTCTAACCTGGATGCGAGTGGGCTGATCGCCGATGCATCCCTCTTCCGGGATTACCTGGTTTATTCCGGGCTGGATACGCAGCTCCAGGCAGGCAGCTACCAGCTTTCCAGGGGAATGTCTGCTGTGGAGATTGCTCAGACACTATTGGATTCAACGCCGCTCTTTATAACGATTTCCATTCTCCCTGGATGGCGGCTGGAGGAAATTGCAGAAAGCCTGCCCACAACAGGTGTCGAGATTACTCCCGATGAGTTCATCCAGGCAGCCTACCAGCGGTACCCATCCCTCCCGATCACCGAGGAAATCCCATTGGGTGCCTCGATGGAAGGGTTCTTCCCTCCAGGAATGTATGAAGTTGAACGCACGATCCGCGCGGAACAACTCGTCCCATTCCTGCTGGAAAAGTTCGAACAAAGCCTCCCGCCAAAAACGCGCCAGGGTATCGCGGACCAGGGGCTGACCCTCCATCAGGGCCTTGTCCTGGCCTCCATTATCCAGCGGGAAGCGGTCACTCAGGAAGAGATGCCAGTCATCGCTTCGGTATTCTTCAACCGGCTGGAAATTGCGATGAAACTGGAGACAGACCCCACTGTACAATATGCATTGGGTTATAATACCGCGCAAAATTCATGGTGGACCAATCCACTCACCTATGCTGATTTAGAAGTGGTTTCTCCATACAATACTTACTTATATAACGGCCTGCCGCCTGCCCCGATCTCCAACCCAAGCCTGGCTGCCCTACAGGCGGTTGCTTTCCCTGCTCAAACCCCTTATTACTTCTTTCGGGCTGCTTGTGATGGATCCGGCAGACACAATTTTTCTGAAACTTTCGAGCAGCACCTGAATTTTGCCTGCCCCTGAGGCAGAGCACGTGATTGATAAAAAAACTTATGAGTAAAGAACCAATCTACCCTAATCTGGAAATCCTGCCAGCTGAAAAAATTTGCCTGCATGAACACCATGATCCTCAACGCACTCTGCCGCTCATGGAGCGAATCCGCGAGTCGCAAATCCTGTACAACCCGCCCCTGGTGATCCCTGTCAGCGAGAGCGGGGATCGCTTCATGGTGCTGGATGGCGCTAACCGGGTTACGTCCATGAAAGAACTTGGGCTTTCCCACATCCTGGTCCAGATCGTTGATCCTCAATCCACAGGCTTGCAGCTGCATACCTGGAACCATGTCTTATGGAAGATCGACCCTGAAATGTTGCTTGATAAAATCAAAGCGATGGATGAGATCTCCCTTGCTCCCATTGATCAACCCGGTTTTGACCCTCAGACACTTGGGATACTCGAAATCCCCGAGCAACCTCTATTGTCCCTGAAGACCCACTCCCCACGTATGCGGTCAGAGGTGATTACCCGGCTCGTTGAGATGTATACCAGCCACGCCCGTTTTGACCGCACAATGATCGATCAGATCAATTATCTTGATGGTTATTATCAACAATTGGCCGGATTGATTATCTACCCTCCCTTCCAGGTAGCAGAAGTGATCCAGTTTTGCCGGGAGGAAAAACTTCTCCCCGCCGGAATCACGCGTTTCGCGGTTTCTCCCAGGGCTTTACGCGTCAATTACCCCCTGGAATACTTAACCAGAGACGTTTCCCTCGAAGAAAAAAGGAATCTTCTGCGCGCCTTCATTCAGGAACGCTTGGACAAAAAAGGCGTCCGGATTTACACCGAAACGACCGTTCTCTACGATGAATAATCACAGCCGCGGTGACCTGCGGCTTGACCACCTCTCGAACTCCATTGACCGACAATTTTTTAAGGTTATCACCCTGAACGGGGAGAGGTCTTAATCTCAACACCGAGCATAAGGTATAATACTCTTCTGCCAATCAACCTCAAACACTCGTTTTTGGATTACCTGGTTCAAAATTATTTTGTGTGATTAGGAAAACAACAAGTAATGGATATTTTTTTTACAAACCCTGATGATGTCCCTCTTCCACCTGAGAAAATGGAAATCAGAGAACTCAGTGCAGTTCCTTTTGAAGATGGTAAACGCGTGTCTGTTGAATTTGAGATCACACCGTTCCAGCAAAGGCCAAACCTTGAGATTACCGTTTTCAACCAGGAAAACCGGATCGTGTCTTCTCTAAGTGTTGTGGAAGCGATCGAAAATAAAATGACATTTACCCTGCACCTGAAAGAACCCAAGCCGACCGGTCATTACCAGGTTGCGATGGAGTTGTTCTACGCTGAACTTGACAAGATTGATGAAGATGAAGACTCATTGATCAAGGATATCGTTCTCCAAAGCAAAAAAATCATTGCGACGACAGAAACGAGTTTCGAGATCCCACACAACGATTAACCAAGGGAAAATCAGATTGGGCAAGGTCTGATCCCGGCAAACCATGATTTTTCCAATGCAGTAAAAATTTGATGCGATCATTACTAAAAATTACCCATCTGATCCGCCCGTATGCCCTGCCTTTGCTTGGGGCCTTTGTTGCATTAATTGGGGTAACCGCTGCCCAATTAGTTGTCCCGTCCATCATCCGGAGTGTCATCGATACTGGATTGCTGCGAGGGGAGGTTAGCCATATGCTCAGATCTGGGCTGATCATTCTTGGGTTTGGTGTTTTGCGATCCTTACTCTCTGCCGGGCAACGATACCTCAGCGAAACGGTTTCCATGCGTTTCGCGTACAACCTGCGAAACCGCATCTTCCGACACATCCAGAACCTCTCATTCAGCTACCACGACCATGCCCAGACCGGCCAATTAATGAGCAGGTGTACTGAAGATATCCGCTCGATGCAGGCTTTTATTGGAAGTGGTGCAATCGAACTTCTGCAGGTGCTGCTGCTGATCATTGGTTCTTTGATCCTGATGATTAACGAGAGCCCACGATTGACCCTGATCGCGGTACTGCCCCTCATCCCGCTGCTGATCCTGACCGCCAATTTTGGAAACCGCGTGAGCAAGATGTTTTATGACATCGATCGGGCCTTAGGAGCGCTCTCTGCCCGTTTGCAGGAAAACGTTATTGGCGTTCAGGTCGTCAGAGCATTTTCTCAGGAAGGGTATGAAATTGATCGTTTCGACCAATCCAACCGGGAACTATACGATGCCCGTGTGCATGTCATCTCCGAATGGGCAAAGATCATGCCGACGACAATGTTTTTGGTCTCCCTCAGTACAATCACCTTGCTATGGTTTGGTGGGAATATGGTACTCGAAGGCACGCTGAGTGTCGGTCAGGTGGTTCAATTCAACAGCTACATGCTCCTGATCGCCCTTCCTGCCCGCCAGCTTACCTGGTACGTCAATATGGCAGGAGAAGCAGCCGCCGGTGTGCAGCGTATCACGGAAGTGCTCGACCATACCCCAAGCATCCAAACACTTCCGGGTTCGGTCAGTGCGGATAATATCACTGGTGAAGTGGCCTTCAAAAATGTCAACTTCGCCTATAAGGATGAATCAGCTCCTGCGATCGAGAATATCGATTTTTACACACCCCCCAATAAAATTATCGGATTGATCGGCCAGACAGGGTCAGGAAAAACAACCATGGTCAACCTGATTCCAAGATTTTACGAACCGCAATCAGGGGAAGTGCTCGTTGACGGAATCAGAGTCTCTGATTACGATCTTGATTCTCTCCGGCGTCAGATTGGGTATGTTTTACAAACCACCTTGCTGTTCTCCTCAAGCATCAGCGAGAACATCGCCTTCGGGCAACCACAGGCCAGCCAGGAAGAAATCATCGCCGCGGCAAAGGCAGCCAGGGCCCATGAGTTCATACTGAAATTCCCCAATGGCTATCAGACGATTGTCGGGGAAAGGGGAATCACCCTGTCTGGCGGACAGCGACAACGAGTAGCGGTTGCCAGGGCACTTCTGATCAACCCCCGAATCCTGATCCTGGATGATTCTACCTCCAGCGTGGATACAGAGACAGAACACCTCATCCAGCAGGCATTAAGAGAGCTGATGGCCAACCGCACAACCTTCATTATCGCTCAACGGATCGCATCCATCAGGAATGCTGACCAGATTCTGGTCTTTGAGCAGGGCAGAATTGTGGAGCAGGGAGTGCACGAGGAACTGGTTGCCAGGAATGGATACTATACTGAAATCTACAACCTTCAGCTCACACAGCAGAAGCAAGCCCTGAGCGAGATCAAAAAGGCCAAAAACTCATTCGGGGAGGCATCCGGTGAGTAAGTCGAACATTTCCCTTCCTGAACACTTCCGGCAGGAACATGAGAAACCACAGGGATACAAACCCGAGGTTCTAAAAGGAATCCTCAGCTTCATTTCTCCATACAAAAACCCGATGCTGATCTCGCTAGGATTGATGCTGGTTGGATCGATCGCGTCAGTGGCTGGGCCGTACTTTACAAAAATCGCACTCGATGAAGGAATCGTCAACCGGAACCCGCTGGTTCTCCGCAATTCGATCCTCCTTTACTTATTGACCGCGATACTCCAGTGGGCGGTCACCTTTGTACGCGTGAACATCATGGCAAAAGCCGGCCAATCTGCGATTTATGATATGCGTGCCCGGTTGTTCCACCATATCCAACAACTCTCCCTCAGCTTTTTCTCGCACTTCAGTGCCGGCAGGCTGGTTTCTCGCGTGATTAACGATGTCACCGTTCTGCGCCAGTTCGTGACCTGGGCCATCATTGCCTCCTTCCGTGATATCCTGACCGTCTTTGGGATTGTCATCGCCATGCTGAGTCTGAACCTGAGGCTTTCCTTGCTGACCATTTCTGTCCTGCCATTGATTGTGATTGCGACCTTCGTCTTCCGCAAACATATCCGGGACATCTACCGCCGTGTGCGGGCAGGGATGAGCTGGGTAAATTCCGTCCTGGCAGAGAATATCAACGGGGTGCGAGTCATCCAGGCCTTCAGCCGGCAGGACCATAACTACAACCAGTTCAAAGACCAGGTGAACCGATATCATCTCGAGAACAATCTCCAGGCGGCCAAATTGGTTTCAGCTTTCTTTCCGACGATCGACATGATCGGAACCATTGCGATTTTCTTCGTGATCTGGTTGGGAGGTACCGCCGTGATTGGGGAGCAAGTCACCGCGGGAGTATTGGTGGCCTTCGTGCTGTACATCGAGCAGTTCTTCAGGCCCATCCAGGACCTGAGCCGCCGCTATGACCAGTTCCAGTCTTCGATGATCGCAGGGGAGAGGATCCTCGAATTACTCAATTCCCCCATCGAAGTACAGGATAAACCCGGCGCGCAACCCATCCCACCAATCGAGGGGAATGTCGAGTTTAGGGATGTATCCTTTTACTACCAGGATGATCCGAGTACGATGGTGCTGGAGTCGATCAACCTTCAAATCACTCCAGGAAAAACGATTGCCCTCGTTGGTGAAACCGGAGCGGGGAAATCCACCCTGATAAAACTCTTGGGCCGTTTCTATGATCCTACCCAAGGG
This sequence comes from Anaerolineales bacterium, assembly GCA_035458505.1. Taxonomy (GTDB): domain Bacteria; phylum Chloroflexota; class Anaerolineae; order Anaerolineales; family UBA11579; genus UBA11579. Next base: position 67,275 of record DATHZS010000024.1, on the reverse strand, counting down.
AAGATCTTGATCGACGGGCATAACATTGATCAGGTTACACAAGCCAGCTTGCGGGGACAAATGGGGATCGTTCTCCAGGAACCCTTCCTTTTCGGAGGGACGGTATTTGAGAATATCCAATTTGGCCGCCTGGATGCGATGCTGGAAGATGTCCAGGCTGCGGCAATCGCGGTTGGGGCAGATGAATTTATCTCAGGGCTGACCAACGGCTACCATACACCCGTGGAAGAAGGCGGAGCACTGCTCTCCGTCGGTCAGAGGCAATTAATCTCTTTTGCCCGCGCCCTGCTGGCAAACCCTCGCATCCTGATCCTGGACGAGGCAACCTCGAGCATTGACACCCAGACAGAACAGATCATCCAGCGAGCATTGTCAACCTTGCTCAAAGAGCGCACATCTTTTGTCATCGCACACCGTCTCTCGACGATTGTCAATGCCGATTGGATAATCGTCATGGATCAGGGAAAGATCATTGAACAAGGGGTCCATGAAGACCTGCTGAAAAAAGAAGGCGTTTATTTCAACCTGTACAACATCGGCTTCCAGGAACAGAAAGCAGACCGGTAATTTTTTCGGCGATTAAGAATCCCCCCTCTGTATCTCATTTTTGGTTAACTTTTCCATATGTGAAATTTGGAACAATTTCATTTCCCTCATCGTTTTAGATTTGGAATAGAAACGAGTAAGCCGACACTTTATTCGACCAGATAAGGAGAATGAAATGCAACCTAAACTGAGAATAATCCTGATCGTAACCCTTTTATCTGCTACAGTCCTCTCCGCGTGTGGAGTACAAAATGCTGACCGGCAAGACCAACCGCTGAATATGGCGAACCCCGCCTCAGTTTACTGCGAGGAAATGGGCAGCCGCCTTGAAATGCGGGAAGATCCAAACGGCACCAGCGGTTTCTGCATATTCCCTGATGGGACAGAATGCGAGGAATGGGCATATTTCCGTGGTGAGTGCCAGCCAGGCGAAACCGAGCAGGCTGAAGGCCAAGGCATTGAACCCTTCTCGCTGCAAGTCACCGCCATCTATGGTTCGGTGATTTCCTCAGGCACAGACCTGCCAGCGCCAAGCAAACTGATCCTGACCCCAGAGGGTTTTGGCAGTGTATACATCACCGGGGACACTGCTGACCTCGAAGAACAAATCCTCGCAATCCGTGACAAAGCAATGCCTGCCAACAAAGCCAACTTTTGGGGACAACTGGACTGCCCTAGCATGGACAACTGCCTGCTGACAGTTTCAAAGATGAGGGTGGACGGACCGGGCGAATTGCCGCCTGCAGATGTAGTGGATGGTTGGGAAGGTGTGATCTACAGCGGCCCTCCTGGCCCACGCTCCGGTGGCGATGACTATTTTGCCCTGCTCGGCCCGATGCCTTTCCAGTTTGGGATTGATGGTGCGGATGAAACGATCCGCCAGCAGATCGAAAGCCTGAGGGATACAAAGCAAGCTGTGAAGATCTTTGGGGAAATCTTTGCCGGCCGATTGGATTGGAATGCTGCCCAAATCATCGTGACCTCGGTCGAACCGATCGATGCAGATCCTTCACAGATCCCTGCTGCACCCGGCTGGTAAGCATCACCCACCTCCCACAGCCCAAACGGGGTTTACCAAGGTAAACCCCGTTTTTTCTTCCCATTGAAAAAAAACCTCGCTCCCAAGCGCGAAGAGTTGACCCGCTCCCAAACCAGCCTGATTCGATGTTTTATGGTTTAATCCAAACAATGGCTGCGACACAACAATCTGAAAAAAATAACAAAAAACGCCGGAGAGTGTCATTCTCTCCACTTGGATTCTCTGTATTTTTACTTTTCATCATGGCTGGTTTCGGTTTTCTGAGCTGGCAGGCCGGATACCTGGATGCTCTATTGCCAGGGGCGGCCAACCCTACCCAGGTCAGCACCCAGGCCGTTACCGAAGAACCCACACCTTCCGCCCTGCCCATTTCAACTCCTACGCCCACCCAAATGGTCGTTACGCAGCCTGAGATCCCGACCCTCCCACCTGCTACCAATGGCACTCTTCCGGGTCTGATCGTATTTTCGATGAGCGAAGCCGGATACTTCCACCTGTTTGCCTACCACCCGGAAACTCTCCCCATCACCCGGCTGACCTACGGTGAGTGGGATGACCTGCAACCGGCAATCAGCCCCGATGGTACTCAGATCGCCTTCACCTCCAACCGTTCTGGTCACTGGGATCTCTACCTCCTTGATCTAACCACCGGAGAAACCACTCAATTCACCGATGATCTGGATTACAACGGACATCCAGCCTGGTCTTCTGATGGTCTCTGGCTGGCATATGACAAGTATCAGGACAGCAATCTGGATATCTTCATCAAACCGGTGGTGGCAGACATCCCGGAAACCCGGATGACGACCCATCCTGCACAGGATTTCCAGCCTGCCTGGCAACCAGGCAGCACGACGATCGCCTTTACGTCTACCCGAACCGGCAGTCAGGATATTTATCTCCTCGATACCAACCAACCCGGATCGGATCAAAATTACACCATCAACCGTACTGTCAACCAAACCCTCCCTGCCTGGACACCTGACGGCAGCCGGATCGTCTGGACTGAACCGGTGTCAGGATACCCGACTTTATTCTCTTCGGAGAGTACTCAGGAAGCTGCCCTGTCCACACCTTCGATCAACGCCAACCTGTTTGACTACGATCCTTTTGGGAACTACATCGTATCCGTTCAGAATACGCTTGACCGATATTACCTCTCTATCCGGGACAGCCGGGATTATCACTACATCATTCTGCCCACCCTGTTCCCGGGGATGATTGAGGAGGTCAGTTGGGGGCAAAATCTGCTTCCCAGTGTTCTGCCCGGCGAACTTAAACAGGCTGCTCAGGCTCAGCCCCAGACCCCCTGGAAAAATCAGCTCGTCCCCAGCACGGGTGCACTGTACGGCAGGCAAAACATAATCGACCTTCCGGACATCAAAGCGCCTCATCCGGCACTCAGCGCTCTGGCTATTGAGCCGTTCTTTGCGCTAAAAGATCGGTTGATCCTCGCGCTGGGTTGGGATGTTCTATCCGACCTGGAGAATATGTTCGTGTCGATCTCCGAACCTCTGCCCCCCGGCCGGTCCAATGACTGGCTGTACACCGGTCGGGCATTTGCGCTCAACCCGGTGCTGATAGATTACGAATACATGGCTGTTGTGCGGGAGGAGTATGGTTCAGAAATCTATTGGCGTGTATATCTAAAACCGCTGGATCAATCGGGAAATCAAGGGAGGCCGCTGAGCCAGTTCCTGTGGGATTTTGACGCCCGTTATTCAGGGTCGCCATCTGCCTACGAGTCGGGCGGTGAGCAGCTCTCAGAAATTCCAACCGGTTATTGGGTAGATTTCACCACCCTGGCGCTGGAATATGGCTGGGAACGCCAATCTGCGCTGTCCAACTGGCAGAGCTACTATCAGGCGGCGCGTTTTAATGTGTTCGCGATCACTTCTGGCCTCACCTGGGAAGATGCTATGCTTCAGATCTGGCCGCCGGAAGTTTTTCAAAGCCAGGGAACGCCTTGAGGTTTCGAATGAAAAATCGTACCCAGCTGCTCCTCATTCTGAGCTATTTCGCAGTGGCCGCACTCGTCATCGCAGCTATTGGCATCAACATCCAGCCTGCGCAGGCAGGAATCCGGTCTGCCCAGGAGCCAGAGTCAACCCCCACCCTGCTCCCCGACCCATTGAGCAGCCCGTTGCCCGAGGCCTCCAACAATCCTAAATCAGCCTGGCGCCCACCGTTGTACCCCGTACCATGGGCATTGAGCGAGAATGACCATTTTTATTTCGTCCGACCGGTCAAAGCAGACGAAGTCAATTGGCCTCTATCTTCCTACCGCTACGGCGGGATCTTCTTTGCACCTGATGCACCCCATACCGGTGTGGACATCGTGGTTGGTGAAGGCACTCCGGTGTATGCTGCCGGACCAGGCCAGGTCATTTGGTCTGGAAAAGGGCTGCTGTTTGGAGATAACAATCAAAACGACCCATATGGATTCGCCGTCGCCATTGAACACGACTTTGGCTGGAACAATGAACCCCTGTACACACTGTATGCCCACCTCTCTGAGACCCTGGTGGATAAAGGCGCCTTTGTAGAAACCGGGGACCTGATCGCCCTCTCCGGAGGTACCGGGATGGTCACTGCTCCCCATTTGCATTTTGAGGTGAGGGTTGGCACCAATAATTTTTATGAAACGCTCAATCCGGAGTTATGGCTCGCCCCGCCGCAGGGATGGGGCGTGATTGTTGGCCGGCTGACCGATGGTATCGGGGAGCCGCTCCTGAAACAGGAAGTCATCCTCACAAACATGGATACGGGACAAGAATGGCGTGGCAAATCCTACGGCTCCATTTTAACCGTGAATGGAGACCCGCATTACAACGAAAACTTCGCCATCAGCGACCTGCCAGCCGGAAATTACCGTATCCAGATCCCGTATTTTGGCTATATGTACGAACAGTTCGTGGAAGTGCACCCTGGTAGGATCTCGTACTTCCGCTATCGCGGCCTGATGGGTTTCAGCGATTTCACACCTAACGCCGGGCCGCCCTCCAGCATTGAAAGCTTTCTGGACAGCGATTGATTTAGTTCAAATTCACAGGGTTGGTGAAGTGGAAAATGAGCTTTCATACCAATCATGAAAAGATGATAGGATTTCCACAAAGATCAGGGAAATTGCCCTTACAATTCCCTGATTAATTGCTTGCCCTATCAGAACACTTGTGCTAAACTATAGAAAATTAAAAAACTTGACATTTGGAGGTACTAATCACATGGCTCGAAAGAAGACTTCTGCTCCTCCAGAGAACGGTATAGACAAAGCACGTCAGGCCTCTCTGGACAAAGCCCTCGGGGATATTACCAAACGGTTTGGCGATGGTGCCATCATGAAGCTGGGAGAAGCTCACAGCCTGATGGTCGAAGCGATCCCCACAGGTTGTTTATCCCTCGATATCGCATTAGGGGTCGGCGGCATCCCGCGCGGGCGGGTCACCGAAATTTACGGCCCGGAATCGTCCGGAAAGACCACCCTATGTTTGCACATTATCGCTGAAGCCCAAAAGATGGGCGGAACAGCCGCTTTTGTGGATATGGAACACGCGCTTGACCCGGCCTATGCCAACCGACTCGGCGTAGATGTGGACAACCTGCTCATCTCCCAACCCGATATGGGCGAACAGGCACTTGAGATCACCGAAACCCTGGTGCGCTCAGGTGCAGTGGATATTGTAGTGATCGACTCGGTAGCCGCCCTGGTCCCCCGCTCCGAGCTTGAAGGCGATATGGGTGATGCCACGATGGGCGTCCAGGCCCGCCTGATGTCCCAGGCCCTGCGCAAGCTCTCCGGTGCAATCAAGCAAACCAATACCGCCGTTATCTTTACCAACCAGCTGCGCCAGAAGATCGGGATCATGTTCGGCAACCCGGAGACCACAACCGGCGGCATGGCCCTGAAATTCTATTCCTCGGTGCGCATTGACATCCGCCGGATGCAGTCGATCAAGGTTGGCGGAGATATTGTTGGTAACCGCACCAAAGCCCGCGTGGTCAAGAACAAAGTCGCACCGCCATTCCGCCAGGTAGAATTCGACATCATGTATAATGAAGGCATCTCAAGAGCCGGGGATTTGCTTGACCTGGCCGTCGAGATGGATATCATTAACAAACGAGGTTCGTACTACTATTACGGAGAAGAGAACCTGGCCCAGGGACGTGAGAACGCCAAAGACTACCTGCGTGCCAACCCCGACCTCGCCTTTGAGGTCGAGAGCATCATCCGGCAGGAACTGCTGGACGGCCAGGCTCCCCCACCGATGGTGGAGAAGATCAATGAAGAAGATTTACTTGATGAGGAGTTCACGGACGAGGATTTTGAGGAATAAACCTACCTCAAATATTCATTTCGCCACCCTGATTTTATTGACCCTGACCATCTTGCTCTCCGCTTGTGGAGAGCAAGATGCGCGTTCCACCCCGGAATTTTTTGTTCCGCCAACCCTGAGCCCACAGCTCTCCACGCCAACCCCCGCCGCGACGCCCACATTCACACCTGAACCGACCAACGAGCCTGCCTGCGAAAACGACCTGTCATTCCTGGATGACATCACCATCCCGGACGATACAGTGGTCGCTCCGGCCCAGGAGATCGAAAAGGTCTGGCTGGTGGAAAACAGCGGCTCCTGCAATTGGGAGATCGACTACACCCTGCGCCTCGTAGATGGGCTGCCGATGGGAGTCTCAACCATCCTCGCCCTGCGCCCAACAGTATCAGGCAAACAAATCGAGATTTCGATTTTGTTCACAGCCCCCACGGATGCCGGACGGGCCTTCAGCAGCTGGCAGGCGCATGATCCGGACGGAAACCCCTTCGGGAATGAATTCTTTGTCCAGGTGATCGTTGATCCAAACTTTGAGCCAGAGAACTAACGGGGTAATTGATTTAATGAGCAAACCCCTCAAACCCAGTGCAGAAAAAGTTCAGCAAGCCGTGCTTGCTTTGGGGTTTGACTTTACCATTGTCGAGTTTGATAACACTACCCGCACTTCGGCGGATGCTGCGGCTGCGATTGGATGCACCCTTGGACAAATTGCCAAAACCCTGGTCTTTAAAACTGCCGTGAGCCAGAAACCGGTCCTGATCATTGCCAGCGGGTCCAACCGTGTGGATGAGAAAACCATCGCCCGGGAACTCGGTGAGCGGATCAAAAAGGCAGATGCCGATTTCGTCAGGGAAAGCACTGGGTTCGCCATCGGCGGTGTTCCGCCTGTCGGTCATCCAAATCCGGTCACCACGCTCATCGATGAGGATCTCTTTCAGTATGATGAAATCTGGTCTGCCGCCGGAACGCCGAATGCCGTGTTCCCATTAACTCCCCAGGAACTAAAAACAATGACCGCAGGCCGGGTCATCCCGATCAAATAACCCGCTGACCAATCCCATGCTCGAAAAAGTAACCGCATTTGTCCTCCGAACCCTGCCCACTGGGCCAGAACTGCTCCTGCTGAAACACCCCTTTGCCGGGAACCAGCTCCCCGCGGGTACGGTTACACTGGGTGAGTCTCCACAGCACGCCGTCGTCCGGGAAGTGGCAGAAGAAACCGGGCTGAAAGACCTCCCAATCACAGCCGAACTGGGTTACCGGGATACGATCCTGCCGCCGGACAAAGCTGTACTGACCCATCCGACAAAGGTATTCAGCCGGCCCGACCCCAGCAGTTTCGATTGGATTGATGTCTCGCCAGGTTTGTGGCTGGAAGTCCACCGCCGACAAAATGGCTATGCGCAAATCACTTATAAAGAACCAGATCAGCTCCCTAACCCTTCCTACAACACCTACCAGTTTACCGGCTGGGTGCCCGAAGAGGTCCTATCGCAACAGCAGAGGCGCTACTTTTTTCTGTTTTCCTTCCCCGGCCGCACTCCTCCCACCTGGAAAGTTAATTCGGACTACCACACCTTCACCCTATTCTGGGCTCCCCTCGACGCCCTCCCCAAACTGATTCCGCCACAGGACAAATGGATGAAGGTGCTGCAAGAGTACCTCAAATCCCGTTAGCCCAAAAAAAGAGACGCATCCGGGAAGACGCGCCTCTCTCAATTCGATCAGTAACTGATAACGGATTATGTGCCTTCCTCCCAGGAGTTGAGGTACTCAACCTGTTCCGGGGTCAGGGTATCAATTTCAATGCCCATTGCTTCGAGCTTGATGCGGGCGATTTCCCGGTCGATCTCTTCCGGAACACCATACACCGTCTTTTCGAGCTTATCGGCATTTTTAACTATATATTCGGCCGCGAGGGCCTGGTTGGCAAAGGACATATCCATCACACTGGCGGGGTGCCCCTCTGCAGACGCCAGGTTGATCAGGCGGCCTTCCCCGAGCAAGTTGATTTTGCGGCCGTCTGCCAGATGATACTGATCCACGAAGGGGCGAACCTGGCGTTTTTCCACGGACATTTCTTCCAGGGAGGGAATGTTAATTTCCACATTAAAGTGTCCGGAATTCGAGACGATCGCGCCATCTTTCATCACTTCAAAATGGTGCTTATCAATCACGTTGATGTCGCCGGTCAGGGTGCAGAAAATATCACCTTGCTTTGCGGCTTCACCCATTGGCAGTACCCGGAAACCATCCATCACCGCTTCCAGGGCAACCAGCGGGTCGATCTCGGTCACGATCACAATTGCGCCCATACCGCGGGCTTTCTGGGCCAGACCGCGTCCACACCATCCGTATCCCGCCACCACGAAAGTTTTCCCGGCCAGCAGGACATTGGTAGCCCGGATGATCCCATCAAGCGTGGATTGACCCGTGCCGTAGCGGTTATCAAAAAAGTGCTTGGTCATTGCGTCATTGACGGCCACCACCGGGAATTCCAGCGCGCCATCCAATGCCATGGCTTTCAGGCGGATAACACCCGTGGTGGTCTCCTCAGTCCCGCCGATGATCGTATCGAGCAGTTCCCGGCGGGATTTATGCAGGGTGCTGACAAGGTCTGCTCCATCATCCATGGTCATGTGAGGTTTGTGGTCCAGGGCAGCCTCAATGTGCTTGTAATAGGTGGCGTTGTCTTCGCCCTTGATGGCATAAACCGGGATTTCGAAGTGAGAGACAAGCGAGGCAGCCACATCATCCTGGGTTGAGAGCGGGTTTGAGGCTGTCAGCACCACGTCGGCTCCACCTTCCGACAGCACATGCATCAAGTTGGCCGTTTCGGTGGTCACATGCAAACAGGCGGACACGCGCATTCCCTTGAGGGGTTTTTCCTTGCGGAAACGATCCAAAATGGTTCGCAGGACAGGCATCTCACGTTCCGCCCATTCAATCCGGCGCCGGCCGCCTTCGGCCTGGTTTATATCTTTAATATCAAATTCCATATCGTTCTCCAATCATCATCTAAAAATAAACTTATTTCTTAAGCAGTTGTTCAATTGATCCGTGTTCAGCGTAGTGCTCACGGTAGCGGGAAACGTAGTCTTCAATCAGGTACTCCTGGCCCTGGGGGCCGTCACTTTCAAGGCAATAAGTGGCAGAAAGCGCACCCATCTGGGCACATACCTGAAAGTCCCATCCATGGCTGTATCCAGTCAGGAAACCGCCGCGGAATGCATCTCCAGCACCTGTCGGATCCACGATCTGATTCGGCCTGACCGGGGCCACCTCGATGCTTTGGTCGCCAAAATTAACCATCGCACCTTTCTCACCCAGTGTCACCACCATGAATTCAACATGATCCATAATCTCTTCTTGGTTCATGCCGGTCATTTTTCGCACAAGTTCAAACTCATATTCATTAACGAATAATGCCAGGGCGCCTTCAATCCCATTCCGCAGGGTCTCCCCATCCACCCGAACGATCTGCTGGCTGGGATCATAGAGATACGCCAATCCCAGGTCTTTGCATTCGGCAACATATTTATCCATCGCCAGGGGGTCAGTGGGTGAGATCACGACCAGGTCGGGCCTTTGTTCCAGTTCGCTGAGAGAAAGTTCCGCAGCATGAGCCATCGCACCCGGATAAAAACTCGCCATCTGGGCGTTTTCCTGGTCAGTCGTGGCAAAAAAAGATCCGGTCAGTTCGCCGTCGATGACCCTGGCGTATGTGGTATCCACGCCTTGGGCCTCAAGCCACTGCCGGTACTCTTCAAAGTCCGTCCCAACCGTGGCAAACACTTTTGGCCTTCCCCCGAGCAAAGCCAGGTTATAGGCAATATTGGGCGCAATGCCGCCGCGCCGCCGCACCAGGGAATCCACCAAAAAAGAGAGGCTGATCGCCTCTAATTTATCCGGGATGATATGTTCTTTAAACCTTCCTGGGAAGGTCATCAAATAATCATATGCTACTGAACCAGTGATAACGATATCCATGAATATTCCATTTCCACACACAAATGACGCCCTCGGAATGAGTGCGCCATGGTAAATTGCCGAACAAGTGTATCATGCGGGGGATGAGTTGTCAAAACAACCACCCATACAATTTTGGATATTTTCTATCCGTTCAATGCTAATTGTGTTCGTTGAACAAATCAATGGTAAACTTCCTTCCTGAAATCTATACGATGAGCGTTTTCATCCTGAACGAACGAATGAAGAATAAGGTGAATTTAACTATGCCGACCGCTTCAGAACAGGTTATAATCACTGGTGGTCAATTGTCATTTTGACCAATACGAACATAATGGAAACCCTAATGTTCATCGTTGCTAATATTATGATTTCAATAAATTACCGGTAAAAATTTCGGAGATTTTCATGCTAACAACCCTTTATTTTATATTTGCCCTCGCCTTCCTGATCCTGATCCATGAATTAGGACATTTTATCGCGGCAAAAATTGTTGGGATTCCAATTCAGGAATTCGGAATTGGGTTCCCTCCCCGGATCATCACCTTATTCAGATCCGGTGAAACCGAGTTCACACTTAACTGGCTTCCATTTGGTGGTTTTGTCCGGCCAAGAGAACGGGAAGGAGACGAACAAATCCCGGACGAATTAATGGCCGCGGCTCCCTGGAAGCGAATTTTCATGCTCCTGGCTGGCTCAATCACCAACCTTGTGGCCGCTGTGCTGCTGCTATCCTTTGCCTACTACCAGATCGGCAACAAACTCGATCATGTCCTGATCACAAGAGTCGATCCAGACTCACCCGCAGAAGCCGCCGGCCTCCTGTCTGAGGACTTAATCACAGCAATTGACGGAATTGAGATCGAGAGTATTGATGAACTCCAGCTCGCGATCAGCGAGAAAAATGGGGGCCCAATCGAACTCACTTACCTGCGCGGTGAGCAGACAAACACGGTCACAATCACCCCGCGGACCGAATACAATGCGCTCAATGAGGGACCGATTGGAGTGGGACTTTTCACTCCACTTAACTTCCCCGGAGCAGTGGCAGAGAGTGTTAATTTCCTTGTCTTTCAAGTCCAGCAGATCACCAGCATTCCTTTCCGTCTGGTGGGACTGAAAGGAATGTTCGATGGCTTCCAACTGGCACAGGATATGGATGCCTCTGAAACCAGCATTGCTGCCGGGACCAACACAATCTGGTTCATCGCCTCCATCTCATTTTCACTCGGCCTGATCAACCTGCTGCCCATCCCACTTTTTGATGGCGGAAAAATCCTGCTCGCTCTCCCTGAACTTTTATTCAAAAAGCGCGTCCCTCTAAATTTGTACTACATGCTCAACCTTGTCAGCCTGGGACTGGTGCTCTTGCTGATGGTGTATGTCAATGTGCAGGACTTTGTGAACCCGTCAATCGACTTTACCGACCTCACACCAACGCCGTAGGAGGCTTACTTCTGAAATGGAAGAAGAATATTACGAGGACGAATTTGAAGAACAGATTGACTTCAATGAGGTGATCGATGCCTTGCTGGATGCCTCTCTTTCGTTTCCAGCCAAATACCTCTCACGAATGTCCGGATTGGAAGGTGTGGAATTAGAGCAGCTCGTAGAAACCTGGCCCCAGGTCTCTCCCCTTCGCCGCCAGCGCTTGCTTGAGGATATAGAATCACTGACAGACGGTTCTTTCCTGATGGAGTTTGACGAGGTTTTCAAACTCGGATTGGACGACGAGAATCCACAGGTGAAGCAAACTGCGATCCGGGGATTATGGGAAAACGAGGAACCCGCAGTTGGCCTCAAACTGATCCACATTCTTCAAAATGATCCAAATCCGGAGGTCTGCGCACAGGCAGCCAGCGGATTTGGCAAATTTATTTATCTCGGTGAACTGGAGGAAATCGATCAAACCATTTCCAATCGCATGACCCAACACTTGATCGACATCCTTTCCAGCAATAAGCCAGAGAGCGTTCGCCGCCGGGCGCTTGAATCGCTTGGCTTTTCGAGCAATCCAAAAGTGACTGAGCTAATTGAATCAGCCCACAACAAGCAACGAGAGGATTGGACCATCAGCGCTTTGATCGCGATGGGCCGGTCTGCAAATACGCAGTGGATCCCTCAGATTATTGAAAATTTATCCCATGAAGAAGCACAGGTCCGGATTGAGGCCGCTCAATCTGCCGGTCTGCTCGGAGCCCAGGAATCGGTACCCCATTTACTCCAGCGAATTGACGACCCGGAAGAAGATGTCCGGCTCGCCGCGATTTGGGCATTATCGGAGGTAGGCGGGTTAGATTCACGCGCTGCACTGGAAGGCTTGCTCAAAAAATCTCAGGATGAAAATGAAGTCGATTTCCTTGAAGATGCGCTAGAAAACCTGGATTTCAACGAACTGAACATCGATTTTGAGATGTTTGACATCAAAGGTGAAGACCCTGATGAGTTGAACGATGAGGATGATTGGGACGAGGAAGATTAAGCGTGACAAATTTGTTCCAATTGTTCAGTGCCAACTTGCTGCCCATCCTCATCACTGCTGGACTGGGATTCCTGGTCAACAAAACCCTGAAACTGGACCCCAAAACCGTGTCCAGGATCACGTTCTATTTATTCAGCCCGGCTCTGGTCTTCCAGATCCTCTCCGCCAGCAGCCTGAATTCAAATGATGTTTTTATCATAGTTGGGTTTGCCTTTGCATCAAACCTGACTGTGGGAGCTCTTGCTTTCCTGCTGTCCAAGCTGGTTGGGTTTGATAAAAAGGTCACCATTGCCATCATCCTGACAACATTTATCACCAATGCGGGTAATTTTGGCCTTTCACTGACCAAGTTCGCCTTCGGAGAAGCCGCCCTGGCTTATGCCAGCATCTACTTTGTTTGCTCCAGCATCATGGTGTATACGATTGGTGTCGCGATTGCTTCCATGGGAAGGGCCTCTTTCAAGGATTCCTTGATCAACCTGCTAAAATTACCGACCCTTTACGCGGTCATCATAGCCATCATTTTCAATATTTATCAGTTAACCCTCCCCACTCCCGTGGACCGCTCTGTTGAACTGCTGGGAGGGGCTGCGATTCCTTCCATGCTGTTATTGCTCGGGATGCAGCTGGGCGAAGCCAATCTGCGCGAGAACAGAGGCGCACTGGCGATGGCCACCACTGTCCGCATGGTGGTGGGGCCGATTGTAGCACTGGCCTTCAGCGTACCCTTCAACCTTGAGGGGCCGGCTTTCCAGGCAGGCGTGATGGAATCATCCATGCCTACTGCAGTCATGACAACCATCCTGGCAACTGAATTTGATGTCGTCCCCGCGTTGGTATCCACCATTGTGACCGCTACAACCATTCTAAGCCCATTGACACTAACCCCACTTCTGGCCCTGATTGGAGGGGCATAGGCAATGAAACTAGGGAAATCCATCCTCTGGGCCTTGGCCTTGCTCGCGGTATCTTTTTCATTAGCCGGAACAGGTTCAGCTCAGTCATCCTCCTGGTTAAGTGAGTTGCAAGCCGAGGCTGAATTTGGAGTCTCGATGACCTTCTCAGCGGAAATAGAAACGGGAACCGATTTCGACTCCATCGACCTGGTGTTCAAGGTCCTGTCAACCGGGAAAAGCACGGTCGTACCCGCTGAATTCGATGGATTTTCATCCATTCAGGCAGCCTACAGTATTCGACCGCAAGACTCGATTGCTGCTTTTTCTACCATTGAATATTGGTTTATCCTCACACTTGAGAACGGCACAGTCACCCAAAGCGACACCGAAAGCTTCATTTACATGGATAACCGCTATGACTGGCAGACATTAGGCACAAATGGACCATATGAAGTTTATTGGATTGATGGCGACCTGGCATTTGGGCAAGAGATAGAAGATGTTTTACTTCAATCCCTTGATCAAAACCAATTGATCAACCTGCCATCGCCAGACTCACTCAGGGTGTATGTTTACGATACACCTTCACGCCTCCAATCTGCCCTGGAACTTACCAATGCGCGTTGGGTTGCAGGCCATACCAATCCTGCTGAAAACATCATCATGGTCTCGATTCCCAACAGCTATGAAAAAAGCCTGGCAATTCAACGGCAGATTCCTCATGAACTGACCCATGTCCGCCTCTATATGAAAATGGGAGAGAATTATGCTAACCTGCCAGCCTGGTACGACGAAGGATTGGCTTCGTTATCCGAGTTGTCTACCCTTCCGGAATATTGGGACATGCTCCAGGCGGCCTGGCGGAATAACGACATGATCCCCTTCAGCCAATTGTGCCGCAGCTTCCCCGCTAACGAGGAGCGTGCCGGCCTGGCATATGCCCAGGCAGACTCTTTCATTCGTTTCCTGTACAATGAATATGGCGAAATTGGTTTAGAAGATTTGCTGGATGCCTACAAACAAGGCTACTCCTGCGAAAGCGGAATCCAGGAAGCCTTTGACCTCGATTTAGAGGCTTTAGAAAAAGACTGGTATCAGGAGACCTTCAACAGCTCAATCCTGCCCCAATCGCTCAACACTGCCCTCACCTGGGTGATCCTGCTGCTGCTGCTGTTCGCCACCCCATTGGGCCTGATCCTGTTCAGTTCCCGGAAAAGAAGTTAGTCAGGAGTGGATCATGAGTACACAGACACAACACAGACTGCATGCCGTTGTTCACGGTCGTGTTCAGGGTGTTGGCTACCGTGCCTTTGCGGCCCGCAGTGCCAGGCAGATCGGGCTGACTGGCTGGGTGCGGAACCGTTTTAACGGAACCGTGGAGACAATTGCTGAAGGTGAACGCTCCCAGCTGGAGCAATATCTTCGAGACCTTCATCGCGGACCCGGTCCATCCAATGTTAGCCAGGTCGATGCTGATTGGGAGCCTGGAACGATGGAATTCGTTCAATTTAAGGTTCGAATGACCGGATAGTCGGCTTGTAAATTTGGCCTGATACGCGTTATTGAGATCAATACTGCTTCAAAGCTTTATCCCCGCTAAAACTGCCGCGCGCCAACAAATTCCACAATTTGAGATAATTCTCCCGCTTCGCTTCGCCAAGCCAAAGACTCATACCCCCGTGCCGAAGAAACCACCTGAGCAAATGCGGCCCCCAAGCCTGGGGTGTCGCGCAGTTCCTGGAAAAATCGGACATATTCCAGTCCTTTTTGCGTTGGGTGAGTATGCCTGTTCAGGTTGCCAAACTCCATGATAAACAACAGCTTTTCAGGAAATCGTTCGCGCATTTTCTGATAAAAACGGCCTTTGTCTTTCGATACCCGCTCAACCTCATTCACCCAATAGCCATTGACCCCGATCCAATCGGCTTTGACCATGGCTGGATCGGCACCATCCAGGAAAACGGTCGAATCCATCCGCAAACCGGGGACTTGTCCCCCAGGTGATACACCCGGGAACCCTAACTTGATCCCGGAAAATTCCACCCAAAGTTTCTCCGCGACTGCCAGCCACCAGGCAGCGAATTGTTCTCCGGAAGACCAGGTAGTACGCCACCCAAATTGCAGCAAATTAGGAGACTGCTGAATCTCAAAATAGCGCACTCCGTGCTTATATAATCGTTCAATATCCAGCCGCATCCCTTCCAGCCATTTTCTCGGCGAGAGCGGTTTGGAGCCATCTTCAATCGTCATGCGTGCAAGGAAAAATATTTCCGGAAACAGTTCTTGCATTCGGATCAACGTATTCGAGGTCGTTTTTGCATGGATCCTGACCGCTTCAATGCGCGCCTTGTCAATCACTGAATAATCCACTTCCTGCATCGACCCACCCCACCTGGAAGCCAATCCAACCAGACAAGGACGCGCCCATGGATACCTCTGAACTGGTTCCCCGCCATTCATTCCCATTGCTTCAAGCACATCAGGTTGCTGGTGTGGGTAGACGAGAAATGGTGTTGGGTCGATGATATCCCCAGGATAATCCGTCTCCCCTCTCGCGGTGGCCTGATCTTTGGTCAGGGTTAGGTGCAAATGGTGGCTGGAAGCATTTCGAGTGGAATCTGCCCGGGCAATCAACTGCCTCGGCTTGACCCGATCGCCTTTGCTCACCAGGATTCGCTCCAAATGAGCATAAATCGTTTGGTACCCGCCTGCATGCACAATTCGAATATGCTTTCCGTATTTAGGCGCGGCTGGATCTTCGCTGACGAAGGCCACTTCCCCCGCTGCGCACGCATACACATTCGCCCCAAGAGGAGCCCGGATATCCACACCTTCATGGCCAGGCAGCCCATATTGGCTGTAGATCTCAGGGTTTGCACCAAACGGCTGCAGTAGAGTGGGATAATCAGTTGGCCAAAACAGGTAAAGTCGATTTTTTGGATACCGGGGAAGAGGATCAGGTCCGGTTTTTTCGCCGACCAGTTTCCCATACTGCTGCCCTTTTTCAATCCGGGTGTCGAGCAGCTTGGATAATGCCTCCGCAGACTCCACCACAATCGGGTCGATATTAACCCCAGAATAGCGCACCTTGAGCCATTCAACAATATCTCCTTCGTGGGGGTAGCTGTTTCTCCCAATCACCACCGTCACGATCGAAAAGCCAGCCACCTTCGCAGGGTCCTGGGTGATGCCAACTCCAAAATGGAGCGCGTACTGTTGAACAGATCTGACCCATTTGTAATAATCGATTCTCGGAAGCAGTACAATCTGATTTTCAGCCATCATCACTCCAAAAGATCAAAATCCCAGACCACGTTCCTTGAGCGAAACATATTTTCCCTGCCCAATAATAAGGTGGTCGAGAACTTCAATCTGCAGCAATTTTCCTGCACTCACCATTTCTTTTGTGATCCGTATATCTTCCGGGCTTGGTGATGGATCACCGCTGGGATGATTGTGAACCACCAAAACACTCGCCGCGTTGCGCCTTACCGCTGGGGTAAACACCTCTCCAACCCGCACAACAGAGGAATTCAGAGTTCCTCGATAAACCTCGGCCACCTCGATCACATGATTGCGGGTATCGAGCAAGATCACTCTCAGATGTTCTTTTTCGAGGGCTTGCATTTCAAATTGAACCAGACTTGCAGCATCCTGCGGGCTGTTGATCGAAGGCCGCTCTTCGGGGGATTCTAAGGTCAACCGCCTGCCCAATTCAATCGCTGCTTTGATCGTTGCGACCTTTGCCTTGCCTACCCCGCGCTGACGGACAACCTCAGAGAAATCAGCCTTGTGCAGACCCCTGATCCCGCCAAAGGTTTGCAGCAAGCGCTGCCCAACCTGCACCGCATTCTCACCCTCAACACCTACTCGCAGCAAAATCGCAATCAGTTCAGCGTTGGTCAGTGCAGACGGACCCAGGCGAGCCAGCCGCTCCCGGGGGCGCTCAGATTCGTCCAAATCCATGATCCTGTAGCTGAGTCTTTCTTCTTTCATCCGTTGTGTCTCCACAGTTTGATCAGTATTCCCACTATACATGATTTTCTTTCATTGCGCAGACCAAATCAAAATGCAAACATCCCTCTCAAATTCCTTCGAATACCCCATCCCAGCAGGAAGAAGTGCGTATTGACACCCCCATCTTCCCGCGTTATAGTGCCTGAATATGAAGACCAAACGGATCTCCCTATTATTAATCTTTCTCCTGCTTTCCACCCTTGGCTGCAGTCTGAATCGGGTGCTCAATCCAGACCAACCGCAACCAACCGAAACAGCCTTGGTTCCCCCAACACCTACCCCAATTCCCACCCCTACCCCAATTCCCACCCCCATACCGGGAGCCCGCATTCACACCGGAGACCAGGCATTGTTTTACGGAGACTGGGAGCTGGCAATTCAGGAATATGTCATCGCCCTGGAAAGCACCTCAGAAAATGAGATCAAATCGGCAGCCCTGCTCGGATTAGGCCGGACCTATCTCCAGTCGAGCCGCTTTGACGCTGCCCTCGATGCCCTCAACAACGGGATTTTCAACTATCCGGATTCGCCCCATCGGGCATTGATGTTCTTCACCCTGGCACAAGTCTACGAAGCACAGGGTAAACCGTTGGAAGCTGTCAGCGCGTATCAGGAATATCTCAAACTGCGCCCCGGCTTGATCGATCGTTATATCTACGAATCGATCGGTGACAGCTACCTGGAAACACAAAACTACCAGCTGGCGATTGATGCCTATATCCAGGCCATCGATGCGCCTTCAACGGTGGATAGTTTTTATCTCAATCTTCGGATCGCAGACTCGTATTACGATCTGGGAGATTTGACCACAGCCCTGGTCACTTATGAGGATATTTACAGCCGCACCGTCAACGATTATCTCAAAGCCGAAGCCAAACGAAAGATCGGCGATATTCTGGTGAGTTTTGGAAATACAGAAGAAGGCTATCTTGCCTACCAAGAGGTGGTGCAAAACTATCCGCTTGCCTACGATGCCTACCTCTCCCTGGTTGCACTCCTGGATGCAGAACAAACCGTCAGCGAACTGGACCGCGGGTTAATTAATTACTTCGTTGGTCAATATGGATTCGCCGTCGATGCATTTGTACGCTATTTGCGAGCGTTCCCAGACAACCACGCTGATACGGCTCACTATTACCTCGGGCTTTCTTATCAAAAGCTGGGGGAGCATGCCAAATCCATCGAGGCATGGCAGGAGATCATTGATGATCACATCAACGAACGGTATTGGGCGACTGCTTTTGATGAAATCGCATTTGCCATGTTTGTGTACCAGGAAAAACCCGAAGCTGCCATCCAGGTCTATCTGGATTTTGTAGACCGTTCCCCGCTGGACGAGAAAGCTCCCGAGTATTTGTATTATGCTGCCCGGTTTGCTGAACGGGATTTTGATCTGAAAACCGCAGCCAGGCTGTGGGAACGTTTGGGATCCCAATTTTCAACCAGCTCATGGGCGTTCGATGGTTTGTTTCAGGCTGGGATCACCCGCTACCGGCTGGGAGAGTATCAGAACAGCATCAGCGCATTTCAGAGTTCCTTGGGGGTATCTGCCAATCCCGGGAATCAGGCTGCAGCTTATTTATGGATCGGTAAATGCTACCAGATGATTGGGAACACCGGAGCAGCAGAAGATTCCTGGCGGCAAGCCAGCACCAGCGATCCGACCGGCTATTACAGCGAGCGCGCCAAAGACATCCTGGAAAACCGACCGCCATTCACGCCCCCTGCCCAATACACCTTGATCTACAACCTGGATCTCGAGCGCGCCGAAGCCATCGCCTGGATGCACAACATTTTCAATATCCCGCAAGAAGAAAATCTGAATGATGTCACCCCACTATTCTCTGATCCACGCATGGTGCGAGGCTCAGAACTATGGAATCTTGGACTATACGAAGCGGCTCGGCAGGAATTCGAAAGCTACCGCAATGACATTAGCCTGGACCCGGGAAAGACATTCCGCCTGGCAAATTACCTCACGGATCTGGGATTATACCGATCAGCTGTGCTGGCCGCAAGGCAGGTGCTTGACCTGGCTGGTCTGGATGATGCCACTACCTTTACCGCACCCATCTATTTCAATCACATTCGCTTTGGCGCGTACTACGAAGACCTCGTGGGGATCAGTGCGGCTGAAAATGGCCTTGATCCTCTGTTCCTCTACAGTGTTCTCCGCCAGGAAAGCCTGTTTGAAGGGTTTGTCATGTCAACTGCTGGAGCGCGAGGGTTGATGCAGATCATCCCATCCACCGGTGAAGAGATTGCCCGACAGATTGGATGGCCACCAAACTATACAGCACAAGACCTGTACCGCCCATATGTCAATATTCGGTTCGGAGCCCACTACCTGGACCGTCAGCGGGACGCATTTGGCGGGGATCTGTACCAGGCTCTGGCCGCCTACAACGGCGGGCCCGGTAATGCCCTCAAATGGATTCAGCTCTCTAATGGTGATCCGGATTTGTTTGTTGAGGTCATCCGTTTCGCTGAAACACGCAATTACATCCGCTATATCTACGAAATTTTTGATATTTACCGGGACTTATATGGGACACAGTAGCCGCCTGAATAGCCCCCCTATACTGCATAAAAAAAGCCTGGAGAGTGCTCCAGGCTTTGTTCATTCTTAATCAAGTCACTCCTCACCACTGACTTCGGGGGCTTCCTCTATCTGAGGACCAGTTTCCAACGACCACAAGTAAATGTTGTCAAAGCGATCCGCGGGATTATAGAGAGACCCCAACTGTACCCCGCGCACCTGCTGGTCGATCGGGTAATTAAACACCTCAAAGAATAGCGGCAGGGCTGGCAGTTCACGCGTGAAATGAATCTGGAAATTTCGATACAGCCGTGACCGTTCAAAATGGTCTGGGGTCACCCGTGCCCTTTCCAGGTACTCACTGGCTCGCCGGTCATCCCATTGTGAATAATTTTGCCCATTGGTGATCATCGCCTGATGCCAGAATGGATAAGGATCCGGATCTGGAGAATCATACAGAGACAGATCAACCAGAGCTGCCTGGTAATTACGCGGCACCAGATACTCCCGTACCATCACATCCGGCTGAACAGGGAGCAGATTTGCCTGCACACCAATTTCTGACCAGTATTCTCTGATCATCTCCGCGAGCTGCGAATATCTCTCATCATCGGGATAGATCAAATCGAAACTCAGGCTTTCGCCGTCTTTCTCACGTACCAGGCTGTTTTCAGAGGCCAACCCATACCCGTTGGCTCTCAACAGCTTTACTGCATCTTCCGGGTTGTATTCATATTTTTCAACTTCCGGAAAATAGGCCCACGAACCCAGCATGATTGGCGTATGGGCCATGATTGCCTGGCCGTCCATGACCTGGTCGATCATCCAGTTCCGGTTAAGGGCTGTCATCAATGCTTTTCGGACGGCGACATCCTGGAAATACGTTGGACCGCTTTCTCCCAAATTCAGCAGCACCATCGTCATCTCAGGGATTCGAACGGAATGAATATTTAAATTCTTCTCTGCCAGAACAGAATCAAGCACATCCGGGGAAACCGAGCCTATTCCCAGGATCTCTCCCTGGCGATACGCATCCAGAGCGTCTTCGGTTGTGTCAAAGTATTGGAAAACCACCTGTTCAATCAATGGGGCTCCCATGTAATAATCCTCAAAGGCTTCCAGTACCACACTGGTTACCTGCCCATCGACGGACTGAAGATCAACCACCTTGTATGGTCCAGATCCGATTGGGAGTAAGTTAAATGGATCATTGATGATTTCCTGGGGGGATTTCCCTTCAAGCAAATGGCGGGGAAGGATACCGAAAGAGAGATAATCCATAAAGGGAGCATAAGGTTCTGCCAGCCGGAATTGCAGGTTGAGGGCATCAAATGCGATGACTTCAACCGTATTCCACAAAGCCCGAACATCATCGGAGACCGGCATTTCACCGTTTCGCATTAACTCAATCGTGAAAAGTACATCCTGGGTGGTGACGGCCTCTCCATCATGCCAGACGGCATTTTCGCGCAGTTCTATATTAAAGATATCCCCGATCACCGAAACCCCGAAGGATTCTGCCAGTTCCGGCTGGGGATTTCCCCACGAATCAAAGCGGATCATCCGGCTGAAGACGAGGCGATCAACATCCTGATCCACTTGATTGAAGTCGTCCAGCAGGGGGTTAAATCGAATGGGTTTTCCGACCAAGCCCTCAACGTACACACCACCAGCGGTGGCAGGTTCAATCACCTGGGATAGGGTCTCCCCTACCTGTGTCTGGTTCAGCAGCAGCAAAACTACGGCCGCAAGGGCAAGGATCGCAATCAATATCTGCCATCGTAGATTTTTCATAACTCAATCTTACCGCGCTTGTGTATGTTTTGAAATAGTAAAAAGGGCGCCCACAGACATTTCTGCAAGCAACCCTTTTTTATTTTTGTCTCGCTTGGTTTTGTTTATCCAGTAACGCCAACGGTGATGATTGCCAGCACGAAGAAGATCACGCTCAGCACAATGGTTGCGTTAAAGAGGGTTTTTTCAATCCCACGCCGCGCAGAGAAAACTCCACCAGTATCGGAACCGACCAAACCGCCAAGCCCACCGCCTTTGCTTTGCAAAACTACACTGATAATCAAAGCAATTGACGTTATAATCAATGCAATGTCTAAAAAGGTTTCCATTCGTTGCTCCTTTTACATAATCAAACAGGCGGATTATACCTTTTACCACTCTATTTTGTCAAACTATACATAGATCAAATAAAATACTTATGGAAGAAATCCTCGTAAATTTACACATGCACACCACTTATTCCGACGGTACTGGCACGCATGCAGAACTCGCCCAGGCCGCCATCCAGGCAGGATTGGATGCGATCATCGTCACAGACCACAATATCTGGGTACGGGGTGTTGAAAAATACTACCAGCACGAAGATCAGAAGGTGCTGCTCTTAGTCGGTGAAGAAGTGCACGACCAGACCCGGGACCCACAAAAAAATCACCTGCTCGTTTTTGGCGCGGAAAGGGAAATGTCTCAATATGCACCGAATCCACAAAGCCTGCTCAATCAAATATCAGATGCGGGTGGGCTATCCTTCTTGGCGCACCCCGTCGATCCAGAAGCACCCAGGTTCGGGCAGGCGGACCTTTCCTGGGTGAGCTGGGATATCGATGGGTTTACCGGGATCGAATTGTGGAACGCGATGACCGAATTCAAATCACTGCTCACTGGTTATGGCCCGGCGATAAAATATGCCTTCAACTTTGACCAGGTGGCACATGGTCCTTTCCCGGATACCCTGAAGCTGTGGGACAAACTACTCTCGAAGGGAAAGCCGGTCGTGGCCGTGGGTGGCTCAGACGCCCATAAAATGAAGGGGTCCTTAGGGCCGATCAACCGCGACCTGTTTCCCTACGAGCAGCATTTTCAGGCAGTCAATACCCACCTTTTGCTGGCAGAACCGCTTCAGGGGAGTGTTGAACCCGATAAACAAGCCATCTACCAGGCCCTTGCTGCGGGTCACGCATTTGTGGGATACGACCTCCCTGCACCAACAAAAGGATTCCGCTTTTCTGCCCACACCGCCAATAAAACTCACATCATGGGCGATACCATTGATGGCAGCGAGCCGATCACATTCCAGATCAAACTCCCGCAGGCAGTGGAGTGTTTACTGCTCAAGGATGGTGAAGTGGTTCAGTCTTCAAGAAAAAGGGTGTCGATCATCCACAGGGTGAAAGAACCAGGCGTATACCGGATTGAAGCTTATATCGAGTACAAAGGTAAGCGGCGAGGCTGGATCTTCAGCAACCCGATTTATGTACGCTAAAGTCGACTCCCTTTGCTGCCACAAACCTAATTACCCGGATTCTCTTCCCGAATTATGACATTTGTTCTATAATAACCTGGTTCGGCAATGCTACCCGCTTATTCACCCTCATCCACCACGAAATAAAAAAGTGATTTACCCATGAAAGAATTTATCCTACAAGCGCCTTACAAACCAACTGGCGACCAGCCAGAAGCAATCACCCACCTGGTCGATGGTTTGGAACAAGGGTACCGGCACCAGGTGCTGCTCGGGGCAACCGGTACAGGGAAAACCTTTACCATGGCGAACATTATCCAGAAAACCCAGCGCTCGGCCCTGGTGATTGCCCACAATAAGACTCTCGTCGCCCAGCTGTATGCTGAGTTCAAAGAGTTCTTCCCGGATAACGCGGTTGAATATTTCACCTCGTACTATGATTATTACCAACCCGAGGCCTACGTCCCCCGCCGCGATCTGTACATTGAAAAAGAGACCGACATCAACGAAGAGATCGAACGTCTCCGGCTGGCTGCCACCACCTCGCTCATGTCCCGCAAAGATGTGATCATCATTGCCTCAGTTTCCTGCATCTACGGCCTGGGAAACCCGGAAGCCTACGGAAAAGTCGTCATCAACCTGAAGATCGGCGAGACCATCCGGCGCAACTTTTTACTCCGGCGGCTGGTTGAAATCCATTACTCACGGAACGATATCGACCTTGCTCCAGGCAGCTTCAGGGTACGCGGTGATACGCTGGACCTTGTCCCTGCATACCAGGATAAAACTGGCTACCGCATTACATTTTTCGGTGATGAGGTTGAGCGGATCGTCGTGATGAACATGCTCACAGGCGAGATCAAGGAAGAATTGGACGAAGTTTCCATCTTCCCGGCGAAACACTTCATCACAGAAGAGGACAAACTCCAGGCTGCCCTCAACTCCATCGAGGCTGAAATGGAGGAGCAACTGGCTTTCTTCAAACAGAACGAAATGTACCTGGAAGCGCAACGGCTTGAGCAGCGCACCCGCTACGACCTTGAAATGCTGCGCGAGACCGGTTCGTGTGCTGGGGTGGAGAACTATTCCCGCCATCTCGACCAGCGCCCAGCCGGGACGCACCCCTGGACCTTGATTGACTACTTCCCGCCAAACTTCCTGCTCTTCATCGACGAATCCCACATGACCGTCCCCCAGATCCGCGGCATGTATAACGGCGACCAGTCGCGCAAATCTACCCTGGTGGAGTACGGATTCCGGCTGCCCTCCGCGATGGACAACCGCCCGCTCAAGTTCGATGAGTTTGAGCAATACATCGGCCAGGTGATCTACACTACCGCCACCCCCGGCCCCTATGAACTGGAACACGCCAGTCAGGTGGTCGATCAGGTCATTCGCCCCACCGGGCTGGTTGATCCACAGGTGGAAGTGCGCCCTGTTGAAGGACAGATCGATGACCTGATTGGAGAGATCCGGTCCCGCATTGAGATCGGTGAACGCACCCTGGTCACCACCCTGACCAAACGCATGGCTGAGGACCTCGCCGATTACCTGATGGAAATGGGGATCAAAGTCCACTACCTGCACTCCGAAGTCGATACCCTGGAACGGATCGGAATCTTACGCGACCTGCGCATGGGCGTCTTCGATGTAGTCGTGGGGATCAACCTGCTGAGAGAAGGCTTGGATCTGCCGGAAGTCTCCCTGGTGGCGATCCTGGATGCCGACAAGCAAGGCTTCCTGCGTTCCCAAACCGCCCTGATCCAGACGATTGGGCGTGCCGCCCGACATGTCAGTGGGAGAGTGATCATGTACGCCGATAAGGTCACCGACGCGATGCACGCGGCCATTGAGGAAACTAACCGCCGCCGCGAAAAACAGGTGGCATACAACCAGCAGCACGGGATCGAACCTGTCAGCATTGTCAAAGCGATCCGCGATCTGACCGACCGGGTGACAATGCCAGCCGTTGCCGAGGAAGGCGCGGCTTACACAACCGGTAAACCACACCAGATGCCCAAATCAGAACTTGAACACATGATTGAAACTCTCGAGGCACGCATGAAAGAGGCTGCCAAAGCCCTTGAGTTTGAGCAGGCGGCCATGCTGCGGGACCAGATCTACGAACTGCGCTCGATCCTGGCGGAAGACGAGTCGCTCAAACCGTGGGAGAAGATCAAAATCCTTGCCGGGCACAACTAAGCACCACAACTTATAGCCAAAAAGGAGCTGAAACTTCAGCTCCTTTACTTTGTTCGCAACCAATCATCAAATCCTAATCCTAATCATCCCCTTCGGCCTCTCGGCCACCGGGATGGCACGCAATGCAGTTATTACTGAAATTATTGACTTCTCTATGCTCTTCCTGCATCTTGGCCTGGTTATGCTCATGGCAGTCATAGCAGGTGTATGCGTTGTAGTTATTGTTGGTATGACAGAGCTGGCACTGCTGGTTGGCCCCGCCGTGATTCAACGGGAAAGAGTGACTAAAACTCGCTGGTTTCCAGGCATTCGTATTATGGCAGGTAGAACACTGGCCGCTGAAATGGTTCGCTGGCTTGTTCCCGCTGTGGCAGGAAATGCAGTCCGTTGCCCCTGCCGCGCTGTGATCAAAGGTCGCCGGCAGCCAGGCACTCGTGCTGTGACAGGCCGAACACTGTCCCGAATAATGGTTCGCAGGCTTGTTGCCGTTATGGCAGGAAATACAGTCCGTCGCCCCGGCCGCATTATGATCAAATGTCGCAGGCAGCCAGGCATTCGTGCTGTGGCAAGCCGAACACTGCCCCGAATAATGGTTCGCTGGCTGGTCTACCAGGTGACAGCTGTTGCAATTCTCTGCAATTGTACCTGAATGATCGAAGACAATCTGGTCCCACCTTTCAATCGTATGGCAGGCCCCGCATTCAAAACCGAACTGGCCATTATGCGGTTCGTCCTGTGCATGGCAGGTAACACACGCCGGGTCAATTCCTTGGTAGGTGGTATCCTGGTGGCAGTTGAGACATTCCAGCTTATCATGTCCGCCGATCAACAGGAATCCGGTTGCTCCATGATCAAAAATGCCAAATTCCCAACCTTTAGGTGTATGGCAAACGCCACATTGGTTCCCCATCTGGTCGCTATGTACATCGTCTTTCTGATGACAAGATTCGCATGCCTGCGGAGTGTCTTTGAGCATTTGTATGGAAGTAGCCCCGGCATGGCACTCAGCACAGTTAAGGAAAGCGTGCAGATATTCCAGCTTGAAGGCCAGACGATTGTGGTCAAAATCGGTCCCGTAGGTTTCTATTCCATCATGGCAATCCAGACAGGCATTCCCGAACAAGGAAATGTGATCGGTCATAAATTCAGGGCTCAACTGTTCATGGCAGGATGTGCAATTTGCAACCTCAAAGCTGGTGAACCCGGATTGGTGGCAATCTTTACAAACAATTTCCCGTTCCCAGGTTACCCGGCTGTGGGCCTGAAGTGAATACCCCAACAATTCATGGGGGAAATCTCCCTCCAAAAATCTGGTCAGGCTGGCTGTCTCGCCATGATGCTCGGTATGGCACTGACGGCAATTCAACTCATCCATCTCAGCCATCACGGCCCCATGGAGTGAATTTAAGTTAGCCAATTCAGCCAAAACTTCCTGGTGGCAGTCTGCACAGAGATCAGCCATCCTGGCAGCATCCCAGGGTGCAGGATGGCAGGCAGCACAATCCATTTCAAGATCAGCGTGGGAACTCACACCGCCAATTTCCCGGCCAGATGCCTGCGCATTCAACCGCCCCGGGCTGAAGAGTCTACTGCGAGTTATGGCAAAACTTGTCCCAACCACGATCAGTGTGACGACAAATGCAATCAGTCCCCCGGTTGTTAGGCATCCTAATGGTCTCCGTTTCATCCCGATCTCCTCATGCTGCTGCTCGGTTATAAATTATTCTGGAGATTTCCCGCCAAATGCAATAGTGGTATGATGGTTAACGTAACAGGGTTGCATAATACAGTGCCGCCCCAATATGGATAAACGCAACCGTAAACACGGCCACCCCCAGTGGAATATGCACAGCATGCCAGATGGCCAATAACCGCCGGGCTCCTGCCATTGACTCAAGCTGGCGGGAAAGGATGACCTGCCGCTCCCAAAGCAACCGCAGGTTCCGGACAAACTGGCGGTTTTCGGGCAGGGCTTCCCGATCCACCTTGCGCCAACGGTTTCTAATGGCAGATTGTCCTCCCAGTCTTTTATTTTTAACGGAGAGCAGACCAAACAAATCATCGACCTGTTGGACGAGTTCAGGGTTCGATTTTCGCCAACGCTCCAATTGACGTTGGTTTTGATTGATTAAATTTTGCAGATGGTCTGCTTCCATCAGGGTTCCATCCGCCGAGCGTGGAATCGCCGTATAAAAATATCGGCCGACAAAACCGCTGATCACAATAATCACCGTCATCAACATCAGGATCCCGGCAAGCCCGTTAAATTTCCACGAAGTATGCAGCAAAACCAGGTACGGGCCGACCAGCCCTGTGTAGACATGGAAAGACAGCCAGTGCTGCAACTTGCCCCAGCGGGCCAAGGAATACCTTTTCCGGATACTGTATAAAATCTCTGTCATCAGCATCAACACAAACCCGATAATCCCCAGTGAATGCCCCAGGAAGTCGCTGGCCCCTGGAACGCCAAACAAAAAAACGACCACAAGGTACCCAATGGTAATCAGCCCGATCGAAAAGAACGCCAGCCACAGTTCCAGGTTTTTAATCTGCATGCTGCTGCCTCCATTGATCCCAAAACTTCATCACCGTCGGCCCCAGAGTTTCCCGATTCTTAACCAGGGAATCCCGTACAGGGGTAATATCTACCTGATTGGCGACCAATTCTTCAAGGGCCTGCGAGAGGGACTGATCCCCCATCAGCAGAGCACCCAGGATCCTGTTTTCGCCTAACATCAATCGCAAACGGTTAATCTCAAAATTGTTCTGGCAAACGACCGCATCCGGCATCTGCTGCCAGGTCTCACTCTCACCACGTACGATCGAATACTCCTCTTCTTCTTTTTCCCCACTCCCCAAAGTTCCAATAATTGTCGTGGTAATCCCTGCCAGGCGGGTGACGTTCAACGGGCTTCGCCGGATGTAGGGCTGCTGCTGCCCGGCCATGTTAAGTCCCGCCACAATCCCCTGACTGCGCGCAATATGCCAGAGACTGTCTATCACGTATTTGCCTGCTTCTGGGTCATACACCTCAGCCACGTCTCCCGCGGAGAACACTCCAGGGACGCTCGTTTCCATGTATTCATTGACCATTACGCCACGATTGACTTCCAATCCGCTCAACTCCGCTAAACGAATTCTGGGACGAACGCCGATGGCAAATCCGACCATCGATGATTTGATGGTTCGTCCATCCTTGGTGACCACGGCTTTCACTTTACCGCGCTTTCCAAGGATCTGATCCAACTCTGTATTGAAATGAACAGAAACGCCCTCTTTTATAAGACGTTCAAGAATGATTTTCGATTCGATCGAATCCAAAACTCGTCCCCAATAAGTGCGCCCTCTCAGGAAGAAATGCACATGGACACCGCGCGCATGCAGCCCTTCCACCATTTCCAGCGCAGTGATCCCTCCCCCTATTACGACTGCGGTTTTCGCCCAGCGGGCTTTCTTGATCATATATTGGGTCTGTTCCATCGAATCCAGGTACACGACGCCTTCCAGCCCATTTCCCGGGATTTCCGGCCGAACCGCCCTCGCCCCAAGCGCAATTAAAAGCCGGTCATATGTCATCCGTTTTCGATCTTTGAAAAAAACCTCTTGATTTGCAGTATCGATATGGACAGCTGCGTTTTGGTAAAGAATAAGTTGCTTATTTTGGAAATCTTTTTTCGTAAATGGATACAGGGATTTCTCACCGAGTTCTTTACTCAGATAATACGCTAGACCCGGACGGGAATAATACCCGGCTGTTTCTGCGGTAACGCACACGATTTCCCCTTTGTCATCAACCCCGCGGATCGTCTCTGCAGCGCTCATTCCAGCCGCGCCTGCCCCCAAAATCACATACCTGGTCATCCGTTCCCACTTTCAAGGATCGCCGTACGTCCAAACCGCAAAACACCGCGCGGACAGCGTGCAATACACTCTCCACAAGTGATGCAGTGGCTATCTACAACCGATTTCCCCTCCCAGGCAAACCTGCGCACATCAATTCCAATCGGGCAGTTATATGAACAGATTCCACACTGCACACAACGGAATGGGTCAGGGATGACCTGACTGGAAGAGAGTGCTTTGTAGCGTGAAGCCTCTTCAAAACCAGATAATTTCACTCAGAAACCTCCAAACGAACGTATGTCTTATTCTACATCACTTGACCTGTATGGTTATAGTAAAAAAGCACTATTTAATCTTACACCTGATTTTATTTGCATAAAACTAATTCATAACGCTGATCTCAACATCCATCAGATCTTTATATCTCCTTCACAATTTCTTCATAACTGGCAGATACACTAAAGACAAATAAGTACATAAACTACACACTGTGAGGTAAACAAATGAAAAAAATAATCATCGCGTTATCACTTGTCGGTGTCATCAGCCTGTTGGGATTTGGTGTGGTGATGGCACAAGAGGGCGGGCAAGGCCCACAAGCCAGGGGTTGCCCAAACTGCCCATTCGCTGATGGCGAACATCCGCTTCATGAGTATATGAGTGAAGCATTCGCCAATGCCCTTGGAATCACTGTTGAAGAATTCTACGCTTACCGTGAAGAGGGGCTTACCTTTTTCGGGATCGCCAGCCAACTTAATTTAGACCTCGAATCCCTTTCCGCTTCGATGACCGAAATTCGGACGGAAGCCATTGAGCACGCTTTCGCTGATGGTGTGCTCACCCAGGAGCAGTACGAGTATATGCTGCAACACGCTGGAGTTGGTGGGGGTCGTTTTGGCGGTGGAATGGGAAATGGTGGCGGCTTTGGACGGCATCAGGGGGGTAACTTTGGACAGGGCAAAGGTGGTGGTGGTGGATACGGCTACCAGAATTGCCCCAACGGCCTTTCTTCAGACAGCTAGTCATCATCACGGAAAGGCGAACGAAGGAATGGCAGGAATACAACCCTGCCATTCTTTTATCTGCTCAACTCCAAACACAACGCAACCGCATCACTCATCACCCACAACCTGGGCTATAATTTAATCATGAAAAAAATCCTGATCATTGAAGATGAAGCTGAATTGGTTAAAGTCCTCCGGTCCTATCTCGAACAGGCTGGTTTTGAGGTCATCAGCTCCTATCGGGGAGATACAGGGCTGGAAACCTGGCTCTCCATCCATCCCGACCTGGTGATTTTGGACCTGAATTTACCCGGAATGGATGGCCTGGACGTTGCCCGGACCATCCGGCGTCAGGATGATACCCCGATTATCATGGTCACAGCCCGGGTTGAAGAAACTGACCGGTTAATCGGGTTGGAGCTTGGTGCAGATGATTATGTGACCAAACCTTATTCCCCAAGAGAGGTTGTCGCACGCGTGCGTACCGTGCTCCGCCGCGCCGGAGGCAGTGCAAGCCGGCTGCCTTCCAGCAAGATCTTGCGCGCTGCAGACCTCGAGATCGATCTGGACTCACATTCCGTCACCAGGAATGGAAGCCCGATTGAACTGACTCCCACAGAATTCAACCTTTTGGCTGCCCTGGCCCAACAACCCGGCCGGGTGCAGTCGCGCCTTCAGCTGTTGGAAGCCACCCAGGAAGGGACAGCCTACGAAGGCTATGAGAGAACAATTGACGCTCACATCAAAAACCTGCGGGCAAAGATCGAACCTGTCCCGAAATCGCCTATCTATGTTGAAACTGTTTTTGGTGTCGGCTACCGTTTTAGAAAGGAATAATTCATGCGCCTGCGATTGTTTCTTTCCTTTGCCCTGATTACGATCATCACATTGGTGGTTCTGGCCGTTGTCATCCAGAACAATACCCAAACCACAATTACCTCCTTTGCCAAAAGTGGCGGTTTTTTGGGTGCCGATCGAATCGTGAACCAATTGGCTGCCTATTACCAGGAAAACGGTTCCTGGGATGACGTTTCGTCCCAGCTCACCCTGGGTTCCGGGCAAAATTTTAATGGACAAAAATCTGAAAATTCTCAGGGTCAAGGTATGGGAATGGGGCAAGGGCGCGGTGGATACCGCAGCGGATACATGTTGATGGGAGGGCAAGGCATGTTAGGTGAATTCACCCTGGCTGATGCAGACGGGGTTGTCCTGGTGACTGAAAACACCAGCTTGCCAGAAAATCTCCCCAACGACATCCTGGAAAATGCCCTGCCGATTAAGGTTGATGGTCATATCGCAGGCTTTCTAGTCACGGAAAATAATATCCTCGACCTGACCGATGTGATCAGCAACAACCTGTCCCTGGCACTCAACGAATCGCTGCTGATCACGGTCCTGATCTCCGGCGGGATTGCCCTGGCATTGGCGGTGGTCCTGGCTCAATTTTTGATTCGCCCGGTTAGCCGGCTGACCAGCGCCGCCGATCAGGTATCCCGCGGCGATCTCTCACAACGAGTACCCGAGAGCGGCGGTGCAGAACTGGAAAAATTAGCCAGCACCTTCAACCGGATGGCGGAATCCCTCGAAGAATCTCACCAGGTTCGCAAGGCAATGACCGCAGACATCGCCCATGAGCTTAGGAACCCCCTTTCAGTCCAGAAAGCAAACCTGGAAGCCATCCAGGATGGGGTCTATCCCCTGACCCTGGAAACGCTCCAGCCGATCATTCAACAAAACATCCTTTTAAATAAATTGGTGGAAGACCTGCGGACACTCGCCCTGGCGGACACCAACTCCCTGGCCCTCGAAAGAACTCATGTCGATTTCATCTCATTCGTACAAAAAATTTGTGAGAATGTTCAACCGCAGTTTGATGCAGGTGAACTACAGCTTCGTTTCGAACACCCAGCTGAATGTCCAAAAATATTTCTCGACCCTGGCCGGATTAACCAGGTTGTCTACAATTTGCTCCAGAACAGCCTGCGCCATACACCCCCAGATGGAATGGTCGAGCTCAGCCTGAAATGCAGTGAAAACCACGCAATTTTGGAAATCCGTGATACTGGAGACGGTATCCCGGAAGAGCTGCTGCCGATGATTTTTGAACGGTTCTTCCGTGCCGACCAGTCCCGAGCGCGCGATAAGGGAGGGACCGGATTAGGACTGACGATTGCCCGCCGCCTGGTCGAAGCCCATCAAGGCTCCCTGACGGCTGCCAACCACCCCGAAGGTGGCGCTGTTTTCACCCTGACACTTCCCTTTGGAGCATACGCATGACAACCATCAATAATGTAACCCGGTTGCTGGATGCGAAAAAAATACCCTATACCGCCCATGAACTCCCCCCGGAAAAACTCGGAGCAACCGAGGCTGCCGAACACCTGGGAGTATCCCCTGAACTGGTGTTTAAGACCATCGTGGCAATCCGAACAACTCCCGGTAAACCAATTCTGGCAGTGGTTCCAGGAAATAAAGAGCTAGACCTGAAACTGCTCGCCAAAGCGATCAATGAGAAAAAAGTGCGGGTGGCCACGCACCAACAGGCTGAAGGCCTCACCAGGCTGCAAACCGGAGGTATTTCTCCCCTGTCTCTGATCAATAAAGGCTTCCAGATCGTGATCGACCAGAGCGCCAAGACCCATCCCATTATATTCATCTCTGGAGGCCAGCGCGGGTTGAACATCGAACTCTCGCCCAAAGACCTGATCAAGATTACAAATGCCCGAACAGCCGCAATCAGCTAAGCATTAGAATTTGGATTGAGAATGCCCTGAATGATGTAAAAAAAGGAACTGGAGCTCCAGTTCCTTTTTTCATTAGACATGAAATAAAATTTAGCGGCTGCCAGCATCCATCACGGCCACGGCCGCAATATTGACAATGTCCCGTACTTCATCACCTGTCTGCAGCACATGGACTGGTGCTCCAAGCCCCAACAGGATCGGCCCAATCGTTTGGGCATTGCCAAGTCTGTGAAGCAGCTTATAAGCAATGTTCGCTGATTCCAGGGATGGGAAGACCAGCACGTTGGCATCCTTTACCTGGCTAAATGGGTAACGTCGCTCGATAATCTCGGCAACCACCGCCGTATCGGCCTGCATTTCGCCATCCACAATCAGGTCAGGGCGCTTCATCTTGATCATATCCACCGCTTTGCTCACCTTATAAGAAAGAGGATGCGGCGTGCTGCCAAAATTGGAGAAAGACAGCATTGCCACGCGTGGATCCAAACCAAGCCTTTCCGCAAAATTAGCCGCCAGGCAGGCAATCTCGACCAAATCTTCTGCACCAGGCTCAATATTGACCGTCGCATCGGTAAAGAGATACACCTTGTCATTGACGATCATGATATACACACCCGCCGCCCGTTCTACACCGTCTGCGGTGTGGTGAATTTGGAGAGAAGGCCGGATCACCTCGGGGTATTCATAAGTCAGCCCAGATACAAATGCATCTGCATCGCCCATCTTGACCATCAAATTGCCAAACACATTCCGGTCATTCACAAGCCGCTTACGCGCTTCACGTTCCGAGACACCTTTTCTTTGCCGCAGTTCATGATAGGCTTTTACATACTCTTCCATCCGCTCGAAATCTTGGGGGTCTACAATCGTCAATTCGCAATCCAGGCCCAGTTCTTCCAGCCTTTTGCAAATCACGTCCGGGTTACCCAGCAAAATTGGATAGCCAATCCCTTCAGCATCTACCTGTACAGCAGCACGAATGATTTTGGGTTCTTCGCCTTCTGCGAATACCAACCGTTTCTTTGGTGCAACAGCTTTCGCCTGGTTGAGAACAAAGTGACGGACTTGCTGCCCTTTGCCCTGCCGGAGAGCGAGCGCTTCCCGATATTCTTCGATATCGATTTGTTTGCGGGCAACACCGGTCTTCATGGCGGCTTCTGCCACGGCAGGGGATTCCCAGAGCAGCACACGCGGATCGAGCGGCTTCGGGATAATATAATCCCGCCCAAACTTCAAGGATTCCACACCATACGCCCGCAGCACACTGTCCGGGACATCTTCTTTGGTGAGTGCGGCTAACGCATAGGTAGCCGCCAGCTTCATTTCATCGTTGATTGCACTGGCGTTCACATCCAGGGCGCCGCGGAAGATGAAGGGGAAACCCAACACATTATTCACCTGGTTAGGAAAATCTGAGCGGCCAGTCGCCACAATCGCATCCGGGCGGTGCTGTTTGGCAAGGTCGTATTTAATTTCGGGGTCTGGATTGGCCATAGCGAAGATAATCGGGTCTTTCTTCATTGTCAGGATCATCTCAGGGGTCAGGATGTCCGCGACAGATAAGCCATAAAACACATCCGAATCCCGTACAGCATCAGCCAGGACTCGATCATCGGTATCCACAGCAAAAGCATCCTTATATTTATTCATGCCTTCCGTACGGCCCTTGTACAGCACTCCCCGGCTGTCTACCATGCGGACGTTTTCTCTTTTCACACCAAGGAGGATCGCCATGTTGGCGCAAGAGATCGCTGAAGCTCCTGCTCCAGAGATTGCCACTTTGATCTCAGAAATGTCTTTTCCAACAATTTCCAGGGCATTCAGCAACCCCGCGCTGGAAATGATCGCAGTGCCATGCTGGTCATCATGAAAAACAGGGATATCCAGCATTTCCTTGAGTTTTTCCTCAATATAGAAACATTCCGGCGCTTTGATATCTTCCAGGTTGATGCCCCCAAAAGTGGGCGAGAAAACTCTCACCACGTTAATGATCTCATCCGGATCCATGGAATCCAGCTCAATGTCAAAAACATCGATATCTGCAAATTTTTTGAACAAGACCCCCTTTCCCTCCATCACAGGCTTTGAAGCCAAACCGCCATGGTTGCCAAGGCCCAGGATCGCGGTTCCATTCGAAACCACCGCTACCAGGTTCCCCCGTGATGTATACTCAAAAGCTTTAGCCGGATCTTTGGAAATCTCCAATACCGGCTCGGCAACCCCAGGCGAATACGCCAATGCAAGGTCCCTCTGGGTTTCCAGAGGCTTGGTGGGCAGAATTGAAATCTTCCCCGGCTTGCCATCCAATTTATGATATTCTAGTGCATCTCTGCGTAATGTGCTCATATCATCTCTCCTGAAGAATTTTGTGCCAATTTTTGGTAATTATAATTCAAAAGAAAGAACCCCCAAATAAGGAAACCGTTTTTATTCTCTATCTATCTTCTCTGGAAAAACTTTAATCTGCGGTCGAGCGCGACAAAAAACAGGGAACACAGTTTGTGTTCCCTGTTCAAAACGGTCTTCCTTACCGCTTATCGCCCGGCAGCATCCATAACCGCCACGGCAGAGATATTCACAATATCGCGCACCTCGTCGCCAGTTTGCAGCACGTGCACGGGAGCACCCATCCCCAGGAGGATCGGGCCAATACGCTGGGCCTGGCCAAGACGATCTAACAGCTTATAGGCAATATTGGCGGCCTCGAGTGACGGGAAAACCAGCACGTTGGCATCCCGTACCTGGGAGAATGGATAGCGCTCATCGATGATCTCCGTAACAAGTGCCGTATCAGCCTGCATCTCACCGTCCACGATCAGGTCAGGGTTGCGCTGCTTGACCAATGCAGTTGCCTGGCGCACCTTCTCGGTGAAGGGATGATTTGTGCTGCCAAAATTAGAGAAAGACAGCATTGCCACCCGCGGGGTCAGCCCAAGTTTGGTGGCAAATTGCGCTGCCAGGCAGGCAATCTCTGCCAGGTCTTCTGCCGATGGATCAATATTGACCGTTGCATCTGTAAACAGGTAGACGCGATCATTCACAATCATCAGATACACCCCGGCAGCAATCCGGTTCCCTTCAGAAGTATGGTGAATTTGCAGCGATGGCCGGATCACCTCGGGATATTCATAGGTTAAGCCAGAGATAAAAGCATCAGCATTGCCCTCCGCAACCATCATACTTCCGAACACGTTAGGATCCCGCAAAAATTTTCGCGCCAGCCCGGGAGTGACCCCTTTCCGCTGCCGGAGAGTGTAGAAGCTTTCAATATATCTCTCCAGGTGCTCGCTGGAACGCGGGTCTACCAGTTCGGAATGACAGGAGATCCCCAGCATTTCCGACCGTTCCCGGATCACATCGGGGCGTCCCAGCAAGATCGGCTGCCCGATTCCTTCCAAAAATACCCGCTCCGCGGCCCGGATGATCTTATCCTCCTCGCCTTCCGCAAACACGATCCTTTTCTTTTTCTCAATCGCTTTTGCCTGGTTGAGAAGATAGTGCCGCACCTGCTGACCTTTGCCCTGGCGCATCGCGAGCTGTTCCCGATATCCCTCCAGGTCAATCGTCCGGCGGGCAACCCCGGTCCTCATCGCGGCTTCCGCCACGGCCGGAGATTCCCACAGCAGCACCCGCGGATCAAGCGGTTTCGGGATAATATATTCCCGCCCAAAGATCAGCGAATTAACCCCATACGCCTTGAGCACACTGTCCGGCACATCTTCTTTTGCCAGAGCAGCCAGCGACCGGGCCGCGGCCAATTTCATTTCATCATTGATCGCACTGGCATTGACATCCAGTGCACCCCGGAAGATAAAGGGGAACCCCAACACGTTATTCACCTGATTGGGAAAATCTGAACGTCCTGTAGCAACAATCGCATCCGGCCGGGCCTGTTTTGCCAGGTCGTAATCAATTTCCGGGGCCGGGTTCGCCATGGCAAAAATGATCGGGTCTTTCGCCATCTGCTTGACCATCTCCGGTTTGAGGATACCCCCCACCGAGAGGCCATAAAACACATCCGCCCCCGGGATGATCTCGGCCAGCGTTCTGGCGTCGGTATCCTGGGCAAACTCTTCCAGAAATGGGTTCATCCCCTCTGTGCGTCCCTTGTACACCACGCCATAGTAATCACTCAGGGTAATGTTTTCTCGCCGGACCCCAATCATCATCGCCATGCGGACACAGGACAGACCTGCCGCACCTGCCCCGGACACAACCAGCTTGATCTCCTCAATTTTCTTACCGACAATCTCCAGGGCATTCATTAACCCGGCGGCGGTAATAATCGCAGTGCCGTGCTGGTCATCGTGAAAGACAGGGATATCCAGCATCTCTTTGAGAGCTTGTTCGATGTAAAAACACTCCGGGGCTTTGATATCTTCCAGATTAATTCCACCAAAGGTTGGAGCAATCGCCCGGACCACCCGGATAAACTCGTCAGGGTCCGTGCTGTCTACCTCGATATCAAACACGTCAATATCGGCAAACTTCTTAAAAAGCACGCCTTTCCCCTCCATCACAGGCTTTGAGGCTAGGGCTCCCAGGTCGCCTAGCCCCAGGATCGCGGTGCCGTTAGAAATTACCCCAATCAGGTTGCCGCGAGAAGTATATTCAAAAGCATTCGCCGGATCCCGATAGATTTCCATCACAGGCTCTGCCACTCCGGGAGAATACGCCAGCGCAAGGTCACGTTGCGTTTCCAGTGGTTTGGTCGGCTGGACAGATATTTTTCCGGGCTTCCCACCTCGCCGATGATATTCTAATGCTTCATTTCGTAAATTCACCTGCTACCTCCGTAACAAATCCTTCAGATAACTGGACATCTAGCACAAAGATGTAGATCGGTTCAAACCGCTTAACTATAAACGATTTGCTCTCGCCAGGCTATAAACTGGAAGGAAGAAATGCCCATTTTCCCTACCAACAAAATGGGTTGATTTGTTCGATCAAAATACGACACTTTGGGTTCGCAAATAGATGGTGGATCAATTTTGTTCTTCGGTAGATTCTCCACAATTTTTCAGAATCGATTAGAATCATGAAGGAATTTGTGCATGGAAAGGAACGCAGCACATGAATGACGCAAAGCACAAAGCACTGGATAATGCTTTGAAGGAAATTACCAAACGGTATGGAGATGGATCCATCATGCGGCTGGGAGAAGCCCACAGCCTCCATGTTGCTGCCATCCCTACAGGTTCATTATCGTTAGACTTAGCCCTTGGGATCGGAGGGATCCCGCGGGGCCGTGTCACTGAAATTTTTGGTCCGGAATCCTCCGGTAAGACAACAATCTGCCAGCATATCGTTGCCGAAGCACAGAAAATGGGCGGCCAGGCGGCCTTCATCGACATGGAGCACGCCCTGGATCCTGCTTACGCGGCACGCTGTGGGGTGGACGTGGACAATCTGCTCATCTCTCAACCGGATATGGGCGAACAAGCCCTCGAAATCACCGAAACACTGGTCCGGTCAGGTGCAGTAGATATCGTGGTAATCGACTCTGTGGCTGCCCTGGTCCCGCGTTCAGAATTGGAGGGCAATATGGGGGATGCCACCATGGGCGTACAGGCCAGGCTGATGTCCCAGGCCTTGCGTAAGCTCTCAGGGGCGATCAAACAGACCAACACCGCGGTGATTTTCACCAACCAGTTGCGGCAAAAAATCGGAGTCATGTTTGGCAACCCGGAGACAACCACTGGTGGGATGGCGCTCAAATTCTATTCATCAATTCGACTGGATGTGCGCCGGATCCAATCCATCAAAGCCGGCAGCGATATCATCGGCAGCCGAACAAGGGTGCGAGTTGTGAAAAACAAAGTCGCTCCACCATTTCGTGCAGCAGAATTTGATATAATGTATAATGAAGGTATCTCCAAGTATGGAGATATATTGGACCTCGCCGTAGAATTCCAGATCGTTGACAAACGCGGTTCTTTTTACAATTACGGCGAGATAAGATTAGGGCAAGGGCGCGAGAACACCAAAGAATATTTGCGCCAGACCCCTGAATTGGCTGAGGAGATCGAGATCTCGATCCGAGAAAAAGCACTCTCTGATGGCATCATGCCCTTAGACGATTAGCCCACTCCCAGCCAGCGGCCGCAATCCATTCTTGACCACAGCGCGGCCACGACTGATACGATTATAAGATATTCAGGAAATTACCAGGAGAAGCATACAGTGCTTCTTGACTAAAAACCTTAGTAAGGCAAATTAGCTAACATCCAGAGGCAACTAGATTTCACTCGGGATACTATCTGGGACAAACAAATACAAAAAATATAGCTACAGCAGCTCAGTAAAGAGTCTCGTTTGCCATAGGTAAATACCTGTTATTCAATCGAACCAGATTATAGTTTTGGTTATCGTATCCAGCCGTGACAGCATGTGTGTCACGGCATTTGATTTAATAATAGCTATGGCGAAGAAGATCACCGGATTGAAGCTACAAAAACGAAACAAAAACCGGGTCAATGTGTATCTTGATGGTGAATTCGCTTTCGGCTTGTCCAAAATTGTTGCAGCCTGGCTGCATACCGGGCAAGAACTGAGTGACGAGAAAATCGCCGAACTGCTCTCAAAAGACAATGTCGAGATTGCGCTGCAGAGAGCGATGAATTTTCTGAGCTACCGGGTTCGCTCAGAACAAGAAGTGCGACAGAACCTTACAAAACACGGCCATACGGATCAGGTGATCGATGAAATCATCGACCGCTTGAAAAGAGGCGGCTTGGTGGATGATGCAAATTTTGCCGAACTGTGGGTAGAAAACCGCTCTGAATTCCGCCCGCGGGGAGGGCAGCTTCTCCGAATGGAGCTGCGGCAAAAGGGCATCCCAGACCAGGTGATTGCGAATGTCCTAAATGAGATTGACGATCATTCGCTGGCACTCAAAGCTGCCCGAAAAAAAGCACGCCGCTATCAAAGCCTGGAATGGCAGGAATTTAGAAAAAAAATGAATGGCTTCCTCGCCAGGCGCGGGTTTCACTACGGGATCATATCCGAAGTGCTGCCCAAGGTTTGGGATGAGATCAATTCCCAGACCGATCAATAAAAACGACATGAAAGAGGTAGAACCATGGACAACCCAATGTTAATCGCTGGAATTGCTGCTTTAGTTGGAGCAGCAGCCGGGTATTTTATACGGCATTACATGCTCATGCAAAGAATTAAAAATGAAGAGCTCCAAGCAGGACATATCGTAAATGCTGCTAAGGAATCTGCCCGAGAAATCGAACTAGAAGCAAAAAACAGAGCGATTGAAATCCGAGAGAATGTAGATGAGGAACTAGACCGCAGACGACAGGAGCTGAATAAGGAAGATGATCGCCTCCAGCGCAGACGATCGGAACTCGATTCCCTCACCGATCGGATTGAGAAAAGAGAGCAGCGCCTCAACAAACGCCAGAGCTCGATGGACCGCCGGGCGAATGAAATCGACACCTTTCACAACGAGGCGTTGGAAAAATTACAAACAGTGTCAAATATGACCACCGATGAAGCCCGGACAGTGCTCCTGGAAGAAGTTGAAAAAGAAGCCCGTGGTGATATGGCCCGTGTGATGCGCCAGATAGAAGCAGAAGCCAGAGAAGAGGGTGAAAAACGCGCCCGAAACCTGATCTCTCTTGCCATCCAGCGTGTCGCCTCGGAACACGTATCCGAAATCACCACCTCGGTGGTATCCCTGCCATCGGATGAAATGAAAGGCCGGATCATTGGCCGAAATGGTCGTAACATCCGTGCCTTTGAAGCCACTGCTGGAGTGGATGTGATCGTGGATGACACTCCCGAAGCAGTCACAATCTCCTGTTTTGATCCTGTCCGGAGAGAGATCGCCCGGCGCACGCTGCAAAAACTGGTCAACGATGGCCGCATCCATCCTGCCAGCATTGAAAAAACCATGAAAAAGGAGACCAGCGAAGTCGAACGGGTCATCGAGGAGGCTGGAGAAGAGGCCGCCTTCGAAGCCGGAGTTCCCAGCCTGCACAAAGAGATTACAAAAATGTTGGGGCGGCTAAAATTCCGCACCTCCTATGGTCAGAACCAACTCGACCACGCCGTTGAAACAGCCAAGCTGGCCGCCGTGATTGCCGCAGAACTCGGGGCAGATGTAGAGATCGCCAAGATGGGCGGATTGCTCCACGACCTTGGGAAGGCGATGGATCACAATCTGGAAGGTACCCACGCGCAGATCGGTGCCGAGTTTGCTGCCCGGTACAAAGTGCCCAATCTGGTTTTGAATGCCATGGCCTCTCACCACCACGAAGTTGAACAGGAATCCGTTGAAGCAGTGATAGTCGAGGCTGCTGATGCAATTTCAGGTGCCCGGCCTGGCGCAAGGCGTGAGAGCCTGGACCAATACCTGAAGCGCGTTCGCGGCCTGGAAGAACTCGCCAATTCCTACAAGGGTGTCACCCAGAGCTACGCCCTGCAAGCCGGCCGAGAGGTGCGCATTATTGTCCGTCCTGAGGACATCGATGACCTCGACGCCACCCGCCTGGCAAGAGACATCGCCAAACAGATCGAAGAAACCATGCAGTATCCCGGTCAGATCAAAGTCACTGTCCTGCGCGAAACACGGGCAGTGGATTATGCGAAATAAGCTGAAAGCCAAATAACAAAAGGAAAACAGGGAACAGCCGTTCCCTGTTTTTTATTTTTTGCAATGTCTCCCTTATTCACCCCACCATTGAGGATAGTATCACGTTTCGTCCTGGGTGGTTCTCTCCAAAATCTGTACCGTGAGCTGGATCTGTCCAACATGGATTGCCGTATGTTCCAGGGCATGCAGGATTGCCCAACCCGCGGTCATATCCTTCTGATGCTGTTTGGAATGACGCATCTGCTCCAGGTCGGCTACCGTCATTTTCTCAAACGCGAAAACAAGCTCTTCAAGGGTGGTGTCCAGGATTTGAATTAATTCCGATTCCTGCAACCCGCTGACCAAAAACTCTTTTGGCCGTTCCCTGTCCGAGTCTTTTCCCAATGGGATATCCACAGCCCAAAACTTCTCCGCCGCAGCCAGATGGGTGACAAGCACGTTGATCGAGTTCGTTTCACCTGCAGGCATCCAATCCAGGGCCTCCGGACTCAACCCATGAATGGATTTTTTAATATCCTCGTGCAACGCATCAAACCGGTTCAGCAGATCATGAAAAAATGGTTCCATCGGTTATCTCTGGGTAAAAATGATGTAAT
The DNA here is from genome assembly GCA_035458505.1 of Anaerolineales bacterium. Classification (GTDB taxonomy): domain Bacteria; phylum Chloroflexota; class Anaerolineae; order Anaerolineales; family UBA11579; genus UBA11579. The sequence goes on along the minus strand of DATHZS010000024.1, from coordinate 25,209 downwards.
CAATATTCCCTGGGGAATGTCCCATCTCGGTCAAAATCGCCGCACACTCTGAACGGTGCTGCATGCCATGAAACGCCAGTTGGGTAAAAATGTCAACATAGCGGTATTCAAACACCCGGCCATCATGGACGGTGAAGCGAAAAAGACTTCCAATCTGTTCCTCATCCATCTTGCCCAGAAACGCTCGCAGCCGCAGTTCAACATCCAACCAGTCACCCACCAGCTGCTGCAGGGTGGTATATTTTTCCGTGAGGAAAAACTCACGTCTTTCCTCACGTGTCATCTCAATCCCTTCAAATCGCTTCAGCCAACTCCATTCAGCGAATAAGGTATGGCCCAATATGTCCCGCAAACTTGTCTCAAGTAATGGAATCTGTTCCAGGAACTGATCTGCAGTACACTTTTCGACCTGCTTCACGATCAGGCCGTTCGCCCAATAGTTATACTCCATCAGTTGTTCAGTATATGCTTTCATAAACACCTCACATGTTGATAAATGGATTATAAACCCGTTCTCGCCCCACGGTGGTTTCCGGTCCATGTCCGTTTAGCAGGCGTGTCTCATCAGGCAGGGTCAGGACATGCTCGCGAATACTCTGGAGCAGGACCGCGTAGCTGCCGCGCGGCAGGTCAGTCCTCCCAATACTGCTTTGGAAGATCACGTCTCCGCAAAACAACGCTGCTGCTTCCTTGCAGTAAAACATAACATGCCCGGGAGTATGACCGGGCGCATGAAACACCTCAAATTGAACTTCTCCGAGGCTGAGAATCATGCCATGCTCTAACAAAATCGTCGGCCTCGGTCCCGCATCCACTCCGGTCAGGCCAAACAAAGGCGCCCCCCCTTGCATCTCCCACAGCCACATGTCCTCCGGGTGCAATGCTACGGGTGGTTCAGGAGTCAGACCGGAAGCGACCGCACCAGCCCCCCCAATATGGTCAAAATGAGCGTGGGTCAACCAGATCGCCTCGATTTCCACGCCAAGTTTTTTTGCTTCCTCCAGGATTTCTTCCCCATCATAGCCAGGATCGATCACCACAGCATTGCCGGTCTCCGGGTTTGCCACCAGATATGCATTGGTCATCGTCATACCTAAAGGAAATTGATAGATCTCAATCGTCATAGGTTACCTCGTATCACTAATAAAACCGTTAGGTCATTATACTTTGTCTCATTAGAAAAAGCGTGTTAAACTAAGGCACTCCAGGAGGCATGATGGCAAATTACATTCCCGAACCATTTAAAATCAAAATGGTGGAACCCATTCAACTGATATCAAGAGAAGATAGAAAAAAAGCGCTGCAAGCGGCCGGTTACAATGTATTTGGCTTGCGGGCGGAGGATGTCTACATCGATCTGATGACCGACTCGGGCACTTCCGCCATGAGCCATCATCAATGGGCTGCCCTGATGCAGGGTGACGAATCATATGCAGGAGCCCGTTCATTCTTCCATTTGAAGGAAGTGATGGATGAAATCTTTCGTTTCAAACACTTTGTGCCGACCCACCAGGGAAGGGCCGCAGAAAATATCCTCGCCAGTATCATGATCAAACCAGGGCAATATATCCCCTCCAACATGCATTTTGACACAACTGAAGGGAACATTCGTGCGCGTGGAGGCAGGCCAACCAACCTGGTCATTGATGCAGCTTACGACCCTGCGGTTCGAGTGCCGTTCAAAGGGAATATGGACATCCATAAACTGAGAAATTTTATTCAGGAACACGGCCCGGAGAATATCCCCCTCGGCATGATTACGATCACCAATAACGCCGGCGGCGGCCAGCCGGTTTCAATGGAAAATCTGCGACAGGTAGCAACCACATATAAAGAGTTTGGGATCCCATTCTTCATTGATGCCTGCCGGTTCGCGGAAAACGCCTACTTTATCAAACTGCGCGAACCCGGTTATGAAAACAAGTCCCCTTTGGAAATTTCCCAGGAAATCTTCTCGCTTGCGGATGGTGCCACAATGAGCGCCAAAAAGGACGGTATCGTGAATATCGGCGGCTTCCTGGCCATGAATGATTCGGGCCTGTTTGAAAAAGTACGCAATGAATTGATCATGCGTGAGGGCTTCCCCACCTACGGCGGCCTGGCGGGCAGGGATTTGGATGCCATGGCGATTGGCTTCAAAGAAGCCCTGGAAATCCCGTACCTCAACTATCGGCTTGGACAAACCTCCTATCTTGGAGAACGCTTGCTCAAACACGGAATCCAGATCATCGAACCGCCCGGAGCACATGCAATCTACCTAGATGCAATGAAGATGCTCCCGCATATCCCTCAGCCTCAACTCCCGGGGCAAGCTTTATCTCTGGCCATGTACCTTGAGGGCGGGATCCGCGCCGTCGAATTGGGAACGGTCGCCTTTGGCTTTATCGATCCAGAGAGTGGAAAGGAAGTCTATCCTCAGCTAGACCTGGTCCGCATGGCAATCCCCAGACGTGTCTATACGCAAAGCCATATGGATTATGTGATTGACATCCTGGTCCAGATCGCGAAAAATCCAGAAAAGATCAAAGGCTATTCGATTAAGTATCAGCCTGAGTTCCTGCGGCATTTTACTGCCCAATTTGAACCACTCAATGACTAAACTGACACCAGACTGATGGACAATCCGAGTTATTTTGAGGAAATCGAAACATATCAAAAACACCTGGATCAGCAATTGCGCGCTCCAGATGGCTGGCTGACCCTGGCAGGTTTGCACTGGCTCGAGCAAGGAACCAACCGGATCGGCTCAGACCCCTCAAGTGCAGTGCCCGTACCCCCCTACACAGCACCTCAAAATATCGGCAATTTGACCCTCATCGATGGCAAAGTCTATTTTCAACCGGAAATTGACGCACAAACCAGGATCAATGGGGAAATTATCAGTGAAAAGGTACAACTACAGCCGGATACAGACCAGAACCCAACCCAGGTTACCCTCGGAGATCTGACCTTTTTCGTCATTGTGCGCGGAGACCGGGTGGGGGTTCGGGTCAAGCAGGTCAGCCACCCAAACAGGCTAAAATTTCCAGGCCGGGTCTGGTGGCCGATCGATGAGCAGTATCGCGTCCTGGCCAGAGTAGAAGCATATACACCACAAAAAAAGGTCATCATCCCGGATATTTTGGGGGATGAAAATGAAACCGGCATAGATTTTGCATTGAATTTTATCTTAGATGGACAAGCACATTCATTGGATGCATTTGGGATGCCCAGCGGTCAGTTTTACATCCTGTTCCATGATCTCAGCTGTGGAAAGGGAAGCTACCCGGCAGGCCGGTTCCTGGTAACAGAAACCCCTGAGAATCAAACTGTCGTGATTGATTTCAATAAAGCCTACAATCCGCCGTGTGCTTTTACTCCTTTCGCTACTTGCCCGTTACCACCAAAGCAGAACTACCTCCAGACCCAAATTCAAGCTGGAGAACGGTACAGACAGTTGGAAAACACAAGACAATAAGATGCCGACGAGATATCGAAACGCTATTGCTTACTTTTTAGGCCTGGGTTCGATTGCCTTTGCCATCCTGCTCTACTTCCTGAACCCTGATATCTCTGCCTCTCCGATAGATTGGCTGCTGTTCACGTTTCTGCTGATGATGACGACCGTCTTCGGGATTCCATTGGGCTTTGGAGAAGTATCTTTGGTTCCCATGGTCGCGCTTGCTTCCATGTTTGTGACTGGGGTGGTCCCAACAGCCCTGGCAGGAATTTTTGCCGATTTATTGTATGGTCTGATAAGAGGGCTCTTGCCCGGAAAATTCAAATGGGTTCCTGAAAAAGGTGGTTATTCACTCAGCGCGACAACCGCAGCCAACCTCACCATGCACGTTTTCAGTTTGCTGGCCGCAGGGGTCGTTTTCTTTGGCTTCAGCGGAAATATCCCTCTTAAATCATTTAATGATCTGCTCATTATATTCGGAACTGGTGCCACCTACATCATCGTTAATTATTTCCTTGCTGGATTTTTCCTCCTGATGAGGAGCAAAGCTTATTTCGGTTCTTTCCTGAAGTCCCTTCCAAGAATGCTGTTCTATGAGGCTTCTCCCATCGCATTCGCCCCGTTGTTAGCACTGATCCTGATCCAACTTGGAAAACTCCCGTTCATCATGGTGGCGTTGAGTTTAATTTTTATTTCCAATCTTCTCCGGAACCAGGCCGAGGATCATCAGAATTTGGAAAGAAGGATCCAGGAACTCAGCGGCCTTCAGGCTGTCAGCCAATCGCTCACCGCCAGTTTGGATATCCAACATATTTCAGAAATCATCTACCGCGAAGTCTCCAAAATGATGCAGGCCAGTAATTTTTATATCGCCCTGTGGAATCCTGAAACAGATGAGGTGAGCTTTCCAATTGTGTATGAGAACAATCAAAAAATCTTAGGTCAATCGAGAACTTCCAAACGCGGCCTGACAGAATATATCATCAAAACTAAAAAGCCTCTTTTGATCGAGGAGAATGTCAAGGAGGCGGTTGAATCCTTGGGGTTTGAACATTATGGCAAAGAAGCCCAATCCTGGTTAGGCGTCCCGATTATTGCCGGAGCCCAAGCCATTGGGATGATTGCTGTTCAATCCTACCGGAAACCTGATCAACTCAAAAAATCATTCGACCACAACCACTTGAAAATCTTGTCTGCGATTGCCTCTCAGGCATCGGTGGCATTCCAAAACGCCTGGCTGTACACCCAAACGGATAAAGCACTGGCCCAACGTGTTCAGGAACTGAATTCCATCCTCAACACCACCCATGACGGCATCATGCTGTTGGATATTGAGTTAAGGGTAGTAGAGATCAACCAGGCGTTATGCAATATGTTGGACATTGCTCCCGGGATCTTGTTGCAAAAAACTATTCGTGCTAGCTCCGAAGAGTCAACCTTGCCCTTGTCGAAAGAGCCCGTCCTGATCAAATCTCTCCTCGATCAATCATTCAATTCGCACAAAACAGTCGTCACGCTCCGCGGGAGAGTGGAGATCCAGGCCGAACGCACGATCTCCCCTGTTCAGGATGCATCCGGAAGTATCCTTGGCTGGCTCTTTGTTTACCGTGATTTGACAGAGCAGCTCAGGGTAGAAAACCTGCAGGAAGACCTTACCAGGATGCTGGTCCACGACCTGCGATCTCCGATTGTGACCATCCAGGGCGGGTTGGATATGATTGAAGTCATGATCAATGACAACGATCCGGAGGCGTTGCTCGAACTGGTAGAGATCTCAAGAACAGGCAGTACCAGAATGCTTGAAATGATCAACCAGCTCATGAATGTGACCCAGCTTGAATCAGGCGAACTGACGATTCAATTGGAATCTGTCGACCTTCAGGCCATCTGCATAGAAGAGAGCCGAAGATTTCTTCCAGTCGTTGAACATGCAGGAGTGACGATCACGATGAGCTTCCCTGAAAATTTCCCCCAAATCAAGGGGGATACCGATCTCCTGCGAAGGGTGATACACAACATTACAGACAATGCAATCAAATTTTCTCCGGAAGGTGGTCGGATAGAAATTTGGGGGCGCCATAATCCCAAATATCCTGGGCAGGTACTCGTCGGAGTAAAGGATCAGGGGCCGGGGATCCGCGAGGCAGAACTGCCCATGCTGTTTGAAAAGTATTTCACCAGCCAGAAAGACCGGTCACGCCGAAAAGGCACTGGCCTGGGTTTGTATTTCTGCAAATTAGCGGTTGAAGCTCACCGTGGCAATATCTGGGTCGAGAACAACCCCGGCAAAGGCTCGAATTTCATTGTCGGTCTACCCATCATCCAGTTTCCCTGACATCCGGAAAAAGTCCCTGGGTTATTCCCCTTTTTTTGATTGCTCCCAGATCGTATCCATCTCAGCCAAAGTCATATCCGACAAAGCCTTCCCCTGGGCAATGGCCGCAGCCTCAATCATCGCAAACCGGCGGCGGAATTTGGTATTGGTCTCACGTAAAGCGGATTCGGCATCGATCTCCCACCAACGCGCAAGGTTCACCAGGGCAAACAGCAAGTCGCCAAATTCTTCCGTCCGGGCACTTGCGGTTTCAGCCGCTTTGAGTTCCCCAATTTCTTCTTCCAGCTTTGAAAATACTCCCTCAACACTGGGCCAATCAAACCCAACCCTGGCGGCCCGGCGCTGGTAATTATCGGCGACAGACAAAGCCGGCATGGCAGTGGGAATCCCATCCAGCAATCCTTTTTGCTGCTGCTGATTCTCATTTCGTTCTGCGGCTTTGATTCGCTCCCAATTCTTTATCACCGCATCGGCGTCTGACAAATCCATGTCAGAGAACACATGCGGGTGACGGCGGATGAGCTTGGTATGAATCCCACGGATGACATCAGTCATGTTAAAATCGCCCTCCTCCGAGGCAATTTGCGTTTGTAAAACGATTTGGAGCAGCAAGTCTCCAAATTCTTCCTGCATTTCAGCAGGATCATCCAGGTCGATGGCATTAAGCGCCTCGTACGTCTCCTCCAGCAGGTTTTTCCGCAGGGTTTGGTGAGTTTGCTCCCTGTCCCACGGACAGCCCTCAGGAGCCCTTAAATGCGCAATAAGCTCCTGGAACCCCTCAAACGACGTAAAATCACCCACAGGAGGTAAATAAAGCGTTGTGAGCAGTCCTGTATGGGCACTCTGGTCAATCTGATAAAGAGGGAGGGTTTCAACCACCTCTTCTGGTGTCCCCGCGGCATGCACCAGAATGACTGGATGTTCATCCGGATACTGCGCCATCAAGGTGATTTTGACCTCCCCGGCGACCATCGGCGAATAAAGCTGGGCAATCAATGCCGGAACATCTGGCGGAAAGGAGGGATGATACGCACTTACCAGTTCCAGCGCGTCCACGATCACCGTCTGCGGAAGAGGGTCTATGCGCAACGCATTAAAGGTTGTCTCCAGGAAGCTTAACCCTTCCACCACCCGCACCTCCATTCCCAGCGCTTCTGCCTGGCGGATGATCTCGGGTCCGGTTGCCTCAGCGATATTCGGGTGTCCCGGGACGGCATACACCACTCCTTCCGGCCGGTGTCCCAGCCCGATCACCTGTTCCACGATCCGTTCATACACCCTGCTGAAATCCTTTTCTTGCTCATAAAGATGATCAAAACTATGTACGGTCAATCCCTCTGGCAGCCCGGCTACAGTGGGATGCTGGCTGGTACGCAAATAGACCTCTTTAGCTTCCTGCAGCACGTTCCAGGCTTCCAGAGTGAGTTGTTCAGGGTTTCCGGGGCCCAATCCTAAAATTGTGATTCCAGTCATGCTAAGCCTCCATCTCTCCGACGTTGAACCCATCCGGGAATACATCCAGATGAGGCGTATGTGCAACAAAATAAAGCCGCCAGGGACCCATCCGATAGGGATGGACATATTCCAGATAGGTGATGGATGAATTATGGGCAAAGATATCCACAGATCGATACGTGCCAACATTAAAAATATGGTCCAGGAATGCGTTGAGCACCCATCCATGGGTCACAACGATGACCGTCTGCTTCCGATGTGTCTCAATAAGATGAGTGAGAAAATACCCCACCCTGGTTCGCAGGTCATTAAAGGATTCAACTCCCGGCGGTTGAGAGGCAAACGGGGTAAATGGATCTGCATGAAAATTGACCAGTTTATGAATCGGGAGCATTTCATCCTCGATCGGTTTTCCTGAGCTAAAACTATACCCTCCCTCCCGGATGCGGTCATCAATGATCGGATCGATCTGGTAATGAGCCACGAGCGGCGCAGCTGTTTCGATGGTGCGCTTGAGAGAACTGGTGTAGATCGCATCGACCGCGGGCAGTTTTTTGATCATCCAATCTGCCAATTTCTGTGCCTGATCCTGCCCCAGCTTCGTCAGTTGAGAATTCAACTGGGCGCTCTCTACCACCTGGTCCCAATGGGCATTGGTTTCGCTTTCTCCATGTCTGATCAAAAATAACCGCATGTCAGCCTCCGGACGAGTCAAATTCTTTTATTTTCTGTCTAAGAAATGATACCAAAAACCGCGGCGAAGGATTCACCGCGGTCAGAGGTTGTGATTTTTTGAGGGTATAAATTAACGCTTGGTATAGGTGGGCGCTTTGCGGGCACGTTTGAGCCCGGGTTTCTTGCGCTCTTTCACACGTGGGTCACGGGTCAGGTGTCCGCCGTGTCGCATCGCGCGATCTACATCCGGGTTCATTTTGACCAAAGCCCGCGCCAACCCCATCCGGACTGCGCCAACCTGGCCAGTAACACCACCGCCCTGAACAAGCACGGAGACATCCACCGAACCCTTCGAGCCGGCATCCGTCAGCGGAGAGAGTACTATGTCCATGTCGCCAAAGCGGGTGAAATAGTCGTCCACCTTCTTGCCGTTGACGATGAAATCGCCTTTTCCACTCGCCACACGCACGCGTGCGCTGGCTTCTTTGCGGCGTCCAATTCCTTCGTAATATTGTTCAGCCATTGTTCGCTCCTTATTCCAACGGTTTTGGGTTCTGCGCATCATGCGGATGGTCGGGGCCTGCATACACTTTCATTTTTTTCAGCAGGTTACGGCCATGCGTATTTTTTGGCAGCATTCCCTTTACGGCTTGCTTGATCACACGATCCGGGTGCTTATCCAGCTGATTCCGCAAGTTGGTTTCTTTCAGCCCACCGGGATACCCGGTATGGCGGTAGTACATTTTGTCTTCCAGTTTATTGCCCGTAACGGTTACCCGTTCGCAATTCACGACAATGACAAAATCGCCCATATCTACCCCAGGGGTAAAATTCGGCTTATGTTTGCCCAGCAAGATGTGGGCAATTTTAGACGCTAATCGTCCCAGGTTCTGGCCGTTGGCATCCACCACGAACCAATCATGGGTAATTTCGCCTGCTTTTGGATAATAGGTTTTTTCCACTACAACCTCACTTTTAGTTTTTCTAATCGTTACGGATACGATGGTGTTTCGGGATAGGTCACCTGTTGGAGGATCAACCCGCAGGCCGGGGCTAGGCCCTGGATCAATTCATCCGCCTGACCCGAGAGATAATACCTCAGGTCGTCCAGCAACTTCTTTCCCAAACCCACTTCCACCTGCAGGTGAACCATCCGGCGCACCATATGGTAGAGGTAGGCGTTGGCTTCTACCTCGAAGGTCAGTTCATCTCCTCGTCTGGACCAACCTGCCCGGAAAACCCTGCGGATGGTCGTCCCTCCCTCTTGAGGTGGAGTGCCAAACGCTGAGAAATCGTGCTCCCCGACCAATAATTCTGCACTTTTATGCAGCAGGTCGAGATCAGGTTCGGGCCAGACCCGCCATGCGTATCGCTCCCGGAGTGGGTCCCGGTTTGGGCGGCAGAGGATCTGGTACCGGTACAATCGAGAGATGGCATCAAACCGTGGGTGAAAGTCAGGTTTTATTTGAAAAACTTGCTGCACACCAATCTCTGCCGGCAAGTTTGCATTCAACGCATTGCACAGATCCTGGGTCGAATGCCGCCAATCTAGGTCAAAAACAACCACCTGACCATTGGCATGTACCCCGGCGTCTGTCCGGCCTGCTGCCAGAACCGACTGCCCATCCCATCCTATTGTTCGTAAAGCGGCTTCGAACTCGCCTTGAATGGTGCGTGCGTTGTCCTGGCGCTGCATCCCACCGAATGCCGTGCCATCATATCCTAAAATAACTTGGTAACGTTCCATCATTTCCCGCTAACACGCGGGAGAGACTGCACTTATTGATACAGATTACTCAACCAGTTCCAAAATCACCATTTCAGAACTGTCGCCTTCGCGGCGGCCTAATTTGAGCATGCGGGTGTATCCGCCATTGCGCTCGGAATAGCGAGGCGCAATTTCATCAAATAATTTGCGAACGATTTCATCATCTGCGAGGCGGGCAGCTGCCAGACGGCGGGCATGCACAATGCGGCCGGTGTCTTCGGTGGCCAGGGCCCGTTTTGCCAGGGTAATCAGTTTTTCTGCCTGGCCGCGGATGGCCTGAGCTTTGGCTCGCGTGGTGCGAATTCGTTCATGCTCAAATAGCTGCTTTACCATTATTCGGCGCAGGGCATTGCGCGCCCCGGCGTGACGTCCAAGGGTTTTCCCAACTACTTTATGTCGCATGGTTAATCTTCCTCCGTAGAGTCATCTTCTGTCTCAGCAGTTTCTTCTTTCTGCTCCTCAGACTCAAGATAACCCTTTTCAGACATCTTGAGCACGAGTTCGTCCATACTTTTCTCACCAAAGTTTCGGATGGACATGATCGCGTCCTCACCTTTTTCAAGAAGTTCCAAGACTTCTCCCACGGTGATGATCCCTGCTCGTTTGAGAGAATTGAAGACCCGGACAGACAGATCTAAGTTTTCAATCGGTGTTTCGTAGATTTCGCTGGTCAGCCGGCCATCGACAATCTCTTCTTCTTCCACTGGAGCAAGAGAAATTTCGGTAACGCCGGCAATATGACGCAGATGTTCAATCAGGATGCCTGCAGCAGTGCTCATGGCATCTTCCGGACCTACCGTGCCGTCAGACCAGATTTCCATGATCAATTTGTCATAGTTGGTGCTCTGGCCCACGCGGGCTTGTCCTACTTCCCAATTGACCTGTTTGACAGGCGTGTAAATCGCATCCACCGGCAGTTCACCAATTGGCAGACGGCCGCTGCGATCATTCGCAGGCGAATACCCGCGTCCGCGTTCTACAGTCATTTCAATTTCCAGCTTTGTCGAGGCGCTGTCGGACGTGAAGAGATACAGGTCCGGATTGACAATCTCGACTTCCGGCGGGCTGATGATGTCAGCAGCAGTCACCACGCCTTCACCACGCACTTCCAGGTGCAGACGGGCTGTGTCAACATCCACCAGTTTCAATCGAATCTGCTTCAACTGCAGCATGATCTGGATCACATCTTCCCGGATCCCCGGGATATCGCTGTATTCATGCTGCACATCCGTGATCCGGATCGATGTGATCGCTGCCCCTTCCAAAGACGACAGCAAAACACGCCGGATGGCATTGCCCAGGGTGGAGCCATATCCACGCTCCAGCGGGCTGATGGTGTACTTCCCATAATTACGAGATTCGGCCTCTCGCTCGATCCTTGGGGTAACCATATTACTTAGTACAATCACAGGCTATTCCTTCCCCTACCAACGGAATTTAATATTATTCCGCCTTCGGATAGACTTCTAGCGGGAGTAGTACTCCACAATCAGTTGTTCATTCAAACTGGCATCAATTTCAGTGCGCTCCGGAAGTCGCAGGATGCTGCCGCTCATTGATTTCAAATTGCGGGTGATCCAATCCGGGGCATTCCGTTCTTCTGCCATGGCCATTAAATCTTTAATCAATGTTTTGGAGCGTGACCCTTCTCGAACCTCGATCACATCACCGGGTTTTATCAACATTGATGGAACATCTGTGCGGCGACCATTCACCATAAAATGTCCATGGGAGACCAACTGGCGTGCCTGAGCACGGCTGCTGGCATATCCCATACGGTAAATCACATTATCAAGCCGTGATTCCAATAGTTGGAGCAAGGTCAGACCGGTAAGGCCGCGCGACTTGAGCGCCTGGCGGTAGTAGCGGCGGAACTGTCGTTCCAGCACACCATATACCCGACGGGCTTTTTGCTTGGCACGCAGCTGCGCGCCATAGTCTGAAGTTCTTGAACGTGCCCATTGGGCCATTCGTCCATGGTGTCCGGGGGGATAGGCGCGTTTTTCAATCGCGCATTTGGGTGAGTAACAACGTTCACCCTTGAGGAAAAGCTTTTCACCCTCCCGACGACACAGTTTACATACAGGACCAGTATATCTAGCCATTAAAAATAATCCTCACTTCTTCCTGCGTTCGCGGAATATTAAATTTATACTCGCCGACGTTTCGGTGGGCGGCACCCATTGTGCGGCACCGGGGTCACATCGGAAATTGAGTTTACTCGTAATTCAGTGGCCTGAACAGCACGGATCGCGGATTCGCGCCCGGGGCCAGGTCCTTTGACAATCAGATCAACTTCGCGCAAGCCCATATCCATGGCGGCCTTGAGCGCTTTTTCCATCGCCAGGCGTGCGGCAAACGGCGTGCTCTTGCGGGAGCCTTTGAAACCGACTGCACCAGCGCTGGCCCAGGATACGGTATTGCCTTGCTGGTCAGTGATTGTCACAATTGTATTATTAAAGGTTGCATACACGTGAATCTGGCCGGAAGATAGTGTTCGCTTTGCCTTCCGCGGCCCACGTCTTGATCGTTGGGGTCTCTTTGCCATTTCTCTATTCCTTTCTCAGCGCTTACTTCTTGGTTGCGCCTCTGCGGCGGCCGCGGCCGGCAACAGTTTTCTTCGGGCCTTTGCGGGTGCGTGCATTCGTGCGGGTGCGCTGACCGCGAACCGGCAGGTTGCGGCGGTGGCGAAGCCCACGATAGCTGCCAATTTCCATCAAGCGCTTGATATTCATCTGCACTTCCCGGCGCAGATCACCTTCAACTGTCAGGTTATTGACCAGATAATCGCGCACCAGAGCAATCTCAGCATCCGTCAGGTCTCGCACCCGAGTATCCGGATTGATCTCTGTTGCCCGCAGAATATCCTGGGATGTTTTCAAGCCGACCCCATAAATATAGGTCAGTCCAATTTCTACGCGTTTATCACGCGGGAGGTCTACACCTTCAATACGTGCCATAACTACCCTCTACCCTTGTCTCTGTTTGTGTTTTGGATCGCTGCAAATCACATACAGCCGGCCTTTGCGGCGGACGAATTTGCATCGTGAACATCTTTTTTTAACTGAGGATGATACCTTCATGGTCTACTCCTTTTTATAAGCCAAAACAATACATTTTACTGCTAGTTTGGTTTTTCGTCTAGGCCTATTCTCAAACTTTCGTCAATATTCTTGGGCCACTTTGTGTGACCGCGACACTGTGCTCGGTATGAGCTGTCAGGGACCCATCTGCAGAAGTGACAGTCCATTGATCGGGCTGGATTTTTGTCCGGTGAGTGCCCACCAGAACCATCGGTTCCAGGGCAATCGTCATCCCTGCCCGCAGGACCATGCCCCTTCCCGGCAAGCCCCAGTTCGGAACTTGCGGCCCCTCATGCATCTGCCGCCCCACCCCATGTCCGGTATATTCCCTGGGGACGTGAAAACCGAAGCTTTCGACGTATTTCTGGATCGCAGCCGATACATCTCCAACCCGGTTGCCAACGCGCATCTGGTCAATGCCAATCTCCAGTGATTTGTTGGTCACATTCAGCAATTTTTGTACTTCTGCCGAGATGTTTCCCACACCGACAGAAAAAGCTGAATCAGCAACAAATCCCTGATAGACTGTGCCGCAGTCGATCGAGACCAGGTCACCTTCCTGGATCACGCGATCGCCTGGGATGGCATGCACCATTTCTTCGTTGATGCACGAATTGATCGTGGCTGGATATGGTGTTGGCCCAGGATAGCCTAAAAAGGCTGGGATGGCTCCGTGGTCTCGGATCACAGTCTCGGCAATCGTATCCAACGCTTTGGTCGTTACGCCAGGGGCAATTGCTTCCCGGACGGCGGTAAGTGCCAGGGCGTTGATCCTGCCTGCAGCCTGCATGATCTCCAGCTCTTCGGATGATTTGATAACAACGTTACGTTCCCAGGCCATTATTTCACTCTTAAGGTTCACTCCACTGCCGGAAGTTTATCCAGCAGGGCATTGCTCACAGTTTCAATTTCCTGGCTCCCGTCAATCTCTACCAGGACACCGGCTTCCTTGTAATAATCGATCAGAGGTGCAGTTTGTTCAAAATACACCTTCACTCGATTCGATACCGTTTCAGGGGTATCATCCGGGCGCTGATAAAGTTCGGAACCATCCAGGTCACAGATCCCCGGTTTTGCCGGAGGATTGAACATGGTGTGAAAAACATGCCCATTCTCCCTGCACGTCCATCGACCGGTGAGCCGTTCTAACAAAACGGGTTTCGGTACGCTGATGAAGGGGGTCAAACCGATCTGGTACCCCATTTCTGCCAGGGTAGCGTCCAATGCTTCTGCCTGGGCGCACGTACGTGGGAAGCCATCCAATATAGCTCCCTTTGCACAGTCTTCCTGGCTCAGGCGGTCCTGCACCATGGCTATCGTCACATCATCAGGAACCAGCTCCCCTTTTTCAATAATACTTGCTGCCAGCTTCCCCAATTCAGTCTGATTCTTGATATTTTCCCGGAACAGATCTCCGGAGGAAATATGCGGCAAGCCAACTTTTTTAGAAAGCAGCTTCGCCTGAGTTCCTTTTCCGGCGCCCGGGGCACCAAGCATCACGATAAAAACTGGCATCGTGGCAACCTTTCCCTACTTCACCAGCAGCGATTCGTCGTAGCCGTGGACCTTCAGCTCAGCTTCGATGTTGAAGAAGGTATCGCGGACAACACCCACAACAATCAGCAAACCTGAGGAGTTGATCAGGAACGAACCACCACCACCAATCTGAGCCAGATCTGGAATCAACAGGGTGAAGATAAATGGGAGCACCGCGATCATACCCAGGAACAACGCCCCTGGGAAAGTGATCCTGCGCAGCACCCGGGTTAGGTATGACTGCGTTGGAGCCCCACGGCTCACCCCAGGAATCTGGGCGCCAGACCGTTTCAGGTTTTCACCATAATTTTGTTGGGCAAACAAAACATCCGTGTAGAAAAAAGCAAACCCAACGACAAAGAAGAAGTTGATCACCCAATAAATAGGGCTGTTAACCGTGATGTTATTCGAAATCCACAAGGATGCGTTGACCACCCATTCGGTATCCGAGCCTTGCATCAACCCAGCAAGCAAACCCGGGAACTGGAGCAACGCCGAAGCGAAGATCAACGGGATCATCCCGGCCATATTGACCTGGAGCGGCAGGGTGCCTTTCACCGGCATCGACATGCGGTTACCAACCCGGCGTCCGGGGTACATTACGGGGATGTTGCGGCGTCCCTGCTGTACGAAGACAATCACAAAGATCGTCAGCATCGTGATGACCAGCAGCGCACCCAGTCCCACCCAGCGGATATTGGGATCTAACCCGGCCCCGCCTTCAGCAATCGGTTTGGGGGCATTCCAGATGCTCAGGTAGGAGGAAGGCAGCTGGGCAATAATACCCGCAAAAATCAGCAGGGAAAGGCCCTGGCCGCGGATACCATGCTCAGAAATCAACTCACCGAGCCAGATGGCAAACATTGTCCCAGCTGTCATGGAGATGATGATCGTTGCCGAGCGCAGGATGTCTGAACCCGGGCCGAAGCCAAACCCTGGGATAATCGGGAGATTACCCAGGTTGGAGACAACCTGAATCTGACCAAATGCGGTCAGCGCACCCATCAGGATCGCCAACCGGTAGGTGCTTTTTTCCATCCATTTACGGCCTTCGCGCGGGTCATCCTCCATCCGGGCTTGCCAGGCGGGAACGATCGGCACAAGCAGTTGAATGATAATCTGTGCGGTAATGTAAGGATACACACCCATTCCGAGAATGGAAAACTGTGCCAGGGTCCCTCCTGAGATCAGGTTGACCATGTTCAGGAAGTTGGATGCTCCAGAGGTACCCCCCATCACGGCTTCAAGGGCGGCAAGATCCACCCCTGGCACACGAACCTGTGCCACAAACCGGTACAAGACCAGCAAGCCAAGCGTGATTAACAGTTTTCTTCGGATGTCGGGTGCGGTCCACAAGTACCGCCAGCCAGCACGTTTCATCTATTCTTCTCCTTGTGTCTGCTATTCAATCTCAAGAATTTCAACACTGCCGCCGGCAGCTTCGATTTTCTCGCGTGCGCCTTTGCTGATGCGATGCACTGCAACTTTATATGCCTTTTTGACATCGCCGCGTCCGAGCAAAACTACCGGTAAAGACGGTTTGCGGACCAAACGGGCCTCGTCCAGCGTTTGCGGATTGATCTCTGCATTGGCTTTGAAATCTGCCAGCTCATCGAGATTGATCTCGTTGTAATGCTGCTGGTTGGGCGGGGTGAACCCGCGTTTGAAAGGCAAACGGCGGTAGAAAGGCAGGTTGCCACCCTGGCGGTAGATTTTGCCACCACTGCCAGCGCGTGCGCCATAGCCTTTGGTACCTCGGCCGGCGGTTTTTCCGCCGCGCCCAGCGGTTCCACGAGCAACACGAATCCGGGACTTTTTAGCACCTTTATTGGGTTTTAAGTCGTTTAACTTCATCGCTTAACAACCTCTATTCTTCAACTTGCACCAGATGACTGATCTTGGCAATCATGCCGCGAATCACCGGTGTATCTTTTTGTTCTACGGTCTGGTTGACCTTTTTCAAACCCAGAGCACTGACTGTGCCTTTTTGGCGTTTTGAGTAACCAATTGGGCTTTTCACCAACGTGATTTTGAGAACTTTTTCTTTAGCCACGTTTACGCTCCCAGAAAGGCAGCAAATCATCCACCTTCTTGCCGCGCAGACGGGCGGTGTCTTCGATCGATTTCAACTGATCGAGGGCATCCATGGTTGCCTGCACAACATTGAGGATATTGGCACTGCCTTGTGATTTGGTCAGGATATCCTGCACACCTACAGATTGAAGGACAGCACGGACACCACCACCAGCGATCAACCCGGTACCGGGGGAGGCTGGTTTGAGGAAGACGCGCGCGCCGGCAGTTTTACCCACGACAGCATGCGGGATGGTATTTTTATACAGGTTCACCCGGTGCATATCTTTGCGGGCACGTTCGGTTGCTTTTCGGATCGCATCCGGAACGGTATTTGCCTTTCCAACGCCAACGCCTACCTGCCCGGCTTTATCGCCAACCACTACGGTCACGCGGAAGCCGAAACGGCGACCACCTTTCACCACTTTGGCGACACGGGTGATATCAATCGTGCGTTCTTCAAGTTCTTGTTCAAATTCAGATCTGTTAAATTCACTCATGTATCTCTCCTGCCTTAGAACTCAAGGCCGCCCTCACGGGCACCTTCTGCCAGTGCTTTGACACGGCCCATATACTTGAAGCCACCACGGTCAAATACTACTTTAGATACGCCTTTGTCTTTGGCGCGGTCTGCCACAGCTGAACCAACCAGGTGGGCCTGTTCTGTTTTATTTTTACCAGCCATCTTTTTGCGAAGATCTTTATCGATGCTAGATGCAGACACAAGGGTTGTCCCTGCCTGATCATCAATGATCTGGGCATAGATATCCGTCAGACTGCGAAACACAGCCAGGCGGGGCCGATCCGGCGTACCGCTGATGTGCTTGCGGACTCTCTGATGGCGTCTGATGCGTGCTTTTTTACGATTAATTCTAGCCATTTCTCACACCTCTAAACCTTGCCGGCCTTACCAGCTTTGCGGCGGACGATTTCACCACGGTAGCGGATCCCTTTACCCTTATAGGGTTCAACGGGGCGCATTCTACGGATCTCGGCTGAAATTTGTCCGACAACCTGCTTGTTGTAGCCTGCCACACGAATCACGTTGTTACGTTCGAGCACCTCGAATGTAATCCCTTCGGGTGGGGTCACTTCTATGTTATGGGAGTAACCAAGGCTCAGCACCAGGTTGTTCCCGCTCATTTCAGCACGGTATCCCACGCCCTGGATCTCAAGGAATTTCTCAAAGCCTTTGGTCACACCTTCCACCATATTACTGATGATCGAGCGGGCTGTGCCATGCATCGATCGGTGGAATTTTTCTTCTGTCAGGCGATCTACGGATAACATCCCTTCCTCGTGGGTGATTTTCACCACCGGAGGGAAAGTATGCGAGAGTTCACCCTTGGGGCCTTTGACGCGAATGTGGGTACCTTTGATCTCCACATCCACGCCACCGGGCACTTCAATCGGTAAGCGTCCTACTCTAGACATGATATAAAACCTCCATATTTATCCTCTTGCAGGCTGGCAGGCCAAATGGCTACCACACCTTACAGAGTATCTCACCGCCAACACCAACCTGGCGGGCCCGCTGGCCAGTCATCACACCTTTGGGGGTGGAGAGAATGGAAATACCAAGCCCTGAGAAGATCCAGGGAATATCCTGTTTCTTGGTATACACTCTGCACCCTGGCTTGCTGACGCGTTCCAGCCCTTCGATCACGGGGCGGCGAGTTCGGCGTTCGCCAACGTATTTCAGGCGAACTCGTAAAATTTTGACGTGGGGCTTATCGCCGTCCACGACTTCATAGCCTTCAATATAGCCTTCTTCTTTCAGAATCTGGGCGATAGAAGATTTGATCTTCGAACTGGGCATTGCAACCACTTTGTGCTCGGCCATGATGCCGTTTCGAATACGGGTTAACATATCAGAAATGGGGTCATTAATTGTCATTTCTCTCTCCTACCTACCAGGATGATTTTGTCACACCGGGGATTTTGCCATCGAGTGCCAGCTCTCTGAAGCAGATACGGCACAGGCCAAACCTTCGGATGTAGCCACGCGGCCGACCGCATTTTTTGCAGCGGTTGCGAATACGGCCGGAGAATTTTCGCCTGGATTCACGGATAACCATTGATTTCTTTGCCATAATTACTGTCCTTGTGTCCCAAAGGGCATGCCGAGCATCCTTAGCAGTTCTCGACCACCTTCATCATTATCAGCAGAGGTAACGATCGTTACCTCAAAACCACGCACTTTGTCGATCTTGTCGTAATCAATTTCCGGGAAGATCAACTGTTCCTGGAATCCCAGGGTGTAATTTCCTCGGCCATCGAACGAATCCGGGTTGACGCCGCGGAAGTCACGCATACGCGGGAGAGCCACATTCATCAGGCGGTCCAGAAAAGACCACATGCGCTCACCACGCAGGGTAACCTTGGTGCCAATCGCCCGACCTTCACGCAGCTTGAAGTTTGCAATGTTTTTCCGTGAGATCGTGACTACCGGTTTTTGGCCTGTAATCTTGGTCAGGTCTTCCACAGCAGCATCGAGGGCTTTGGCATTTTCCAGCGCTTCGCCCATCCCGATGTTGAGGACAACTTTCTGGATGCGCGGCACTTGCATTACATTATCGAGGTTCAGGCTTTCTTTCAGAGCCGGAACGATCTCAGTATCGTATCTTTCTTTTAGTCGCATCGCCATACTCCCATTAATCAATATCTTCACCGCATTTGCGGCAGACGCGATACGGCAGGCCATCTTCATCTCGCCGGAGGCCGACTCGGGTCATCTCGGTGCATTTCGGGCAGACCAGCATGACATTCGAAATGTCAAAGGAGCCTTCGAATTCGATGATGCCAGGGGCCATGGTGCGGCCTTCGGTTTGGAACTGGCGCTGGTGTTTCTTTCTCATGTTCATACCCTGCACCACAATCCGGTTCTCTTTGGGGAGTACCCGGATGACCTCACCGCGCTTCCCTTTATCCTCTCGGGGGCCTGTGATCACCTGTACGGTATCGCCTCGTTTAATTTTCATTTTTTTGCTCATACTTCACCTTCTATTCACTCTGCGATTTACAGCACTTCGGGCGCCAGGGAAACAATTCGCATATAGCCCAGTTCGCGCAGTTCTCTTGCGACAGGGCCAAAGATACGCGTACCCTTGGGGTTCTTGCCATCAGTATCAAGGATCACAGCGGCATTATCATCGAAGCGGATGTAAGAGCCATCTTCACGGCGCCATTCTTTGGCAGTCCGGACGATAACAGCCTTTACAACATCGCTTTTCTTCACACTCCCCTGAGGAGTGGCGGATTTGACCGTGGCAACCACAATATCGCCGACATGCCCGTAGCGTCGAATTGAGCCACCCAACACTTTGATGACCAGCAGCTCCCGGGCTCCGGTGTTATCTGCAACTTTCAGTCGTGATTCAACTTGGATCATGACTATGCCTCCGGTAAATCTTCTGCGCGTTCCTCGCGCCGGATAATTTGTTCCACTGCCCAGCGTTTGGTTTTGGAGATGGGTTTCGTCTCGACAATGATAACTTCATCACCGATCGCGCATGACAGTTCGTCGTGGGCAGCGACGCGCTTGAGGCTGGTAACAACCTTGCGATAAAGTGGGTGACGGAAGCGGCGAGTAATCTCGACCACAACTGTCTTTTCCATTTTATTTTTTACGACCATGCCGTTTAATCTTCGTCGAGTGTTCATGCTCCACCTTCCTTCTCTTCGTGCTCATCTGCGAGCTGCTTCAGGATCGTAATCAGCCGGGCAATTTTACGGCGGGTTGACCGGATCTGGGTATGATCGGTGAGTTCGCCGGTTGTCAGCTGAAAACGCAAGCGCATCAGAGATTCACGAGCATCATCCAATTCTTCCTGGATGTCTTCAACTTTCATTTCTCGGATTTCTGCAGCCTTCATCATGAACCTCCAGCTCTTTCATGGGCAGCCACGATCTTGGTCTTGACCGAGATTTTGTAGCGTGCGCGGGTCAGTGCTTCGCGAGCAACTTCTTCGGGCATCCCGCCAACTTCAAACAGGATGCGGCCTGGCTTGATCACCGCGGCCCAATATTCCACAGCGCCCTTACCCTTACCCATGCGGGATTCTGCCGCACGTTGGGTAATCGGTTTATCAGGGAAGACGCGGATCCAAACTTTACCGCGGCGGCGGGCAGCACGAACAATGGCACGACGGGCAGCTTCGAGCTGGCGGGCCGAAACCCAACCCGGCTCCTGAGCTTGCAAACCAAATTCGCCAAATTGGACCTCGGCGCCTCGGCTGGCTTTACCCTTCATGCGTCCACGCATTTGCTTGCGGTATTTCACACGTTTTGGCATTAACATAATAAAAACCTCTTGATTTCTTTTTCCGCTAGGGCTTACTCGCTAACGTAAACGCCTTCGGTGCTTTCCATTTCTTCTTCGGTTGCCGGAAGGACCTCGCCTTTATAGATCCAAACCTTGATCCCGATCACACTGTAAGTGGTGACAGCTTCGGCCACAGCATAGTCAATATCCGCGCGCAGGGTATGCAGCGGTACGCGTCCCTCGCGCAACCACACCCGGCGGGCCATATCAGAACCGCCAACACGGCCAGCCACCTCGATTTTGGCCCCTTCGGCTCCAGCGCGCATGATCTGGGATAGCGCCCGGCGCATTGCCCGGCGGTAGCTGATCCTGCGTTCGAGCTGTTCGGCGATATTCATGCCAACCAGATAGGCATCCAGGTCCGGATCTTTGATTTCTTTGATCTGAAGATCAATCTTCTTTCCTACCAAGGTTTCCAGCTCTTTACGCATGGCTTTTACATTCTCGCCTTTGCGCCCAATCAACACTCCTGGTTTGGAGGTGTGGACAAAAATGCGCACGTTTCCAGGGAAACGTTCAATTTCAACCTTCGAAATGCCTGCACGAGGGGAATGCTCCCGGATCATGTCGCGAACGGCGAAATCTTGGTGGAGTTGTTCGGTATAATCTTGGCCTTCAGCGTACCAACGCCCGTCCCAGGTTTTATTCACACCCAGGCGAAAGCCAATCGGATTTACTTTACGACCCATATAGCTACTCCTTCCTATTCCTAATTCTCGTCTCGCTCGCGCAAGATCACGGTCACGTGCGAGTACCGGCGCAAGCGGGGCTTGTAGCGCCCGCGTCCGCCAAACCGGCCACGTTTGAGGGTGCGGCCTTCGTCTGCAAAAATTTTATGAACATACAGATTGCCACGGCTGATGCCGAAGTTTTCCTCTGCGTTGATCATGGCCGAGCGGACCACTTTATAGACTGGTTTGGCAGCCCGGTTTTGCACAAATTTCAACATATTCAAGGCATCCACCACATCTTTGCCGCGGACCAGGTCTACGACAAGTCGGGTTTTTTGTGCCGAGATCGGGAGACCTTTGGCAACTGCTCTATAATCATTCGCCATTGCTTATCTCCTACCTTCTTTTCTTTTCCTGAACATGGCCGCGGAAGGTGCGGGTGGGGGCAAATTCGCCCAGCCGGTGTCCGACCATATTCTCGGTGATGTAAATCGGCACATGGCGGCGGCCATCGTGTACAGCCACGGTATGTCCCACCATTTGGGGGAAGATCGTGCTGGCCCGGCTCCAGGTGCGAACCACCTTTTTCTCATTTTTTTCATTCATCAACTCGATCCGGTGCAATAGCTTGGGATCGATGAATGGTCCTTTTTTAAGTGAGCGTCCCATAATTCAAACTCCATTCATCCTATCGGCGTTTCTTACGACGTCTGCGGACAATATACTTGTCGGTCGTTTTATTCCGGCGGGTTCGGTAACCAAGCGTCTTTTGTCCCCATGGGGATTTCGGGCTTGGCATACCGATCGGAGACCGGCCTTCACCACCACCATGCGGGTGGTCTCTTGGGCTCATCGCTGAACCGCGGACTGTCGGGCGAATGCCTTTATTTCGTTTTCGTCCGGCTTTACCGAGACGAATGTTGCCATGGTCCACATTACCAATCTGGCCGATGGTGGCATAGCACACCTGTCGCACCAACCGGACTTCGCCGGATGGCAAACGCACCTGGGCATAATCGCCTTCCTTGGCCATCAGCTGGGCAGCTGCACCCGCAGAACGCACCATCTGGCCGCCCTTTCCTTCACTCAGTTCGATATTATGGATCATCGTACCGGTGGGAATGTTGGCAATCGGCAGTGAATTTCCAGGGCGGATATCTGCATCCGGGCCAGATACCAGGGTATCACCTACACGCACACCCAGGGGGGCAATGATGTAGCGTTTTTCGCCGTCTGCGTAATTGAGCAGGGCCAATCGGGCGGTGCGGTTAGGATCATACTCAATGGTCGCCACTTTGGCAGGAATCCCGCGTTTGTCTCGCTTGAAATCCACGAGACGGATTTTGCGCTTGCTGCCGCCGCCACGATGGCGCACGGTAATCCGTCCGAAGTGGTTTCGGCCACCGCGTTTCCGGTTAATCTTGACCAGCGATTTCTCTGGCTTCGTGGCGGTAATCTCCTCGAAGGTGTAGCTGGTCATATCCCGTCTTCCGGGGGTTGTGGGTTTATATTTTTTTACTGCCATTAGTAAACCCCTTCAAAGATATCAATCGAATCCCCAGGTGCAAGGGTGATAACCGCTTTTTTGAACGGTTTCCGGCGATTGACCAGACGGCGGCTCATACCAGCCATCTTCTTTTTCGCCGGTGCATTGCTCACCTTGACCTGCACAACTTCAACATTAAAGATCACTTCCACGGCTTCTTTGATCATTGGTTTTGTTGCATTGCTGGCCACTTCGAAAACAACCTGATTAAGTTTGCTGTTCTGGAAGTTGGTTTTCTCAGTAATGATCGGTCGCCGGAGAACTTCATAAAGATTGGTTTTCATTATTTACCTCTCTTTGCCTTATTTGCCCAGATGGCTGGAGAGCACATCAATCACGGCTGTTGGCATGACGATTTTGTCGTATCCCAGCAGATCGCGCACATTTACATAGCTGGCTAGCAAGGTTTTTGCATAAGGCAGATTTCGGGCCGAACGGGAGACAAATTCTTCATTCTCGCCTTTTTCCGGCAGTAAAATCAGTGCAGAACCTTCTCCAAGCAGTTTCTGGAGGGCCGCATGCATCTCTTTCGTTTTGGGCTCTTTCAGCTTCAATTCGTCTACGACGACGATTTCCTGGCCAGCTGCCTTGACAGAGAGTGCGGAGCGGAGTGCCGCCCGGCGCATTTTCTTCGGCATCGCCAATTCATAAGAGCGCGGTTTGGGAGTATGGACTTTGCCACCACCAACCCACTGTGCTGCCCGGATCGAACCCTGGCGGGCGCGTCCTGTGCCTTTCTGACGCCAAGGCTTTCGGCCACCACCGCGGACTTCACTGCGCCCTTTGGTGCTGTGGGTTCCTCGGCGGGCATTCGCCAGCTGACGTATGTAAGCCTGGTGCATCAGATCAACATTCACAGGCGCTTCGAAAATTTCAGCAGGCAATTCAACCGTTTCACTGGTCTTTTTGCCGGTAAGTGTGTAAACATCTACTTTCATGGTTTACCTCGCGTACGTAATTGCCTCAGCAACTACTGCTTCCGCGCCTCCTTTATCAACACCAGGCCACCCTTGGAACCAGGAACAGCACCGCGCACCCCAATCAGGTTGCGGTCTGCATCCACCAGGACAACCTTCAAGTTCTGTGCGGTCACTCGTTCAGTTCCCATCCGGCCAGGCATCTTTTTCCCTTTAAACACACGTCCGGTGCCAGAGGTGGCTCCGATGGAACCGACAGATCTTTGACGATCTGACTGACCATGTGTTTTTGGTCCACCACGGAAATTGTGTCGTTTCATTGCACCAGCAAATCCTTTCCCCTTGCTGGTCCCAACAACGTCAACATGATCTCCAACCTCAAAGACTTCAGCGGTAAGTTTATCGCCGATCTTCAAGTCGGTGTCTTTTACCCGAAACTCGCGCAAAAACCGGAGAGGGGGCGCACCTGCGTTGTTCAGGTGTCCCAACTGACCTCCGGTCAGGCGAGCAGGCTTGATCTCGCCAAACCCCAATTGTACGGCACTGTACAGATTAAACTGAGGCGTGCGTACCTGGGTAA
The DNA here is from genome assembly GCA_035458505.1 of Anaerolineales bacterium. Classification (GTDB taxonomy): domain Bacteria; phylum Chloroflexota; class Anaerolineae; order Anaerolineales; family UBA11579; genus UBA11579. The sequence continues at coordinate 807 of DATHZS010000024.1, read as the reverse complement.
CATAGCAAGGCCCAGCTTCGAGAAGAGTGATCGGCACCGAGGCACCGTCTTCATCGAAAATCTGGGTCATACCGATTTTCTTGCCAATAAGCCCTTTTAACATATCAGTTGTGCTCCTAATTTTTCTAAAATTTTGTAGGACTGTAAGCCGGGCTGGGCTTCATCATCCTTTAGCAGTGCAGTCAACCAACTTGCAGAAAGCGCTGGATCAGAGGCTTCCTGACAAGCCGGCTCTTTCACTGCTATTCGTGGTCCGGAATTTCCGGATCACTTTGTTGTTAAGCCAGATCGCACTAGGGAAATGCAACCTGGGTAAACGCTTACTTCGTAACTTATATTTTTATTTCAATATCCACACCGGCCGGCAGATTCAGACGCATGAGCATGTCAATCGTCTTTGAATCAGGGTCCAGCACGTCGATCAGGCGGTTGTGAGTTCTGATCTCGAAATGCTCGTGTGAATCTTTGTCAATAAATGTAGAGCGGCGTACGGTAAATCGCTCTCGTTTGGTCGGCAGTGGTACAGGCCCAACAACTCGGGCACCTGTGCGCTCGGCAGTCTCGACAATCCGCTTGGCGGATTGGTCGAGCACCCGATGGTCATATGCTTTCAATCTAATTCGGATTTTTTGCTTAGTTACCATTGTTTAGTCCAAGATCTCGGTGATCACGCCAGCGCCGACAGTCAGGCCGCCTTCGCGGATCGCAAAGCTCGAGCCCTGCTCCAGCGCCACCGGGGTGATCAGATCCACCTTCAGGTTGACCCGGTCTCCGGGCATGACCATCTCCACACCTTCCGGCAGGGTG
>DATHZS010000023.1:0-10993 GCA_035458505.1 Anaerolineales bacterium | reverse complement strand
CAGAATTGCGTGACTGTTGCATCCGCAATGTTAATCACGTATGATGAAAATAGGCCAGATAAGATTTCGGGTTTAGAAATCATCTAAACAGCAGAACACTAAATCAACTATCGACGAATTAACCAAACGAAGGTGTACCATGTCTGAACTTGTAAATTTATGGGAAAAACCCAAAGCGGATGAAGTCTATATGCTTGCGGGATGGCGCCAATGGGCAGATGGTGGTGCAGTCTCCTCCGGGCTGCCGCGCTACATGGCTGAGTTCAACAATGCCCGAAAAATTGGAGAGCTCAACCCGGATGGTTACTACATTTTTCAGCTGCCCGGTGCGCAGCAGTTCCTCCGTCCAATTGTCCGGCATAACGATGGTCTGTCCGAAGCCCTGCAAACCCACACCAACGACTTTTATTATGCTGAAATAGACGGCAAGGGAGTGGTGTTCTTTATCGGTGACGAACCGCACATGGACGCCGACCGCTACTCGCGTGCCTTCCTGGAAGCGGTAAAAACGCTCAAGGTGAGCCGGATTGTGCAGTTTGGCGGTGTGTACGCCCAGGTACCCTACGACCGGGAACGCTCTGTCCACGGCATCATCAGCCTGCCGTCCATGAGGGAGGAACTTACCGACCTTGTAATCGAACCCTCCAACTACCAGGGGCCCTCCAGCATCGGTTCATTCATCAACAAACGCGCCGGAGAACAAAACATCGAAGCCGTCGGCCTGTACGCCTTCTGCCCGATCTACCAGTTCGGCGGCATGGAAGACAGCAACAAGACCATCCACATCGAGAATGACTACTACGCCTGGCTGAACGTGATGGAACGCGTCAACCACATGCTGAGAATCAAATTCGATCTCAGCGACCTTGAAACCCTTTCCGAAGACCTGATCGAAAAAGTCAACGATAAGGTGCTCGAACTGGACGAAAAATACCCCGAACTGCGCATTGAAGAATTTATGCGGCGTTTGCGCGGAGAATTCCAGGAACAATCATTCAATCCCCTGGATGACGTCTGGGAAGATTCCCTGCGACGCCTGGGCGACGAGTTCTTCCCATCAGACGAGGAAGACGAGTAATCTCCCCCAAACATTTGGTATTTCTTGCTAAACGACTCTAAATAAGCCATGCTGAATTCACAGTTCTCAGCATGGCTTTTGCTTTGTATACGTGCTATAAATTTGTTATGACCACCAAGCGGAAGGAAACCAGTAAACTAAGACCAGTATGGATCTATCTGTTTATCGCATTTCTCTCAGGGATCGTCTGGGAAGTCACCTTTACAATGAGTGCCATCTACCGCGTGAATGTGGTCCGGCTGGATGTGTTGGAACTGGTACTGTTAGGCACCGCATTGGAGCTCTCGGTGTTTCTTTTCGAGATTCCCACTGGCGTGGTTGCAGACCTGTACAGCCGGCGCATGTCAGTGATTATAGGTACATTTTTGATGGGGTTCGGATTTATCCTCGAAGGAGCACTGCCCATCTTTGCCACCGTGCTGCTGGCGCAGGTGGTATGGGGCCTGGGTTGGACGTTCATCAGCGGAGCCGAGCAAGCCTGGATTACCGATGAGGTCGGTGTGGAGCAGGCGGGGAAGCTGTTTTTGAGGGGCAGGCAATTTCTCCAGGTGGGCACCCTGATCGGGATTATTCTGGCAGTCCCATTAGCTCGCATCTCTCTCCAGCTTCCCTATTTCGTGGGTGGCGGCTTGAATCTTTTCCTCGGCCTGGTCCTGATCTTTTTTATGCCCGAAAATGGATTCCAGCCCAAACCGAAGGAGGAGCGGGAAGGCTTCGGTGATTTCATCAAAACCATACGCAGCGGGGTAACGGCCATCCGTACCCGAACCACTCTGGTCTGGTTTTCCCTGATCGCACTGCTGGTCGGTTTGTACAGCGAGGGGTGGGACCGCCTGAAAGAACCGCACCTGCTCACCAACCATACCTTCCCCGATCTTTTTGGGCTTTCCCTTGGGCCGGTAGAATGGTTTGCAATCCTGGGTGGTTCCGGCAGCCTCCTGGTGATCATAGCCAGTCAAATTGCCAGACGCGGCATGGGCAATGGTAACCCGCGCCGGCTTGCCGTCATCCTCCAGGGTCTTTATGCCATGATGGTTGTCAGCATGATCGGTTTTACACTCTCAGGTCAATTTTGGGCGGCGATCAGCTTTATGCTGATTTTTGATACCCTGCGGGGGATCACCTTCCCGCTCTCTCAGGCATTCGTCAACCATTATGTTGAGTCGAGAATCCGGGCGACGGTACTTTCGATGACAGAGCAGATCGATGCCTTCGGGCAGGTTGCCGGTGGGCCAGTGGTGGGCATGGTTGGACGGTTGGTCTCGATGCCCGCAGCCATCCTGACTTCCGCAGTCATCCTTTTCCCGGCAGTCCCCTTATTCAGCAAACTGTTAAAAGCAGATAAAAGGGAAAGCCAGGCCCAGGAAGCCGTGTAAACTTTGATGACAGGCCGCGGTTCAGTTACAATCAACTTGAAGGAATTTAAATTACCCAATAATGGATTCAGTTAACTATCTCGGAAAAACAATCACCATCCAGATCGACCGTCCGCTCGGTTCTCCCCACCCGCAGCATGGGTTCATCTACCCCGTGAACTATGGATTCCTTCCAGGTACTACAGCTAGGGATGGCGAAGAACTGGATGCCTATCTGCTGGGTGTATTTGAGCCTGTAAAACTCTATACCGGGGTATGCATTGCGGTCATCCACCGGTTGGATGATGAGGATGATAAACTGGTGGTCGCCCCCCATGGTTCCACGTACACTCCCGGGCAGATCCGCGCCCTGACCGAATTCCAGGAACGTTTCTTTACCTCAGAAATCCTCACCTGATCCAGCAAGGGTGGAAACGATTATTTTAACAACGCCGCGGTGGCTTCAAATCCCTTTTCCAATGCCATCTCTCCTGGCGTGCGTCCATCCGAGCTCTTCAGGGTTCGGTCAGCTCCTGCCTCTAATAGAAATTCAACCAGATGTTGAAAGCCATGGTCGGCTGCCTGGTGCAGCGGGGTCCACCCACCGCGCTGGGCAACATTGACCTGCGCGCCGTACGCCACCAGCAGCCGCACACTGGTGAGTGCCTTTTCCGGGTCACGGTTGGCAGCCGCGCTATGGATCGGGCAAACGGACATCTGGTTTTGGGCTGCGAGGTTGGGATCAGCCCCCTGCTCCAGCAGCCATTCCAAAACCGGCAGGCTGCCAAAAAACGCGGCCAGACCCAAGGGGGTGAACCCGTCTGGGGAAAAGGCATCCAGCAAAGATTGATCTTGTCCCACTGCGCTCCTGGCGGTTTCCAGGTCACCGATTGCGGCAGCTTCCCACAGATCGAGCGTTTCCATCCTGGAACGTAATGCGTGTGCCAGAGTTCGCTTGCCGTAGTACAGGGCGACCATGATCGGCCGCAGACCGGAAGGATCTCGCAGTTCCACCAGGGATGGGTCCTGGTTCACCATCTGCATCACCGCGTCTGCATCTGATGATTTGATCAGTTCAAAAATCTCCATTGGACAACCTCCAAAAAGCCGTCATCTTAATACTACGCTAATCATAATCCTGTAATCCTTAACAGGCAAACGATCCTCCGGTGAATATTCACCGGAGGATCGTGATTGAAGTTCGTGACAACACCCTTTAGATCGCTTTTAAAACGTTCTCAGACAGATTTGCTTAGACCAAAGTTTCTTCAAGCGGTTTTCTTGCCGTCACTTTTCCGCTGAAAATTTTCGGGGTTTCCTGACCGCCCAATTCATCGATCGGGATAACTTTGATCCCATCCTCAGTCTTGATCACGCCGCTCTTCCCGGCAAGCACCTCATCGATCTTATCGGCCAGACCAGCGCTGGTCAGTTCCTCGGTCACATCAGGCTTTTCCATAAACACACGCTCCACTGTCACATCTACAAAGCCGGCGGCTTCAATCGCGGCAACATACTCCGCTTCGGTCAGAGCCCCGCTCACGCAGGCCGCCCAGGACTCCATGTTCTTCAGCAAGCTATCCGGAAACGGCTTGTCGCTCATCATATCGCTGACCGCCAGCTTGCCGCCAGGCTTGAGCACCCGGAACGCCTCGCGGAACACCTGCGGTTTATCCGGGCTGAGATTGATCACGCAGTTCGAGATGATCACATCCACACTGCTGTCGGACACCGGCAAATGCTCGATCTCGCCGAGGCGGAACTCGACATTCTGCATGCCGTGTTTGGCTTTGTTGCGGCGGGCCAGGTCGATCATTTCGGCAGTCATGTCTACCCCGATCACATGGCCGGTCTCCCCCACGCGTTGGGCAGCCAGGAAGCAGTCAATCCCCCCACCAGAGCCCAGGTCCAACACCACCTGACCGGGTTCCAGTGCGGCCAACGTGACAGGGTCCCCACAGCCGAGCGAAATCCCGGTCACATCCTCCGGGAGTCCCATCGCATCGGGTGCATCGTACATCCTGGCGACTTGCTCTGAATTGCTGGAACAGCCGCAGCCGCAGTCCGATTCGGATTTGGGATCAAAATTAGCCGCATACTGCCCGTAGCGCTTTCTCACTTCCTTATGAACATTAATCTCGTCTTTTGAAATGGTCATTTTTATTCTCCTGTTTCGTGAATGAGTTCTAACAGCACGTCGAGCGCTTGATCGGAAAGCAGGCCGCGGTAAACGAATACACGGTCTGCTCCTCATCCCCATGCTCGAGTGCGTTAATTTCTTGGAGAAGGCTATCCAATTTTTCTTCGAACACCTTCAGTTGGGTAGGGGTCATCTGAACTTTGGCCTGAGCGATCACTACCGCCGGTTGAGCCTTCCTGAGCAAGACATCCTCATCAAGGTGATCGCGGGCATCCACCAGGCAGGCTTGCAGGGTATTCATCACGATGTTCTTAAGCTCAGATTCGTCTGCTTCTTCCTCAAGGCTGCCCACCATGGCATGATCTACAATGATCTTGCGGGCGACGGTCTGGTAGGTTTTCTCTACCGTACCGCGTACTTGCTTGGTCTCCACAATTTCCAGGAATCCGTTCTGCTCCAAAAGGTCCACATGATGGTACAGGCGGGTGGGTTTTTCTCCCATCGCTTCTGCGGTTTGTTTCACCGTCGCCGGGTTACAGCAAAATGCCTGCAGCAGGCGCTGGCGCAGCGGATCGGCAAAGACTTTCAACTGTTCGAGGGTATCAATAACAAGGGTATCTTCCATTAAGTAGCTCCTGGCCTTAATCTGTTTCTATTATAAAATATTTTTTGAATAATAAAAAGATTTTTAATATTAGAGATTTATTAATTAAACTTTCAATCAATCTGGTCCACCACCTTGCCATCCAGAACACTATCCCGTATCATTGTTTTAAATTTATCAATACCTGACCAGAAAGGGATCCCTTATGCCAAAGTCCGCTGATATTCTCCTGACCAACGCGATTGTCCTCACCATGGATGAAGAACTCAACCTGTATGAACCCGGCGCCGTTGCAATCAAGGGGAACTCGATCCTGGCCGTTGGGCCGGAAGCTGAGCTGAAAAATGACTACCCCAGCAGCCAACCATTCGACTGCCAGGGAAAAGTGCTCATGCCGGGGCTGGTCAACGCCCACACCCACGTGCCGATGACCCTGCTGCGCGGGCTGGCCGATGACCTGCGCCTGGATGTCTGGCTGCTCGGCTACATGATGCCGGTAGAGCGGGAATTCGTCTCGCCGGATTTCGTCCGGTTAGGCACCCTGATTGGCTGCGCCGAGTTCATCCGCACCGGGATCACCTCTTTCGCGGATATGTACTACTTTGAAGAAGATGTGGCCAAGGCCACCGTAGAAGCCGGACTGCGCGGGGTTTTGGGGCAAACCGTGCTCAAATTCCCCTCTCCCGATGCTAACTCATACGAAGATTCGCTGGAAGCCGCGCGCGAATTCATCGTCGGCTGGAAGAACCACGAATTGATTGTCCCGGCCGTTTCTCCGCACGCGCCGTTTACCTGCACTGCGGATATCCTGCGCAGCTGCGCGGCCCTGGCGGCCGAGTTCGATGTCCCGCTCCATACCCATATTTCAGAAACGGCCATTGAAGTGGAAAACATGCGCAGGGAAAATGATATGCCAGTGATTCCCTATATCAAGAAACAAAACCTGTTTGATGCCAAAGTGCTAGCCGCCCACTGTGTGCATCTCGATTTTGGAGAGATCATCACTCTCAAGCATTACAATGCCGGTGTCGCCCACAACCCGTCTTCCAATATGAAACTGGCCTCCGGGATGGCTCCGGTGACCAAGATGCTGGAAGAAGGAGTCAATGTCGGGATCGGCACCGATGGGCCCTCCTCGAACAACGACCTGGACATGTTTGAAGAAATCCGCCTGGCCTCCTTCATGGCCAAAATCCGCGAAAACTCACCCACCGCCCTCCCTGCCCGGCAAGCCCTGCTGATGGCCACCCGGATGGGTGCCGATGCCATGCACATCGGGCACCTGACCGGCTCTCTGGAACCAGGGAAGCGCGCCGACCTGATCCTGGTAGATATCGATACCCTTCATAACAGTCCCCGCTTCCGCCGGGACCCCAACGGCATCTATGCCCAGCTGGTGTATGCCGCAAAATCCACGGATGTGACCGACGTGATGGTCAACGGGCGCTGGTTAATGCGGGATAAAGAACTGCTCACCATCAAACTGCCTGCCCTGATGGAAGAGGTTCAATCGTATGCGGAAAAGATTGACCATTTCCTCATCCGCCGGGAACAATCCGTCCTGGCGAAACTGATCGCGATTGGCGGCGCGACCGAAGGCGAAAGTTACGAAGTCCAGGCCAAAGTACAGATCTCGGATCACGCGCCGATCATCGAAGCACTAAACAAGCCTGAGATCGAAGTCGTGTATACCCGCCATTATCACGAATACGACACCTATTTTAATTTCACCGATCCGGAACAGGGGTCTGTCCGGCATCGAGAAGATGAATTCATCAATGAAAAGCATGAAGTGGAATATGTCCGGGCTCGCCTGACCCATGTCGGACCCACGCGAGAAGAAGAATTCCCCAGCAAGATACTGCTGTCCCGCAGCCGTTTCCTGGCTCCTGCCAACCAGAGCCTGCGCTTCCTGCGGGAATACTTCACCCCCGATAAAGAGCTCTACATCGAAAAGGACCGCCTGCGCTGGCTGGTACGCTATAAAGACGAAGAATTCTACGTCAATATTGACGATGTGAAAAAACCGCAGCTCGGGTCATATTTGGAAGTCAAATCCCGCACGTGGAGCCGTACCGATGCCGAAGAGAAAGCTGCCCTGATCGCAGAACTGATCACGGTGCTCGGCGCAGACCCGCAAAAAACCGTCACCCAGGATTACGCCGAGATCGTCAATCAAACGCTGAAAGGGTGAATGATGCAAGCCGGTCATTTCGGCAGCTGTACCGCTATCATTTCGACATCAATCAAAAAATTTGGGACGAGGCGATCAGCCAATTGAGTGACGAGCAGTTCACCCTGGCACTCCCCTACTCGGTCGGGTCTGTCCGCAACCAGTTGGGGTTCGAGACCTTCCCGCAAGATTACGCCCTGTACCTGTTGGGGCACATTTAATCCGGATACCAGCTTTCCACCGGGTCGGTCGAGCGGATGATCTTCATACCAGCCTCAGCAAAACTGGCAAAAGCCTCATCCGCCTGCTCAGTAAAATCCATGCCAGGGACCACCACCGGGGATGTGCAGTCTTCAAGCAGAAACACCTTTTCAGCCAAACCGGGGGCCGTCCGGGTAATCTCTTCCAGCAGGTCGGCAACAGTCCAGGCGACACAATGACTCTTCGCCTGTCCGGCGATCAATGTCAGGTCAAATTCCCTCACCTTCTGGATAAACTTTTCATTTCGCCCCCCGATCGTCTTCCCGCTCGCATCGCGAGCCACCTCCGGGCCGATTACGGAATAATGTTCAGTAAAAGGGTTCATGCCTTTGATCTCGATATCTGGCTGGCTGGAGCGGGCAATACTGTGAAAAAAGACCGCTTCCTCCACCGCAGCAACCAGGGCATGCCCAAGCCCACCCAGCATGGCGTGGTACGGCCAGATGGTCAGCTGAAACTTGTTTGATTTCTGAAGCTCTCCGGCATAATGCAGTAAGTTGGCCTGAGCCTCCTGCGGGTCGACGCCCAGCGTTTCGGCGATCTCCGGATTGAAGCGCCACCTGCCGGACTGGATATCCTCAACCGAAACCAGGGTGTATGCCTCTGGATGGTTGCCAGCCTCATCCACCAGGTAGATTGCGTGGAAGATCTGGATCGGCTGGTGGGTATCCATCGTGATTGTAATTTTGGTGATCCTGGACAGGTTCCGGTAAATAAACCGGCACAACCGGTCGTTATCTTCCACCGCAGCCCTGCCGGACCTTCCAGCCACAAACAACTCATAACCCGGGATGCAGAAGGTGTTTTGCACATCCACCAACAACAGATTAACCCTGAGCGCATCCTCTCCCGACGGCGTCAAGGCATGTTCTTGTGCCCAGGTGCGTGCCAGGCTGGCGCGCGTCTCATACGCCAGTTTCCAAACCTCTCCCACCTTTTGCGGATCATAAAACGAAGGAATCGGCAGCAGACGAAGAGCACTCATTTTCAACCTCCGTCCATTACTGGCCAGCTTTTTTGATATTGCTGGGTCAGGCTTTTCTTCAGGTTCCATAAAGTTTCAGTGATCGAGACATGGTAAATATGCGGGTTGACCAGGCGCCGCACACCGGGATCCAGCTTTTTCAGGTCGTTCAGGCGTCGGGAGCGGATCTCCTCAATCGATGGCATTTGGTTCACCTGCTTCCCCTCCTGGTAGACTTTCTCCAACATCGGCTCGATCATCATGACCTGATCTTTCGTCAGTGTCCGCCGCATCGAAGCCAGGACAGGGTGCTGCAGCACCAATGGATCACACTGAGCCATGTTCTCATCGTGTAAGGCAATCAGGTCAGCCGTTGCCTTTCCGCGCTCATCATACACCCGCCACAGCCGCTTATTGCCCGGGATCAATGTTTTTTGTGGGCTCTCGGAGATCTTAATTGCCGGGATCCATTTCCCTGCTTCTTCAAGGGCCACGAGCTTATACACACCGTCCAGGGCAGACGCCCCTTTGGATGTGATCAGCCCGGTACCGACCCCATACACCAGCCGCTTCAGCAGCGAATCCGGCTCGACTCCGTAGCGCTCTGCTTCCTGCTGAACCTGCGTCGTAATCTGCCAGATCGCAAGTTCATCCAGCTGGTTAGACAGGACAATCCTGGCATCCGGAAAGCCAGCATCGTTCATCTGTTTTGCGGCATGGATGCTCAGGAATGCGAGGTCACCCGAATCCAGCCGGATTCCGGCTGGTTGGTGTCCTTTCCTGCGCAACTCCTCAAAGACCCGGATCGCATTCGGCACCCCGCTCTCCAAGGTATTGATCGTATCCACCAGTAAAATGCAGTCATCGGGGTAAATCTCTGCGAAAGCGCGGAAGGCATCCAGTTCGGACCCTCCCTGTGCCAGAAACACCTGCACCATACTGTGGGCATGCGTGCCTTTGGGCGGGATGCCCAACAATTGCGAAACCCCCACATTGGACGAAAAATCCGCCCCACCGATCAAGGCTGCCCGTGTGCCCGCGTTGGCGGCGCGCTCTTGTGCCCGGCGCAGGCCAAACTCCATCAGGATTTGGCCTTTACAGCTTTCTTTGATCCGGGAAGCTTTGGTAGCCACCAAGGTCTGGTAGGTCAGGTGGTTGAGCAGTGAGGTCTCCAGGATCTGCGCCATCGCCAGGCCGCCCTGAACAACAGCCAGCGGGGTATTGGGGTGCACAACCCGGCCTTCCGGGATAGCATGGAGCGTGATGCTGTCAAAATTGCCATTGTGCGATAACCAGTCCAGAAAATCATCGGCGAACAGCTGATTGCCCATAGAACCGCGCTGGCTTCTCAGCTGGCCTACCTCGAGCTTTCCAAAATGAGCTTCCCCCATCCAGTCCAGCAGCCATTCCAAACCGGCATTGATACAGTACCCCGATTTGTGAGATCCATAATTGGGATAATCCCTGAAAAAATAGTCGAATTGGGCTTGTTTCTCATGCATCCCGAACCGGTAATACAACTGCGCCATCGTCAGCTGGTATTGGTCAGTAAACAAGATGCCTTCGGCAATCTGCTTTTGTCCGGTTTTCATGGACACACTCCCTGAACCAGTGAAAAACAACCAAGACTGGTAGAGTATCTTTATTATACCGCTGATGGCACCCACCCTCTCTGGCTGTTCACCATGATACAATACAGCCTATCCAAAAAACCAACGGAATGGAAGCTGACCGGATGGAAGATCCCCTGATTTTTTCCGAGAACCTGGCAATAGAAGCAGGCAGCACGCTGACCAAGTATTTCAGGCTGGAAGGTGTCGATGCAAACCTGAAAGAAGACCGGACGATCGTTACCGAAGCTGACCTGGCTGCCGACTCTCTCATCCAAAAGGCGATTCAAACTGCATTCCCGGATGACCTGATCCTGACCGAAGAAACCAACCAGGTACCACTCGATGCAAACCGGCCAATATGGATCATCGATCCACTCGACGGCACAACGAACTTCAGCCTTGGCTTACACACCTGGGGGGTATCCATCGCCAGGTTGGTCTCCGGATTCCCGGACATCGCAGCGTTGTATTTCCCCATCTATCAGGAACTGTACTCCGCCCAACGAGGCCAGGGAGCGTATCTCAACCGCCAACGGTTAACGATCAACCGGCAAAAAAATCCGCCAACGGTCTCTTTCTTTGCCTGCTGTTCGCGCACTTTTCAGCAATATGATGTCCGCGTGAGGTATAAAACCCGCATCCTGGGTGCCGCGGCATACGATTTCTGCTGTGTTGCCCGCGGGGCAGCCATCGCAGCATTCCAGGCCACCCCCAAAATTTGGGATCTTGCCGCAGGCTGGCTGGTATTGGAAGAAGCGGGGGGCATCCCCGAACTTTTCACTGGAGGTGCACCGTTTCCATACCT